>JAKFUF010000033.1 GCA_021732845.1 Planctomycetaceae bacterium | reverse complement strand
GTGGGGGGTGGTGGGAGGGATCGGCCGCATCATCGGAACCGGCAGTGCCGGTCGTGGCTGCAAAACCGAGGAGCCGGGCGGTACTGACCCTGGAGGGGCAGCGCCCGGCGGAAGTTTCAATGTGTCGGCGTCTTCGACCGCGGGAGCGTCATCTTCAATGCGGAACTTCTGCCGGCATTTCGGGCAGCGCACCTTGCGCGCACGAAACTCGTCGTTGAGCTTGAAATGCGCCTGGCAGGATGGACATTGCGTCAGAATCACCGGTCCGACTCCAGCCAATTGCGGGTTCGCGCGTTGCTCCTTCCGAGCCACGACATCCGTGTGCTGTAGAATAGCCGAGACTTGGAGAAATATCGAATTTCGAATTCGGTTTTCAGCGCTTTAACCCGCCTCGGAAGGAGTACAGGCGTTACAAGTCCTGCAATTCGAATGCGTGGCAGCCCCAGTCCGGCATGTCCAGGTAGAGACCCATGTTGGCCAGTTCGTTTCCCTGCCGGTCGTAACGCGCGGTGCCTAGCAGATCCTTCAGGAGGATCCTGCGGTCGCGGAGGCCTTCTGCCGGCAACGGGACGTAACATTGCCCCCAGGTCGAACCATAGTTGACCGCCACCAGCAGCCGGCGTGAGCCATCCTGCCAGTAGAAGACGACAAACTTCTGGAAGGTGTTGTTGCCGTCCCAGGCGGAATGACAGTCCAACAGCCGCCACTGCCCGAAGCGAACTTCCGGGCGGCGCAGGCAATCCAACAACTGGCGATAAAATTCCTGGAGCCCTGCATCGGGCGGTTCCGGCGGGCGGCGGCCCAGGTGGATGGAGACGCGCGACTTTCGGCCCTCGAACTGTCCTTCATGGAAGAACCGCAGTCCGGGAACCAGATAGGTCAGGACGGCTGCCGCCTTGTGAATCGGACCGGGAAAGACCGCGGCGGCGCGCAGTTCGTCGTGGTTCTCCAGAAACCGCGTCGACTTCTGCATGAATGACAAGTCGGCATGCAGATGCCCGAGGATGCTGTCAACCCGCTGTTCCCTCAGGCAGTCGTAATAGTGCTTGTCGTAGGTATAGTCGAACCCCTGCTGCTGCAGCGTCCATTCCAGGTTCCAGTAGACCTCCGCCATGAAGAGGAAGCCCGGCCGCGCCGCCTGCACCTTGCTGATTGCCTCCGGCCAGAACTGCGAGTCGTCCGGCGGCGTGCCGTCACTGGGAAGTGACTTCTCCCCCCAGGTTCGCTGGAAGACTTCGGGAAGAATCAGCATCGCCATGTCGCATCGCACACCATCGCACTGCTGCGCGATCTTGAGCAGTTCCGCCTGCATCGCCTGGCGCATTCCGGGATGGCGGTAGTTCAACTGCAGGGTGTCCTGCCAGCCGTCGAAATAGGGGTCGCGCCCGTAGGCCAGGATCCGCTGGCCGGCCGGCGTCTCGATGCGGATGTAGTTGCGGGGCTCGCGGGCCAGATCGGCTTCCGTCCCAGAGATGAAGTACTCGGGGTGGCTCTCGATCCACGGGTGATCCAGCGCGACGTGGTTGGGAACCAGGTCCAGGAGAAGTTTGAGTCCGCGTTGTTTGAGCCGCGCGCGGAGCCGGGCCAGCGCGGCAGGACCGCCGAAGTCCGTGTTGACCGAAAAGTCGGCCACGGCGTAGGGCGAACCGGTGACGTCTTCCACCGTGAAGTCGGGCAGCTCGGCTTGAAACTCGGCCATGAGGTTGGGCAGCGACCGCGACACGGCGCGCGACTTGGGTCCCATCTGCCAGATCCCCAGAAACCAGACCCAGTCAAATCCCAAAGCCGCAATTCCATTCAGAACGCTGTCGGGTATGTCGTCCAATGTGGCCTGGCGACCGAGATTCAAGTCCAGCCCAAGTTCGTTGAGCACGACGCGCGTATTGATTTGATACAACGAGGGATAGGCTGTGCGCGGCATGGGGGATCCGATGGACAGGACGAGCGAGATGACTGCCGAGTGACCGTGCGAGGCTTTATACACGCCTGCGAGGCACGCCTTCAATGACCGCGGCGGCCATTCAGCAGCCACACCACATTGACAAACAAAAGTTGAAATCACAATTTGCTGCGGCCTTCGCGCAATTCTGATCGGCAGCGCAGTTTCTCCGATGACATGGCGGTACAATGCCGCCACTTTCAATCTTCCCTGGTGCCGGGAGGACGCGATGCGCGAAGAGCCGATTGTCATCCTGCTCGCGGAGGACGATCCCGATCATGTCGAGTTGATTCGCCGCAGCCTGCAACACCATCCGGTGGCGAACCGCCTGCTGCATGTCTCCGACGGTGAGGCGGCGCTGGACTATCTGTTCCACCGCGGCGCCTATTCGCACGAAGCCTCCAGTCCGCCTCCGCAGATCATGCTGCTTGACCTGCGGCTTCCCAAAGTCGACGGGTTGGATGTGCTGCGGCAGGTGAAGGAGTCATCGCTGGGTCGGTTGCCCATCATCATTCTTTCCACATCCGATGCCACGAGCGATGTGGCGCGTGCCTACGAACTGCGGGCCAACAGCTATTTGGTCAAACCCCTGGACTATTCCTTATTCTCAGCCATGCTGCAGAGCTTGGGTTTGTATTGGTTGCGCTGGAATGCCTCACTGCGATGACTTCGCCCGACGACGAATTTCTTGGACACGAATCACATGTGAAATCTTCTGAACGAGCCCGACCTCTCCCGCCGCATGGCGGGCCTGGTTCCACGCGGCGCGGAATCAAACTTAATGGCGGCTTTCACGCACCCCTTCGACACAACCAGGACGCCAACCCCTGGCGACAGGCCGCGACCTGTGCTTCTCGTTGAAGACGATCCGAGCCATGCCGAACTGGTTCGCCGGGCGTTTCGTTCGCATCCAGAGTTTCAATTGTCGACGGTGGATTCTCTCGTGGCGGCACGTGTCGCCATCCTGCAATCGGTGCCCGACCTGGTGATCGCCGACCTGCTCCTGCCCGATGGTCACGGCCGGAGCCTGCTGGCGGAACGCACTCCTGCTGGTGCATTTCCCGTCGTGATGCTGACGAGCCACGGCGACGAGGCCGCGGCGGTCGAGGCCATCAAGGCTGGTGCGCGGGACTATATCGTCAAGTCGGACATCTCGCTGCAGGAACTGCCGCGCACGGTGGAGCGGGCGCTGCGCGAATGGGACCAGTCGCAGGCCTTGCAGCGTGCCGAAGCCGCCAACCAACGCACACAGGCGCTCTTGAAGTCCGTCACGGACTCCGTCCCATTGGGGCTGATTGTCGTCGCTCCCGACAGGCGGCGCGTGCTGTATTTTAATCCAAGGTTCGGCGAACTTTGGGGGCTCGAGACTCGAGCGCTCAGCAAGTTGCCGGCACCAGAGATCGAGGCTCTCTGCCGGGCGCGCGTGCAAGGGCCTCCCGAGATGCTGGCACCCGCCGGCTTGTTGGGCGTCAGCGGTCGGGTGACTCTTGACGACGAAATCATCCTCCTGGACGGACGCACCATCCGCCGCTGCACGACCGTCGTGGAGGAACCTGCGGCGCCTCTCAAACCTGACGGACAGGATTGCCGACTGTACACGTTTGAGGATGTGTCAGCCCGCAAGCAGTCCGAGCGCCTGGCCTTGGAGCGCACTGCCGCCTTGGCCCGACTGGAGGTCCTCACCCGCAGGGAGCGGCAGGTGCTGGAACTTGTCGCCGTCGGCAGGTCCAACAAGGTCATCGCCCATTCCCTCAGCATCAGCGTGAAAACCGTGGAGTTGCACCGGGCACACCTGATGAAAAAGCTGCGGGTCGAATCGGTGGCCGACCTGGTCCGGGTGGCCGTCGCGGCCGAAGGTTCAGGTGCCTGATTGCATTGAATGGAGGGTTGCCCCTAATCTCTGTGCGGCGACTCATACCCCATTGTCAAAAACAACCCCGGCCACGCACTCTCCGCGCTCAGGAGCAACTGATGTCAAGACGTTGGAAAATCTCTCTATGCTGCACAGCGGCACTGGTATTGGCAACCTCAACGGCACATGCCGACGACCGGGTGCTGCCGGCCGCCGCCAATGGAGCCGACATCGCCTGGATGCTCACTTCGTCGGCCTTCGTGCTGATGATGACGGCCCCCGGTTTGGCGCTTTTTTACGGCGGGCTGGTTCGCAAGAAAAACGTGCTGGGCGTGATGATGCAGTGCGTGTTCCTGATGGGCATGCTGTCGCTGGTGTGGGCTCTGTGGGGCTACAGCCTGGCATTCGGTGCTGACATGCCTGGAACAGGGGGAATGATTGGCAACGGCGACTATCTGTTCCTGCGGGGCGTGATCTCCTCCTGGGACGCCAGCAAGGGCGTGGCGACCGTGCCGATGGTGGGCACCCTGCCCCGCAGCCTGCACATGGTCTACCAGATGATGTTCTTCATCATCACCCCCGCCTTGATAGCGGGGGCCTATGCAGAACGCATGAAATTTAGCGCCATGGTCCTGTACACACTGGCCTGGAGCACTTTGGTGTATTGTCCACTGGCTCACATGGTGTGGTCGGACACTGGGATCTTCAATTTTCTCAATACTTCTGCCAAATTCCCCGCGTTTGATTTCGCGGGCGGCACGGTGGTGCATATCAGCTCTGGAGTGTCGGCCTTGGTTGCCTCGCTGGTCCTGGGCAAGCGTTTGGGCTACGGGCAGCAGCCGATGCCGCCGCATAATCTGACCTACACGTACATCGGAGCGACGATGCTCTGGATGGGCTGGTTCGGTTTCAATGCCGGCAGCGCCTTGGCATCCAATGCGCTGGCGGTCAATGCCTTCGTGGCCACGCACCTGGCTGCTGCCGCTGGAGTACTCGCCTGGTCTGGAGCGGAATGGTTTCTGCGCGGCAAGCCCAGCATTCTCGGCGCTTGCTCCGGGGCTGTTGCCGGCCTTGTCTGCATCACACCGGCGTGTGGCATGGTCACCCCGGCCTGGGGCATCCTGTTCGGTTTGCTGGCCGGCTTGGTGTGCTTCTACGCCTGCCATTTGAAAAACAAGTTCGGCTATGACGATTCGTTGGACGCCTTCGGGGTCCACGGTGTCGGCGGCATCCTGGGCGCCCTGTTGACCGGAGTGTTCGCCACACGGGCGGTCATTGCGAATGCTGTCAAGCCGCAGGGTCTGCTCGAAGGCAATGCCGGACAAATGGTCAATCAGGGTGTCAGCGTCCTGGCCGCGGTGGTCTTCGGTGCTGTTGGCTCGCTGATTCTCCTCAAGGTCATCGACCTCGTCGTGGGTCTGCGAGTCAGCCAGCAGGACGAACTGCAGGGGCTCGATGTCAGCCAGCACGGCGAGGAAGGATATATCTTCCTGTAACTGTCTGTGCTGCACTATACTTCTGCGACGCGCTCAATCAACCCGCATCCCCGCACCGCGGTTGAGTCGGATTGACGAGGTGAATCCGCCTTGCATCCTCTGACGGTTTCTCACGCCGTCAGGCTCCGCCCTCACAGGATCCCGTCATGAAGAAGATTGAAGCTGTGATTCGACACTACAAGCTGGAAGACGTGAAGAACGCCCTGACCGCCGCCGGCGTGCAGGGGATGACGGTGACCGAAGTCCGTGGCTTCGGGCGGCAGCGCGGTCACAAGGAAATGTACCGCGGGGCCGAATATACGGTCGATTTTCTGCCCAAGGTGAAACTGGAGGTGGTGGTGGAAGACGATGCCATCAAGCCGGTCATCGACACCATCATCCGTGTCGCCCGCACGGGACAGATCGGCGACGGAAAGATCTTCGTCACCAATCTCGCCGAAGTCATCCGCATCCGCACCGGCGAGACCGGTCAGGACGCCATGTGAAAGTGACCGACGCCGGAATGCACGGATGCCAGCCATCCGTGCATTTTTTCGTTGAATCTCCCGTCGCCTGACAAGGTCGCGACGCCAGATCGATCACCGCGCGGGCAGCGCGCGGCTGGGCGGACGGTCCGTCACGGCCTCGTAAATCGGTTCAACGTCCGGCAGCCAGTTGGTCAGGTCCGCCACGCGCGTCTGATGGCTGGGGTGCGTGGAGAGGAATTCCGGCGGGCTGCCGCCGGACGAAGAAGCTTCCATCCGTTCCCAGAACTTGATGCTCTCCGCGGGGTCATAGCCGGCCGCCGCCATCAGGACGAGACCCATGTGGTCGGCTTCGGTTTCGTGTCCGCGCCCGTAGCTCAGAATTCCGAACTTGGCTCCGGCGTTCATCAGCCGCAGCAGTTGATTTCGCTGCTGCGGATCCATGTCGCTCATCGATCCGCTGGCGGCCATCATGCCGTACTGCGCCATCTGCTGCTGGGCCATCCGCTCGGCGCCATGATGTGCCAAGGCGTGCGAAATCTCGTGTCCCATGACCACGGCCAGCCCAGCGTCGGTCTCGGCAATGGGAAGAATGCCGGTGTAGACCACGATTTTGCCGCCAGGCAGACAAAACGCGTTTCGCTCGTGGCTGTTGATGACTTCGACCTGCCATTCAAATTCAATGGGCCTGGTCTGGGTCGCCGTCAAAAATGCCTCGGACTGCGTGGCGTTGATCAGCCGTTGAGCGACCTGCTGGACAGCGTCCACCAGTGGACCACGAGGGGCCGTATTGGCGGTGCTCAGCACTTCCTGAAACGCCTGCAGACCCATTTCCGATTCTTGCCGCGGGCTGATTGCCACGACCTGCTTTCTTCCAAAGGGTCCGTCCTGGCAGCCCTTGATCATCACGAAACCAATGGCGGCCAACCCCAGCAACAGGGGAATGAGCCGCGCTCCAATTCCCATTCCACGGCGGCGGTCGTAGTCCATCATCGACATCGCATATCCTTCTAAGCCTGGACGGTGTTGCGGCATCTCATCGGCCGGCACCGCCACCAGAATTGCTTCGAATCAGCTTCCTTGGCGTTATAGCAGCCCCGCGTTGCCGATTTGAAGCGGTCGGCTGGTGGTGCTCCTTGAATCCACGGCATGGGCACTAAGGGTCGGAGAAAGAATAACTGTCGCATTCTTGGAACGAATTACTCTCCCGGGCGACGATGCCAAAAGATCATCCCGGAGGGATGAAAGCTCTTAGCCGGGGGTTGAGCGAAGCGACACCCCCGGTTAGGAACCAGGAAATGATCCGATCCCGGAGGGATCGCAGCATGCCTTGCGTGATTCCGGGACACCGCCAGTGGAGCCAGAGCGAATGGCTTCACGATAGGTGTTCCGGAATCTCGCAATTTGATACAGCGAGCAACGGTGCTGGCACCCCTGCCGGGGTGCGTTCGTCACTCTTGCTTTTCCGGGGGTGTCGCTTCGTGTCTGTCGACACTTCGCTCAACCCCCGGCTAAGAGCTGTGATCCCTCCGGGATCATCCTTGGTGACGCTGCTCTTTCAATAAACTGCTGTTCTGTGCTCCTCAACACGCCGACATAAAACTCCCTGTTATTGATGACGCGATCCTAACTAGCCCGTTCGGTCAACGGGTGGCTCGGCATTTTCACGGTTGTTCGGTTCAAAGCGGGGCAGTATTCGACGCCTTGCGTGGCCAATCACATCCGGAACAGGATCTTCCCCACGCGGCCAGGCTCCTCAGCGGCAGCCACGGCGGTGCGGACTTCAGCCAGCGAATAGTGCCGAAAGGCTTCGACGCCGAGCGTGCCGTCGAGGATCAACCGGGTCAGTTGGCGGACCAGACGCAGCTTGAACCACAAGCTTTGCTGGCTCATCCACTGCCCCAGCCAAAAGCCTTCGACCCGGCCGCCGCACATCATCAAATCGCGGGGAGGAATGCTCAGCGGGAGGTTGGAAAGCGTGCCGTAAACCACCAACCGCCCGCCCGGCCGCAGACATTGCACCAATGCCGAGCCAAGCGGTCCGCCCACGGCATCAAGTGCGTATAGAGCGCCGTCAGTGTGCTGTCGGCACGCCTGCACCAGTTCCGCAAGCAGGTGCGGAGCAGCGTCCATCCCCTCCAATCGTGGCTGCACAAGCACGACATCCGCACCCAACGCTTGAAGCTCAGCCACCTGCTCTTGCCGCCGGACGATGTTCAGGGTTTTGAAACCCCAGTGGCGTCCCAGGCGAATAATCATCCGCCCCAGGGTGGAGGCGGCCGCGGTTTGGATGAGCCACGCCTCTTTGGGAATCCGCAGGACATGCCGCACCAGAATGCAGGCTGTCGCCGGATTGACGAAGAACGTCGCCGCCTGTTCCAGCGACAGCTTCGACGAGAGGGGGATGACTTGGTTCGCAGACACCACCTGCCGTTCGGCCCAGGCACCGCCACGCGGATTGATCACCGCCACGCGGCGTCCACGCATGGACCACCCGCGCAGCCCGCCACCCGTGGCTTCCACCACCCCGACACCTTCCAACCCTGGCACCGCAGGCAATTCCGGCAAAACGCCATACTGTCCGCGGACCACCAACAGATCCGAAGGATTGACCGGACTGGCCAGCATCCGCACGCTGACCTCGCCGGGACCGGGCTCCCGGTCTTCGCGTGAGCCACACTTTAGCACATCGGTGGGGTTGCCAAATTGGTTGAGAATGACGGCCTGGCTCATGGCTGCAACCCATGCCACACACGTTCGGCAGCCTGTTCGGCACTATGAATGCAGTCCGGAATTCCCACGCCCCGGTACGCATTGCCCGCGATGGCCAGCCGCGGGTGGCGGGACAAGTCCTGATCGATCGCCTCCACGCGTTCCAAGTGTCCCACGTGATACTGTGGCATCGCCTTGCGCCAGCGGGCGATTTCGCAGAAATCTTCGGTGCCTGAGACGCCCAGCAGAGACTCCAGTTCGCCGCGGACCAGCGATCGCAGTTCATGATCGGGCAGTTCAGCCAGTTCAGGCTGCATCGCCCCGCCGACAAACGTCCGCAGTTGAACACAGCCCGCCGGTGCCCGATTGGGAAATTTTCGACTGGTAAACGAGACCGCCAGCACTTTGCGTTTTTCCGCGGCCGGAATCACCAAACCGAAGGCATCCAAGGGATGGCGGATATCGGCCAGTTTGTGGCCGGTCACAACGATCGCCGTCGAGGCGTATTCAATGGCCGCCAGCGCTCCGGCGGCCTGGGCGGCAAAGGTGCGCACCAGGCTTGAGATCTGGGGTGCGGCAATGGTCAGCACCACCGCATCAAATGTCGCCTGCGTTCCATCCGCCAGGGTGAGTTGAAATCCCTGGTGTGAGTGAAGACTGCCATCGACCTGTGCTGCTCTTGGCACATGGCCGTTCCCGTTCAGCGGGGTCAGATCCGTGACCCGTGTCCCCAGGCGGACCTCCCCGCCGGCACGCACACGTTGCTCCAGAGTTTGCAGCAGTTCCCCAATACCACCCGCCAGCGTCGCAAACAGGCCGTAGCGGGCCCCACTGGCTTTCTCACTGGGTACGGTCTTGGTGGAACGCAGTGCGCGGATCAGGCTGCCGAAATCCCGCTCCATCTCCACAAACCGCGGCATTGTCGCCCGCAGGCTGAGTTTCTCGGGATCCGACGTGTAGATCCCCCCCACCAACGGCTGCACCAGGCGGTCCAGCGTCTCTTTGCCGAATCGGCGGCGCACGAAGCTGGCCAGGCTTTCATCAGTCTGCAGCTTGCGGCGTGGCACAAAGTACTCCAGCGCCATCCGCAGTTTGCCCCAGGGCGAAAAGATCCTCGACATGAGTACTGGCCCGATCTTCACCGGGGACAGCAACTGAAAGCCCTCGGGAACCGTGGCCGGCCGGCCACGCCGCAGAACCAGCGAGCGCCGATGGGTGTTGTCGGTGGGTATCAGCCGGTCGGCCAGACCGAGGCGCTCGCACAACCGCACGCCCCACGGCTTGTTCGTGATGAACGAATCCGCGCCGAGTTCGACGGTATAGCCACCGATCTGTTTGGTGGCGATGACACCACCCAGATGGTCATTGGCTTCGAAGAGCGTCAGGTCAATGCCGCGGCCGGCGGCTGCCGACAGTTCCAGCAGGCGGTGCGCCGTCGCCAACCCGGTCAGCCCGCCGCCGACGACCGCGAGCCGCAGGGGCACAGGCTGTTCGGTCATGCTGGAGTCACTCCGGTTCGGGACCGTCGGCGTCGGCACCCATGTGCCAGTCTTCCAAAAGAGCCATCAGCCGCTCTTTTTCGTCGAAGGTCGCCCAGACCGATTCGCCACCCTCCAGCGCCACTTCGTGCCGGCCCTCGCACTGGCATTCTGCCTCGCCGCAAAAATGGGGCGTGGCTGAAATCCAAAGCACCCGGTAAAGAGGGATGTGCTTGTCGTCGATCCGGCAAAAAATACTCATGGTTCGGCTCAGTTCTCGTTCGCGGACTGCGAACTTTCCGCAGCCGACAGTTGGTCCAGCATGTGTGTCAGCGGTTCGCGAAACCCCGTTGTGGCAAATGGGGGCCAGAGTTTCGCCAGTTCGTGCCGCGCGGCTTCTGCCTGACCACTATACACCTTCAGCACCGCCATCAAACCATGAGCATACTGCTCACCGTCGATCTCGTCATCTTCAAAGGCCGGACAGGTCTCTGTCAATCCCTCGACCGCCGCCACCGAATCCTGGACCTCTCCCAAAGCATCCTGAATCTGCTGAAGTTGGGGGTACAGACCATCCCAGAACGACTGTGGCAGCACCGGTTCGCCAAGTTCGGCGAGATACCGGAACTGCTTGCAGACAATCCGCACCTGATGCAGCGTGGGTGCGGAGAGCTTGTCCAGGGAAAAATCCGCGTCGGCCGCGGGTGCCGCGAGCCACAGGGCCGAGAGGCACTGTTGAATCGCGGGCACTATGCACGCTTGGAATGTCCGGTGGTCGGCCTCACCAACAGGCGGCGCGGGTGGCAGCGGGTGGCTGGTCACAAGGGCCGCAGGAACTTCTGGCGGTGACGCGGGATCTACCGGCTGACTTTCCCTGGGGGCTGGCCGTGACTCTAGATCGGCCTGCAACTGCTCCAGATACTTGCGGACCCGCCGTTCCAACCGTAGCTCATTCAATGGCAGCCGGCGCTCGAGCCTGTCCTGCATCGCGGCGCGCCGAAGTTGAAATTGCTGCAGGATTTGCGAAACATCGTGAGTCTGCTCAGGATTCAGCAGCAAGCGTTCGAGGGAGCGAATTTGAACATCCAGATCCCGCGCCTTCCCGCCGAGCCGGCGCAGCAACTTGATTTCGCGGTCGAGTTTTTCGTGGGGAGTCTCCGGCACCAGCATTTCCACCAGCGTCATGGCGGCAGCAAACCGCCGTGTCGCCACCCGAAGCTGATGCACATGCTCGATGTCCTTGACCCCCTCGACATTAGCGCTTTCGCCATCGTGCAAAACCGGGCGGATGAGTTGGAGGACGGTCGCGGCCCGGTTGCGCACAATCGCCGGCAGGGCCTCCTGCAGCCGGGTGTCAGCGGTCAGTCCGTCGACGAACTTGCCAGTGGCCACCTTGGGATCCATCAGGGCTGCGGTTTGGGACATCCGGCCTCCCTCCTTGAAGCAAAATACAATGGGCGGCCAATCATCACCGCACTTTGGCAATGATAGTCCGAGGAGCTTCCGGGCAATAGGGCCGCAGTGCCGTTCGGCAGGCCCGCTATGGTCCGCCAAGCAAAAGGGCCTCAGTCGGATGCTCTGAGGTCAACCAGTGGCTGGAGCGAAGCCACCGGAAGTTTGAGCCGTTCGGCGATGGCGGTCTCCAGAAACACGGCTCCCGCCTTGTCTGCGTAGACCAGCCGCCAGTTGGGAAAACTCAGCATCGCGGCGATGTACATCCGTGAAAATCGACTGTCCAGGAGAACGACCGGGAGCATACCTTCGCTGTCCCGCAGTGGCTCCGCCCAGTGCATGTCCAGGCTCATGATGCGGGCCTGCAAAAGCAGGTATCGTTCAAACGTCACCTGGGTTGAGACCTCCAGCCGCGCATCCATGAACACCAGTGCCGGTGGCGAATTGTGATAGATGTAAACGGCTGCCTGGCCGTTGTGGCTCACAAACGCGCGCTTGGGGAAGCCCTCTTGACGGGCAAACTTCGACGCCTCATGCATGAACCAGTTCGGCCGTTCTCCAAGTCCGAACGTCTTTTGTTCCCCAGTCCACACCCCCCACCCCCCGCTGACGACCGCGGGGATCATTACCGCGAGGCCGAGTCCGGCGGGAATGGCCCAGATTCGCCCGCGCGGGCCAAACCAGGACGAGACGGCAGTGGTTCGCGCTGGGGCTGTGTCCATCAGTTCGCGGAAATTGGCGACAAGCACATACCCGGCCACCAGCGAAAAAATGTTCGTGTTTCGCGAGGCCGCCCAAGCCAAGTTGGAAAAACCCAGAAACATCAACAGCCGGAAGACATTGCATCGCCGGCGCGCCAGTAGGAAGAGGAAGCTCAAGGCGGCCAGGACCCACAGGAAGATCTCGGCCGCCAGGTAATTGTTCGTCAGCCCATGCTTGAGGAAGAAGACGTACGGCCGCTGGAATTCTCCAATGTTCGCGGAATAGAAAGCCTGATCCACGGAGAACTTGCGATACAGAACCAGCGGAAAAAATGCGCCCTCTTCCAACCACGGATTGAGGAACACCACCCCGCTTGTCAGCAAGCCGACCGTCATCAGGAACTGGGGGGTGATCCGCGTCGGGAGGCCAAACCAGGATGTCGTCGCCTGTGGAAAAACTGCGTACCACATCCTGCGCACGCCCCAGTCCGCGGCGAAGCACGCGCCGGTCACCAATCCCAAAACCGACAGCGCATGACAGTTGGTCCACACGAGTTGCAACACCGGTAGCCACCACATCAGGGAGGGCTCCGCCTCCTTCGACTGCCCTTCGGCTGACTTTGGATCAAGGGCGCGGACGGTCACCGCCGTACCCAGATGGCTGGTCCGGTCGACGATCCACAGCCATGTCGCCAAAAACAACAGCGACAGCATCTCTGGGCGTTCGTACCCTCTGCCGGAAATCGTGATGGCAGGAAGCAGCCACAGCAGGATTTGGGCGGATGACGGAACGCTGGTCAGGTTTGCTCGCTCCGGAACCCCTGGCGCGGATGGGCGGCTTGCGCCGCCTTCTGCATCCGCTGCGGGGAAATGGCGGGAACCAGCTCCGGCGGACATTGCCACCGCCAGCGCCAGCGCTAAGATTCCCGCTTTGAACAACACGACGGCGCTGGCACCGCCCACATGGTAGATGCCGGTCATCACGACCTGAAATCCCCAGTGCAGGTCGATCCAAGGCTTGTCGAAGTCGGTGAAGGTATACCAGTCGAGATCGGGAAAACCACGTTGGAACATCAGCTCGCCTGTGCGCAGATGCCACCAGAAATCGGTGTCCATGAGCGGAAAGCAGCAGGCCAGAAACATCCACAGCCACAATCCGGAATGGAATGGCGGAGGGCGGAGCAGGCTTCTGAAGGATACGGTCGGCAAGGGGTGCAGATCGCGAAGGTTGGTTGGACAGTTAGATCTGGGGACGCATTTGAACAGAACGCGGGGCAATGTGCCATTTCGCGACAGAGGACGGACCGCCCGTCGCCGATCCCCTGCCAATCGCCAATTTCGCCGATGGAAGGCTGTAGAAGCGACGGGATCCAACCCGATGATGTTACGGCACATATGGGGCTGAAATCTGGCGCTTGACAATGGCCGGAAACTTTAATAAAGCATCTGCGCCGTTCTCACTCTACTGAAACAAGTTACAGTTCCGGGAATGGAGGCGGCAGGTTGGAATCGGCCGGCTGTCAGACCACTGCCTTGTGGCCGCGACCTGAAAGCATACTTCCGTTGTACGGCTCCCTGAACGGGGTGACGGGCAGTCGCCACGGCGATGCGCGTTGTTCCATGACTCTTACGAAGGATTTCGACTGATGACGACTGCATTCGCCACCCGGCACTCCCCAATCAACGGGAGCGATGATCTGGAACACGCATGGGGTCTGGCGCACGACCTGTTCGCTGCGCGCAAGAAGGATGAAGAGGAAGAGGAAGAGATGGAAGAAGAAGAGATCGACGACGAGGACGAAGACGAAGACATTGATGACGATGACATCGACGAAGAGGACATTGACGACCTCGACGAAGAGGATCTGGACGACTTCGACGATGAGGAAGACGATTTTGACGATGACGACGACGATGATGTTGATGATGACTTCGACGAGGAAGAGGAAGAAGACGAAGAGTATTAGTCGGTGTCACGTGCGTCGGAAGTGTGGCCGTGCGGGAATCGAGTCTGACGGCGGACCATGAGGGGCCAGCCCTGGGGTTGAGAACTGATGTTCTCACCCAGGCGGGGAAATGACGAAAGGAAAATCGCCCTCAGCGCTGACGCGTTGAAGTGAAGGCGCGTTGAAGTGAAGGCGCGATTTTCGCGAAAGTCCGTGAAGAGACGGCTTTTCCCGACACGCTGGGTCTCGTACAATCCAGAGGGGTCCAGCTCAGCCTCCCGCCAAATCCGCGTGACGGTTCCCGACTTGGGCATCCCCTGCGGATGCCACGTTCCTCGCAAGGCCAACATGATGTCTGAAGACCGCGCGGCACTTAACGGCCGGACGACAGATTCAGCGTGTTGTCTGGAAGTCCTGAAGAAACGCTCGCAGATCGATTTCGAAATCGATTTCTTTGAGCGGATCCTGAGCCGCGATCGGAACAACATCCATGTCCTTGCCTGCCTGGGCGACCTCTTCTCGCTGAAGGGTCTCCATCGTCGGGCACTGCAAATCGACGAGCGTCTGGCCGAACTGTGCCCCGACGAAGCCTGCGTGTGGTACAACCTCGCCTGCAGCCGCTCGGTCCTCAAGCAGCTTCCAGAGGCCTGGAAGGCTCTGCTGGCCGCGATGGACTTGGGATTTGACAATTACGAGCTGCTGGCCACCGACCCGGACTTGGTCCCGCTCCGTGCGTATCCGCAGTTCATGGCGCTCCTCTCAGTCGCGGTGGCATCTTAAGTCGAAGCGTCTTGTGTTCGGGCAACGGCTGGCCAGGAGCACTGCATGAAGGCGCTCCCAAGACCAACTCAAGCAAGCCCAATGATGCCGGCCCCGTGACATGTTCACAGGGCGACATCGAGTTGCCGGCAACTCAGACTTACATCACCGCTCGCCTGAATGTGGAAGCAAGCGAGTCGAAACTCGCGCGACTTCAACAGGCGAAGCAAGGCGAACGTCTCTTTGCCACGGGGCTGCGCTCAAGTCCCTCAGAGCATGTCCCGCACGTCGGACACCACTCCGTTCACGGCAGCGGCGGCCACCATCGCGGGGCTCATCAGCAGGGTGCGTCCGGTGGGGCTGCCTTGGCGGCCTTTGAAGTTGCGATTGCTGGATGAGGCGCAGATTTCCCGGCCAATCAGCTTGTCGGGGTTCATCGCCAGACACATCGAGCAGCCGGCTTCGCGCCAGTCGAACCCCGCCGCGCGAAACACCTCGTGCAGCCCCTCGGCCTCGGCCTGTTCGCGGATCAACTGCGATCCAGGAACCACGAAGGTTCGGACGTGGGGAGCCACGTGCTTGCCTTTGACGACTTTGGCGGCCTCCCGCAGGTCTGAAATTCGGGAGTTGGTGCAGGAACCGATAAAGGCCACATCGATCTTGGTGCCCTTGATCGGCTGATGCTCCTTGAATTCCATGAATGCCAAGGCCTCGCGAATGCCCGCCTGCTCGGTGGACGGGAAGCTGCTGGCGGCGGGAATCTCTTCGTTGACTCCGACGGACTGGGCGGGGTTGATCCCCCAGGTGACCGTCGGTTCGATGGTGCTGCCGTCGATTTCGACCCTGTCGTCGAATTGGGCATCGGCACCAGACGCGAGGCTGAGCCACCAGGCGGCGGCTTTGTCGAACGCCGCACCCTGTGGCGCGAGCGGTTTGCCGCGCAGGTAATCCACCGTCACCTGATCGGGATTGATGTACCCACAGCGGGCGCCGCCTTCGATGCTCATGTTGCAGACCGTCATCCGCTCTTCCATCGACATCGCCGCGAAGACTTCGCCGGCAAATTCGTAGGCATAGCCCACGCCGCCTTCGACACCCAACTTGCGGATGATGTGCAGGATGACATCCTTGGCGTACACGCCGGGACGCAGCTTTCCATTGACGCCGACGCGCCGCACTTTGGGCCGGCCCATGGCCATCGTCTGCGAAGCCAGCACATCGGCCACCTGGCTGGTGCCGATGCCAAAGGCGATGCAGCCGAATGCGCCGTGCGTGCTGGTGTGGCTGTCGCCGCAGGCCAGCGTGATGCCAGGCTGCGTGAGCCCCTGCTCGGGGCCGACGACATGGACAATTCCCTGGCGGCGGTCGTCCAGGTTGAGCAGGGTGATCCCGAACTCACGGCAGTTTTTCTCAATGGCCGACATCATCTCTTCCGCCAGCCCGTCGGCAAACGGCCGGGCCTGGTTTCCCGTGGGAATGATGTGGTCCACCGTCGCCAGCGTCCGCTCCGGGTGCATCACCTTCAACTCGCGGTCGCGCAGCATCTGAAACGCCTGCGGACTGGTGACTTCGTGAATCAGGTGCTGCCCGATGAACAGTTGCGTCTGTCCCGACGGCATCTGCCGCACGGTGTGAAGATCCCAGATGCGATTGAAGAGATTCCGCGTGTCACTCATGAGCTTCGCCTGCGCAGACGCCATCAAGATACAGCAAGTCTCCAACGGCCAAAGCACCAAGTGTGCGGGCTGGAGATCGAATCGCAGTGTACCACGTTTGGCGACACCCTGCCAAAGCAGTGCGACGAACGTCGCTGGCGGTTGTCGTCCCCGTAGGTGGGGGAATGACCGATCCCTACAGCGAACGCGCGGTCTACGAGCCTTCGCTCCCCGTGATCGGCCGTTGCGAAAACGGCTTGGAGTCGTCGCAGCCGGGGCCGATGGAGCCGGGTTCGTCGCGATTGACGAACTTGAACCACGGCTTCCAACCCTGTGGACAATGGAAGCCCCAGACACGAACGGTGGGGCCGGTCAGAAACAGGGTGCGGCAGGGTAATGGTTTGCCGTCCTGTTCGGGCAGTTCGATCATGTGCGTGTAGGTCGCCCCGCGCCAGATGATGGAGCCTGGGCCATACCAGGTGCGGCTGCCGTTGGGGCGGTGTTCCCAGTAGCCGCCCGACAGCACGATGGAGAGCGAGTGCCACGGATGGTCGTGCAGGGCGCGGTCGTCGTCGGAGCGGCGAAACTCATGCAGATACACGTTTGCCCAGGTGTTCCGGGGAACGATCCACCAGCGCAGCAGGTAGGGGTTTTCGGGAGGTCCGACAATGAAATCTGGGGGACGTCTCATGATGAATTGGGCGCACGTCGGCTTCTAATGTCCCTTGGCCTCCGCATCGGGATTCCGCTTGAGAAACAGCCCCGCCGCGAAGAACGCCGTGGCGAACAGCAGGTAGCCAATGGCAATGGGGATTGCCGAGTATTCCAGTCCGGCCGGCGTCGCCGTGGCTCCGGCCGCGGGAACCTCCTTGAGACGCGACATCCCCTGCAGCAGGAAATCGATCGTGTTGCCGTGCAACTGATAGGCGTGCATCAGACCCAAAAACGTGAACCCGGCGGCGAGGAGCGACCAGACGCCGGCGCTGAACAGTTTGCGGTCGATCAGCAGCGCGGAGATGGCGGCGAGGATCATACACGAAAAGATTGAGCCACGCTCGACGACGATCAGGCCATGCAGCAGAAATCCGTTGATCTCGGTGCTGAAGTTGCTTTGCAAAAGCTGCTGCATCGTGATGCCATTGGCGTCGGGGCTGAAGCCACGGGCCATGATGAACGCCCCCTGCACGATCGTCAGCCCCCAGGCACCAATGGCGGGAAACAGGCCGATCGCCACCGCGGGTGCATGTTCTTCCGGCGTGGCCCGGAACGCCTGGGCCGTGATGATCACCCCCACCCACAGCACAATCGCCACCCCAGCCTCGATCGGCACGACGGCACTGATCAACGAGACCGTGCCGCTGAGGCAGATGAGCGTGATGATCAGCCCGTTGACGGTGGAATAGCCGGAGCGTGCGCCCAGCGCCTTCCAGCCGGGATGGCCGATGTAGATGGTGGTGGGGAAACAACTGCCGAACAGGGCGGCGGAAAGTGTACCCACGCCGTTGGCTGCCAGCGACGTGCTGGTGTTGTAGGAGTCGCCAGAGGCTTCGGCCGACTCGATGTTCTGCAGGCTGCCGACGACGTTGAACAGTCCCATCGGTACAATCACGGAGAGGTATTTGAGCCACTGGCCCGGCGTTTGGAGAATTTCCCGCAGGGGTTCGAAGCACAAAATCGGCCAGTGCCAGCCACGGGCTTCCCAGGCCTTGTGAACCTCCGCAACATTGACCTCGGCCAGCGTCCACTGATGGGGCAAAAACCATGCGCAGGCCGTCCCCAGCAAAATCGCCACCAGCCCGCCGGGCAGGCCGAGTGGAAACGGGACGCGGGCGAACAGGGTGATCAGAATGATCGCCAGCGGCAGCATCGCCAGCAGTGGTTTGTGGAAAATCTGCAGGGCAAACTGCATGGAGATGAAGCCGATGGAGATTCCCGCCAGCGTCGACAGCAGCGCCGCGCGGGGCGTGCTGCGGCGAATCTTCTCTGCGACAAACGAGCCAAAAAACTCGATCAAGCCGCTGCCCAGGCAGGCCAGCAGCCCCATCTTCCACGCCAGTTCGGCACTATGGGTGTCGTCGTAGACCGGCTTCATCACGAAGAAGATGTAGACAATGACCGAGGGGGTGTTCAGCCCGTACGGCAAAGCGGTGACATCGCTGCGACCGGTGCGAAACGCGAGCCGCCGCGCCTGCCAGGCGTAGAAGAGATTGCCAACCAGGATGCTGACGGCGGCACCCGGCAGGATGTAGGCCAGCAGGTATTTGGCGTTCTCGCCGGTCATGCCGCAGTGCATGCGGCACATGGCGACGATCATCAACAGTTGGACGAGATTGTCGATCAGCAGGCCGAACAGTCCGTCGAGGTCGCGCTTGACGAAAAAGGGGTAGTGGGAGGCAGGCATGCGGTGTCAGCCAACAGGCGGGAAGAAACGCGAGCGCGGCAGGTTAGGGCGATGTGGTGGTAACGCGCACCGCCGATGGCGTCAAACCGGAACCTTCAAGTTTCCCTCGCCAGACTCCTATAATGGCTCAAGTGCGGCAGAAGTGTCTGAATGGAGTGCTGAATGGACTGGTTCTGGAAAACGATGTGGACCCCGCGCGGCCTTATTCTGGGCCTGCTGATTTCTGCGTTCGCGGTCCCTGCGGCGCGCGCCGCCGAGCCTGACGAAGCCGGCGAGACCGCCGCGCAGCGTGGCTTCCGACTGCTGACCACCAAGCCGTATATCCCGCCTGATTTCGACCAGGAGGTGTTTGATTCACTCTGGAAACGCTGGCCGAAAGACCTGCGCGACCAGGCCGAGAAAGCCACGCCTGCCGAGCGACGGAAGATGACCTTTTCCCGCTACGGAATGATCGAAAACCCGGAGCATCCGGGGACCGGCACGGCGCTGGGATATGTCGACGATGGCCAGGGCGGCTGGGTGATGAACTGCCTGAGTTGCCATTCCGGCAAGGTGGCCGGGCGGGTGATTCTGGGGGTGCCCAATTCCCTGTTTGCTTTGACGACGCTGACCGAAGACGTGCGGCTCACCAAGCTGACCATGGGCAAACCGCTGTCCCACATGGATCTGGGAATGGTCTCCATTCCCCTCGGTGGCAGCCGTGGCACAACCAATTCGGTGATCTTCGGTGTGGCGCTGGCGGCCCATCGGGACAAGGATCTGAATGTTCACACGGTGCCGCGGCCTTCAAATCTGATGCATCACGATCTTGAGCCACCGCCGTACTGGAATGTGCGGCAGAAGACCCATATCTATGCCGATGGTTTCGTGCCCCGCAGCCCCCGGCCGCTGATGCAGTTCATGATGGTGCCACAGAACAATGCCGCCCGGCTGCGAAGCTGGGAGTCGGACTTCGAGGACGTGCAGGCGTGGATTGAATCGCTGGAGCCACCGAAGTATCCGTTCGCGATTGACCAGGCACTGGCCGGCACGGGCCGGGCGGTGTTCGCAAACAACTGCGCCAAGTGCCACGGCAAGCCGGGCGTGGAGGGCTCGTATCCCAACAAGCTCGTGGCGATTGATGAGATCCAAACGGATCCCGTCCGCCTGAACTCTCTGACCCCCGAATATCGTCGCTTCCTGTCCGAAAGCTGGTTTGGCGACTACGGCAAGCGCGATTATGTCGTCGACCCACAGGGATACGTGGCTCCGCCCCTGGATGGTGTCTGGGCCTCCGCTCCCTACCTTCACAACGGCTCTGTCCCCACCCTGTGGCACGTCCTGCACCCCGACGAGCGTCCCACAGTCTGGCGGCGCACGGAAGACGGATACGATCAATCGCGAGGCGGTCTGGAAGTCACCACGTTTGAGGCCCTTCCGGACAAGACTTCCGGAGCCGAAAAACGCGAGTACTTCGACACCCATCTGCCCGGAAAATCGGCTGCTGGCCACCGCTTCCCAGAGGCATTGAGTGAGGAGGAGAAGCGGGCGGTGCTGGAGTATTTGAAGTCGATTTGAGTACCGTCCTCAACGCATTGGAACGCCGTGGAAATCGCGACATTACGGATTCCGACGCCATTGGGCGAAGTGGACTTCGCCGGGCAAGCGAACATTGCCCCGAGATCCAAGAGAATCTTGAAGGCCGTCCGATTTCAACCATCCCTTCCTCCCGGTAAGTCTGTGGAAGGCTGTTTTGGTATTCTCTTTAGGTTTGATGAAATTGAGTTTCCGGGGCATGTGCTGTTTCAGGCAACCCTTCATTCAGAAGCAACTATTCAACAATCTCCTCACACTGGGGAGGCACTTGAGGCGGTGGAGTGGAGCGATGGGCGGCATCTCGTGCTGGTCGGCACCGAAGATGCCACATCTCTCCAAGGACGGCTCGGTTTTTATAGTGCGGCTGAAGAATCATTTACCTACTCGCCGGGGGCGCTCAGTGTTCTCGCGAGCGCAGAACCAGGTCAACCATTCAGCTTGCACTTCTTAGTCGCATGGAATCCGCTGCCGGAACCACAGGAACTTTCTTGCTGGTTTGCGGTGGAGCAGCCACATTCAGCAATCGAGCGGGCAGTAGGGCAATGACATGGAGAGGTGTGTAACATCTCGCTACGTTGCGTCTCTAAACTTCGTGTCGCCGAATTCCCCGCTATGAACAGCCAATCGACGAAGCTGACCGTCCATTTCCTCAAGTTATTTCTCTTCGTCGCCACCATCTCATCGCTTGCGCCGGCTCAACGCGTCTGGGCACAGCCACTACGGGGCACCACCAACTGGTCTCCAACCTTCCCCAAGCCACGTGACTTCAAAACGTGGCTCAGCACTCACCAGCGGATGTGCTTCGACGTCAACGGGAAGACGCTGGACGAAGTTCTGGCTGATGGCGCGAACATTATCTGTGGCGGCACGAACGCCGCGGGGATTGGTTTCGCCGGCGGGCCGTTCATCCTCGGGAAGAACGGCGAGGTGATCCACATCATGACCGGCGAGCGAATTTCGCCGGAGACGCTGGCTGAACTGCGGGCGCGGGTCGACGCGGCGCATGCCAAAGGCGCGAAGGTCCTGGGTGAGGTCATCCGCTTCAACATGACGCCGTGGATTCAGGCGGAACATCCCGACTGGCAGGTCATCAACTCCCCCGGAGGGAAGCCGATTTCGGTCGAGGAGCTGAAGATGAACCATGTTCTGGGCTGTTGGAACTCCCCGTATGGAGACTGGTTCATCAAGTCCCAAGTCGAACTGGTGCGGCAGCTCGACTGGGACGGCTACAACATGGACGGCTTTGGCTGCTGGCCCCATTGCTTCTGCCCGTCGTGTCAGGCCTCTTACCAAGCGGAGGCGGGGCGGGAGATTCCAGCCACGGGGAATGTGAATGCGCCGGAATTTCGGCATTACCTGAAGTGGCGGCTCGACCGCTACACGCGGTACGTGGAGAAGTGGACGCTGGCAATGAAGGACGTGAAGCCGGACTTTGTCTGCGCACCGTGGAGCACTGGACCAGGCCGCTGGTGGCACTGGATGGGAGCCCCGGCGGCAGAGGGGTCGGACACCATGCACCGGGTGCTGGACGCTCCGTTTGTCGAACTGCTGTGGGACTTTCCTGCGGACCAGGGAAGCAACCTGCTGCCGTCGTTCACCTGCCGCTACTACCGCGGGCTGACCGGCGACCGGCCCGCCTGGATGCTGCCGTACCTGTGCGAGCAGGGCCAGTTCAACATGCAGCCGCCGCGGGCGGAATGCGATCTGCGGGAGATGACGGTGCTGACCAATGGCTGCCTCGTTGGCCAGGGACACTGGCAGCAAAACACCGACACACCGTTGTCGCATTTCAATGCGATGGTCAAAGAGCGCGAACCGTTCACACGCGATGCCAAGTCGCTGAAGTGGGCGGCGATGTTCGTGGGCGAAAGCAGCCGGCTGCTGTATGGGCTGCCCGGTGCGCGAACCGAGGTTCCGCTGGGAGCATGGATTGGCAGCGGAGTCGACACGCCCGACATTGGCAAACTGGCCCCCGGCGAACGGCGGATGCCGGCGCACATGGAGTCGGCCGTCGGCGTGTTTCGCGCAATGATGGAAGACCATTTGCCGCTGGACATCATCATCGAACCCGATGTCGAATCGCTGGAAACCCTCTCCCAATACAAGGTGCTGATCCTGCCGAACGCTGCCTGTCTCAGCGCCAAGGCGAACGCGACGATCAGGGAGTTCGTCACGCGCGGCGGCGGTCTGGTGGCAATGCACGAAAGCTCGCTCTGCAATGAGTTTGGTGACCGGCAAAAAGATTTTGGATTGGCTGACGTGTATGGGGCGCACTTCCGTGGCACAGACGACTTCTCGGCCCGCTGGCCGAACTACCCCAAGACGACCGAGTTGTATGTGGGGATCGCCGGGCCAGACTTGCATCCCATCGCGGATGACCCCGTCGTCCGCGGCAATTACCGCCGTGGCACAGACCGGCTGCAGTACATCGGCTGGATGACCAATGTCGATGTCGTCACCGGGGCCACCAAGCTGGGCCGGCGGCTGTGTGAGCCACCCGAATGGCCATTCATGGTCTTGAACCAGCCGCAGAAAGGTCGGTCCGTTTATTTTGCGGCTGACATTGGACAGGCGTACTTTCTGGCTCCGTACCAATATCAGCGGCGGCTGATCAGTAATTCCGTGCGTTGGGCGGCACAGCAAAATCAACCGCCAGTTCAAGTCACAGCGCCGTTGTGCGTCCAAGCGGCGTTCTACACGCAGAACAAAGGAAAACGGACCGTCGTTCACCTGCTGAACGAGGTGAACACCAGCGCCAACCGTGCCATTCCCGAGAATAATCCGCCACAACGTGAGGAGACGCTGCCGATCGCGGGCATCCGGGTGGCGTTTAGAGGCCAGAAGGTCACATCGGCGTTTGCCGAACCGGGACATCTTCCGCTCACCCTGCGGCCGATCGAACATGGAGTGGAAGTCATGCTGCCGCAACTGGATGTGCATGCCATGGTCGTCGCGGAATGAGCGGGGGGAGTTTGCGGACCAAGTGGCGCAGGCGGCAGAACGGGCAGCATGCTCAACATCCGTGCAGCGGGCCAATCCGGGAGTAGGATTGAGGCCGGTTGTGCGGTGACTTGATGAAATTCTGATAGCCGGCGGCGGAATCTGCCGAATCAGGATTGTGAGGATTCTGCCTCTCTTCTCCCGCAATCCCAATGCGTCCGTTCCCGCTTCGTCGCTTTCTGGCGCTGGAACGCAGGTCGGGTACGAACCCGGCTGACACGGCCGCTGCCGAAAGTCTGCTTATGCTGCGTTCCTCATATTCTCATAGCGCCCGCCGCGGGGCAGCGACTCGCGCCCGCGGGGCGATTGGGTTGAACAGCCTGGCCGCGCTGATCTGTCTGGGGACAGCCGGCGTGCTGGTGTTGAATTTCCAAGCCACGCCGCCCGGGCATGGGACGAGCAGTGCCCAGCGGTTCGGCGTGACCTCGGCCTTGTCGGCGGCAGAGCTGCCTGAAGAAAAACCCGTGGCTGCAGGTGCTGCCACCGACCTGAAACCCATTTCGACGGAAGAAGCTGTCAGCACCAGCCGCGTGGCCTTCGAGCTGCACATCACCCGGCTGGAACTCGGGCAGCAGAAGCTCAAGGCCCTGCCGCACTACACCGCCACCTTCATGAAGCAAGAGCGGCTGGATGGTGCCGGCGAGATTCCTGACATGCAGACGATGGACCTGAAAATCCGGCATCAGCCGTTCAGCGTCTATATGAAGTGGATTGAAGGCGGCGACCGCGGCCGCGAGGTGCTGTTCGTCGAAGGCGAAAATGACAGCAAGATGCTGGTGAAGCTCGGCGGTATCAAGCGGCTGCTGCCGACCGTCAAACTCGACCCCACCGAAGCGCTGGCGATGGCGGAGTCCCGGCACCCGGTCTCAAAAATGGGCCTGCTCGAACTGACGAACCAGCTCATCACGTACCGCAAGCGGGATTTCGAACTGAAGGAAGGCGTTCGCTGGCAGATTCTGCCGCACTTGGAATTCGCCAACCGCAAGTGTACCGGGTTCCTCGTCGAATATGCCTCAAAGTCCGTCGAGCCCGTCTACCGCAAGTCCTTGGTGTACATCGACCAGGAACTGCACCTGCCGGTCTGCGTACACAACTACGGCTGGCCAGAAGACGGTGTGACGCTCGCCGGCAAGGAACTGGATGAAGCCACGCTGATCGAACACTACGGCTACGCCGACATCCATTTCGACAGCCCGCTGGAAACGGCGGACTTCAGCAATACGAACACGAATTACCGGTTCCGTCGATAGGCTGCGGCGGTCCATTGAAAACCAGCCAAACGGATTCCCAGCCCGCGTGCTCAAGGCATGCGGGCTGTTTGCTTTCCGTCGCGGGAATCGATCAGCGGCGATTCGCAACCAAAACAGTTAAGATTCCGCGGTTTCACGGCCATGCGATTGCTGTTTCAATTGGGGCGGTCATGCCAAAGTTCAGCTTTATCCTGTGCGATTCGCTGGCGTCATTTGGCGATCTCAAGAACTTCGCAGTCGTGCTGCAGACCTTGAAGCGGTTGGGCTTCGACGGTGTGGAGTTCAACCTCACCGCGCCAGGCCTTCCCGATCCAGAGGGGCTGGTGCGGCTTGTGAACGAGGTTGGTCTGCCGATCGTGTCGTTTCTGACAGGTGCCAACTATTTCGGTCAGGGACTCTGCCTGAGCTCGCCGCGGGAGGAGATCCGTCGCCGAGCCGTGGAAGCACTCTGCGAATTCACGGCGACTGCGGCGAAGTTCGGCGCTGTGATGGTTGTTGGCCAGATGCAGGGCTTCGCCTGTGACGAGCCGAATCGGGCCGTGGCTGAACAGCGGATCGAAGCCGGACTGCGACAAGTCGCCGCGACGGCCGAGCAGCACGGGGCGACCGTGGTGCTGGAACCGGTGAACCATCTGCAGTGCGGATTTCACAACACTCTGGACGCCGTGATGAAACTCACCGACCGGATCGCTTCCCCGCGGTTGAAACCGATGCTGGACACGTTTCACATGAACGTGGAGGAGCAGTCACAGACGGAACCGATTCTGCGGGCAGGCTCCAAACTCGGCCATTTTCACCTCTGCGAATCGAACGGCGGCTTGCTGGGCTCGGGACACCTCAACATCGCCACAATTCTGCAGACACTCGACTCAATCGGCTATTCCGGATTCGTGTCCGTGAAAGTCTACCGCGAGGCATGGGAGCCAGGTGCGAGAGCCACAATGGAGTCTCTCAAATCCATCACTGATGGCCCGACTCCTTCAGCGCCGACCGCGTGATGACGAGAATTTCGAATTTCCTGAGCGTAACGGATTTTGGGGGCGGACCCGTCGCGTGGATGAAGGTGGCCTAGATATTGGACGGGATGAAAAAGGATGGAGGAGGATGAGGAAAGGATCTGTTTGTGCCAGCTTTCAATGAGAACATCCCTTCTGATCCTCTCATCCGTTTACATTCTGTCTCAAAACCCTCTCTTCAAACAACCAGCCAGGCGACGTCGCTCTGTTCTCTGGCACATGCCGGCAGAAGCCTTCCGCCATCAGCAGTTCATCGCAGTCTGTCAATTGCCGCCTCAGCATTTCGGCCTCGCACACCACCTCGTACTGTGAAATTTGAAATCTGACGTGTTCGACAAAAGCCAATTTCAAATTTCCTGACCGTCACGGATTTTGGGGGCGGGTTCCGCCATGGGGATGGAGGTGGACAGGATGAAAAGGATGGTCGAGGATCAGGATAAGGTTCTGTTTGTGCCGGCGTTCCATGAAACCATCCTTGCTGATCCTCTCACATCCTTCCAATCCTGTCCCAAAATCCTCACTCACGACAACTGGCCGGCCCCCCAAAATCCGTGACGGTCAGCAAATTTCAAATCTCAAATTTGACGTGTCCGACAAAAGTACCCTCGTAATTCCGCTTCTCGGTGGCTCACGCCGCCAGAAAAATTCTGGAAGTCGGTTCCGATGTCCTAAGTGGCTCTGAGATCGTTGTCAAGGCCGCTCGAAAGCTG
>JAKFUF010000098.1 GCA_021732845.1 Planctomycetaceae bacterium | reverse complement strand
GGTCAATCATCTCCCGCTGCTCCCCACCCCGCCTCACGGCGACGCAGTTGCGGTCGACTACAGGATCAAACTTAAACCTCCTGGCTGGGACTTTCACCCGCCGATTCAACAAACGTGCAAGCGCACGAGGGCTCTGGTCCTCCAGAGCTGCGGGCAACCGACGATCCGGCGTTTTCGAAGGACTTTCGAGTCACTTGCGAATCGTTCACACACCCAAGCCGCACCCACCCTTCACCGTGGCTCAGCAGGAGCTGGAGCCCTCCCGCCGCGTCGCCCGCAAGCCGCACGTCGTCCTCACTCGGGCACCGCAACGTTGCCGAGTCACTCCGTGACTCGAACCCAGTCACGGAGTGACTGGACGACTTTGAGATTCACCAGAGAGCTTGCGCCGGGTCGCTTAGGGATCGCGGCAATAATAACATGGTGAAGTTGATTGGGATGGACTGATTGAGGGCATATTCATCAGCCGGCACGCGTTAGCGTCCGTTTCGTGGCGCTGGCGTCTTCCGATCATCCTCCAACCGGGGGCTAAGGCCGGCTAAGGCCCTCCGGCTCATTGGCTGTGCGGCTCGTCAAAAATCGACAGTTATTCTTGCCGCAGTCCTTATTGATGAGGCGGTCCTTGGAGCAATGGACGACGTTGTGCTGTTCTGGCAACATTGGCCGGCACATGCATCTGGATTTGATCTTTGCCTCACTTCCGATCCCGTGGCCGAACCAACAGCCTCTATTTGCGTCAATTCGCGTTCATTCGCGGTTTCTCCCCGCATGTCTGTTGACCGATGTCGGCCAGTTGAATTTCGGAACCGCGAATGAACGCGAATCGACGCGAATCAGCGGCCTTGGCAGGGGGGGCACATGTTCTTGTCACGCACCCCGTGGGTCGGAACTCGCTCACCGGACGGCTTGCGCCGTGCCGCTAGAATCCTTCGAAAAAGCCGGAGCGTCTGTTGCTCGCGGCTCGCGGCTCTGGAGGACCAGAGCCCTCCCGCCACGCCGACTGACAAATGGAAATTACCGGTTTGTCCCAGCGTAACACCGGACGGCTTGCGCCGTGCCGCTAACTTTGGCTGGGCGAAGAGAGCAAAGTAGCCGAGTCACTCCGTGACTCGAAGCCAGTCACAAAGTGACTGGACGGCTTCGCATTTTTCCGGGCGGCGAATGTCGCCCGTCCTTTGTAGCGGCACGGTGCAAGCCGGTGGTAGCCGGTGGCTTCGCTGGCCTGGCGGTCCCTGTGGTGCTCCAGCGGGCGGGAGTCTTCGGGTGAATTCCCACGTTCCGTCGACTTCCCATCCGCACTTCCAACATCTTCAGAAATCCGGGCAAACCCCGTCACGCACCCTCACTTCAATGCGTGGTGCTGGTCGCTCGCTCCAAATGGCCGCTTCGCGTTATAGTTTCTCGTTCTGGCATGTTTTTCTGCGGACAACCGACCGTCGAAATTTGCCCGTCAGCGCGTGTTGACCGCGCTCCCTCGCCTCAAGTGACCCGACGCACACGGATTGGACGGACTGATGAACGATCGCATGGACAAAATTGTCGCCCTCTGCAAACGGCGGGGGTTCATTTTTCAGTCGTCCGAAATCTATGGCGGGCTGAACGGCTTCTGGGACTACGGTCCGCTCGGCGTCGAACTGAAGCGGAACGTGAAGGATGCGTGGTGGAAGGACATGATCACCAACCACGACGAATACCTCGTCCCGCCCGGTGCTCCGCAGACGTTCTCGATGGTCGGGCTGGACTGCTCTTTGATCATGCATCCGCAGGTCTGGAAATGCTCGGGCCACTACGACCTGTTCCACGACCAAATGGCCGACTGCCGCGAAACCAAAAAACGCTACCGCTTCGACCATCTGTCCGGTCGCTGGGCCGAGCACAAGGGCAAACGGGTCTTCATCACCACCGACAAGGACGCGGACGAGGGCTACGCACACGTTCGCAAGCGGGCACTGCAGTTCTTCGGGCTACGGGAGAAAGAGGCCGACCAAGTCGTGTTCGGAACTGGTCCACACGGCGGACTGGCGGCGCAGCTCGGCAAGGCCAGCCCCGTGGCTCACACGCCAACGGAACCGGTAGAGAAACTGCTGGACATCTGGGAGGCGGACTGTCTGGCGAATGTTCTGGCCCCCGATGCCGAGGCGGTGGGAACGCTGACTGAGCCACGCGAATTCAACCTGATGTTCAAGACGACGATCGGAGCGTTGGCTGGCGACGAAGGCACGGCCTTCCTGCGTCCAGAGACCGCCCAGGGGATGTTCGTAAACTTCAAGAACGTCCTCGACACCCAGCGCGTCCGCGTGCCGTTCGGCATCGCCCAGGCCGGGAAAAGCTTCCGCAACGAGATCACCCCGCGAAACTTCACTTTCCGCTCACGCGAGTTTGAGCAGATGGAGATGGAGTTCTTCTGCCATCCCGATCAGTCGTACGAGTGGTACAAATACTGGCGCGACCGGCGGTATGCGTGGTACACCAACCTCGGACTCAGCAAGGAGAAGCTGATCCTGCGCGACCATGCGAAGGACGAGTTGAGCCACTATTCGGTGGGAACGGCCGACGTGGAGTATGCGTTCCCATTCCTGGAAGACGGAAAGTACGGCGAACTGGAGGGAATTGCCCATCGGGGTGATTTCGACCTGCGGTCGCACATGGAAGGCAAGCTGGTCAAGAACGAAAAGGGCCATCTGGTGGTCGAACTCGACGCCAACGGCAAGCCGAAGTACCAGGGCAGCGGGCGGGACTTGACCTACTTCGACGACCAGACGCGGGAACGCTATACACCGCACGTCATCGAACCAGCGGCCGGGGCCGACCGGGCAACCCTCGCATTCCTCTGCGAAGCCTACCACGAGGACAGCCAGCCGGATGACACCGGTGCCTTGCAGGAGCGGGTGGTGATGAAGCTGCACCCCAAGCTCGCGCCGGTCAAAGCGGCGGTCTTCCCGCTCGTGAAAAAGATCGGCATGCCAGAGTTCGCGCTGGAGCTTTACCGCGAGATCAAGGCCGCCGGCATCCCCTGCGTCTACGACCAGCAGGCGGCCATCGGCAAGCGCTATCGCCGTCAGGATGAAATCGGCACGCCGTTCTGCTTCACCGTCGACGGCCAGTCGATCGATGACAAGACCGTGACCCTCCGCGACCGGGACACTCTGGAGCAGCGCAGAATTCCGGCGAGCAACGTGGTGGAGGAGATTGCGGCGCGGCTGAAGGGATAAGTAAGACTATACCCGCCGCATCGCAAGGTCCTGGCTGATTTCCACGAATCCATCCGAATGGCTGTCGGCACGGCCTTCCCACGCGGGGAGGCGCGACCACAATCGAAAAACCTTCTTCAAAAATCGACGCTCATCCTCTCGCCTTTCTCATTGCGGCAGGCGCTCCAGCGTGCCTTCAGGGTTCCGGAAGAACTGGGGCGACCAAAGCCGCGTGAGCTTCCAGCCAAGCTGGGTGAGTATCGCAGCGCGGAAAATGTCCCATTCCACGGGATCGTCGGACTGCGCAAAGCGGGTTCCATCGCAGAGAATTCCGGTTGTCTCCCCATCGCGCTCGACCGCCACATCGACGCAGAATCCGTCGTTGCCCCAATGGACAGCACAGTCGGCCTGGTGTTCCCGTGCCAGCTTTCGTCCCAGCGCTTCGGCGAACGATGACGGATAGCGAGTCGGCCAGACGTCAACATCGCCGGAATTGTCGGCGACCTTTGATTCGGCCTGTTCCTTGGCCAGAGTTTCGGCCTCCTGTTGCAGTTCGCGGGCGTAGGACAGATAGGCGAACAGGAGCCACCCGCCGCCGGGGGCCTGGCCGAGGGGGATGGGCGGCAGCGCGCGATAGATGTCGGGTGGAATGGAGGTGACCAGGTGGATCCGTTCGCGGGCGCGGGTCACCAGCACGTTGAGCCGCCGGCCGCCGCCGGACTGGCCCAGCGGCCCAAAGCGGCGGTAGAACTTGCCCTTCGCGTCGGGGCCGTAGGTCGTGCTGATCAGGATCTGGTCGCGCTCATCCCCCTGCACGTTTTCCAGGTTCTTGACGAACAGCCCTTCGAACGATCCGTTGCCCCAGCGCACGCGGGCTTCGGCGAGTTTGGCGGCAAAGCTTTCATCGCCGGCGGCCCGTTCGTCGAGCTTGTCGACGATCATGTCCCGCTGGGTGAGGTTGAAGCAGGCGATGCCGATCGACGGGGGATCATCCGTGGCCAGGAGTTCGGCCACGATCTCACAGATTTTTTCGGCCTCCTTGGCGTTGGTACGATCCTGGTACAGACCGTTGACCTGGTGCAGTGTGATCGGCGTCTCCCGCTCACCCAGGTCCGGGTGACCGGGCAAAGCTTGCAGACGGCGGTTGTAGAACTGCGTGTTGCTGAACTCGATCAGCGCGGAGTTGCGCGAGCGGTAGTGAACGTCCAAGTAGCATTGCTGGATGTCCAGCCCCAGCGCGGCGGTGAGCAGGTCTTCGGTCTCGCCCTGGTGCGATTCAAACAGCGACTGTTCGGTCAGCGTGCTGCCGTCATCGCCACTGGCGGCCACGGCCGACTCGAAGAACCGCGACGGGGGCAACTGCTGCGGATCGCCGGCGATCATCACCCTCCGGGCACGCGTCAGTACGGGCAGGGCCTCTTCGAGGCGGCACTGCGAGGCTTCGTCGAAGATCACAATGTCAAACAACGGCAGGCGGGGAAAGATCTGAGCCACGGTTTCGGGGCTGGCCATCCACAATGGCCGCAGGTCAAACAGCGGGTCGGAGGCCTGGCCAGGCAATGTTGCCGGTGTCTCCACGGCGACAGCCGCCACATCCGTGGGCTCCGAATTCTGGCGGTGTTCCTGCCCGACGGCGATCACCTGCCGCAGGCGCATTGCCCGTTCGCCCCGGGTGGTCAGCCGGCGCTTGAGATCGGCCCCGGCACTATTGAGCCGTGAACCCGTGCTGACCAGCAGGCGTTCTTTTTGCCGCGTCACCCAGCGGTGCAGAATGTTGTCGCGCACCAGTTGCTGATGCTCGAGGCTCAGCGTGTAATGGCGTTCAAACCAGCTTTGCAGCCGATCGGGATCCAAGCCACGCAGCGCGGGTTCTGCGTCAATCCGCCGGGTGAGGGCGGTGGCACACAAGTCGCGCTCCAGTTGCAGGGCGACCTTTTCGGCAGGAAAGATGGGAGCCACGGAGTCCGGGTCGTCATCTTCGTCGTCGGCGATTTCAACGGCCAAGTCGATGGAGGACTGCAGGCATTGCGGGAGCCCCTCCATCTGTTGGTGGATCCGCAGCACGCCTTCCAGCTTCGGCAGATCATCGAGCAAGGCGGAAAACAGCGGCTCGGCCCGCGTGTCGCTGACGCACCATGTCATGCGCTGCCCCGCGATCCACATGCCACCAAACAGGCCGGTGGTCGGCAGCAGCGTGGCGAGGGCCTCAATCGCCGTGGCTCGGGCCTCCGATTTTCTCAAGCCGTCGGCCAGCACCTCCGCGAGTGCGTCGTTTTCCAAAGCGAAGATCGCCGGCTGGGCAAGAAAGTGCAGCATTGGCTCCTTGACGGCCACGTTCAACACTTCGAACAGATCCGAGAGTGCCTGCACCGATTGCCGCAGCAGTTCGTCAGGGACCAGCGTTCGTGCCGGATCGGCGGCAGTCGTCGGAGTCTTGGGCGTGGCCGCGGCCGCACGCTTGCGGCCTGGGGAAGTCCTGCTGGCCGGGGTTGAGCTGGAAGGCTCAAAGCTTTCCAAAAGATTTTGGAGGGTGTCCCGCAGCGCCACCCCCACGAGAAATGCACGGCAGCGTGTGGCGGTCTCCACGGAGGGGACCAGTCCGAACGGCTTCAGCACTTCGGCTGCCTGCCGTTTTCTTTGAAACATCAGGAAGCCGTACCATTTGCCGGCGGTTTGCAGATAGAGTTCCAAGGTGGCGATCTGCGGAGTCATCTCCCTCAGGCTGGGCAGCCGGTCACCAAGGCAGCGCAGGAGTTCGGGGTCCAGGCGGCTGGCGCTCGCCCGTTCCCACATGAGCTTGATGTCCGCCAGGTGCCGTATTCGGGACTGCATGGCCGGGGTCGAGATCACGGTAAACTCCCGCCCCCAGCGCGCCCGGTCCTCCGACGACATGCCCGTCAGCACGCGGTCCCACACCTCCAGCAACTTCTTGCGAGCGGCGGCCTGCGCGGCCAGGGTGAACTTCACCTCCGGCAGAAACGGTGGAATGTTGGAGTCAAACGTGCCGTCCAGGGCCTTGGCCGCCGCCACGACCGGCTTCAGCTTCGCCCGCCACTTCTCCAGCGGCTGGGCGAGAAAGTCCGTCAAAGTGACAGCGGCCACGTCGCGCCAGGCGCGCCGCGGATAATCCACCTGCTCCATCCGTTCCAACAGATGGTTCACCGCATGCGTGTGCTGATCCCATTCGCCAAGCGTGTCCGCATCCTGGGTGAAGTCAGCCTCAACATGGTCCTCGGGATCCTCGAGAGGAACGAAGTCGGGGATGCCGGCCGCCTCGCAGCGGGTCTGCAGGTTGAGCCACCGGCCGGCCAGGGCGTGGAACGTGGTGCCGTGTTGGTCGGGCTCCATCACCAGTTTGCGGACCTGTGTCAGCTCCTGATGAATCTTCTTGAGTTCGCGGTCGGCCCGTCCCAGTTGTTTTGAGGTGTCGGTGGTGGTGACTTCAGCCAGGGACTCAATCTGTTCGCGAACAGCGCGATACAGGTCGCGCTGGTCGACCTGGGGGTCATGCACGACGGCGCACAGCGACCCGAGCCCCAGGTGCTCCAGGCGGTTCGCCACCACATCCAGGGCGGTCCGCTTGTCGCAGACCATCAACACCCGCTCGCCGCGTGCCAGATGATCGCCAATGATGTTCGTGATCGTCTGGCTCTTGCCGGTGCCAGGCGGACCATGCACCACCAAGCCACGGGCTTCCCGCGCCAGCCGCACGGCGCGCATCTGGCATGGGTCGGAGGCGGAGACCAGCCGCCGATCGCCACGGGCCAGTTTCCGGGGTTCATTGAAGTTTGGCGTCGCCTCTGCGTCGTCGGTGTCTTTGTCCGGCGTCTCGTCGACCTTGTCGAACGTGACACGCACGTCGAGAAAGCTTTGCACGGGGCCGTCCAGCGCCTCGCCCTGGGCCATCGCCAGCGTGTCGCGCAGCAAGCCCTGGTTGTTCATCGGAAACAGGCCGAGGATCGCCGTCATCAGGATCGCGGGCCGCGTGGCGTCGTCGTCCTCGGCCCGTGGGGCGGCTCGCAGGCCAATCTCCTCCGCCTTGGGACGAGTCTTTTTTTCCGTCGCCAACAGTTTCCGAAACAGCTCTGGAACTTCAACTTTGGCGAGAGCGGCGACGCGGGACACAATCTCCGCGATCTCACGCCAGGGCTGCCCGCCCTCTTCGTCGGCGTACAGGTCTTCCGGAGTGGAATTCGTTTGCTGCTCAAGCCACGCCAAAAGCGCCATGTTCGGCATGATGGTGTCGATGCCGTCACTTTGGCAGGCAATGTCGATGACGCTGGTGGCGGTGGCCCGCAGTGTCACATTGACGGGGATGAAGGCGATTGGCGCCAGCACGCGCTTCGCCCCCGTCCCGGATTTGCCGGAAGCGGCCGCGGGCAGGCTCAGCAGCGGAAACCCCACCTGCAGCACGTGCACTCCGGTGTCCTGCTCGTAGGTCCGCGCGTCATCGGCGACAACGCGGAGTTTCTTGACCAGCGTCTGCTGCTGCGTCCACGGGTCATCGGGAACCTTTTCTGATTTCTCCACGGAGACTTCGCCGTTTTCGCCGGGAGTCTCTGACGCTGGAGGAGTTGTCTTCCCGCCAACACCATTTCCAGCGCTGGCGGCACTTGCTGTCTCGGAGCTTTCCGTTGCGACAGGCTCGGCCGGTACAGCCGCAGTCGCTGGGGCGGGCGGGACCGGATCCGGCGTGGCTTTCGTCGACCGCCCAAACCGCCGGCCGCTCAGCTTCCGCAGGTGCTCGGGAAACTCGACACGCGCCGTGAACTGCACCTTCCGCTGATCCAGCAGCGCCAGAAGCCCTTCAACGGGATCAACATCCTGCAACTTCGCGAACTGCAGCCAGTCGACGCGCTGGCGGCTGGCATGCGGGCGGCAATTGAGATTAGGCCCGTTCAGCAACCCCGCGAACAGTCGTTCCTTCATTCGCAGGATGATGCGATGGTTGGCTTCCCCCATAGTCCCCTCGTCCGACTCCCGAACCTGAAAACCCGGTGCGATGCCAGTGTAGCAGCCGGCGTCTTGGCGGGCAGCCGACGGCATGACTGTCTGGGGATTTCCAGCCCATGTGAACACGGACAACTCGACATTGACGTGGCCGACAGAAATTCGGGCGTCTCAGATTTCGTGCCGAAACGGCTTTGCAGGCATGAGGGACGCCGCTATACTCTTGTGTGCGGCCTTCGAGGCGCACTTACTTATGGCAATATTCTGGCAAATCCTGTTCGTACTGCTGCTCGTTTTCGCGAACGGCTTTTTCGTTGCCGCCGAGTTTGCCCTCGTTAAGGTTCGGTTAAGTCAGATCGAGAATCAGGCCAAAGCCGGCCTGTGGACGGCGAAAATCGCCAAATCGGTCCTCGCCAATCTCGATGGCTATCTTTCTGCCTGTCAGTTGGGCATTACCCTCGCCAGTTTGGCGTTGGGGTGGGTTGGCGAAGCGGTCGTCGTTTCATTGCTGCATCCCCCGCTGTCGTATTTTGGCATGAGCGAGGGGGCAACGCACGCGATCTCGGTCCCGCTGGCGTTCATCTCCATCACCTTTATGCATATCACGCTGGGTGAGCAGGCCCCCAAAATTCTGGCGATCCGCACCGCCCGGGCAACGACTCTGACGCTCTCACCGCTGTTGCTGGCGATTTACACGATTCTCTGGCCGTTCATCTGGTTGTTGAACATCACCAGCAACCTGATGCTGCGGGCGATCGGGCTCGGCGCGGGCGATCCGCACGAGCAGATGCACTCGGAAGAAGAGTTGCGGATGATCCTGTCGGAATCGGCTGCCGGCGGAGAAGTCAGCCGCCGCGAAAAACTGATGATGGAGAATGTCCTCGACCTTGAAGACAAGGTCGCCCGGCAGGTGATGGTCCCCCGTCGTGACATCGTGTTTCTCAACACGCGCCGCACCCCCGAAGAGAATCTGGCGACTGTCTCCGAATCGAAATACACCCGCTTCCCGTTGTGCGACGGTGACCTCGACCGCGTCGTCGGCATGGTCCACACCAAAGACCTGCTGAGCACCGTGGTTGGCGGTGAAGAGCTGCCCTCTCTCGTGAAGATTGCCCGCAAACTCCCATTCTTCCCCGAGACCATGCGGCTCAACGTGCTGCTGCGCGAATTCCAGCGGAACCGCACGCATGTCGCCGTGGTGGTCGACGAATACGGCACGGTTTCCGGCATGGTGACGTTTGAAAACGTGCTGGAAGAACTGGTCGGTCCGATTCAGGACGAGTTTGACCGCGAACTGCCGCAGATCATCCGCCGCGGCAATGGACGGATCATGGTCGACGGGTTGTGCCCGCTGGACGACCTGTCGGAGCAATGCCACGTCATCATTCCCGAGGTGACCGCCGACACCACCGGTGGCATGGTGATCGAACTGCTGGGACACATTCCGGAGGTCGGTGCCAAACTGCGGCTTGGCCGGCACGAACTGACCGTGACCGAAGCCGAGCCCACCCGCGTTCGCCGCGTGGAAATCGTCACCCTGGAGCCGTCACCCGATCCCGACGAGAGCGTTGCGGATGAGTCCCAGGAAACGGAGTCGATCCGCGATTGACATTAAGTCATCGCGGGGGATTTGCGTGCTGCAGGAGCAGCTTGAGCCGCGAATCAAGTGCCTGTGTGTATCCAGTCGGCGATCAGCACGTGAGCAACTGCCTGGATTGCGGATGGGATGGAAACTCCACCGCGCCTGACTTGTGACTGACTCCACGCCGCAGCCACGATTGCGTATGGTATGTGGATTGGGTCTCTCACTTCAGCTTCGAGGAACGATTGTGGACGAAACCACCATGCGCCTGGGTACGAAATGTCTGCACGCGGGACAGGTGCCCGATCCGACGACGAACTCGCGGGCGGTCCCGCTGTACCAGACCACCTCCTACGTGTTCAACGACAGCGATCATGCCGCGCGGCTGTTCGGCCTGCAGGAATTCGGCAACATCTACACGCGGCTGATGAACCCGACCACCGACGTGCTGGAAAAGCGCGTGGCGGCGCTTGAGGGCGGCAGCGGCGCTCTGGCCGTGGCTTCGGGGCAGGCGGCGGAATCGCTGGCGATCATGAACATCGCCCAGGCCGGTCAGAACATCGTGTCGTCGACGAGCCTGTATGGCGGCACCTACAACCTCTTTCACTACACCCTGCCGAAGTACGGCATTGGCGTGAAGTTCGTCGACCAGAGCGCTCCGGAAAATTTCAAGAAGGCGATCGACAAGAACACCCGCGCGATCTTCGTCGAAACGATCGGCAACCCGCGGCTCGACGTTCCCGACTTCAACGCCATCTCCGCCATCGCCCATGAGGCGGGCATCCCGGTAATCGTCGACAACACCCTCGCCTCGCCGCTGCTGTGCCGTCCGTTCGAGCATGGGGCGGACGTGGTGATCCATTCGACCACCAAGTTCATCGGCGGGCACGGCACCAGCATCGGCGGCATCATCGTCGAGAAGGGCGATTTCCCCTGGGGCAACGGCAAGTTCCCGGAACTGTCCGAGCCGGACCCGAGCTATCACGGGCTGAAGTTTTTCGAAGTCTTCGGGCCGATGAAAATCGCCTACATCCTCAAGGCCCGGACGCAATTGCTGCGGGATCTTGGTCCGGCGATGAGCCCGTTCAACGCCTTCATGTTCCTGCAGGGCCTCGAAACGCTGCATCTGCGAATGAAGGCCCACTGCCAGAACGCCCTCGCCGTTGGCGAGTTCCTGAAGTCGCACGCGAAGGTCTCGTGGGTGAACTACCCGGGACTCGAAGGGCATCCGTGCCACGCCTTGGCGAAAAAGTACCTGCCGAACGGGGCGGGAGCCATCATGGGCTTTGGCATCAAGGGAGCCACCGATGACCAGCAGCGGGCGAATGGCCGCAAGTTGATCGACAACGTCAAGCTGTTCTCGCACCTGGCCAATGTTGGCGACAGCAAGTCGCTGATCATTCATCCATCGACCACAACGCACCAGCAGTTGACCGTCGAAGAGCAGAAGTCGTCGGGCGTGACTCCCGATTTCATCCGCCTGTCCGTTGGAACTGAAGATGCGCAGGACATCATCGCGGATCTGAAGCAAGCGCTCGATGCGGTCTGAGTCACATCGTGATGACTTGACCCCGCCCCGCTTGTCGGGGTGGATTCGGGCCTTTGCACTACGAAAAAAAGCACGCCCCCGTAGTGCATAGGCCCGGCAACCACCGAGGTGAACTCGGTGGGGAGCCAAAATCACAACATCAGACCGAAAAGCCGGGGTTGCATTCCCCGGCTTTTTCGTCTCTCACGAGCTGGGCCAATCGCACCAGATGGAAGCGTGACACAAAATGTAGTGTCCGCACTCGGATGCCAACACAAACCGAGGCTGCTATTCTCGGAAAATGCAGAATATTCCCGAGAAAATCCTTGCTCTACCGACCGGGCGATGGCAAACTAACCGCCACTCACAGAGTCAGCATGACTCGAAAACACGCGGTGTTTCACATCGGCCATGATGGCCATTCTCACAGGAGCTCACGGATGAGCGAGCTGAAACTCTACAATCCGCAGCGTCTCTCCCTCTTTCACCCCGATGCACATCAGTACGGCGAACCTTCGCACGATGGTTCTGCCGCTGATTCCGATCCGGTGATTTTGCCCTTCGATGCTTCCGCCCGGCGGGAGCGTAGCTGGGGCCTCGTCGATCGGATCCGTTGGATCCGCAAGAACACCCAATGTCCCACCTGCGGCAAAGCCCATGTCGAACTGCTCAGCTCAGGGGACCGGATGTTGAGCCGCGACCAGATGCCGCTGCCGGGTGCCGGCACACTGTTCGGTTTCCGTTGTGCCCGCTGCAGCCACGAATGGCAGTGAGCGAGGGACCCCGACAGCGGATGAGGAAGGTGGCGCAAGCGGCCCATCCGCGCCAGGGGTTCCGCAGCAAGCAAAACTTACCAGTGATGATTTCCTCGCGGGAAGCATCCTGAGACCGGTATAATGCAGAAGTCCGAGTTCGACGCTGAAAACCGAGATTCCAGCGTTGAAACGCCCACGCCGTTCGGCGCTGTGACGTAAAGCCTGAGGCCTGACGATTGACCACATCGACTGAAACCGCCGCCTTCGATTCTTTCTGGCAGGAGCTGCGCGAATGTGTCAATGCACAACTCGCAGCCTGCATGGAGCAGGTTGCCGACTGTCCCCCCCGCTTGCGGGAGGCGATGGCCTACAGCCTGCTGGCAGGGGGGAAACGGTTGCGGCCGGTGCTGGTGCTGCTGGCGTGCGATGCCTGTGGCGGCGATTGGAAGCACGCCATGCCGGCCGCCTGCGCGATGGAGATGATTCACACCTATTCGCTGGTCCACGACGACCTGCCAGCGATGGATGACGACGACCTGCGGCGCGGTCGGCCGACAAATCATGTGGTTTTCGGTGAAGCGCAGGCAATTCTTGCGGGTGATGGATTGTTGACGCTGGCATTTGAGGTGCTGGCGAAGGCGGCCGTCCCTGCTGAAGTGACGGTGGCGTGTTGTGCCGATCTGGCGAATGCCGCCGGATGGGTGGGGATGGTGGGCGGTCAGGTGGCCGATCTGGAGGCTGAAGGGGCAACGGAACTGGCCCTGCAGGATCTGGAAGCGATTCACCGCCGCAAGACGGGACGCTTGTTGAACAGCAGCCTGACGATGGGAGCCCGTGTGGCTCAGGCCGACGCGGACCGCCTGAAACGGCTGTCCGAGTATGGCCGATGTCTGGGTCTGGCCTTTCAGATCACGGACGATCTGCTGGACGTGAGGGGGGACGCAGAAGCCATGGGCAAGGCGGTCCGCAAGGACGCCACCCATGGAAAACTGACGTATCCGGCGCTGCTCGGCGAGGAGGCGAGCCTGCAAAAGGCCCGCGACCTGATTGCCGAAGCCAGCGACTGGATCAAACCGTTCGGCGAACGCGGCCGGCATTTGGACGCCATGGCCCGGTTCGTCCTCGAGAGGGATCATTGAAAGGGGCTTCGGACCATCATGCAACACCAGATTCTCTCCCGCATCGAGTCGCCGCGCGACCTGCGCCGCCTGTCCGATGAACAACTCCAGCAGCTCGCCGTGGAGATGCGCGAGGCGCTGTGCAACGTCGTCAGCACCCGCACCGCCCACTTCGCCAGCAACCTCGGCGTGGTCGAACTGTGCATCGCCCTGCACCAGGTGTTCGACTTCAGCAAAGACCGGCTGATCTGGGACACCGGCCACCAAATCTATCCGCACAAGCTGCTGACCGGCCGCTATCACGACTTCCCCACGATCCGCCAGAAGGGCGGCCTGATGGGTTACCCCAACCCGGCCGAAAGCGCCTACGACCTGTTCATGACCGGTCATGCGGGCTGCAGCGTCTCGACGGCGCTGGGGCTCAAGGCCGGCGACGACCTACTGGGCCGCGAAGGCCGCAAGTCGGTGGCGGTCATTGGCGACGGAGCACTGCCCTCGGGCATCGTCTTCGAGGCAATGAACAACGCCATCGACAAAGACCTGCTGGTCATCCTCAACGACAACAAGATGGGCATCTGCCCGCGCGTCGGGGGGCTCGCCAAGTATCTCGACAAGGCCCGCACCACGCCGCTGTACAGCGAGCTGAAACGCGACGTGAAGTGGATGCTCAATCGGGTGCCGTTCGTGGGTGCGACTGTCGAGAACGCCCTGGGCCAGACCAAGGAAGCCCTCAAGGCCTCCCTGCATGGCGGGATGCTGTTCGAGGAACTCGGCTTCCGCTACATCGGCCCGATCGACGGCCACGACCAGAAATCGCTCCGCAACTACCTGACGATGGTCAAGGATTTGAAGGGGCCCGTGCTGCTGCATGTCTTCACGGAAAAAGGCCACGGCTTCGCGCCGGCCTGTGAAGATCCCGTCCTGTTCCACACGCCGCCGCCGTTCGAACGCGACCAGGACACCGTCCTCAGCGTCAAGAAGAGCAGCACCCGGGCCTACACCGACGCGGTCAGCGATGCCATCGAAACGGCGATGGACAAGGATCCGCGCGTGGTGGTGATGACGGCCGCCATGTGCGAAGGGAACAAGCTCGGCAAGGTCCGTTCGAAGTTTCCCGAGCGCTTCTTCGACGTGGGGATTTGCGAGGGTCACGCCGTGGCGTTTGCCGCCGGCATGGCCAAGTCCGGCATGCGGCCGATCGTTGACATCTACAGCACTTTCCTGCAGCGCAGCTTCGACCAGATCTTCCAGGAAGTCGCTCTGCAGAACCTGCCGGTCACCTTCTGTCTGGACCGTGCCGGGGTAGTCGGTGCCGATGGGCCAACACATCACGGAGCCTACGACAACACTTGGATGCGGGTCTTCCCGAACATCGTGGTCACCGCGCCGGGCGATGAACGCGACACTGCGGCATTGCTCGACTTCGCGTTGAGCCACAACGGCCCGGTTTCGATTCGTTACCCCAAGACCGGTGTCGAGAACATCGCCCGCCCCGTCAGCCCCGTGCAACTCGGCAAGGCCGAAGTCCTTGAATGGGGTGCCGACGGCATGCTGATCGCCTGTGGCACACTCCTCGGCCAGTGCGTGAAAGCCGCCGAACGGCTCCGCTCCGAAGGCCTGGATGTGGGTGTGATCAACGCCCGCTTCATCAAGCCCTTGGACACGCAGACGATTCTGCGGGCCATTTCCGAAACGAGCTTCGTGATCACCGTCGAAGAAAGCACCCTCGTCGGTGGCTTCGGCTCCGCCGTGCTTGAGGCCGCCAATGCCGCCGGACTCAAGACCGATCACATCCGCCGCCTCGGCCTGCCCGACCAGTACATCGAGCATGCCGAACGCGCGGAACAGCTCGCCGAAAACAACCTCGACGCCAGCGGCATCTTCCGCGCGGCCCTGGCCATGGCCGAACAGTGCGACGTGGAGATTTCGCGACAGTTGCCGTAGCAGTCGCGGGTCACTCGACGACCGAAGTTCATCTCAGCCTGAAGCGCGCAGCAGTGAATCCAATGCTCGGGTGCCAAATGCTGGCACCCGAGTCAGTTCGAACTTGGGTTCATTTGCCAGTGCCTTGGGCTGATCTTCGTTTGGAAACCTGACAGCGGAGACTATGGCATGTTGTGCTACCGCCATCTGGTTATCGTAACGACTGCAGTTGTTATTACCGCTGTCGTCGGGTTTCCTGCGAGATCGCTTTATCTGCACTGGTCGGCAGTCCACGCATTGGATCTCAACGCAGGTTCGATGCGGGAGCCACCGTTGGCCAGGTGGGTTGACCAGGAATGGTACACGCAACTCTTTGGGACGGTGCCGGTAGTCCGCTTCTACCATGTACCGATTGCGGACGACGTGAGCCAGGTGGAAAACCTGCGTGGCTTGGAATCATTGCAGGTGCATTTACGCGATGCAAACGAATTCCATGACAGCGTGTGGGAGCACCTACCCCATCAGACCAAGTACCTTAGTTTGAGTTTGAGTTTGAGGAATGAGCTGCGTGCCGAGGCTTGGCAGCGCATCTCGATTTCGCCAGCTCTCCGTGAATTAAGTGTGAGCTGCCATCCGGAGGGAATCGATCCAGGTTTGACATTGGTGCTTCCCCGGATGCAGCGACTTCAATCGCTCAGTCTCCTCGGTTGCGCGGTTTCAAGACCCTGCATCGAATCGATCGCTAAGCGAGAGGGACTCGAAGAATTGTATTTTGACTGCTGTCGTGAATTGACAGATGGGGATGTGGAAGTTCTCAGCCATCATCCTAGCCTCAAGAGGCTGACACTTTTTGGGAGCGGGAAATTGACGAGTCACTCGCTGGAGTTTGTGGGACGAATGAAATCTCTTCGAGAATTCTGTTATTCGGGCAGAGCCGTTGAATCCGCGTCGTTTGAACAAGGCCTCCAGAAACTTCGCCATGCACGCCCAGATGTGAGCCTCTTTGAACTGGACGACAACAGAGGGTGGGTCGACGATCCGCAAAGAGAATAGATATCAACGCCATACATCGCACCATCGCAGCCAAATCACCTCGTGACAGCAACGCAGATCTCCTGCCGGTTATGCTGCAACTGGCGCGCGCGGGTGTGTTCAAAGCCCCAGTTGCGGATTCGCAGGAGGTAGCGGGGGATTTCTTCGGCGAGGCTCCAGTTGGGCAGTTTCAGGGTGATCAGCATCCCTTCGAACTGCACCGAGCGGTCGGAGACGATTTCCTCAAGGGTGTCCAGCGTGTAGTTGGGCGGCAGGTTGATGTCGCACACGAGCCACGGGATGCCGCGAAACATCTTGCGGCGGAGGTCACGCGGGCGGGCCTGGAGGTGGGTGAAGTTGGGGTTGTGCAAGACGTCGGGATGCATTTCAGCCGGGTCGATGCCGATCACCTGCAGGCCGCGGGCTAGCAGGGTTTGAGAGGCGCCGCCCGGGGCGCAGCCAATCTCGATGCACGCCTGCCCGCGCCGGAGCGGCAGCTCCGACCAGGCGAGCATCTCCTGCATTTTGAAGTAGCCACGGGAGATGATCCCTTCGGGCAACAGGCTGGTGCTGTCGGCCTCCAAGCCGGATTCCTCGGCAGGGATCTCGGTGTCAGAAGGAGGATCCGCTGGATCACCGTTGGCGATGGAGCCTGGGGCCGCTGTGGTCGCCGCGTTGGCAACAGGCAGCTCCATCTCCGGCCCGCGCGGAAACTGTCCGCCCGGCCAGAACTGTTCCACGCTTCGCGCCCAGTGGAACCCCGCCCACCACTGGTCAGGTTCGACCAGAACCACATCCGCAATCAAGGGCGGACTGTTGGAAGTGTCTCGAATACTTGGGGTGCCGGAGAGCTGTGCTGCCAGGGCGATCCGCAGTTGGGAATCGAGGGCCAGCGCTTCGGGGGTCAGGCCGTCAGGTGCCAGCCCGCGCGGAGCCACGAGGTCACGTTGCCAGACATGCAACTGTTCAATGGGGAGGTTGGCAAACAACGCCCGAATCGCCTCGACTCGTTCCTCGCTGGTGTTTCCTGTTGCCTTGCCAAGCGAAAACCCCCAGGTCCGGGCGAATATGCTGCTGAGGGCAAAGTCTGGCGTGACTGGCGTGGTGATTTTGAAGGTGAGGAAACCCGGTCGCGAATAGGCGAATCGCAACTGAGAGTGGTCTCGGTGGACCTCCTGCTTCAATGCATTTTCCGCCCCGACTTGGCAGGTGGCGAACAGAAACGCGGGCAACGGCACGATGGCGGCGGACATTCTTCACTCGGGCGGCAGGGAGGGGGGAATCCAAGAGTTTAGCAGAATGGCTGAGGAAATCGGGATTATTTTTGATTTGCGAAGTCGAATTTTCGATTGGCTGTGCCGGCCGCAATACCTCGTAGAAGAGCCCATCCTGGCGCTTCCCGCACTGGCTTGAGCGAACGTCTGTGCGGAACCACCAGCGTCGCGGTCCCGCGCCATGAGCTGGGGACGACGAAAGCATTTCGCAGCAATTGCCGATAAGATGCGTCGTCCATTTTTCCGCACACCACCGAGACTGAGACCGCGACATGCCGGCACAACGAATCGCGATGAAGGACCATCGTGGCAGCACCAACTCCGTTCAAGCAGTTCGCTTTGGCGACCTGATCTATGTTGGCGGCCAGATGTCGCTGGACGAACAGGGGCAGGTGATCGGCAAGGACATCACCACGCAGGCACGAAACGTATTCGAATCGTTGAAGCGGGTGCTGCAGGAAGCCGGGGCCAGCCTGGCCGACGTCGTCAAGCACAATGTGTTCTTCCATTGTGACGGCGATGAAGCCGCCGTCGCGAAATTCATGGATGACCTGGACAAGGTTCGCCTGGATTACTTTTCCGATCCGGGGCCAACCACCACGGAAACGCGTGTCGGGTTGGAAGTGGAAGGGGCACTGATCCTCGTCGATGCGTGGGCGGTGGTCGGCGGCCAGCGCGAGCGGCTGATGCCGGAGGGGCACTGGAACTGGAGCAAGAAGCTGCCGTTCTCGCATGGCTGGAAAGTCGGCGACATGATCTTCGTCGGCGGGCAGCGGTCGCTCGACCAGCAGGGCAAAGTGGTGGGTGTGGATGATATCGAGATTCAAACCGACCACGCCTTCCGCAATCTCGACACCCTGCTGCGGGCGGGTGGCGGAGACCGCCACAGCCTGATGCGGCAGAACACCTATTTTCGCTTCTTCGGCCAGGGCCGGGAGGTCACCAGCTACTGGGAGAAGATGACCAATGTCCGCCGCCGGTACATGGCCGTGCCTTCCGCGGCAGGCGCGGGGCTGCGGATCACTGGGTTTCCGCATGCGGACGAGCTGATTCAAGTCGAAGGGGTCGGTGTTCTTGGCACCGATCGGCAGCGGCTGCAACCGGCCAATCACTGGGATTGGAGCATTCCCAACACGCAGTTCACCCAGGGTTGGCGGATTGGCAAGCTCGTGTTTTGCGGCGGCCAGATCTCAGCCGATTCCAAAGCCAAAGCGGTCGGCAACGACATCGCCACGCAGACCCGGAACGTCTTTCAGTTCATTCGCAACGTCCTGGCCGAAGGCGGCCTCGATGAGAGTGACGTGGTCAAGTTGTACATCTACTATTCGGCCCCCGAAACCTGGCCGGAAATCAACAAGACCACGGCCACCATCGCCAGCGTCCAGCGCGAGTTCTACCCGACTCCCGGTCCGGCCTCGACGGCCTTCCGCGTGTCTGGCTTCGCCTTTGAAGATCTGTTGATCGAGATCGAAGCCATGGCCGTCACGCGCGACTGACATGTCAGACGGCGCATCGATCGGGCCACGTGCCCGGTCGGCTGGCACAGCCTGGCGCGGGGGCTTGTTTTGAGTCAGGGTGAGTGCAGCAATCGCTGGCCGGTTTTCCAAAATCAGCCGGAACGCCTTAGCGTCTGGTTCCGAACCTGGTGCAATCACTCCTCTACTCGCAGCAGACCAGAACCGGGGCCTAACGGCCTCCGGCTGATTCGAGATCTCCATCGAACAACTGGCCAGCCATGCGAGGGCAGCGCCGTGGGGTTTCTGACCCAGCGGGCGCTGCGTAAGATGGCGGTATCAAAATCCGGTGGCTCAGCGGAGGCACCCCTCTCTTTTTGGTGATGCAGCGACATGTCGACGGATGCAGATGCAGCAATCCTTTCTCAACGGTTCACTCCGGAGGAGCAGGCGTTTTTCGAATCCAATGGCTACATCATCGTGCGTGGCCTGGCCGGCCCGGATGTGGTGACCGCCCTGTCGCAAGCGACTGTTGACGGCCTGTTGCGGCAGACTCCGCCCGTCGAGTACGAGGCGGACCTGCAATATCCTGGCGCTCCCGCTTCGCGAGCCGTGGCGGGTGGCGACACCATTCGCAGGCTCAAAGAGGCACATGGCCGGCACCCGCTGTTCACCGGCTGGGTCGCGCAGCCACGGGTGTCTGGCAAACTGCGTCAACTGCTGGGCGGCCCGGTGGTGATGCCGCTGGCTCACCACAATTGCATCATGACCAAGCAGCCGGTATTCAGCAGTGAAACGCACTGGCACCAGGACATCCGCTACTGGTCCTACCAGCGTCCCGAACTGATCAGCCTGTGGCTCGCGTTGGGACACGAAACTCAGCAGAACGGCTGCCTGGAACTGGTGCCCGGATCGCATCGCGAGACCTTCGCCCCCGAGCGTTTCGACAAGGCGCTCTTCTTTCGGGAAGATTTGCCGGAAAACGCCGCGCGGCTCTCGCAGAAGATTCAAGCGGAACTTTCCCCTGGCGACGCACTGTTTTTCCATTGTCGAACCCTGCACGCCGCCGGTTCGAATCAGACTCGACAGACAAAGTATTCGGTCGTCTACACGTTTCGCGCGGCCGACAATCTCCCCCGCCCGGGGTCCCGCTCGGCGGCGATGCCGGAGCTGCTGCTGCCCGAGTAGGGCCAGTAGGGTGAAGGGCTGGTCGGCAGCAGTCCGCGTGCGGTGGGATGGCTTTTTTTCGGCACACCTGTTCAAGCCCGCGCTTGACAAATCTCGGATTCCTAATACAGTGGCCGGTTCCGAATTCGGTATTTCACATTTCAACTCTTCGTGAGGGGTGACTGGCACAATGGGTACAAAGCGGACGGGACGCGGACGACGCAAAGTGGGAAGTCGTAAACGACGTATGCGGAGCAAAATCCGTCATCGCAAGGGTTAATGTGTGAACGGCTGGCAGGAAGATTGATGCCAGCCGCAAGCAGGCCGGGGCCGCGAGCTGACTGACGCGCGCCCCTTCCAAAGATGCGGCACGGCTGAATCACTTCGCCAGGACTGGAGCGCGGCGCTCGTCGAGCCCCGCCCAGACCGGAGTTGCATGCCTGAGCTGCTCACCATTGATGGGTCACTCACACTGCTGGAGCGCGCCGATACGTTCCCCTTTACGGGATGACGGTCCAGCCACTCCCAAGCGATTAGCAGTTTTTGCGCTCGATTTAGAACACCTTAACGGGGTTCGTCAGCGCTTCGCCGCCACTCGCTTTTGCGGCAGTGGCTTGAAGGCATCCGCCCCCTCGGTAATCTCAATCGCCTGATCCGCCGCGATGTCACGATAGGTTTGGGTCGTGTGGCTCGTTGGCCAGGTGATTTGCAGTTCGGCCACCGCATTCGCATCCAAAAGCCCGAGGGATTCGACCAGCGTATTGCCGCCGAAGCTTCCGTTGTTGCCAATGGTGCGATGAATGGTCCGGGTGGTGCCATCGGTGCCTTTAATTACAGCCTGAAGTTTTGCTCCCAGCGCGGAACGGTTCGTCTTCGTGCCAACGAGCTTCACCTTGAGCCAGTGGCGTCCGTGGTCGGAGTTCTGAAACAGGATGTTGTATGCCTTGTCTCCTGGCACCGCGCCGCCCGCCTCGACAAACAGGTCGACGTTCCCATCACAGTTCCAGTCGGCAAAAGAGATGCCGTGCCCCTTTTGCAGATGGCCTGTCCCTGAAGGGAGCGTCACGTCCAGAAACTTCTTACCGGAGTCATTTTTGAACATCAGATTTGGGACCAGGGTTTCCAGTGCCATTCTCCCGGTTCCGAAATAGAGATCCAGAAATCCATCATTGTCCACGTCGGCGAAATTGCAGCCCATCGGCATCATGTCGCGATCGAGTCCCATCTGCTGAGTGACATCCTCGAACCCCTTGTCCCCGAGATTGCGGTACAAGCAAGGCCGGCTGTGGACCTTGAGCGGTTGCCCCACCGCCACGGCCACGAACTCGGCCAGGGTGCTGGAGTAGTCGTTGACATACAGGTCGAGTTGACCGTCGTTGTCATAATCGAAAAACCAGCAGGCGAAACCGTGTGGCGGGCCGGAAACTCCCAATTCGGCAGCCACATCGCGAAAGGTTCCGTCGGCTTCCTGATGAAACAAGCAACAGGGGGCGTTCATGTTCGACACGAACAGATCCAACCGGCCGTCGCCGTCGTAGTCGCCCCAGGCCGATCCCTTGGTGCATTGTTCGACAGCGACGCCCAGCTTGGCCGCCACATCCACAAACTTGCCATTCCCTTCGTTGTGATACAAACGGCAACGATTCCGTGGCTCAGGCTTCACCTTGCCGCCATCGGGGAACGGCGAGCGGTATTCGCCGCCCACAAACAGATCGACCAGGCCATCGTTGTCGTAGTCGCCCCAAACCGCGGTCTCGGTGGCAATGGGTTCGCCCATGCCGCTGGCGACCGTCACGTCCTCAAAGGTGCTGTTGCCCAGGTTTCTCAACAGCGAAAGCCGCAAGGCTTTCTCCCAGCCGCCGCGGAGCAGGACCACATCCGGGTGGCCGTCGTTGTCAAAGTCGGCGCGGGCCACATTCAGCGCGTAGACCTGGTCAGCAAGGCCGGCCTTGTCGGACCGGTCTTCAAACTTGCCATTCCCCAGGTTCACATGGAATGAGGCCCCGCGATCCACGTCGAGCGAGGTGAGGAACAAGTCCGGCAAGCCATCTCCAGTGAAGTCATCAAAGATGGTGCCTCCGGCGAGATTTGAGCCACGGGAGATCAGGCCAACATCGGGAGCCACGTTTTCGAAGCGGGCCATTTTCGCGGCCGCGTCAAAAGTATGCATGGGCACCAGGTATTCCGGAGGCACTTTGTCGGGATATTCCCCCAGCGTCATGTACGCGAGGTTGAGAACCCAGCGGACGCGCAGATCCCCTGGAGCCAGAGCGAGGCTTGCAGTCAGATCCTTGATCGCCTGCCGCGACCCCGCCGGCTTGGTGTGAACCGCAGCCCGCGAGATGGGAAAGATGCAGCTCGAAGGACCGACGCATCCAATGCAATTGTCGACTTCACCCTGGCGCAGGGCAATGACCCCTTGAACAGCCTTGAGATTGGCAACGACGGCAGGCGGCATGCCTGCCGATTGCCCGACCTCCAGCGCTTTGTTGATCGAGGCCGTGGCTTCATCAAACTTGGCTTCGAACGTCAACAGCGTGCCAATTTCATAATGCAGACTGGCGACGGCCCGCAGGTTCTGGGCGCTCTCGGCTTCGGCCAGCCTGCGGCGCAGTGCCGCCAATCCACCGGTGCTGCGCTGGTCAATGGCCGCCGGCAGTTCGGCGAGGGACAGAGGATCGGAGATTGTCCCCGTGAAGTTGTTGGCCAGCACCAACCCCGCATCGGCCAACTGACTCTTGTCGACGAAGACCTTTCCGCCATTGACGAGTTCGGCAGGGCCGACTGGCGCGGCAGAAGTGCCATTGAGGTCCGCCACCGGATTTGCATTGCGCCGCGAGTAGAGGAACAGGCCCGCAGCAATGGCAAGGAACACCAGTCCCAGCGGAATCAGGCGAAGCGGTTGACGCATGAACAATCCTACGACGGACATCGTCCGGTGAGGGGACTCTGAGCCACGCGGCAATGAAGGGTGAAATGAACGCGCGGCCAGCGGATGAAGCAAAGGCCCAAGTGCCAGCGCAGCAGCAAGGAGACCTCAAGACCAGGACCAATCCGAAAAGTATAGTTTTCGCCGTCGGCAGGGTAAATGCGTGCGGCCAGATGGACTGGAACCAATGATCAGTCACTGACAACCCGACGCGTTCGGGCGCGAGCGTCCAGAGGAGGCAAGATGCGATTTGCGCGGCCCAGCCATCGACCAAAAAAAGTCTGCCAAGCCGCTGACTGGCATCATCCGGTAAGATTGGCCAAGATGCGCTGACGTTCCATCCCCCGTGTCAGCCCCGCCTTTCACCCCCCGCGATTCCAAGAACCATGCGCATTGCGACCGGTGGCATCTCCCACGAGACCAGCACCTACGCCAAGTCGCCCACGACGCTCCGCGACTTTGAAAACGGCCTGGGCCAGTATCGTGGCCAGGCGATTCTGGACCGTTTCGCCGGCACGAACATCTGCACCGGCGGGTTCATGGAGGGAGCCAAGAAGCATGGATTTGAGCTGATCCCCCTGCTGTGGACCTTCGCCTACCCCAGTGGCCTGATCCCGCATGCGGACTACCAGACGTTGAAAGGCGAATTCCTGCAACGTCTCGAAGAGGCGATGCGGGCGGAACCGATCGATGGCGTGCTGCTCGATTTGCACGGGGCGATGGTGGTCGAGGGGATCGACGATGGCGACGGCGATTTTGTGGAGTCCGTTCGCCGAGTGGTCGGCCCCGAGTGTCCCATCGTGGTGACGTTTGACCTGCACGGGAATCACACTGCCCGGCGCGTGGCGGCGGCAGACGCCATCATCGGTTTCGACACGTATCCGCATGTCGACATGGCCGAGCGTGGCCGGGAAGCGGCGGACCTGATCGTGCGGATCGTCAACCGTGAGGTGCGGCCGGTTATGGCCTTTCGCCAGATGCCCTTTTTCTGGAGTGCCTCCGCACAGGTCACCTCACATCCGCCGATCGACGAGGCATTCCGGCTGGTGTTTGAGGTCGAAAGCCGTCCGGGAATTCTCTCAGTCACCCTGGCCACCGGTTTCCCCTGGGCCGATGTCCCCGACATGGGACCCTCCATCATTGTGGTGGCCGACAAGGACCAGGCGCTCGCGGAAGAGACTGCCACCGAACTGGCCGACTGGGTCTATTCCCGGCGGGAACGCTGGTATCGGCAACCGCCGACAATCGCGAGCGCGCTGGAATCCGGCGTGGCTGCGGGCAAGTATCCGATCATGCTGGCCGACATGGCGGACAACACCGGGGGCGGGGCATCGGGCGATTCCACCGAAGTCCTGCAGACATTCATCGATAGGCAGTTGCCAGATGCGCTTGTGCTGTACATGGTCGATCCGGAACTGGCCAATGCCGCCCATGCGCATGGAGTCGGTGCCAAGTTTGAGACCACTGTCGGCGGGAAGTCCGATCCGATTCAGGGACCGCCGGTCAAGGGGACAGTCGAGGTGGTTGCCTTGTCTGACGGAAAATTCACCTACGATGGACCGATGTATGCCGGCCTGACCGGTGAGCTGGGAACATCGGCGTGGATCCGCATTGGCGGCGTCAATGTGGCGGTCGTGACCCGACGCGTGCAGCCACTGGATCAGGCCTTCGCCCGGTCGCTGGGCATCGATTGTTCGCAGATGAAATACATCGCCGTGAAATCGGCGGTGCACTTCCGGTCGGGATTTGAACGCCTCGGCGGATCAATCTACAACATCGACGCCCGCGCCGTACACACGCACAACTTTGCGACACTCAACCACCAAAAGCGCCGGCACCCGATGTATCCGCTGGAGAAGTGAAGTTTTAAATGCGATCCTCACGTCCGGTGCGGCAGCGCCTGCAGTGCCAAGTCGAGCGTGCTGAGCATCCCCACCGGATGTCCATCGGCGGTGACAACAGGAAGATGCTTGAGCCGCCGGCGGCGGAACAAGGACCAGGCGTTGCGCACGGTTTGGTCCGGCCGGACTGTTTGCACTATCGCCGAGGCGATGGTTTTGAGGGGGGTGTCCATGGGGCGGTTGTCCGCCAAGGCGCGGTACATGTCGCTGCGCGTCACCAGCCCGGAGAGTGTACCCTCTGGCGTCACCAGGGGGATGTTGCCAATCCGTTGCTGCGAGAGCATCTGAAAGGCATCGCCGAGCACGCCGCCCTCGGGAAGTGTCACCACGGGCTGAGACATGATTTCAGCCACGGTTTTGTTGAGGACCTCCACAGGCCAGTCGCAGCGGGCCAACTCTGACTCGGTGCGAAAGCGGTGCGAGGTCTCCTGCAGTGCCGTCCGCAACGCCAGACTGGCGGAAAAGAGCATGTTGAAATCGCGCGGCCCCAGCGCCAACAATTCGACAGCCGTCTTGGCGACGGCCGTGGTGGAGCGGACCTCCTTGCGAAGAAGCGAGCCCTCGCCAAAGTGGGCACCGGAATGCAGTTCTTCGGTGAAGACGGTCTGCCCGGCCGCATCCACCTGCGTCAGCGCGATGGTGCCCTCTTCGATCACATAAAACGTGTGGCTCGGGTCGCCCTGCCGAAACAGCACCTCTCCCGGCTGCAAATACAATTGCGTGACCGCCTCGGTCCGGGTCAGGTCCAGATAGTTGAGATTTCGCGGGAAAAACAGCTCCAACGTCCAGTCCAATACCACCCGCGATTTGAGTTCCAGCCCGGGCAACAGCATCAGGTGAATGGTGCGGGCCATCCACCAGGCGAGGAACCCGGTCAACCGCCAGCCGTTGATCTTGCAGACACCACTGAGATGTCCCAACGACGCCAGTTGTCCAACAGACGCATGCTTGAAGGGCCGCAGCGGCTTGTCGTCCAAGGCGCTCAGCAGGTTTCCGCCCAAATGTTTTCCGAGCCGCGTGGCAAACTGCCCGGTGGCCGCACACAGGCCGCCCAGTCCATCGGGACAGGCAGCGCCATCGCCGATGGCCCAGACATTTGTCTGTCCCTTGATCCGCAGGAATTCGTCCGTGGCGACCTTCCCTTTGATCTTCTCGACGTTCATCGTCTGCAAGACCGGGTGCGGAGAGTTGCCGATCGTGCAGACGACGTTCTTCGTCACAAGCTGCCCGCCATCCTTGAGCTGCACGTATTCGGAACTGACCGCCGAGACCCGGCTGTTGAGAATCACCGTCAGACCGCGTTTCTCCAGTGATTTTTGCGCGGCAATCCCCAAGACTTCGTCCAGTTCCGGCAGCAGATACTGACCGCTGTGGACCAGCGTGACGCGCGGCGGATTTTTGCGCAGCTCCGGATAGAAGCGGACGGCGGAAGCGAGCATGTCCAGCATCTGCCCGGCGGTTTCGACGCCGCTGAAGCCACCGCCAACCACGACAAAATGCACCAACTTGGTGCGGCGCTCCAAGTCAGGTTCCACCACCGCCTCTTCGAGCCGCCGCACAATGTGCCCGCGAAGTTCCAGGGCGTCGGCCAGTGTCTTCAGGAACAGGGCGTGTTCCATCATGCCGGGCACCGCCTGCATGTCGAGGCCCGACCCCATGCAAAGCACCAGGTGTTTCGCCGTCACCGACTCGCAAATGATGCTTCCTGTGCAATCGAAATCGACCCGTCGCTGTTCCAGATCGACCGCCGTCACTTCCGAACGGCGGATGCTGCTGTGCCGCAGAATCTGCCGGATCGGATGGATCACATGGCGTGGCTCAAGACTGGCCCCCACCACATCCGGAAGGAGGGCGTGAAACGTGAAGTAGTTCTCGCTGGCCACCACCAGTACCCGCTCCGCCGCAGTCTTCCGCAGAGTTTTTTCCAACCGCTCGGCGCAGGCCAGCCCGGAAAACCCAGCTCCCAGAATGACGACATCAAATTCTTGCATGGATGAACTGTCCTTAACCTGTGAGCAGACGGCAGGTTATACACGGAAGTTCAAAAAGGGGGAATGACGTGGCCGTTTAGCCCGAAGGATCAATCAATGGTGGTGCATATGCTCGATGGTGACGATACAATCCATACACGCTCAACGGATGAAGCCTCGCCCAC
>JAKFUF010000021.1 GCA_021732845.1 Planctomycetaceae bacterium | reverse complement strand
GTTGAGCAGGCTGGTCGCGAGGTTCGGGTGCTGAACCTCGCGACCAGCCTGCTCAACTGCGGGGCCGGGGTCCGGTACTTCGGCGACTATGAGATTTTGGAGATCATCGGGATGGGAGGGATGGGGGTTGTCTACAAGGCCCGGCAGTCAACCTTGAAGCGGATCGTGGCCCTCAAAATGATCCGGGACGGCGAACTGGCCACTCCCCATGACGTGCGGCGGTTTGAGGCCGAGGCGCGGGCGGCGGCCAGGCTGTCACATCCAAACATCGTTTCCGTTCACGAGGTCGGTGTCTTCGAGGGGCGACACTTCTTCACGATGGACTATGTGGGCGGGGGCAGCCTCTCACAACTGCACCGCGGCCAGCCCGTTGCCTCCCGGCGGGCGGCCGAAATGGTGCTGTCACTGGCGGAGGCGGTTGAATACGCCCACCAGCGGGGGATCATCCACCGGGACTTGAAGCCGGCCAACATTCTGCTCGCTGAGGATGGAAGTCTGCAGATCACGGACTTCGGCCTGGCAAAGCAATTGTGGGAGGGCAGCGGATCTCAAAGTGCCGCATTGACCGAGACCGGCCAGATCCTCGGCACGGCCGGCTACATGTCCCCCGAGCAAGCCTCGGGCCGTCGGCAGCCTTTCGGACCTGCCAGCGATGTCTACTCCATCGGGGCAATTCTGTACGAGTTGCTGACTGGCGCGGCTCCCTTCCGGGGTGGGGCTCCGATGGAGATCCTCCGGCGCGTCTGCGAGCAGGACCCCGTTCCTCCGCGGCAACTCAATCCGACCGTCCCCCGGGGTCTGGAAAGCATCTGCCTGCGGTGCCTTCAGAAGGACCCAAGTCATCGCTATGCGACGGCCGGAGAACTGGCCAGCGACCTGCGCCGCTTCCGTACCGGCCAGCCGGTGCATGCCCGTACCATGGGCCCGCTGCGGCGTGTCTTCCGCTGGAGCCTTTACTGGAGCTTCCGCAACCGGCTTGTTGTTTCCCTGTCGCTGACGATTCTGTTGCTGGGGTGCGTCGTCATTGGCTTGATACCAGGTAACAATTCGCCGAAGGCGGACACAACGCTGGCGGACACGCGCCATGCCGAGGCGATCATTCCGGATCGGTCCCGGGCAGCGGCCGCGTACGAGCCACCTGAAGGGGGCGACGCGGCGGCGACGCAGCCACCTCAATCGCAAAACGCCGCGGATGGTCCGCCTGACGCGGCAGTTACTGGAAGGCCTGACGCGGCCGCGCTGGTCAATGTGCCTGCGGCGGTTGTCGAGCCGCCGCCTTCGGTCCCACCGGAGTTCGACGATCCACTGCATGCCCTGCGGGCACTCAGGGTGGCGGAGTCTCCCCGCGCAACTGTCACCGGGAGCGCCATCGCCGGAGCACCATTTGGAGTGGCGGGCGTCTTGATAAAGTTTGATCCGGCCGCGCTGCCGACGCTGAAGCCCGATGACCCGGTGTGGATGACCGAGAAGTCACAGCGAGTGTTGTATCCGGCAGTCACCATGGACGTGGACGACCAGCATCGGGTCCGGAGTGTGCGGATCCGCTTCCTGTTTCAGGGGGAGGCCGACCTGCACCTGACCGCCACCGCTGTCGGCAGCTATCCGCTCACTATTGCGCCCGTCCAACATGGGGACGGGACAGCCCAGCGTAACCTGTGGTGGAAGGCCTACTCGCGCTCCGCGCAGGGCTTAGCGGAACAACTGGCGGGCCATGACATGCTTAGAAACTACCTGCAGATGATGCTGGCGCGGCGGCTGGGACTGGCGCTGCCGGAGAATCCGCAGTCCGTGACGAATCTGCTGGGTGCCGACCTTGCGATGGAGCGTTACCTGCATTTGCTGCTGGGAACCGCATCGCTGCGCGTGGCCCTGCAGAAGGAAGTTCTGCTGAATGTCGCCAACCCGCAGGAACACGCGACCCTCGCGCTCCCAAGGTCGGTCATGCCACCCCCCGTGAGCATCCCCGCATTCCCGCCTTCCCCGCTGGAACCGCTCTCCGAACACATCCCGGAGGAGTGCTTCTATGTCCGTTGCAGGACTTTTGCAGATTGGCAGTGGTTCCGCGGCGCGCTGTCCGCCTGGGGCGGAAACCTCAACCAGCTGGTTGTCCAGCGGGGTCTCGACCAAGGGATCCAGCGGCGGCTGGAGAAGCAGATTGCCCTGAGTGAAGACACGGCGGCCGAACTCTTTGCAGATGACGCCATCGCTGAGTTTGCACTGATTGGCAGCGACACCTTCTACCTGGAGGGGGCGGCCTTCGGGATCGTGGTGCGGGCCAGGGACGGGATTGCCCTGCAGGCCGTCATCGAGCGCCAGCGGCGCTCTGCCGCTCTGGCCACCCCGCAGGCGCGGGAGACGAAAGAAGAGATCGCCGGACACTCCGTCTCGTTCCTCTCGACCGCCGACAATTCCGTGCGTTCCTTTTATGCCGTGGACGGCGATGCGCATTGCGTGACAACGTCGCGGCGGCTGGTGGAGCGTTTTTTTGAAGCTGGCCTGGGCCGGCGCAGCCTGGCCAAACTGCAGGCTTTTCAGTACGCCCGCCACAAGTTTCCATTGATCCGCGACGATGCAGTGTTTGTCTACCTGTCGGATCCGTTTTTCGCCAACATCCTCAGCGCGCCTTACCGGATCGAGATGACCCGGCGGGCGCGTGCGCTGGCCGACCTGGAGCTGGTGCAGATGGCCCGCTGGGCGGCGATCGCGGAGCGCGGGCCCTTCGCCACTGTCACCGATTTGGTTTCGTCCGGACTGCTCCCGGAATCGATCCGCCGCCGTGCCGACGAGAGTGAGGCCCTCTTGAAGGGAGGTGTGCCGGTCGACTCGCTCCGCGGCGCTGCCGGGACTTTTTTGCCGATTCCCGACACCAGCATCACCGGAGCGACGCCTGGTGAACACGCGGCATACGAGCAATTCGCCGACGCCTACGCCCGCCTCTGGGCCCGCATGGATCCGGTCATAATCGCTCTCAATCGCCGGACCACGCCACAGTCAAATCGCGAGCAGATTCTCTGCGACGTAAATGTCATGCCTCTGGCGGCTGGCATGTATGGAGCAATGGCTGAGGTCTTTCTGAAAACCACTAAGGAATCGATCAAGCCACCTGAGGGAAGCTTACTGCATGCTTCGGTCGCGCTGAACCACCATGCAAGCTTCTATGAGAAGAACGAGGCACCAGTTCTGATCTTTGCGGGCATGGGAGATCTCCCTCCGACGCTAATCGTGTCTTTGCGAAGCGGGACGCTGCAGACGGAATTCACCCCGGACTCGGGCTCTCTAAAGAGAATCATCCTGAGTTTTCCGCTGCTGTATCGCGGGCTCTCCAGCGGAACGAAGACGTTGGAGGACCCTAGCCTGCGGGACTTTAGCTTGCATCCGGGAGACCAAGCGATTCGCGATGAGATTGACCGCATACTGCCTCGGATCCGCGAGTCAGCGACCCGGATAGATGCCGCCAACCGACTCGACGCGCTGGACAAGCTGACGCCACGATTGGAGGCGATAGCCGATCGTCCGGCTCAGATTCGCCTGACGCTGGCCGATCTGAACGGGACACGGTGGGGGACGCTGGCGCGGACGGTGCTCTACTGGCAGGCGCGACACCTCTCTGCGGCCAATCCTCTACTGCTGCATGAGCTGACCCAGCAACTGCACCTGGAGCACCAGGAGGCCCGGCCGCTGGCGGAAGAATTGCTTCGCGGACGGCTCGTCTGTCCACTGGGGGGCGAGTATGTAACCATCACGGCACCCGGGCGACCGGCACGATGGGTCAGCACGGCCTGGCCGCAGGCTGCCGTGACCGACGTGACCGACGTGAATGACATCCCGTCCCACTATGTGGCACCATTCCTCGGCTGGTTTCATGGCTTAAGCGTCGAAACCACTATCAGCTCGGACACGCTCACCGTCCATTTCGAGGTTGCCGTTAATACCGATGCTACAACGGTCACGGAAACCCAAGCCCAGACCGAAGTGCAGGCCCGGGCCGCGCTCGCCCAGGTGCTGGTCGTGCCGACTGCGGGCGGCCGTGAGGCCATGTTTCATGAGTGGGTCAACCGCTTTCAAGGGACATCGCTGTTGGAGAAGGTGCGGGTACTTCTTCCCGATTTGTGGAAACAGCGCGAAGACGCCGCCCGTAAACGCCTGTCCGGGCTGCACGAACCCGCAGCCGAGGCAGAGTTACTTCGTTTGATGAAAGAGTTCCCTCTCACAACAATCGTCCCTGAGATCGACGCCAAGCTTCGAGAACGAAAAGCTGTGGAGGAGTGGGCGCGGGGCGCTCCAACTCGTCTGACAGCGCAGGATCGCGAGGATTTCATTGACGAAATCTGCGCGAAGCATTTCGGCACCGAGCTCCAGAAGGGACTAGACGAGATGGAAGCCTTCAGGAGCCTCCAGGAACTCCGGGACAGCGGGCAGAAATGGATCATCCGGGCCATGGACGAGCTGGAGAGCCCCAAGGATGCGAATCGCGCCGCCAGCCTTCGATTCCTTGTGGCAGTCGAGTTTCACGAGACGGCCGATGTCAGCCAGTTGACCCGTCTCATGCTCACCAATCCCAGACCAGAGTGCCGGCGGAATGCGGCGATCATCATCAACCGGCTGGGGGAGCCCGCCTGGGATCAAGCCGCCGGAGCGCTGCATGCGGCCCTTCAGGACCCGATCGACATCCGGTGCCTGGAAGGGCAGCAGGTACTTAGAGTGACGGCGACGTCGTGGATCAAGCCGTCAGCCCAACCCCACAATGCGTCGAGACTGCCCACAAATTCTTCAAGGGCGATGAAACCCACCGAGGCACCCGTCACCCTCCCCGTAATGAATCGCACGCAGTCACCGCAGCCTGTCATCCTCGAAAGCAAGCAGGCCGGCGACACCCGCGACGACAACGGCTTGAAGCAAAAACTGGTCTGGTGCCCTCCGGGCACGTTTCAGATGGGCTACCCGCCGGACGAACGTGACCGCCTCCACAACGAGGCGCAGGTCAGCGTGACGCTGACACGGGGCTTCTGGCTGGGGCAGACAGAGGTGACTCAGGGGCAGGTTCGGCAGGTGCTGAAGATCAAGCCGTGGGAAGGAGAAATGTACGTCAAGGAAGGACCGGATTACCCAGCCTCGTACGTGAGTTGGGATGAGGCGACGGAGTTTTGCGTGAAGCTCACTCAAACGGAGCGTACGGCAGGGCGGCTGGCAGGCAACGAGCAATATCGATTGCCGACGTATGCGGAATGGGAGTATGCGTGCCGGGCCGGAACGACAACGGCCTACGGGTTTGGGGCAGATGCTGGGAGTTTGGGGGAGTATGCATGGTACGACAAAAACACGTTAGAAATTGGTCAGAACTATGCACACGCGGTGGGCTCGAAGAAGCCGAACGCCTGGGGACTCCACGACATGCACGGGAATGTCTGGGAGTGGTGCGATTCCAATTCTTCCCGTGCCCGAGCGTACTGCGGCGGCGGCTGGTACCTCACGCCAGGGGGCTGCCGGTCTTCGGACCGGCTGGAAAATTCCCCGGGGTCGCGGAGCTACGACCTGGGCTTCCGCATAGCCCGCAGTCAGGCCAGCCGCTGAACGTGCATTCCACAGCACAAAAAACGCACAGATGCGCCGGTAAATGCGGTGTTTTCCCACTGTGCCTGGCAGCTGAATCGCTCAAAAAGGCTCGTGCGTGCGAGGGGTCCGCCGCATACCGCGGTCATGTCTGGCTTTGCGTGTCCCAAAAGACCCTGAGTGTCCTCAATGACATGCGCTGTCCGCACGCGGGTCGCAACCGTGTGCCGCAGCCAGTGCGGCGTGAAGCGGCGTGAAGCGGCGTACGCCGGCTCGAACGCAGGCGTCGACGACGGATGTGCCGAATGTCTTCTGTGACAGCGGAAACAGTCGCTCATCCGGATCGACCGTCAGATATCCGCCCAGAATCTTCTGAGCAGCTGTGTTGAAATGAGCTTTCTCGCCTTGCCCTTGTTGACCATGTTGTGATCGCGGAGTTCGGCGATCCAAACTTCCCCGGACCGATTGGTCATTCCGATTGTCAGCATCAGGAATTCGCCGGGCCGCGCCCCGCTGGCCAGCAGCAGGTCGATGAGTGAATTTGCAAAGAGCGGATGTCTCCGGGGCAACTTGTTTTTTTTTCAAGAACCGCGGTTCAATTCGATCTACGCGCGCCCTGTCCGCCGGCCGGGCACGCCTTTCTTAGTATCGAGATTTCTCATGGTGAAGAGATGCCCTTGCCATTTCCAACGACAACCGGCACAGAATGCGATCTTGGCGGGGAGGTCCCCGTTCATGTTCCGGATCTGTCGCGTGAGCGCGAAGTGGCGATGCTTGGATTCTCCATCCTCGCGTTTCTGGTCTCATGGACCGCCGGACGCAGATGGCTCGCACTGAATGGCTAATGCATCGCTGTGGTTTCGGCAATTGGTTCCCCGCTCCGCTTTCCTTCCCTGTCTGAGGCCTTCATGCATTCTCTGCTGCCCTGCCTGCTCGGTTGTCTTTTGATGCTGCAGGTCGCCCCCGTGCAGTCACGGGCCGACGATCCTGGCGTGGAGGAGTTGCGTCGCCAAGCTTTGCGGGAGATCCAGGCGCGGCTGCAGTTGATGCCGCAATTGGAGTCGTCGAGTCCGGTGGCTCATGAATTGCAGGCGGTTCTCGGGGAGGCAGTGGATGACATTGTGCAGGAAATCTGGACGAAAGCGCCGCTTCCAGACCGGTGGCAGAAGCCACTGACGCCCGCGCAAGTTGCCACGGCGAAATTCATTGCCGACGAGTGTCCTGCAAGCTGTTTGGCGGAGCCTGCCAGACAGTTGCTGGACATTGATCTCAGAGAACCGGTCGATCGCAGAGTACTGGAATCGGCGAAGGTCGTTCAGGGAAAGGCTCTGACAGAGGAGCAGCGGAGAATCCTGTTCGGATTGACATTTGGGGCCCCGGCAGCCAAGACACCCGCAGCCGGTGAAGCCACGGCTTTGCTCCGCGCCGACGCAGAGCGCAGGAATGCCGACGGGGTGCGGGGCAAAGGCAGTTCTGCAGAGCCCGTCGCCAAGCCGGTTGACTTTCGCAGTTTGAAATTCAAAGAGCGGCTGCTGCATCTTCGCGATCTTTATCGGACCGGTTGGGAGGCTCATGAACAGGCGGTCGCAGCCTTCCGGGCTAAATACCAATTTGGGGCGGCGACGCTGGCGGGATTGATTGAGGTCGAACGCCAGTGCGCGGATTTCGAACTGGATCTGGCGCAGTCCACCACGGAGCGAACCGCGGCCTTGGAGAAACTGGTGAGAATGCTGAGAACCAACGAAGAGGCCGTACGGGCGTTGGCAGCCAATGGTGGCAGAGGAGGAGATCAAGCCGACATGTTGCGGGCAACTTCAGAACGAATCCTGGCCGAACAGCGATGGATCCGAGAGCTTCTCATGCAGAAACAGGAAGTCGCTCGCAATGCCGGACACGAGACCGCGGCAGGCCAGATCTGGACGAATGCAGCTCTTGAGGCGAATTGGACGAAACCCCTCTCCGCCAGCCAGATTGCCGCGGCAAAAATGCTCGCGGAGAAGTACGCGGCAACAGAGAGCGGCGCGCGTGCCGCGCTGCTGCTGCGGATTCACACGGATGAACCGCGGGCCCGTCTGGTGCTGGACTCGGCAAAGATCAAGGACGGGGCTGACCTCTCGGAAATGCAGGTCGAACTCTTGGACGGCCTGCTGTCGCAGTTTCCGGGCACGCCCACCGCCGCCACCGCTCGCGTCCTGCTCCGCACCAAACAGCGGCAGCAGGATGCGGAGGCTCTCAAGGAGGCGTTCCGCCAGGCACCCCTGGGAGCCGAAGCGACGCAAAGCGTCGTCCGCGCACAGGCGAACCGGCTGAATCCGGAGGCGCTGAGAGCCAGGAAGAAGCACCTGAATGCCGGTGTCATTGGCAATTACGAAGCCCTCGTCAAATACAACATGCAAAAGTACATGTTTGGGTCCCAAACGCTTGACCAGGTTCTTTACGCAGACTCGTTGCTGGCGAACTCCCAATTCGACCATGCGCAATCATCAGAGGAACGTACGGCTGCATTGCAACGGTTGGTTGCCGCCACCTGGTCATTGGAACAGAAAGTTGCGGCGCTGATGAGGGAGGGGTCCATGGGTGGGGGCGCAGCAGAAGTAGCGATCGCCACTTCTGCTAGAGTTCGCGCGGAACTGCGGCTCATCCGCGAAGTGATCGATCAGGAACGGCGGGATCCCGCCCTTGTACAGCAGCGCGAGAAAGTGGCGGCCGACCGCTGGAAACAGTCTGGGCTGAACCTTCAGATGCCCCTGCCTTTGTCCGCCAAGCAACTCGCTGCGGTGCAATCACTGGCGGACAGCTTTTCGGACCAGAAGCATGGAATTCTCGCCTGCCGGTTGCTGTATCGACACCAGCATCACCAGGCGACTCCTCCAAATCTAGAAGTCGCCGTGGATCCCTCGGAACCAGGCACAGCACCGGCTGCAAAGGCAGGAATGGACTTCAGCAAACTCACCGCGGTACAACTGCGATACCGCCTTGCCGAACTCCAAAAGGAAGAACTTGAGGCGCTTCAGAATATGTTGAATGCCGTCATGGCTCAGTACAAATTCGGAACGGTGACGCTTGATGTTCTGATTCAGGCCGAGCAGCGCCTGATGGAGCATCAACTTTCCTTTGAGCGTGATCCACAGGAGCGCAGGATCGCCTTGGAACGGCTTGTGAGCGGGCTGCGGAATCTGGAACAGCACGTCCTGGCATTGCAAAGGGCAGGCGCCATAGGCGGACACCCCGTCGATCTCGCACTGACGTCAGCCAAACGTCTTGGAGCCGAGGTGCGGCTGACCGAGGAATTGCTCGCGCAGGCCGAGGCTCAATCGGTATCCCCCGCCGCGCCTGTGAATGGTGAGAAATGCGCCAACAGCCAGCCCGCGTGCGTGTGCTGCCCAATGCACAGACGATGGAAAGCAGTCTGGTATGTGCCCTCCCGCAAGCAGGTCACGGTCCTGCGGGCACTCGGGAAATGTCGATTTCGCGGAGTTGCACCGGACCCGTTATGAAAAGTGTTCTGTCGCTGTTTCACGAGAGTTGTGCGTTCAAATCCCCCTTTCGAGCCTGCCATGAAACGCCTGCTGCCGTACCTGTTGGGATTCGTCCTCGTCCTTCCGCCTGTGGCAGGATTTTCGCAAACTCCCGCCATTGGTCCAGAGAAGCCCGGGAATTCTCCGGCCCTGACCGGACCCGCTAAGCCCACCCCGGCGGCCGTGGAAACCAAGGCAGCACCCGCAGAGATCGGTGAGGAGACTCCTCCCCCGCCTCCGTTGGTCGCACGCATGGTGCGGTCGGACGCGATCAGCGGCCAGCCATTTGGCGCTGCGCAGTTGGCGATCCCGCTCGGCGACGGACCGTCATGGCAGCCGGATCAGCCTGTCATTGTCAAAGAAGTCGATGACCGGGTGTTGTTTCCGTGCCACGCCGTCCGCGAGACCGAGGAAGGGAAAGAACTCGTGGTGCGGTTTCTGTTTCGCGGGGGCAATCCGCTCACGGTGGATGTCGACGCCGTGACGGGAGCGTTTGTCAAAGGCCGTGCAATCCCTGTCGACAACGAGATTGCGGGACACCAAACGCTCCTCAAAAAGTGGTGGGCGAACTACACGGAGCAGCTTGTCGAGGGGCCGTCCGAAGAGTTGAGCAGCGTGGGTCTCGGCGTGGCAGAGATCCTGGCACGGCAGCTTGGCCTGCGGATGCCAGACGGGCCTGGCGGCGACGGACCGGCAAGCAGTCTCGAACGGCAGTTTGAACGCAGTGCAGGCCTGCTGTTTGGTTTTGAGTCGGTGCTGCTGGCCATGATGAAGGATGCAACGCCGACTCGCACAGAGGACGGCCCAGCCACACTCGCGCTGCCACGCCCGATTGCCGTGCGTCCGGTCCCGGTGCCCGTCGTGACAACCCGGGTCGAAATTGAGCCACTGGCGGCGCATGCGCCCCCGGAATACTTCTACCTGCGGTGCCGTTCGTTCCAAAACTACCTGTGGCTGCGCGGGTTTCTGATGGGCTGGGGCGGCAATCTGAACGAGATGGTGGCCACGCCCGTGGTCGATCACCGCATCCGCGAGCGAATCGAACGGCAGTTGTGCCTCGATCCCGCGCTGGCCCTGAAGCTGGACCTTGATGGCTCCCTGGAGGATTTCGCCCTTCTCGGCGGAGACACCTATTTCGCGGAGGGTGCCGCCGTGGGGGTGCTGATGCTGGCCAGGAATGGGACACGCGTGCAGACCATTCTGGACACGATGCGGCAGGCCCTCGCGGAAAGCCGCGGAGCCACGCTGCAGACGCTGACCATCAGCGGACGAAGCGTCGCCTGCTACCAGACGCAGGACAATTCCGTCAGGTCGTATTATGTCACACAGGGCGACTGCCATTTGGTGACGAACTCCCGCACCCTTGCCGAGCGGTTCTTCGCCTGCCAAAGCGGACGGAATCTGGCGACGCTGCCCGAATTTCGCCACGCCCGCTCGAAGTTTCCGGCATCGCGCGATGTCACCGCCTTCCTGTACCTTTCCGACCCCTTTTTCCGGAATCTGACCAACCCCGCCACGCGCATTGAGGCCGCCCGCCGCCAGCACGCGGCAGACGACCTCCGGCGGCTCAATCTGGCCCGCATGATCTGCACGGCGGAAGGGTTGAAGGCCAGCACCATTGCGGACCTCGTCGCGCACCGTCTCGTTTCAGCCGAGATCAAGGCGCGGTCTGATGGTTCATCCCCGCTGTGGATGAAGAACGGCCAGTTCGTGGACTCGCTGCGTGGCGGCCTGGGGACGTTTGTGCCGATTTCAGATATCTCGGTCCTGACCGCCACAGAGGGCGAAGTGGCCGCATACACGGAGTTTACCCGGAGCTATCTCCGCGAATGGCAGGCGATGGATCCAGTTCTGGTCGCATTGAACCGTTCGCCAACAATGGATCCGCGCGAAGAGCGTGTGGACGTTGAGATCATGATCACCCCCTACGCCCGCAACGCCTACGAATTCCTGGCGCGGAATCTCGCTCCAGCTTCGCAGGAGCGTGTCAAACCGTCGAAGGACGACGTGCTGGCGCTCACCGCGCGCCTGAGATCGGGCACGAGCTATGATATCTGTGTGGGGCTCCGCGATGTCGAAGTGCCGTTCCGGGTTGAGAAGGGGAGCCTCGTCAAAGACGGGGACTTCGAACGGCGAACATTTGCCGACTGGCAGTCCTACGCCGCGGTCAGCCCTGCCGGACAGGACGGCCTGGAACTTCTCGGCAGGTTCACGCAGAGCCTGCAGTCCCGTCGGATTGATGAGGATTCCGCCGGTCCACAGTCACACATGCCCGCAGCGATGGGACTGGCCGGCTTCATTGATGGCTTCGCCTTTCCCTTCGGTGGATTCGCCACGTCCGCTCTGGCTTCGATGATCAAAGGGGTGGCTTCCTCCTACACCGAGGAGATGGGGGAATGGACTCTCGTCTCCCGCAACCGCTCCATCCGGCGCGGAATCGCGAACGGCCTCCGCACCGAACATGTGGCGGCCCCGTCGCAGATCCAACTGCGCGTGCAAAACGTCAATGACACGAAGGTCGGCCCCTACCTGCACGCCGCCTCGTGGGAGACAGGCCGGCGGCTCTCCGGAGAGAACGCCGCGTGGCTCGCCCGCTTTGCGGCAACCACAAGGCTCGACCTCGCCGAAGCACGCAGACGACTGGAGCAACTGCTGGGTGGCGACCTGCAATGCCCATTGGGCGGCAAATACGAACTGGCCGGCGCTGGAGCTCCCGCCCCCGCGCCAGCCGGTGTGGGAGCACCGCACCTTGTCAGCTCGGCGTGGGGAAAGCCAAGCCGCTTCGAGGAGACAAGTGTCCCGGCCGACTACCGCCTGCCGTTTCTCGCGTGGCTGCGCGGAATGAAGCTGGAATTCCAGCTTTCGACAACGACGCTGACGAGCCACGTTGAACTGCATGTGGACCCCACCGTCGTCAAAGAGGTTGTTCGGGTAGATCAGGACATAGCCGCGAAGCATCCCACAATCGACGCGCTCGTCGCTGCCGAGGGCCAGCAGGCCTATGCGCGCCTGCTCGTCGTCCATCGCACGCTGAAGCGCGCCTTGGACCGCTATGATGTCAGCGGGGGGTGGACAGCGTACCTGGCGATCCCGGCGGCGGCCCCCACCAATGCCGCCGAATGGAAAAACCTGCGCGCCATTTCCGCGCGGTTCAAGCTCGTGGACACGGACCCCAAATATCAGGTGATCACCGTCATGTCGGGCTTCACGGACGCCCGGTCCCAGCTTGAAGACTGCCTGCGGATCCTGAAGGATAAATACGAGAAGTAGGCCGTCCGATCAATGGTGACATCAGTCTTCTGAATTCACAGCGCTTTCTGCCACCTGACCGTATTTGTCTAAAGTCGCTCTCCAAACGGGCCGCCGACCGTTAATCCGTGGCCACGGATCTGGCGGATGACCTGCGGCACTGGCTCGGCACCCAGAGCCACGGCGGCAGTGGCGGTGCCGCGCCGTCAGACTCTCCCCCGCGCCCACACCAGATTTTGGGCTGGCATTGCGGGAACAGGATGCGGGCCACGGACCGCGTTTTTCCGGAACTCCGGCCTACATGAGCCCCGAACAGGCGCAGGGCGAGGAGCATCGGGGCGATGGCCGCAGCGACATTTTTAGCTTGGGCGTGGTGTTCTACGAGTTGCTTGTGGGACGGCGACCGTTCAAGGGAGACACCCAGAATGAGCTGCTCGATCAGATCACCAGTGCGGAGGTCCTTTCGCCCCGGCAGGTCTGGTAGGCCGCAAGGCTCGAACGCCCTGCCTGCCTTGTTTTTTGGGTGCCCCCCAGAGCGTTGTTCGGTCTGGCCGTCGTAACCGAACTCCGCTGGATCGACCGACGGGAAGGAGCGAAGAGCATGCTGTCCAGAACGGCCTGCGTGTCTGTCCGTTGAACCGAGCGCGGCAGCCACGGTGATGAAGCCGGAGGAGCCGGAATGTGTGAACCACGTGGTAATGATTGAGAGGGGTGTCGTGATTTGTAGGACGAAAACTGCCGCGTCATCACCGACCACGATCCGCGAAAGTCTGCCAGTCGCGCTCGCGGCTCACGCGAACAGTTCGGCGACTGGCGTTCCGGTTTCCAGCATGCGGGTCGGTCGGCCGCCGGGGTTGGCATACTGCAAATCCTGAGGAATACCCAGGAATTGAAACAAGGTCGCGAGCAGGTCGTTCGGGGAAACGGGACGGGACTTGGGAACGTCGCCCATGGCGGCGGACTCTCCGATGATCTGCCCCATCTTCAGGCCGCCGCCGACCAGCACCTGGTTTCCCAACTGCGGCCAATGCTCGCGCCCGCCATCCTTGTTGATGTGCGGCGACCGGCCGAATTCACCGACAATGGCGAGCAGCACCTGCTCGTCCAGTCCGCGGTCGTACAAGTCTTCAATGAAGACCGAGACGGCGTGGTCGAATTCCGGCGCGAGCTTTCGCATCTCCTCTTCAATGGTGCCGTGATTGACCGACGGATTGGTGCCATGAGAATCCCAGCCACCGTACCAGATGGTGACCAGCCCGGTGCCGGCTTCGGCGAGCCGCCGCGCGAGGAGCAGGTTTTCGCCGAGGCCTTTCCCGCCCTGGCCGTATCGCTCGCGCAGCCGGGGATCCTCGCGGGAGAGGTCGAACGCATGCCGCGCATTGCCGCGGATGAGTTCCACCGCACGGCCTTCAAATTCGTCCATCGCCGACATCATGCCCGAATGATCAATCCTCCGCTCCAGCCGGTCCAGGGTTTGCCGCAGCCTGACGCGTGAAATTCCTCGTCGTGGACGCACTGGTTCTCCGACCGCGGCCCCGGTCAGTCGGGTCGAGGACGCCCGTCAGAGGGCGCCGAGAGGGCTGACGGATTTGAAATCCGAGTCGTATCCTGCTGATACAGTCGAGTTTACTGCCTCGTTTTACCGCCCGCTGGCGAACTGTTCCCCCCGTGAATAGAGTAGCCTGACGCGGTGATTTCCGGCGGCATCGACAGGTGACGACAGCGATGGATGATCAGGACAAGACCGTTGACTATCCGCAAGCGAAATCCGTCGGGGGTGATCCTGTCGACCCGCTGCCGGTCCGGATCGGCCGCTACCGCGTCGAGCGGGTGCTCGGCAAGGGCGGGTTTGGCCTGGTGTACCTGGCCCATGATGACCAGTTGCAGCGGCTCGTGGCGATCAAGGTGCCGCACGCGCGGCTCGTGGCTCAAGCCACGGCGGCAGAGGCGTATCTGACGGAAGCCCGGACGGTCGCCAGTTTGGACCACGCGAACATCGTTCCTGTCTTTGACGTCGGCGGCACCGCAGAATTCCCCTGCTTTATCGTCTCCAAGTACGTCGACGGCAGCGACCTCGCGCATCGGCTGAGGGCCAAGGCGGCGCGGCTGCCGCTGGCGGAGACGGTGGAACTCGTGGCGACAGTGGCGGAAGCCCTGCATTACGCGCACAAGCAGGGGCTGGTGCATCGGGACATCAAGCCGGGCAACATCCTCATGGACAAGAGCGGCAAACCGTTTGTGGGTGATTTCGGCATGGCCCTGCGGGAGCAGGATCTGGGCCACGGCCCACGCTATGCCGGAACCCCGTCGTATATGAGTCCCGAGCAGGCGCGGGGCGAAGGGCACCGGGTCGATGGCCGCAGCGACATCTTCAGTCTGGGTGTGGTTTTTTACGAAATGCTGGTTGGACGGCGACCGTTCAAAGGGGATACACAGGGCGAGTTAATCGATCAGATCACCAGCGTGGAAGTCCGCCCACCCCGGCAGATCGACGATACGATTTCCCGGGAGCTCGAACGCATCGCTCTCAAATCGCTCTCCAAACGGGCTGCCGACCGCTACTCGACGGCCACGGACATGGCGGAAGATCTGCGGCACTGGCTTGGCACCCAGAGCCACGGCGGCGCTGGCGGCATGGTGCCGTTGGACTCGGATCAGGTCGCCGGGCAACTGGCGGCGGTGGTCAAGGGCGACAGTGCCAAGTCCACCACGCCCACGCCAGTCCCCGCATTCCCAGCAGCACCTTCCGACCCCGCGTCCGACAGCCACGTCTTGAAGATCGTGCCCAAGGGGTTGCGGTCGTTCGATGCCCACGATGCCGACTTTTTTCTGGAACTGCTGCCGGGGCCACGCGACCGGGAGGGACTGCCGGACAGCATTCGATTTTGGAAGACCAGGATCGAAGAGCCCGATCCCGAAAACACATTCACGGTGGGGCTGATTTATGGACCGTCTGGCTGCGGCAAATCATCGCTGATGAAGGCCGGTCTGTTGCCCCGGCTGTCGGCTGCGGTGATTCCGGTTTATCTGGAAGCCACGGCGGCAGAGACGGAGACGCGGTTGTTGAATGGCCTGCGGAAGCGCTGCCCGGCCCTGCCTACGAACCTGGGTCTGAAAGAGTCGCTGGCGGTGTTGCGGCGCGGGCAGGGGTTGCCGGCCGGCAAAAAAGTGTTGATTGTCCTGGACCAGTTTGAGCAGTGGCTGCACGCCAAGAAGGACGAAGAGCATACCGAACTGGTGCAGGCCCTGCGGCAGTGCGACGGCGGACGGGTGCAGGGGATCGTGATGGTCCGCGATGATTTTTGGCTCTCCGCCACACGATTCATGGGGGAGTTGGAGATCAATCTTTTGCAGGGGCAAAACACGGCCCTGGCGGACCTGTTCGATCTGGATCATGCCGGGAAGGTGCTGGCGGCGTTTGGGCGGGCTTTCGGCAGATTGACCGCGCGTGCGTCGGACACCGCCCGCGACGAGCAACAATTCCTCGAATCCGCCGTTGCCGGGCTGGCCCAGGAAGGCAAGGTGATCTGCGTCCGACTGGCGCTGTTCGCCGAGATGATGAAGGGGAAGCCGTGGACGCCAGCCACCTTCAAGGAGGTCGGTGGCACGAAGGGTGTGGGTGCCGCGTTCCTTGAGGAAACCTTCAGTTCGCCTGCGGCAAACCCCACGCATCGGCTGCATCAAAAAGCGGCGCGGACTGTCTTGAAAACTCTGCTGCCCGATTCCGGCACCGACATCAAGGGCCACATGCGGTCGCATGCCGAACTGCTGGACGCTTCCGGCTACGCCAGCCGTCCACAAGACTTTGAGGCCCTGCTGCGGATTCTCGACAGCGAAATCCGCCTGATCACCCCGACCGACCCGGAAGGCCAGGAAGATGCCGCCTCCACGACGGCCCCCGCATTGCAGGCCGGTGCCAAGTACTATCAACTGACCCACGACTACCTTGTCCCCTCGCTGCGGGACTGGCTGACACGGAAGCAGAAGGAAACCCGCAAGGGGCGGGCGGAGCTGTTGCTGGCCGACCGGGCAGCGACCTGGAACACCAATCGGGAGAACAAGCAGCTTCCGTCCGTGGGTGAATGGCTCAGAATCCGCGCGCTGACGGACACCGAGCGCTGGACGGCATCGCAGCGGGTCATGATGCGAACAGCGGCTCGGCTCCATGGAACCCTGTGGGGCGGACTGCTGCTGACGGTGCTGTTGGTGGGGACCGGAATTCAGCAGTTTGTCTCGGCGGAACGCTGGAAGAATCTGCAGGAGCAGACCCAAACCGCCGCCGAGGCCCTGCAGAATAACCTGGGACCCAGCGTGCCGTTCAACTTGGAGAAGCTTCGGACTCTGCCGGAGCGGCTGGTGCTTCCGGAACTTCAATCGCGCTTTGCCGCCACGCCGAATGCCCGCCACAAACTGTCGCTGGCGTTTGCCCTGGCGGCGTACGGGCGGTTGGACGCCGCGTACCTGGCATCGCGGATTGACTACATCCACGAGACTGACACCGGCAACTATCTCACAGCACTGCAGGCCGACACCGCGACCGCCCTGGGTGTCCTGAAGGCCGAAAGCCGGAAATGCACCGAAAAGCCCCTGTGGCGTCGCAAGGCCAGGCTGGCGATCGTGGCATTGCATCTCGGTGATGGGGAGCCTGCTCTCGATGTCTGCAGTTTTGAGAACCGACCCGATCCAGAACAGCGGACGATTTTCGTGGACGAGTTCTCGCGATGGGATGTCGCCCTCCGGGCTGTGCTGAATACTGTGAAGAACAGCGAGAGTCCGGCCCTGCGGTCCGGCATCTGTCTGGCTGTTGGTCAGGTTCCCGATGAGAAAAGCACCGATGCGGACAAAGAGTCATGGAAGTCGGTTGTATCGCGGTGGTTTGTTGAGAAGCGGGACACATCGACCCACAGTGCCGCGGGGTGGCTTTTGCGGCACTGGAAGTTCCCGGTTCCCGAGATCCCGGAACCCCACAAGATCACGCTGGAACGAGACTGGTTCGTCGTGAAAACCAACGGGTCCACGATGCTGCGGATTCGCCCATCAGCGGCAGAGGTTGCAAGAATTCCCAATCCGACCGAGAAACCAGCCTTGAATGAATTCTGGGTTGCCGACCGGGAGGTCACTCGGGGTCAGTTTGAGGCGTTCATCAACGATGCGGAGTATGCAGCCGCGGAGAAGCCTGCAAATTGGGAGGGCATCTACTCAGGCACCAGCCCCACGGCGGATCATCCGGCCCAGCAAGTCAGTTGGTACGACGCGGTGCTGTACTGCAACTGGCTGAGTCGGCGCGAAGGGCGACCGGTGTGTTATGAGCGAACGGGCACGAAGGAGAAGGGGTACGACGAGAAGGACTACGACGCATGGCGTGTTGTTCCCGGCGTGGCCGGCTATCGTCTGCTGCGCGAGGCTGAATGGGAGCATGCGTGCCGGGCAGGGACATCGACGGAGTTTTCGAGTGGAGACGATGAAGGACTGTTGGCGGCCTATTGTCAGATGTATCCATCAAAATTGACGGCAGTGAGTGGCGAGAAGCTTCCCAACGCGTGGGGCCTCCACGACACTCACGGGAATGTATGGGAATGGTGTGAAGGCTCTAGAGACTCTGGGGGCTCTGGGGTCTCGTACCGGGTGAACCGTGGCGGCAGCTGGCGCAACGACGCGGCGTTTTGCCGGTCGGCGTACCGCGGCTCGTACGTTCCGGCGGACCACACGAGCCTCATTGGCTTCCGCCTGGCCCTGAGTTCCCCGTCTGGCGTCACGCCGGAGGCGTTCAAGGGAGAAGGAGCGAAGCCATCGGGCGGAGGCACGGAGGGAGCGTCTGCGGAGCAGCGACCGGAGCTGCCGTAGCCGGATGGCGCAGCGGCGTGGTGTGACGAAACCGGGGGTGCAGGGGGGAGTCCCCCTGCTTGCGCAAAAATTGTTTTTCGCGGCGGGTGTGGAGGACGACCGGATGGGACTGCGTTTCTTTGTCGTCCCAGTTCGCGATTCCGACAGCGTGGAACAGGAACTGAACGGCTTTCTGACCAGCCTAGCTAGAAAAGGGTACGCTCCGCGTACCGCGATGAACAGGTGACGCGGCTCTGCACAGGTGTCGGCGGGTGTGCCACTGGCAAGCCAGTGCGAACGTCTGATGACCCGTCCTGCGGCTGATGCACAGCGATGAGGATCCCACGGCTCGAAATTTGAGGAACTCTGCCGTTCGCGTCCTTTCGGCGGAGCGAAAGGCGACTTTGCGGCGTGTGTGGCACTGGCGGTATTCACCATGTTCATCGACGTGGCGGGAGGGCTTGGCTCCTCGTTGTTACACACAAGTCGACAGGGGCATTGGCCACGCGGCAAATGGTAGGGTTTGATTCTATGTCGATGTGGCGGGAGGGCGAAGCTCCTGCTGAGCCGCGGTCAACAGTGCGTGCCCGCTTCTCGCCGCCTTTCCCTCACGAACGGGGCCAGATTCGCCGTAAAGACCGTGTGTTTTCTTGCTCGCGGCTCGGCAGGAGCCTCGCCGCCTCGCCCTCCCGCCACGTCGCCCTATGGGTCGGCACCATGAAATCCCCGATGCCGGCAACTTGTGTGTAACAACGAGGGCTTGGCTCCTGCCGAGCCACGGGCAACCAACGACCAGGCTCTTTGACGACGAAACCCGAGCCATTTGTCAGTGGGCGATTTGCGGGATCAGCGCGCACCGTTCCCCGTGGCTCAGCAGGAGCTGAAGCCCTCCCGCACCGTCGCCCTGCGGATCGGTGCCGTCGAACCGAGCGGCAGCCACGGTGATGAAGCCGGAGGAGCCGGAATGTGTGAACCACGTGGTAATGACTGAGAGGGGTGTCGTGATTTGCAGGACGAAAACTGCCGCGTCATCACCGACCACGATCCGCGAAAGTCAGCCAGTCGCGTTCGCCGCTCACGAGAACAGTTCGGCAACTGGCGTTCCGGTTTCCAGCATGCGGGTCGGTCGGCCGCCGGGGCTGGCATACTGCAAATCCAGAGGAATTCCCAGGAATTGAAACAAGGTCGCGAGCAGGTCGTTCGGGGAAACGGGACGGGACTTGGGAACGTCCCCTATGGCGGCGGACTCTCCGATGATCTGCCCCATCTTTAGGCCGCCGCCAACCAGCACCTGGTTTCCCAACTGCGGCCAATGCTCGCGCCCGCCATCCTTGTTGATGTGCGGCGACCGGCCGAATTCACCGACGATGGCGAGCAGCACCTGCTCGTCCAGTCCGCGGTCGTACAGGTCTTCAATGAAGACCGAGACGGCGTGGTCGAATTCCGGCGCAAGCTTTCGCATCTCCTGTTCAATGGTGCCGTGATTGACCGACGGATTGGTGCCATGAGAATCCCAGCCACCGTACCAGACGGTGACCAGTCCGGTGCCGGCTTCGGCCAGCCGCCGCGCGAGGAGCAGGTTTTCGCCGAGGCCTTTCCCGCCTTGGCCATATCGCTCGCGCAGCCGGGGATCCTCGCGGGAGAGGTCGAACGCATGCCGCGCACTGCCGCGGATGAGTTCCACCGCACGGCCTTCAAATTCGTCCATCGCCGACATCATGCCCGACTGGTCCATCCTCCGCTCCAGCCGGTCCAGGGTTTGCCGCAGCGTCTGGCGGTCGTGGACCCGGTCCAGGGCAATGCGGGGCGTCATGTTGGCCTGGGCATTCCCGCGGGCATCAAACGGCGCGTGCGCGGCCCCCAGCCATGCCGGACCCTCCGCGTACAAGTGGTCTAGGCCGACGTAGGCGGGCATGCCCGTGACGGAATGATTGGCCCCGCGATATTTCGACAGCACTGACCCCAGGCTGGGGCTGATCGGCACCGCCCCGTTGCCCGCTGGCGGATGGTCGTGGCCAGTCGCCAGCCAGTGCGTCGCGGCCGCATGATCCGCCGCGGTATGGGCGAACGAGCGAATGATCGAGTATTTGTCCGCCAGCTTTGCCAGCCGGGGGAACAGGCCCCCAATGTGTGTTCCAGGAAGGTTTGTCCGTAGTGTTCCGACCGTGCTGCGGTAGGGCAGTGGATTGTCAGGTTTGGGATCAAATGTCTCAAAATGAGTTGGCCCGCCGGACAGGAACAGCCAGATCACGGTCTTTTCGGGAGCCTTCGCCGTGGACCCCAGCACAGCGCGGGCACGCAACAAGTCTGTCAGAGTGAGGCCGGTCAGCCCAAGCGCGCCCGCCTTCAGGAAGTCCCGCCTTGCCCCTGGGCAGGAACCATGTGAACCGAAAATATCAAACATTGTTCGCGGTCTCCCATCCTTCAGCCATCGGACAGCGCCATGATAGCCGCAGATGGATTCCGGCTGAATGACGTTCCAAGGAATCCTTGGCGCGGTCATGCCAGCCCGATGAGGGTGGCGACTGGGAGACTCGGCCATTACCAAATGGAAAATGTGTTGATCCGCAAGCGGTGGATGCAGATTCAACGCAGTGAATCGCCCGGAGCAGTCGAAATCGGGGGTTGGTGGGAACACTGGGAACAGAGTGGGAACACAAATGAGTGATGTAAGTGGCTATTCAGAAAGGAGTTTACAAGGTTGTTGTATCGTTTGTTCCCACTGTTCCCACTAATTTCAAATAGAGTACTTCTTGTGGGGACTTTTCATTTCGTCGCTCAACAAAAATGTCTGCAAGGCGTGGCACCTGCCCCCAAAAAGACTGGGAACAGTGGGAACAGTGGGAACAGCCCCGTCTCTGCTCAAGCTGAATTGCTGCCAACCGCCTGATGGCTAAAAGAATCTCGCCCAGCCACGGCGCGGAGGCCGTGGCTGGGGCAATGTGAAGATTCTGAACCGCCTTCAACACCCGATTCGCGGCCGCAATGTGACGATTCTTCTGCGAACCAGGCCGTAGCAGCACATGACAGCGACGACGACCAGCAGCGCCGGTCTCCAGTTGATCTGCTGTGACACACGCTCGGCAACGCCTGCCAGCGGGGTTGCTGTGGATTTTGCCACGACCTGTGAAAGGTCACGCCCCCCTGACAAGAACGGCTCGGGGTCCGCCAGAAAAGCGGCCAGGACGGAACTGACGGCGAGCGCGCCCTTGTTCCGCCAAACGAAGTCCATCGCCCGGTCGCCATGACGGGCGATGACACCCAGCAATTTTTCAGAGTGTGCGGCTTGCCGGAACGAACCGGTTTCATTGAGGATTGCCAGCCGCCTCCCATTTTGGGCGCTCAGTGCTCCCCAGGCACGAGTGCCAGTTGCGGGATGAGCGGTCAGAAGCGGCACGGCGATGTTGTGGTGTTTGATGAGGACTTCCGCCATGCCATCACCATAGCGCCCGATCAGCGCCAATTGACGAGGATCGGCCACGACCGGCAGGGCCGCGTCACCGTGGCGTGCCAGCATGCGTGCGGCCTGTGGGGCAAATTCCCCCGCCTGTTCCAGCAGCGGCACAGCGTGAGGACCGATAGTTTGTGTGGCTTTCAGGACATCGTCGCCATGCGTGAGAACAAGCCTGCTCAACCTCGCAGTAAGCAATTCGGGTGCATCCTTGGCCAGTTCGTGGCCGAAGCCGCGAACCACCAGGTCTGTGATTCCACGCACGGCACTGGTTCGGGGGTCTGCTGACACAACCAGCGCGTTGCCGAGAACCAGAGCCACCGCCAGGCACAGCCTTGGGACTGAAGTCATGGCTCCTCCCCGGACGCCCCGATCAGTTCCAGCAAAGCCCGCCGCCTATGTGTCATGCGCTCATGGGCCAGTCGCAGCAACTGGGCGCGCAGGCCGGGTTGTTCGTGATCTCCGTCGACCAGGAGCCGCCGCAGGTCTTGGAATCGATGGTCCAGCTCCGCCGCCAGTTGTCCCCGCGGGTCGGCCCACCAGTCCCAGATCACACTGACCAGTTGATCCACGATCAGCCCCACGGCGAAGCCGATACCCAGCGTGCCCAGACTTGAAGCCGCGCCACCGCCCAGGACCGAGGCGGAGATTCCCATTCGCAGCGCCACCCGAGTCAGGACTTCGCCTGTAACCAGTGACACGACAGTCTGGCCGACATTGCGGCTGGCATCCGTGACAACATCCTCATGAATGCGTTTCAGGATCTGCTGAAAGGATTCTTCCAGCCGTGCATCATCAAGCTGATGCAGCGGAAGGACTGGCGGCAGATCACTCAGATCGGCCCGCACATCGACCAGCAGGCGGCTGTCCACGCTGTCCAGTTCGGCGAGGAACGACCGCACCACCTGCTCAATGACCTGCTGCAACTGCTCTGGGGAAAACAGGTGCTCGCGAAAGCGAGACTGCAGAAAGCCGCTGTGGTCGCCACGAACAAATGGCAGATGGTCCGCCATGCAGCGCCATTTGCTATGGAAACCGAGGGCTTCCGTGGCGAACCTCGGGATTCGCCGGCGCACTTCTTTGAAGAACTCTTCGAGGATCTGCAGATGCGTGTCGACCGCCGCATTCGCCCGCTGCTCGGCCGCCAGCAGATGCGGACGGAGGCGGTCACGGGCAGTCTGCCGGACATGGTCCGTTGACCAGCCTTGCACCATCACCGCCGGAGTGATTGGCGATTCCCTTGCGCGTGCCAGCGGCGGGGTCACTGGTTGAGGTGGATGCTGAGGCGGCACCACGACCAGCGCGACTGCGGTCAGTGCCACGGCCGTGAAGAGACCAGCCCACAAATTCGGAGAACGGGTCATAAAACACTCCAGAGATTGGGGGGATTTGCGGCTTGGGAATATGGCTTCAGTGGGCACACGGCACCGTCAGCCAGCAGCTCGGGGCCGCGAGGGAGCGGCGACCCGCGCATTCAGTTCATCGATCAGATTGGAGGCGTCACGGACGCTCAGTTCTTCTGGATGAGCCACGCCAAACCGTTCGCTGAGCAGGGCCGTAAGGTCTACCTGCTGCTGGTTGGCAATGGCGTGGATTGCCCGGATTTGGTTCTCTGTGACCGGCCGCATGCGGCCCTGTGGGCGGTTGGCGCGAGCGCCTGCAGAAACAGCGGCCGCATGGCCTTCGCGCGGTGGGACAATGATCCCGCGGGGGGCAGCCTCCCGAACCCCAGCGTCGCCCTGTGCCAGCTGCTCGTGGACCGCCTGCTGACAGGCACTGAAGGCGTGGCGGACCTGCTGTTGAAAGGCGTCCCTGTTGGCGTGCAGCAGGGCGCTGTCGAGTTCCAGTTCCACATGGCACGACGCGCCCAGGCTGCTGTAGTTCGGCAGGCCGATCTTGCGGCTCAGGCCGACGTTGAGTTTCAGTGGCATGGCGAGATCCTGTGAGGGCAAGAAACGATCTGAGCCACGGTCGCATGGCGGCGCGTGGCTCACGGGAGTCGATCGAAGGCGGATGAAGGTCAGGCGACGTCCTGCAGTTGCTTGAGCGACGCGAGCGTCGAGCGCACGAACTGCTGCTGCCGTTTCTGCCGTTTGAGCGCGGCGAGGAGGCGGTTGGTCTTGCCCACCGCCTCGCGAAGGACTTCGCGGAGGCTTTCCGCAGCTTCGATGGGATCAAGCGGCAGATCCTCAACCACGGCCTTGACTGTCTCAGCTTCAGAAACTGCGACATCAATGGGGTTCGGCGGTGTCTCGGGCATGGTGTTCAGATTCCTGGGCGGGGTGGCGGCTTGCTGCCGTGCGGCAGCCGTGACGGGAGAAGGAATGCTGATGTTGTCGGGACTTGGCCGGAGCACGCCGGCGTTGGTCAGGGGCTGCCAGACAAAGCGGTGCCTGGCGTCCGCGCAAAGCACGGGAGTGCTGTCCTTCCAGAGCCCCAGATCCCTGAGGCCGAGCCTTGCCGCGCGGCGCAGATATTCCCGGTTCATGTTGATCAGGACTTCCTGGCCCTGGACGGTCGACTGACTCAGGACGAGTTCCGTGACAGGGCCATCGGCTCCCCGGCCGCGAATCGCCACATGGCCGTTGCAATGCAGGGTGACGGGTAGATGCTCCTCGTTGTCACACGGCAGGCGGGAGATCGTCTGTTCCAGAAATTTCTGGTCGTCCGCCGCGAACTTCACCCGCGTGAGCGCCTGCGACATGTCGGGAATGACCTGCTCGAAATTCGGATACCGCAGCTCCTTTTCGATAGCGAACCACAGCGTCCAGCGACCGGTTTGAAAGACAACATGCTGGTCAGTGCATCCCACTCGAACCGGTCCGGCACCAGTCAGTTCGGGGCTGCTGAAGAGCTTGGAACGGGGAATCAGCAGATTCTCCGTCCAAGGCCAGGGAAAGCCGCTGGTGATCAACAGGTTCAAGCCATCACTGCCCACGGCCTCGCCGGTCTGACCCCGCAGTTGGAGGCAGTCCAGGGCGTACTTGACTTGTCCTTCACCGCAGCTCCGTGAGACGTGCGCCAGTTCGGGGAAGGCGTCGTCCCCAAGAACCGCCATCCGTTCGGGCACCGGTGGGTTCTGCAACTCACTGCAGTCGATGGCGGTGAACGAACGATGCTGTGGCACTCCCGCATCCGTCCAGTTGGCTTCAACGATCTCGCTGTTTGGGGTGAGGGTGACGGGATGCTCCCGACTGCCTTCGAGTTCCGCCAGATCCGCGAACGCGAGCACGAACCTGGCCGTGGGTTGGGGACCGGGCAGATGGTACGACACCGCAATGCGCCCGGCATGACACCAGATTTGGAGCCCGCTGGCGTTGGCATCAAAGAGAATCGGAGGGGATTGGCGTCGCGTGCCGTCTCCGGCCCGCCTGAAAACAGTCCGCAGTGTGCGGATCAGCTTGCGTGTGATTGAGATCATGGGGGAGCCGTGCCGTATCGAGGATTGAAGACAGAGAAAAGCACGTCGCAGAGCGTCAAACCCACAGCCCCGGTGCCCAACCCTGTGGCCGAGCACCGGAGCTGTTTGTGACTGGATGGTCAGCTGTCAGGCGGCGCGGTGGGCACTGCGTCGGCGGGGATGCATGGCGATGCCGCGTGCATGCCCCACTTCATCCCAGTCGATCGATTCGGCCAGTTCGCTCGGTTCCGGATCGAAACCGACCACGGCTGGATCGGCGATGCTGAAGCCCCGGCGGCTGATCTCGGAGAGGCCCTCGCCGGTGGCGCGGGCGACAGCACGGTTGAGTTCACGTTGGTTCATGGCGTTGGCTCTGGAGAAGGAGAGAACGCCGCCCCACGGTCGGGGCGGCAGAGGAAAGCCGCCCACGAGGGGCACGGTGAGAATCTGCGGTAGCTGTGTGTCAGGTGGGGGTCAGCCAGTGCGTTTCGAGCCACTGGCGCTCGGCGGCGAGGGCTTCCGTGCGGGTGGCAAACGGTCCCAACTCTGGACCCTTCACCGGCGAGAGATCGGCGGTCCATTGACCGTCCGTCGTGGGCTCGACGTGTGAACCCCGCTGGATCGAAAGCTGGCCCAGACTCGCGAGGTCCAACTGTTCGTCATACACACAACGGATCGAACCGTTGGTGGCAATCACAAGCTGCATGATTGGTGAAAACTCCTGTCACTTGGGCCGCCGGAGGATCGCCCGCCGTGGCCGGTCCACGAGGATGCCGTCGAGAACGGATTGGGTTCCCGCCAGTTGTGTGACGACCTGCTGCCGCAGCGCGGTGTTGTCCCGCAGCTGCTGGGGCTGGACGCCCCGCACGATGGTTTGCGCCTGTCCGACCAGATCATCGAGCTGGCCATTGGAGCGGATGTTGAGCTTGCGAAAGCGGTCAAAGAACTCGGTCAGGTTTTCGATGGCGCTGTCGCGGAACACCTTGGGCTTGCCGTCCTCCGTGCCGGAGAGGCGTTCGGTCAGGTGCGTGATCAGCTTGGACAGTTCGTCGAGGAACGCCTGTTCGGCCAATTGGACGGCTTCATCGAACCGCGCCTGGACCCGCGCGCATTCCTCCCGGTACAGGTCTGGAGAGAGCTGGCGCAGGTATTCCGGTGGCTCGACCGAGGGCCAATCCCATGTGAGATCAAACAGTCCGGTGAGTGTCTGGGGATAGTCGCTGGGATTGAAGAGTCGCCCCAGTCTGGCTTCGGCCGCATCCTTCAGATCATCAAAGTGATCGTCCAGTGTGGCGACTGCCTCATCGAGTTCCTGCTTGAAGCGGGCCATGCGGGAGTTGATCTCATCCAGTTCGCCCTGTGGCACCAGGCGGATGCCCGGCTCGGGATACGGCAGACTGACGCCTTTGAAGTACGAGATGGCGTGGCTGCGAACGGACGTGACCGCGCGGAAGTCGGCGTCACGAGTGTCGATCAGCTTCTTGCCCGCCGAAAGGAATTCGCCTTCGGCCCCAAACGCGTCGGCAGCGCGGGCCTTCTGCTCTGGCGAGAGCGTTTTGCGGACGCCGAACCAGGTGAACGACAGCCGCATCGCGGCCATCACGGTCCGCAGTCGTTGGGCGGGACTATGCTGGGGACGCGTTGGTGTGGGAACGGGAGTGGCATCAAGCAGCGATGGCATGGAGGGTGTTCCGATCATTGGGTGAAATGCCGAGGTGAGGAATTGGTGAGTGACGACGCCTACGAACTGTCAGACGCGGTGGAGGTCCAGGAGGTGCTGGTGGGCCAGCTCGTCCGTGGCGAAGCGCCGGCAAAGGTCGCAGCGTTCGACCTTGGCACCGGTAACCAGTCGGCCTTCAGCCGTTGCCGCCAGAACACCAGGAACACCGGACCAGAACGGACCGGGCAGCTCACATTCGCAGGGCTCTGGCCGTGTTGTGAGGCGGTTGCAGAGGCAGTTGCCCTCATCCAGTGACAACATATGCAGGCCGTCCAGTTGCGGGAAGCGCGCGGGCAAAGTGGAGTCCT
>JAKFUF010000090.1 GCA_021732845.1 Planctomycetaceae bacterium | reverse complement strand
CCACCCGCACCGCCCGGTCCGCCACGGCCCATGGGCGGGCGGAGTTCTTCGTCGGTCAGTTTACCGTCACCATTCTTATCCAGAGCCAGCAGGGCGGCAGACGCATTCTTGATCTCTTCCGCCGAGATGACATGGTCATGGTTCGCGTCGAGGGCCTCCATGACTGGCGGCGGGCCGCCAAAGTTGCCACCAGGACCGCCCGTTCCGCCCGGGCCTCCCGGACCGCGTCCACCGGGACCTCCAGGTCCCCCAGGACCCGGCTGAGCCACGGCCGTGGCGACACTGGCGAGGGCGAGGAATCCAAACGTCCAGACGGTCTTCTTCATGACGCAACTCCCGATGTGCGGTGGCCCGGAATGTGATTCGGGTGACTGAGTGGTGCAGCCGGCCCGCAGTTTACGCAGTCTGACGATTCAACACGCGTGGTGGTGGGAAGTTCCGAAAATAGTCGGTGGTCCGGATGGCGACCGGTTTCGGCCACATTGTGCCTGGGCCTCATCTGGTCAATTCTTCGGCGATCACGGGAGGAAGAACCTTTGGGGACTTGATCCGCAACTGTTTGTGGACGTTCTGCTGCCCGAACACCACTGTGATATCGCGGATGGCCACGCCAAATTCCTTCGCGAGAAACCGAACCATGTGATCGGTTGCCTTACCGTCCACGGGCGACGCGGTCACGCTCACTTTGAGTTGGCTGCCCTTGGGCTTCCCAATCGCGTCCTGCTTAGCACTGGGCTTTCCCAGAATGTTGAGTACCAGCGTGTCTCCGTCCCAGACACAGAATTTGTCCGCCTTCGCTGCTCTTTTCGAAGGCTCGGCAGGCGTTGTTGATGACCGTTTTTTCACCCGAGACTCCCAAGGAGAGCCACATAGCCACATTTCTCCCGTGCTTGCGCTATTCATGGTGAGCGTGTACGATGTAGCGACAACCATGGTACCAAACCATTGTGATCCCGCATGAACCCGCCATCTGATTCCTGGTCCTGCACCCGCCGCGCGGCTCTCAAGGGCTGTGCCTCCGGGTTTGGCTACCTCGCGTTTGCCAGTCTGGCTCATGCCGAAGCCGTGGCTTCCCAGGCGGCGGCGGGACTTGAGCCACGCCAGCCGCACTTTCCAGCGCGGGCAAAGCGGGTCATCTTTCTGTGCATGAACGGCGGACCCTCGCACGTTGACACCTTTGATTACAAACCACGGCTCAATGCGATGAACGGCGAATCCGCGCCGCTCGGCCGGAACCAGGGCGGGGCGCGGCTGCTGGGTTCGCCGTTTCAGTTTGCGCAGCATGGAGAGGCGGGGCTGTGGATCTCGGAGGTCTTTCCCCATCTGGCGCGGCATGCCGACGACCTGTGTTTGATCCGGGGGATGCACACCGACCTGCCCAATCATTCGCAGGCGTTTTCGCAGATGCACACCGGCAGCTTTCAGTTCGTGCGGCCATCGGTGGGAGCCTGGACGCTGTACGGACTGGGCAGTGAGAACGCCAATCTGCCGGGCTTCATCACGATCAATCCGCCCTCCGACAATGGCGGCGCGCGAAACTACGGAAGCGGGTTTCTTCCCGCCATCTGCCAGGGAATGAAGATCGGCGGCGGCCAGATTCCTGGGTTCTATGCCGCGCTGCTGGGCAAAGATCAAGAGCCTGGCCCACCGCTCAAGAACCTTGAGAACACCCGTCTCACGCGTGACGAACAACGAGCTCAATTCGATCTGGTCCGCAGCCTCAACCGGCACAAGCTGGAACGTGACGAGCATCATCCGGAAATCGAGGGGGCCATTGAATCGTTCGAACTGGCCTTTCGCATGCAGGCGGAAGTTCCCGAAGTGCTGGACATGCAGTCGGAGTCGCCGCAGACGCTCAGGCTGTATGGTGTCGGCGCGGGGTTGCCGACGGATCGTTTCGCCCGCCAGTGCCTGATGGCCCGGCGGTTGGCCGAGGCGGGCGTGCGGTTTATCGAGGTCACCGCGCCGGTCGGTTGGGACCATCACTTCCTCCTCAAGGACGAGTTGCGAAAGAGCGCGGCCGCCACCGATCAGCCTGTGGCGGCGCTGCTGACCGACCTGAAACAGCGCGGACTCTTGGACGACACGCTGGTCGTCTGGGGTGGTGAATTCGGGCGCACACCCTATGGCCAAAGCGGCAGCGGGCGGGACCACAACAACAAAGGCTATACACTGTGGATGGCCGGCGGCGGCGTCCGGGGCGGCATGAGCCACGGCGGCACGGATGAGTTCGGCTACGAAGCGGTCGAGAACCCGGTCCACATCCACGACTGGCATGCCACGCTGCTGCACCTGCTGGGGCTGGACCACGAACGACTGACCGCCAGCTACGGCGGCCGCAACTTCCGCCTGACCGATGTCTATGGCAACGTGGTCCACGAGATCTGCCGCAGGTAAGTAATGCATGCGAGATCAACTTCATTCAACAAAAAAAGGGAAACCACGAATCGCACGAATAACACGAATCTTTGGCCATTGAATCGACCGGAGTTTACTTGGGTGGCGCGATCACTCAGCCTTAGGACCGCGGCAAGAATAACTGTCGATTTTTGACGAGCCGCACAGCCCAATGAGCCGGAGGGCCTTAGTTAGCCCCCGGTTGGAGGATGATCGGAAGACGCCAACGCCACGAACCGGACTGATGAATCTGCCCTCAATCGGCGTCCATCCCAAGCAACTTCACCATGCTATTGTTGCCGCGATCCTTATTCGTGGTATTCGTTTGATTCGTGGTTAATTTTCTGATCACCCGCGTTTCTTGCGATGTTGTCATGAGGGAGATTCTCGATGGTGGTGCCGCGTCCAGCAAGATTTTCAGAGAATCGTCCTTGACGAAATGAGTTTCCGATATCATTCTGCAACTCATGCAATTCGTAGCGCGCTTACGATTTTCTTTCGCGAGCGTTCCAAGCCGGTGCCAGTCTTCTCCCGGGGTGTCGAATGTCATGCTTCCCTCGCAGTGCCAAGCTGTTTCATTGGCTGACATGTGCCGTGCTGATGCTTGGGCTGAGCGCGACCGCTGGCCTGAAGGCGGCGAACGCTCCCAAGGCCAGTGCCACCACAGTTGCCGTGGCAGAACACTTGGTGGCGGGGGAATTCGGACCGGCGATCGATGCCGCTCTGCAAACCGAGAATCCCGTTGAACGGACCGTGCAGCTCCGGCAGATTGCCGCCGCGCAGCGCGCCGTGGGCGAATTCGACGGAGCGGAGGCGACCGCCGGTTTGATCCCGAATCGCCGGGAGCGGGCGCGGGACCGGGGTCAGACCGCCCGTGAACGCGGCCAGGGTGGCTCGGGGGCCGACTTCACGGAACTCATGGAGTTGATTCAAGCCACGCTTGAGCCGGAAAGTTGGGATGAAGTCGGCGGACCGGGCTCGGTGCGGGAATTTGAAACCGGGGTCCGCGTCGATCCACTCGGCCAGTTGCGACAGGTCTCCAAGGAAGAACTGACGGGCCGGCTGCAACTGATCAGCTCGCGCGGACGCATTGCCGACCTGCATGAAGACATGGCTCGCCAAAGCCGCCTGCGGCTGATCTCGCTGCCACGCCTGGAACAGGCCGTCGCCGCGCGGCTCAGGGAAGGGAAGCCGATTCCGGAAACGATGCGGCGGCTGGCCGGACTCAGCCGCATCCAATACGTGTTCGTCTATCCCGACTCCAATGAACTGGTCATCGCCGGTCCGGCCGAAGGCTGGAAATACGACGACAATGGCCGCCCCGTCAGCCGCGAGGCTGGCACGCCGACGTTCGATCTGGATGACCTGGTGACTGTTTTGCGGACGTTCAGCCCCGGCGGCCAGTCGATCTTCGGGTGTTCCATCAACCCCCGCGAAGCGAACCTGCAAAGCGTCAAATCCTTTGCCGAAGCCTCCAACGCGGCTGGCCCCCTGCGGCCCGGCCAACTCAGGAACTGGCTCAAGGAACTGCAGACCCGCCTCGGCCTGCAGGATGTCGAAGTCTACGGCGTGCCCGCCAACTCCCGCGTGGCTCAAGTCCTGGTCGAAGCCGACTACAAGATGAAGCTGATCGGCATCGACAAGCTGGACAGCGGCGTCGAGATTCCCAGTTACTTTGACCTGCTGAAGTCTTCGGGCAATGCGGGGGCCGGCTCAATGGACGCGCTCCGCTGGTGGCTCACCATGAAGTACGGCGCGATCGATCACAGCCCCGACCGGCAGTCGTTCGAGATCCGTGGGTCATCCGTCCTGTGCCAGTCCGAACTGCAGTTCGTCACGTCTCAGGGCCAGCATCTGGCCAAGGGAGCCACCGAACCGACGAATCAACTGTTTGCCCAGACCTTCACCAAGAAGTACGCCGAACTGGCGAAACACGACCCGGTGTTCGCCGACCTGCAGAACCTGTTCGACCTGGGGATGGCGGCCGCCCTGTGCCAGCAGGAACATCTGTATGAACGCGCCCACTGGAAGCTGGGCGTCTTTGCCGCGAACGGTGAGTACCAAGTGGCGGAAGTCGCCGCGCCCAAGGTGGTCGACTCGGTCATCAACCACCGCGTCTACAACGGCAAGGACATCGTGGTTCAAGTCGCCGGCGGCGTCCGCGTCGACTTGCTGTCGGTGGTGAAGGACAAATCGCTGGCCCATGAGAACGAGGCCTTGAGTGCGATCAGCGATAAGGGAAAACTGCCGGAACTGCCTGCCGACCGGTGGTGGTGGGATGCCTCACGGTGATCATGGTTGGTGCTCTGCTCATTGAACACCGCGCCTCCCCGCCGAGTTCATCTCGGTGGATTCAGGCCTGCACTACGCAGATCGGTGACACGCGGCGTAGTGCACAATCCCGTTCACCACCGAGATGAACTCGGTTGGGTCGTGGAGGACGCGGGCGTGGCAAGGGCCGGCTGCGCGGCCGTGAGTCACAAAGTAGGCGAGTCACTCCGTGACTCGAACTCAGCGGGAGTGACTGGGCGACTTTGAGACTCACCCGGAGAGCTTGCGCCCTGCCGCTCGTTTTGGAGGGCAAGCCGTCGAGGAAGCCACGATGCGAGTCACGGAGTGACTCGGCTACTTTGTGGCGGTCCAGCGGTGGCAAGTACCGAATAAACCGGCAGGGCCCTCAACTCGGTGGGGTCGTGGTTGGCGGTGGTTACAACAGGAACATCCGGGGTTGGCGCTCGGCTTCTTGAACACCGCGCCTCCCCACCGAGCTCGTCTCGGTGGATTCGGACCTCCGCACTACCCCGGATGGTGCGTGCTTTGGCTCATCAAGCCAAAGCCACGGTTGAGCCACGAGCCAAGAAGGCCATGCTACGAGAGTGGCCAGCCAAGTGGCAGTAAACACACGTCTTGACGACTGTTGTTCAAACGTTGATACTAAGCAAGTTCTTTAAGTAAGTTCTTCCAGTGAGCGAGGAACCCCGATAGCGGATGAAGAAGGCGGCACAGCCGTCCATCCGCGTCAGGGGTTCCGCAGCGAGCAAAACTTACCAGTGAGCGAGGAACCCCGATAGCAGATGAAGAAGGCGGCACAGCCTCCCATCCGCGTTAGGGGTTCCGCAGCGAGCAGAACTTACGTTGGCAGGTCTCTCCATGTCTGAAACCACCCCTTCCATGTCGATCGATCGTCGGCCCGAAAAGATGCTGGCGGTCTATGTCATGCTGGCGGCGTTGGCGGTCGGTGGTTTCTTCCTGATTCGATGGGTCGGCGAGAGCGGGCAGACATCTGCCATCACTGCGCTCTCAACGACTACGACAGCGGAGAAGCCCGCGTCACACGCTTTGGCCCACCTGTTGGGAGGCTTGGTGGTCGTGATCGTGTTAGCCCGCGGTCTGGGGGTGGTCTTGCACCGCATGGGGCAGCCACGGGTGATTGGGGAAGTAATTGCCGGCATCGTGCTGGGGCCTTCGATTCTGGGGAGAATTTCCCCAGAGACGATGGATTTCGTCTTCCCGGCGACGGTGCAGCCACTGCTCAATGCCATCGCGCAGATTGGCGTGATCCTGTACATGTTTCTGGTGGGGCTGGAACTCAATGCCTCGGTGCTGAAGGAGCGGGCACACACCACGGTGATGATCTCGCATGCGAGCATTGCCGCCCCTTTTTTGCTGGGGGCCGTCCTCGCCCTGTGGCTCTTTCCAGGGTATGCACCGGCCGGGATCCCGTTCACCAGCTTTGCCATGTTTCTCGGGCTGGCGATGGCGATCACGGCCTTTCCGGTTCTGGCCCGCATCTTGACCGACCGGGGGATGGAGCGGAGCGAGCTGGGGATTGTGGCCCTGAGTTGTGCGGCCGCCGATGATGTCACCGCGTGGTGTCTGCTGGCGGTGGTCGTGGGTGTGGCCAAAGCCAATCTGTTCGGGGCGATGACCACCATCCTGCTGGCGTTGGCGTATGTCGCGATCATGCTCTGCCTGGTGCGGCCGGTGATGCAGCGGTGGGCCGTGCAGGGCCGGGCGGCAGCACCGACCAGCGATGCGATCGCCTTGTCGCTGGTGGGGGTTCTCGCTTCGTCGCTGATGACCGATCTGATTGGCATTCACGCCCTGTTTGGCGCATTTCTGTTCGGCGCGATCATTCCGCACGACAGCCAACTGGCCCGGACCTTCGGCGGCAAACTAGAAGATGTGGTCACGATCCTACTCATGCCGGCGTTTTTCGCTTATACCGGCCTGCGAACCCAGATCGGCCTGATTTCCGCACCGGCCGACTGGGCGGTCTGTGGCACGGTCATCGCGGTGGCGATCCTGGGGAAATTGGGAGCCTCGTTCGGGGCCGCGCGCTACACGGGCCTCGACTGGCGGGCCTCCGCAGCGCTGGGCATCCTGATGAACACGCGCGGCCTGATGGAGCTGATCGTGCTGAACATCGCGCTCGACCTGGGGATCATCTCGCCGGTCCTGTTCGCGATGATGGTCCTGATGGCCCTGGTGACCACCATGATGACCAACCCGCTCTTGAATCTCGTGATGCGGCCGCAGAAGGCAGGTCGTTCCTAGATCGGGCCGCACTCGTCCGCACCAAGCACCGCAACCCTTGGGCTTCGTTGCCTTCTGTTAAAAATCTGAACAGAAACAAACGAAGGTAATAAAGAGGCATTAGACACACTGACTTGATGGTGTCTCCAGCTTGCCATGCTCCTCAAGCGACGGCGGACGATCGCAACTGCCTCCCTAAGTTCGGTTGCAGATCGTATGTCGCCTGCTGGCTTTGCTTCGACGGTGCGGGTTGTGGTGGGCGTTTGCGATTCGACGAACCGGACGTCAGGGCTGCTTTTGCGGATTCTTGAGGCGCTGCCCGGGGCGCGCAGAGCAGTTCCCGATTGGTTTGGCGCAGTTGTGCGGGCCGTACAGGCTTTAACACTTGCGCGCCAAGCTCTTGAAACACTCTTGGCAGCGATTGTCGGCCCGGTCGGTCTTTCTGCGGTGATGCCAGTCGCTGTCACCCGCGAAACCCTCGAAAAAGCCGGTGAATTGTGGCTGGCTTCTCCAGCTTGCAGAATCGTCACCTTTGTTTTCTGAGGCATGGCATGTGACATGCTTTTCTGGGGCGGCATGGTTTCACCGTTTGGTGGAACAGCCTGGTCAAAGTCTCTCAGGAGCCGAAGCATTATGTTGCGAAAACTGTGGAGTGATGAAGCAGGGTTTATCGTTTCGTCCGAACTGGTGCTGATCGCCACCGTTCTCGTCATCGGCATGCTCGCCGGCCTGACGACGATTCGCGACCAAGTCGTCCAGGAACTGGCCGACGTCGCCGACGCGATCTCGGAAATCAACCAGTCCTACAGCTTCAACGGCGTGACGGGCCACTCGGCGAGCACCGCAGGCAGCGTGTTCACCGACCTCCGTGACTTCTGCGAAGCAGCCACCACCGACCAGACGGCCGGTTCCGAGCCACAGTGCATCGCCATCGGAGCGATCAGCCCGACGGCTGAATAATCTCCCGCACTTCGAAATGCTCCAACAAACAGCCGCGCGGAATCTTCCTCGCGGCTTGTTCGTTTGCGGGTGCTGCTCTCGACTTCTGTGTCTCAGCGAGGCCCTCCCCTCTGCCGGCTGATATGATCCTCGGGCTTCCGCGTCGGACAACATGCCGGTCAGCCAGCCCGGTGCGGGAGAAATTGTCGCCGGTGAGGACCGGTTTGCAGCACGCCACTGAGAGGAGCCACGACGATCGCGACCACAGCCGCCCAGCCGGAAGGCCCTCCGTCCGAATCGCTCCAGCGCGGACTCAATGATCTGCTGTCGCGGCAGCGACCCGACGGCTCCTGGGAAGGCGAGATGGTGTGGTGTCCCATGATTACCGCGCAGGCGGTCATCGTGCGCCACGTCACCGGGCGAACCTGGAGCGAACACGAACGAACACAGCTCCTGCGGTACTTCGCATCCGCACGGACGCCTGAGGGCGTTTGGGGCCTGCATCCCGAATCCGGTGGCTACGTCTTTGTCAGCACGCTCTGCCATGTCGCGTTGCGATTGCTGGGGCTGCCTGCGGAGGATCCCCTCGTTCAGCCTGCTGGCATGTGGCTCCGGTCGCAGCCAGGCGGCGTGCTGACGATTCCCACCTGGGGCAAGTTTTGGCTGGCTCTGTTGGGCTTGTACGACTGGCGCGGCGTGAGTCCGCTGCCGCCCGAATTATTCTCCCTGCCGACGTGGCTGCCGTTTCATCCGCGCCGCTGGTATTGCCACACGCGGTATGTGTATCTGGCGATGTCGTGGCTCTACGGCCAGCGGTTCGTCGCGGACCTGGGACCACTGCGGGAAGAGTTGTGCCACGAGTTGTATGGGACGGCGTTCGAGTCGATTCCGTTCGCCCGGCATGCCAACTCGCTGGCGGCGACCGACACGGTCCAGCGCCCGCTGTGGCTGCTGCGCTGGGCCAACACGTTTCTGCGAATTTACGAGTGGCGGCCGTTGGCCGGTCTGCGGCGGCAACGAATGCAGGCTTCGCTGGGTCAAATCTTGAACGAACAGCAGGTGAGTGCCGACCAGACCGTCTCACCCGTCAACGGGCTGCTCAATTGTCTGGTGCTCTTTGCCAGCGGTGATCAGGCGGCGTGTGACCGGGCCTTGGCGGGGATGGAACACTGGCGCTGGGAGGACGCCACCGGGTTGCGGTACGTCGGTTCGCGGTCGCAAACGTGGGATACCAGTTTTGCCATGGAAGCCGTGTTGGCGGCGTATCCGCAGGCAAACCACGACAAAGTGCGGCAGGAGCAGTCGCTGGCCAGTGCTGCGATATTTTTGCAACAGGCGCAGCAGACCAATGAACTGTCCGACGAACAACGATCCGACCGCGAGATTTCCCGAGGTGGGTGGTGCTTCACCGAAGGCCGGCATCGCTGGCCGGTGAGCGACTGCACCGCGGAGGCACTGAACGTTCTGTTGGCACTCTATGTGGGATTTCCTGGGACCCTGAGAATTCCGGAAGCAGAAACTTTGCCGCTGGAACGGTTTGAACAGGCAGTTTTGTTCATTCTGAGCCGCCAGAATTCCGATGGAGGCTTTGGCAGTTACGAACGGCAGCGCGGACCGCGGTGGCTGGAGTGGTTCAACCCGGCGGAGATGTACAAAAATTGCATGATCGAGCATTCCTATGTGGAATGCACCGCCTCCAGCCTCGTGGCTCTGAGCCACTTCCGGCGGGCGTTTCCCGATGCTCCGGCATTCGTCACCGAGGCGGTCCAGGCCGGAGTCAAGTTTCTGCGGAAGAATCAACGGCCCGACGGAAGCTTTCCAGGCTTTTGGGGAATTCAGTTTACCTACGGAATTTTCCATGCCGTGCGGGGACTGCTGGCGACGGGAGCTGCGCCCAACGACCTTGCCCTGCAACGCGCTGGCCAATGGTTGCTCAAACATCAGCGTGCCGATGGTGGCTGGGGTGAACACTGGACCGGATGTGTGACGGGCGAATACGTGGAACATCCCATCAGCCAGGTGGTGATGACCAGTTGGGCTCTGTTGAGCCTGATGGAGATCGATTTGGAGACGGAAACAGACGAGACCGTCAGAATAGAGGCAGTTTCACGCGGCGTTGCGTGGCTCGAAAAACAACAACAGACAGATGGAAGCTGGCCCCAGCCGGGCGTCAACGGCGTGTTCTTCGGAACCGCCATGCTTGATTACCGCCTTTACAGAAGTTACTTTCCTGTATGGGCTTTAGCGCGGTACGCGGTTCTGCATCCCCAGGCGGCCAGACAACCGGTCAAAGGCGAAGGCCCTTCATGAATGTGGCTTATGATGTGGCGATTGTCGGCGGCGGCCCCGTTGGCTCGGTGGCCGCGCTCTCCTTCGCCCGCTCTGGCGCACGCTGCCTGCTGATCGAAGCTAATCCGCACGTCGTCCGCCCCTTTGCCGGCGAATGGCTCCACCCGGCCGGAGTCCGTGTCCTGCGGGATCTGCAGGTTCCGCTTTGCGCGGCCAACGCCACAGTGTCCTCCGGTGTTTCCGTCAACCCTGCCGGGCGGGGCTTCGTTGTGTTTCCAGAAGACCGCTCAGCCCCCATTTCGCTGGATTATCCAGGCGAACTGCGGGGCCTGGCGTTCGAACACCACGAACTGGTCAATGTTTTGCGCGGCATGGCCGCCGACCATCCGCTGATTGACTATGCCGCCGGCGCGCGGGTCAACGCCTGGAAACCTTCGCGGACCACCGACGGGGAAGCCCCAACCGGAACGTTGACCATCACGGACGCGGAGGGGGCTGTTCACGAGGTCCAGACGGCACGCGTCGTCGGGGCCGATGGGCGGTCTTCGTGGACCAGGCGGCTGCTCGGGCTGCCCGAGCAGAGCACGCTGATCTCGTACAACGGCGGCATCCGCCTCACGGGCGTGGAACTGCCCAAGGAGGGTTACGGGCATGTGATCCTGGGCGGACCCGGCCCCGTCCTGCTGTACCGGCTGTCGCCGGAGGTCGTGCGGCTGAGCATTGATGTCGCCCCCGACCAGATCGAACTCCGCCGCGATCCGCAACTCCTGCTGGAATGCGTTTCACCGTGGTTGCCGGATAACATCGTGGAGGCCCTCAAACGCGCCCTGCAGACGGACCGTCCGGTGTGGATGCCCAACCGCTTCCGGCCCCGGTCGGACTATGGAAGCGGTCCCGTGGCACTCATCGGCGATGCGGCGGGGTATTTTCATCCGCTGACCGCCTCGGGCATGACGATGGGTTTTCTCGACGCGAAATGCCTCGTCCAGAGCGATTCGGTCAGCGACTATGCTCGCCGCCGTGAAGCCGCGAGCTATGTCCCGGAATTGCTGTCGAACGCGTTGTACCAGGCGTTTACCGGCCAGGACGCCGGCACCGCCCGGCTGCGGCGCGGGGTTTACCGCCTGTGGCGGGGCTGTGCTGCCGAGCGCGAACGGCTGATGCGGATTCTGGGCGGCGAAGACACAGGCTGCGGCAGCTTCGCCTCGGCCACGGTCCGCATCGGCTGGGAGGCCGCCTGCGCCACAGATCCCGCCTGCCCGCGTCCCTGGCAAAGCCTCAGAGACTGGCAGGGGCTGGGGCTGATGTCGCGCTGGGCGCTGTGGCCCCTCGCAGGCATGCTGCCCGGCTCTGTGCGCCGCTGGATGCGTCCCCGCAGCTCACCCCAGTCACCGTTTATGAGCCACCGCGGAGCCAAAGCCATTGAACCACAAATCCGGATGGCAGAGATTCGCGATTGATTTGCGCAACAATCGCCGTGCGTTTTCTGGTGCCTATCGAAGGTCGATTCTGGATCACGAGATGGGGAACCACGAATCGTCACGAATCAGGCGAATGGCACGAATGACAACGAAATGGCTCCCATCGCCCGCGGTGCGAAGCCGGTCGACCATTCGTAAGATTCGTGGTTAATTTTCTGACCGTACGATTCAGTGACCGTGCCGCCCGACCAGCAGGCATGACCAACAGCGTCCTCTGTTGTCTTTGAAGGGTGTCATCCCCTCATGTTGGGTGGCTCGCCGGGTGAGCGGCACTGTGCGGTTCGGCGGACAAGGGCCGCTGCCAAGTGGCCCCCGAAGCCAAGCGACAGCTTCAGGGCAGTCTGCAACGAAGCGCGGCGGGACCGCCCCGGCGTGTAGTCCAAATCGCATTGCGGATCGGGCTGCTGCAGGTTGAGTGTCGGCGGAACAACCCCATCCCGCAGTGCCAGGAGGGTGCAGGCCAGTTCGACACTGCCGGCGGCACCCAACAGGTGACCGAGGGCCCCCTTGAGACTCGAACACGGGATGCTGGCGGCCGCCTCTCCAAACACCGCATGCAGCGCGCGGGTCTCGGCCAGATCGTTTTGCTGTGTGCCGGTTCCATGCAGATTGACATAGTCGACAGTCTGGCGGTCGATGCCGGAATTCAGGAACAGGTCTTCCAGCAGGCGGATGAGGCTTGAAGGTTCGGCGTCCATCCGCGTCAGGTCATAGGGATCGGCCGCCTGCCCTCCGGCGAGCCACTCGGCATAGGGTTTCGCGCCGCGCGTGGTGGCATGGGAGGCCGACTCGAGGACCAGAATCGCCGCTCCCTCACCTGCCAGAAATCCGTTGCGCCGAACATCGAACGGCCGCACGAGCGCGCCCTTTGCACCGCGGTCGGCCAGCACCCCCAGCCTCCTGTAAGACGCCAGGAGCAGTGGCTCCAGCGCGGCATCGCTGCTGCCGGCCAGCACGATGTCGCACACCCCCTGTTGAATCAGGTCGACGCCACGCGACACGCTCAACAGCCCCGTGGCACACGCCGCCACGGGACACAGCACCGGCCCTCCCAGGCCATGATCGCGGGCCACGGCCAGCGCGGCCGCATTGGGCAGGCTCTGGGACCAATCGGGTGCGGCCTGATGCGTCTTCCGCCACTGCGGCCAATGCCGCCCCAGACCACGAAAGCCACCCTTGCTGGTCCCCACCACGCAACCCGCGCGCGGCGCGCCAAGCACAGACGGGGAGAGGTCGGCATCGCGCACCGCCTCGTCCGCGGCGGTCCGGGCCAATTCGACGACGGGTTCGTCGATGAGTGAGCCACGATTGCGGGAAGGTGCGGCGGGAGCCCCCGTCACAAGCAGTTCCGGCAGCCAACGCAGACCGCACTCGCCGGCCTGGAGGCGTGCCCACGAGGATTCTCGGTCGGAACCCAGCGGTGTGACCAACCCCAAACCGGTGATCCACACGCGCGGCAGCGGGTCTCCCGACAGTGAGCGAGGAACCCCGACAGCGGATGAAGAAGGCGGCTCAAGCCGCCCATCCGCGCCAGGGGTTTCGCAGCGAGCAAAACTGACCAAAGACACGGGGAAGTTTGACACACCGAAGCTCATCCCCGCCGGCTGGACCGGCAGACGACAAACAGCCCCGCCCCCATCATCCCCACGACCACAACCCACTCGACAATGTTTTTCAACGGGTTGTTGACGGCCTGCACCTTCATGCCGCCCGGCGGGGAGGAACTAATGGGCTGTGCGTCACCCCGGCCCGTGGCTCCCAGGACGAGGCAGGCGGCCAGCAACAAACTTCCCCACAGGCGCGACATACAGTTTTCCAGAGTCAGGCGGTGCGGACCCGCAGATTTTCCTCGGGTGCGGTCGGGATGGCGGCTACGGTATTGGCGGTCGGTGACAGCGGCAAGACACTCTGCATGGGGAAACGCATCTTCTCAAATTTGTCGCCCGGTACAAACACCGTTTTCCAACTCGCCGAACGGGTGTTCATCGCGGCCTGATAGTCATCGGCCCACGCCCCAAAAAAGGCGTAGTTGCGGCCGCGAAACTCAAACCGGTCGGGAAAGTCAGGATGGTGGCGTTCTTCCAAGAGATCATATGCGAAGACCACAACCGCGCGGAAGCCCGTTCCAAACACCTCCTGCCATTGCAGCAGGGCGGGGACATCCTCCGCACCGGTCCAGTTTTCCCACTTGTGGCCGCCAACCACCGTGGGGAACCGCCGCCCCTTGATATCCACCAACAGGTTCACGGGATTCCGCGAATAGACGATGAAATCCATCGACTTCAGCGACGCCTGTTCGAGCAGCGTCCGCCGCTGCTCATCCACCGCGACGTACGGAATCCGCCGCTGCCGCAGATATTCTTCAAAGGCCGCCTCGTAGTGGTTGGCTCGGATCGCCATGGCGGCCCCCAAGGTGAATTTTCGATTTTCGATTGCTGATTTTCGATTAGAGGGGCCACAAAGCCAAGGGTGGCGGGGAAATTGCCGGTTTGGTGTTCCACGGGGGCGGTCCAGCAATCGCACTCAGGCATCCTCTCTATGTCTCAGTTTTTGAACCACGAAAGGCACGAAGAACACGAAATTTGGTCTAGAAACACATCTGGGCATCCCAAATCGTTCGTCGTGCGGATGCTCAGCTTCGGTTCCTTCGTTTGCTTCTGTTCAAAATCTAATAAAAGGTGGGGTGGCCCCCACGAAATACTTTCAGATCGAGTTCCGGGGATTTCACTTTCCTCCGTTGTCAGGATCATTCGTGACGCGCCACCTGCGCTTTGGTCCCTTCGTTGGCTTGTATCTAATTTTGAACAGAAGCAAACGAAGGAAACGAAGCTCTGTGTGAACGTCTAAAGGGATGTCACAATGATATTGTCTCTGTGAGTTGTACTTGTGTTCTGTCTCGCCTTCGAAGGTGATTGCTGGCCATCACACCTCGGGCAGCAGCCACGGAGCCCGGTATTCCGGGCGGGTTCGCAGCGCGTTGGCGTCTTTGTCGTTCACAAACATCTCTGTTTTCGCGTCAAACACCAGTTTGCGGCCCACCCGCGTGGCGACGTTGCCCATGTGACAGAGCAGGCTGGACGGATGGCCGACGGTTTCCAGATCAGCGTTGGGTTTGTTTCGGCTCTTGATACAGTCCAGAAAATTCTGCACATGCTCGGTTTCGTCGTTGCCGCCGGAGCCCTCCCCCAGCACGGTATTGCCGGGGCCGAACGCCTTCCAGGAACTGTTGCCAATGACGATGAACCCCTTGTCGCCATACACCGCCGCTGCTTCGGACTCTCCCAGAAAGGAATACGGAGCCCAGATCCGCATCTCATAGGTGAGTATTTTCGGTCTGGCCCCGCCGAACTCGTAGTTGACCTGCAGGGTGTCGGGCCATTCCTGCATGTCGTCGAAGTACCACTTGCCGCCGGCGGTGGCGACCGTGGTCGGCAGGCCGATCGGCCCGTCGCCCTGGGCCTCCGAAGCGGCGGACAGAGCCCAGGCCGCCATGTCCAGCCGGTGGACGCCATCGTTGCCGAGGTCGCCCGTGCCAAAGTCATAAAACCATCGCCAGCGGCCGTGAAAGCGGTTGGGGTTGAAGGGGCGCTTGGCCGCGGGGCCGAGCCACATGTCGTAATCGACGCCGGCGGGCGGTTCGCGGTCTTTGGGGAAGCCGATGCCGCCCTGCTTGGCGCTCTCCCACGCCCGCGCCACCAGGCAGCGGCCGAGCGTGCCGGTCTTGATGAACTCGATGGCCGACCGCATCCGCTCGGTGGACCGGGCCTGGGTGCCCATCTGCACGACCCGGCCGTGCTTCTTGAGGGCCGCCACCATCCGCTGGCCTTCCACAATGTTGTGGCCGTCCGGCTTTTCCACATACACATCCTTGCCGGCCAGGCAGGCGAGGATGGTGGGGATGGCGTGCCAATGATCGGGTGTGCCCACCACAATCGCATCCAGGCTTTTGTCGTCGATCAGTTTGCGGAAGTCGGGCACCGTCTGGGGTGTGCTCCCCTGGTTCTTTTCCACGGCGGCGACCGCCGGACCGAACTTGGCAGGGTCCAGGTCGGCGAGAGCCACGACTTCACACTGTTTGTTGCGGGAGAAGGTGTTGACGAGCGAGAGTGCTCGCCCGCCGGTGCCGACGCAGCCCACGCGAATCCGCTCGCTGGCCGCCGCTTTGCCGACAGGCTCTGCCGCCAGGGCCGCCGCCGCTCCGGCCACGCTCAACGCCGACGACGCCAGGAACTCTCGACGCTGCATGGCTCGATCTCCCTCTGAGGCAAGGAAAATAGCGTTTTACCGGGACGCGGGTAGGACGCCAGGCGGCCCTACTGTAAATATAATGACCCTGATTACTCAATCGTTGCGAACCAAATGAGGTGTGAGGTTGAAGGCGGCGATCATTGCCATGGCGTACAGCGCCCTGATGTTCATTCTGTCCGGCCTGTTCATGATCGGCGCGGCGTTCTGGACCGGCCAGTTTGGCTGGTTCCCGCTGGGCGTGTTCAGCACGCTGTGCGGAGGCGCGGTGATGTACGTCGCGCAGGGAATGGACAAGCGACGAAAGTGGGCCTGGTACGCCGCCCTGGTTCTCTGCTGCCTGTACCTGCCCTCGGTGATGTTCCTGCCCATGGGGGCCATCGGCCTGTGTGGGTTGTTGACCGCGCAGGCCCGCCGTGAATTTGGATTCACGACGGGGCTGTAACGTCCCGTCAGCAAAGCGTTCCCAGTTGCCGGCGCACCGGAGGGCTTGCGCCCTTCCGCTACAAAGTTAGCGGTACGGCGCAAGCCGTCCGGTGAGTCCCACCTCGCCTCATCAAAAACTGGCCAGCCCTGGCCAGCAACCGCGCCAACATTTCAGTCGCGCCGGATTCTCGCTATCTTCGATGGCAGTGAAGTGCGATTCAACGGCGTGGGGCATCCCAGGGACGAGGGTTCGATGGCTGCGTCAAAAGAGGCGGGGTGGCTGGCCCGGATGCAGGCTTTGAGCGGCACCTTCAAGGGCTTTCTGCTGGGTTTCGGCATCTTTGCGCTGGCCTTTCCACTCCTGTTGTGGAACGAGGGCGGGGCCGTCCTCAACCGGCAGAGCATGGAATACGGGCGGGACAACCCGATTTCCGTCGTCTCGGATCTGGTCCAGTCGGTCAACGACGGCCGCCTGGTCCACATGAAGCAGGCCGAACTGACCCCCAACGCCGCGCTGGCGGATACCGAGACGGGGCAGTCGTTTGAGGTGCTGAAGCTGCAGCGGCAGGTCGAGATGTACCAATGGATGGAGGTCCAGCATGTCGGCGAAAAGCTGGTGGCGACCTATGCCAAGGTCTGGTCCAGGACACTGATCGACTCTTCAAAATTCCTCGAATCGTCGCAGTATGCCAACCCAAAACTGATGCCCTACACCGAGCGGGAATGGACCGCGCCAGCGCCGAAGCTGGGGGCCTTTCGGATGCCCGAAGAACTCTTCGCGCGGTACAACGAGTTTGAAGTGCTGCCGTTGACCGCGGAAGACGTCCAGCGGATTCCGGCCACGCTCAAGAAGCAGGCGCATGTCAAAGACGGACTGCTGCACCTGACCAAAGATCCCGCCGTGCCTGCCGTGGGGGCCGTCCGCTTTCGCTACCTGGCCGTCAGGCCGGGCAAGGTCAGCATTCTTGCCAAACAGTCCGGCGACACCCTTGCGCCGTTTTACACACAGCGGGGGCACCGGGTGTTCGTGCTGCGGGATGGCAAGGATCCCAGTGGCGACGTGGCGGCGACGCTTTATGCGGAGGCAACGCCGGGCAGCATCCTGTCAGTCTCGACGTTTTTTACGTGGTTCTTTCGAGCGTTCGCCTTCGCCATGTTCCTGATCGGGATTGGGATGATGCTGGAGCGGATTGGACTGTGGGGTCCCAGCCTGCCAGTCATCCGCGAGATGCTGGTGGCCGGTCCCACGGTGTTTGCTTTGGTCGTCGCCACCAGCTTCTGGCTCGGAACAGTCGGCTTCGCGTGGCTCGCCATGAGCTGGATCGGCGGGGGCTCACTGATGATCATCGGCATCGCCATGCTCGTCGCCCTGCGGCAAAAAGGGCTGGACATTCAGAAGCCGGTCGTCGCCAGCGGAACCGTTCCCGACATGGATCCGGCACCTAAGCCAGCCGCGAAGGCAGGCTGAGGCGCGTCATGACCAACTGGGCGTGGCTCAAACCCGAACTTGATCGCCTGCACGAACAGCGGCTGTTTCGCCGTGTCCGCGAAGTGACGTCACTGCCAGAGGCTTGGTGTCTCGTGGAAGGCCGGCGGCTGCGGAACTTTGCCGGCAACGACTACCTCAATCTGTCCCATGACCCGCGCGTCATCGAAGCGGCCTGTGTCGCGGCGCAGGAGGCGGGCACCGGCAGCACCGCCAGCGCTCTCGTCTGCGGCCGCACGCCGTGGCACGCTGCGCTGGAAACCCAGCTCGCCCAGTTCAAGGGCGAAGAGGCCGCGATTCTCTTTCCCACCGGCTATGCCGCCAACCTCGGGACACTGGCCGCCTTGGCAGGCACTGAAGACATCGTGCTTTGCGACCGCCTGAACCACGCCAGCCTGGTCGATGGCTGCCGCCTCTCAGGGGCGAAGTTCCGCGTGTACCGCCACGACGACCTCGCCGGACTGGAGGCTCAACTCCACAAAGCCACGGGATTTCGCCGCCGGCTCATCGTCACCGACAGCGTCTTCAGCATGGACGGCGATGTGGCCCCGTTGCCGGAGCTTTGCGCCCTGGCCGAACGTTTTGACGCCCTGCTGATCGTGGACGAGGCCCATGCCACCGGTGTGTTTGGAACGGATGGCCACGGCATCGCCGAAGCTCAGGGCGTGGCGGGCCGGGTCTCGGTCTCCATCGGAACATTGAGCAAGGCGCTGGGCGGCCTCGGTGGTTTTGTCGCCGGCTCCACCGATCTGATCGACTACCTCAGGAACCACGCCCGCCCGCAGATGTTCTCCACCGCCCTGCCACCGGCCCAGTGTGCGGCCGCTTCGGCGGCGTTGCGAATCATCCAAGCGGAGCCCGAGCGGCGGCAGCTCCTCCTGAAAGGATCGGCCCGCCTTGCCCAATCACTGCGGGATGCGGGACTCAACCTGGGCGGACAGCCGGCGGGGCCCATCATCCCCGTCCTGTTGAATGACCCCGCCAAGGCGCTCGCTGTGGCTCGCGAACTGGAATCCGCCGGTTACCTCGTGGCGGCCATCCGCCCGCCGACCGTGCCGCAGGGGACATCCCGGCTGCGGATCACTTTGACGACCGCCACGGCGGGGGCATCGAGTCAGGCTCTGGCCGGCCAACTCCTGCCAATGAACCTTGCCTGACCCGCCGATCATGCGGCTGCGGCGAGTTGCAGGGCGGGCACTTCCATGGCGATCGTCTCTTCGACGAGCTGCATGTAGTCGAGGGAGCCCGGGCACTTGGGGGCGTAATCGAAGATCGGCCGGCCGAAGCTGGGAGCCTCCGCCAGTTTGATGTTCCGGCGGATCCGGGCGTTGAACAACCGGGCCTTGGCCCACGGAGCCTGGGGATCGCTGCCCGAGAGGAAGGCCTGCAGGTCGGCCGAGACATCGGCGGCGAGCCGCGTGCCGGTTTCAAACATGCACAGCACAATCCCGCCGACCCGCAGCTTGCGGTTGAGCCTCCGCGTCACCAGTGCGGTGGTTTCCAGCAGTTTGGACAAACCGTGCAATGCGAAGAAGTGGGGTTCAAGCGGGATCAGCACCTCTTCGGCGCAGCTCAGGGCGTTGATCGTCAGCACGCCCAGCGATGGGGGGCAGTCCATGATCAGGTAGTCGAACTGTTCGGCAGCGAGCATGGCGCTGACTGATTCGCGGAGAATCAGTTCGCGGCCCGGGGTGTCGGCCAGTTCCACTTCGGCGGCGGCCAGGTCGATGCTGGCGGGAACGAGCCACAGGTTGGGGGCCACCAGTCGTTTGACTTGGGCCATCGGCGCGCCGGCGAAGGCATGGTAGACACTGGGCGTGTCGCCTACGATTTCGACACCGACGTGCAGCGACGCGTGAGCCTGGGGGTCGAGGTCGATCAGACAGACCCGCTTGCCGCGCATGGCCAGCCCGGCGGCCAGATTGACGCTGGTCGTGGTCTTGCCGACTCCACCCTTTTGGTTCATCACGGCAATCTTGCGCATCGATTGTCCTTTTCCTGGATGGCGTCCCGTGCCCCGCCCGATTCCGGAACACCGATAGTGGATCTGGCGAGGCTTGCCGAGCCGATCCACGGCAGGTGTGTCGGAATCGGGCAAACTGACAGAGCCCCCTTATTCTTCGGTTCAACCGCCCGGTAAAATCGAGCGTGACGGCTGGAATCGGGGTGACGTTTTTGCGGGTTCGCGAATTCTCGATAAAGGCGTATTCCATTAAAGAGTTGCGTCGGCCCTCGCGTGTTGGAAAACGCGGCGACTACGCGTCTTGAGGCCTTTGCTTTAGAATCGAAAAGTTCACCGCGTAACACCTCTGCAGGTTCTGCCGATGAGTCAAAATATTCAGGCTTCAATGGCAAGTTCGCTTGCCAATTCCACCGCACTTTCTCCAGGTGGAAAACTCCGCCAGGCACTTCAGGAAAAATGCGTGGCTGTGCCCGGTGCCTTTAATGCCCTGGTCGCCCGAATGGCGGAGCGGATGGGGTTCCGGGCGGTGTATCAGTCGGGGGCAGCCCTCTCCGCCGGGCTGGCCGCCCTGCCCGATGTCGGCCTCCTGTCGCAGACGGAGTTTGCCGAACAGGGCCGATACCTGGCACAGGCCGTGAACATCCCGGTGATTTCGGATGCCGATACTGGTTTCGGCGAACCACTGGCAGTCGAACGCACGGTTCAACTGTACGAGGCCGCCGGGCTGGCGGGGCTGCATCTGGAAGATCAGGAACTTCCCAAACGCTGCGGCCACTTGAGTGGCAAGTCGCTGGTCAGCACCGAGGCGATGGTTGCCAAACTTCACGCCGCCGTTGCCGCCCGCCGTGATCCCCAATTCGTGATCATTGCCCGGACCGACGCCCGCAACACCAGCCCCGGTGAAGAGGGCCTGACCGCTGCCCTGCGGCGGGCGGACGCCTACTTCAATGCCGGTGCGGATTTGGTGTTTACCGAGGCCCTGGAATCGCCCGCCGAGTTCGCCCGTTTCGGCCGCGAATTCCCTGGGAGACTTGTAGCCAATATGACCGAGTTCGGCCGCAGTCCGCTGCTGACCGTGGCCGAACTCGAAGCCTGTGGCTACCGCCTGGTCCTGTTCCCCGTCACCCTGTTTCGCGTGGCGATGCGGGCCGTCGAGCAGAGCCTGCTGGAACTTGCCGACCAGGGGACGCAAACCGGCTTCGTTGGCGACATGCTGTCCCGCGCCGAACTTTACGAATTGTTGGGCTACGCCACCTACGATCAGCGGGACCGGGCCTATTTCGGCAGCCCGAACAGTTCGGCTCCGCTGGCGTGAAAGATGTCCTCGACCTGCGTGTCGCTCATCCGCGTGGAGAGACACGCCACCTTCAGGCACCGCAGCGACTCGTGAGCCACCAGTGCCAGATCCAGTTTGGCGTAGGGCACTTCCAGGTTGGTGTTGTCGGCCGAGATCCACAGAAAACTGTCGCCGAGGCCGACACAGCGTCCGCGCAGGTGCGACACCGGAAAGTCCGAGCCGTACAGCACCCGCTTGTGCCCCATGGTGTTGATGATCGCCTCGATCGCCCCGCAGTCGGTGACAGCCGAGGTGTCGAACCAGACGTTCTGGATGCCCCGCAACGAATGGATGCCGAGAACCGTGTGGTGTGCGTTGAAGCCCCGCGCGGCATGCGCCAGGATCATCCGCATGTTGGGGTAAGTCTCGCAGTAGCGGCGGATGGTCTCTTGATTGGCGACATCGGCCAGAGCCCGCGAACGGACCATGTGCAGGGTGATCGACAGCCCCTCTTCGTGAGCCACCTTGACCTGGGATTCGGGGAGAAAATCTTCGATGTACGCGTCAAACGTCGGCTTCTTGGGGGAATAGACGTGATAGCACTTGAGCCCCACGAACTTGTGCCGCCGCACGATCTCCCGCATCCGCTCCGGGTCCAGATCCGGTGTGATCAGCATCTGGCCGCGTGAGCCGGGCCGCTGCTTCAGCTCTTGGGCGAGGAATTCGTTGGGAGCTTCGATGGTCACGCGGGGGTGCGGGTAGGGAAAGAACAGCCCCTCCGTTTTGCGCCGCGGAATGACCTGTTCCATCTCGCGGTCGAACGTCGCCAACCCACCCACCGCCGGTCCGGCGCTGAGGTAGGCCGGAACCGTTCCTTCTGGAAAATGATCCACCCGATACGTGTGGGCGTGAGCATCGAAGATCACGGGCGGGACAAAGCTGTCCAGTTCGTTGTCAAACAGTTCCCGATCCCAGTCAGTGACGATCCAGTCCTTCATGAGGTCTCCCGCTAAATGATGTCGACGACGGGCGATTGTAAGGGCTGAGGTTCCGGAAGCGTCAAGTGTGGCCATCGAAAGTTGAATTTGAGCTGAGCTGGTGCGTAACATCCCGCAATCGGTCCCACAGAACTGCCTGAACGCACGCGAGGTTCAAAACGTACCCTATAGGTCAAAGACAGTTCATCATGCACTCAACTCCACTCAACTCCACTCAACTCCAGCATGAGCACTGTCAGCACCTGCGGTCGTTCGTCTGATATGCTCGGCAGCCATTCATTGCCTGTGGCACCTCGCGCAATGCAAAGGTTGTTTTCACATGTTCAACCAGCCCAAAGTGTTCCTGTCGTACCGGCGCGACGACTCGGCATTCCAAACGACCATGCTGTACGGCCAGCTTTCGCGGCATTTTGGACGGCGCAACGTCTTCATGGATGTCGACTCGATTCCCGCCGGACATGATTTTCGAGAGGTGATTGCAAAGTTCGTTCTGCAGTGCGACGTGGTGGTGGCGGTGATCGGTCGGCAGTGGCTGCAGTTGCTCAACGAGCGGGGTGTCTCGGGAGGCACGCCCCAAAACGACTATGTCCGCATCGAGATCGAGACCGCATTGGAACACGGGATCCCGGTCATTCCATTGCTGCTGGATGTCGACATGCCGCGGACCGAAGACCTTCCAGAATCCTTGCGGCGACTTTCTCACCGCAACGCGGTGCGGCTGCGACCAGGGCCTGATTTGGACGGTGACACCAGGCGTCTCGCCAATGGTATCCGGCGCATGGCACAGGAAAACAAACCGTCCACGGCGAATTCGCCCGAAGTCTCGGTGAGGCTGAAAAGTTCACCGGCCCAATGGCAGGCGGTCTCCGCAGTTGCCATCGTCCTGGTGATCGCGCTGGCTCGCGTGGTGAGTGAAGGCGTGTATGACTTCGTCTCTACCTACCAGCAATTTGCCTCCGAGAATCTGAACGCCGCGGGAACGGTGTCGACACCTGTGTTTGCCGCTGCCCTTTCCGAGCCCGCGTCGACGACAGAAGAAATGCCTGCGGCCGCCCCGGCTGTCCCGGCAGATCGTCCAAGTTTCCAGTGGCCTTCCCAGAACCTTCCAAAACTGCTCGGCTGTGCATTGCAGTCGGGCGTGGCGCTGGGAGTCGTCCTATGGTTGATGAGCATGCTGGCCAAGAACCGCTGGCAAAGAATGGTGCCGGTTGCCCTCGTGGGCTGCCTGGCCAGTTTCCCCATTGGCTACTTCCTCTACGATTGGCCGGTTAACCCAGATGCTTCCATGACCACCGTCAACTATGGCGGTTTGATTGGATTTGCCCAAACTTTCGGAATGACAGTTTTGCTGGTGCTCTCCTTTCGGGTCGGCTTTGTCGCGACAGTTTCCCTGGGGCTTGCCGCCATGATCTTCACCTATGCCGGCAGTGTGTGTGCCTTGATCCAGCCCGCTCCGTTTGCATTGACGATACTGGACGGCGTGATGCATGGCTCCGCGGTGTGCATTGCCTTTGCGATTGCTTATGTCATCAGGAAGTTGGGGCTGTCGGCCAAGGCCGATGACCGCTAGCTAACAGAAATTGCACGCCCCGGTGAACTCAGCCACAAGGGCGACCTTGTCATGGTTTGGGAACTCTGAATGGAACGAGCCATCGAGATTTTCGCAGCCGTGAACTTTACCGTGATCGGCCTTTCGCACCTCTTTCAGCGGCAGGTCTGGATCGATTACTTCGCCAAGCTGCACAGCCTCGGCCGGTTGGGGCCATTTGCTGAAGGGTTCTTGTACCTCAACTTTGGGGCCATGATCGTGGCCTTCCACAACGTCTGGACAGGTCCCGGAGTGTTACTGACGCTGATTGGCTGGACACACGTTGTGAAAGCGCTGGTCCGCTTTGTCGCGCCGGATGCAGTCCTGCGGCTTTACGCAAAAATGCACGATAAGCGAGCCTGGCAGATTCAATTGGCCGGTGGATTTCTCCTGGCGGCAACTGCGCTCTGCATCTTTGCCGCGTCTCAGGGAAGTCTCCCGTAAGGATCGCAGCGGCCTCTCGCGAGGCGAGAAAGCCCGCGGCGGCCAACCAGCACGGCAGGCATTGATCTAGCACAGTGGACAAATTCAATGTCCCGGCACCTCCATCCAACTTGTCGGACGCGCCAGCGTCCCCTGCCATGTCATCTTCCCCTGTGCTAGCCTACGGTCGCATCGCGCGTTTGCGGGTGGGGTTTTGACATGATGGCAGGTGAACGGGAGAGCGGATCCATGGCGGATGAACTGTTTTCGGTGGCTGACCAAGTCGTTCTCGTCTCCGGCGGCAGCCGGGGAATTGGAAGGGAGCTGGCGCGGGGGTTCGCCGAGCGCGGGGCAAAAGTGGTGATCACCGGCCGCGAGGCGGAGACGCTGAGGCAGACGGCGGCGGAGTTGAAGGGCACGCATCCGGTGCAGACGGTGGTTTGCGATGTGGCGAAGCCTGATGAGACACAGACGCTGGTGGAAACGGTTGTCCGCGAGAACGGACGGATCGACACGCTGATCAATGTGGCGGGGGTCAACAAGCGGAAGAAAGTGGAGACGTACTCCGCCGAAGAGTTTGATTTTATTCTGAACATCAATCTGCGGGGGCTGTTCTTCCTCTGCCAGGCTGCCGGCAAGCAGATGATTTCGCAGAAGTCGGGGGCGATCATCAACATCGACTCCCTCAATACCTATGCCCCCCTCAAGGGCGTGGCTCCGTATGCGGTCAGCAAGGCGGGTGTGAGCATGCTCACCCGCAGTCTGGCCAGCGAATGGGGCGAGCATGGGGTGCGGGTCAATGCGCTGGCACCGGGGTTCATTCTGACGGACCTGACGAGGAAGCTGTGGTCCGAGCCACAGATGCAGGCGTGGGGCATGGCGAACACACCGCTGAAGCGGCTGGGCCAGGTCGAAGACATGGTGGGAACGGCAGTGTACCTGGCGTCGCGGGCGTCGGCATTCATGACCGGGCAGGTGCTGTATGTGGACGGCGGGATCTCGGCGGGCCAGCAATGGCCGATCAACCTGTAGGGATGACAGATCCGCTTCAGGCTGAAAACGTGGTGTCGGCGCATGCGGGTCCCCGCCTTTAGAAATTGTCATCCGGCATTTTCCTGAAGGTATGGGGGATTTGTGACGAAGACTCTGTTATCGAACACACGCCGAACGGCATGCGAACGCTCTTCGTCCGCCGTTTTTGAGCCTCGCCGAATCAGATCTCTGCGTAAATTTTGCATGATTGCGGAACACCTGTCGTGGATCCGCTCGCTGACGCTCACTCCAGATCCACTGGCGGTGTCCCGCAATCATGCAAGGTCATTTGAGTCCACCATCCATCCCGCCGCGCCAGCGCTCCTGCTTCCCAACCGTTTCGGGTTGAACGGCCTTTCTCCGGAAATGGCCCTACAACCGGCACGATCGTTGCAGACGCGCGATTTGGCGACTATAACCGCCGCATCCCGTCAGGCGACCACCAATCCGTGGCTCAGCCTGGAGCAAGATGTTCCGCGGCTCAACCCCCTCAGGAGAATTCATGTCTGCCGCCCCCGATGCAACGGACCTGTTGTGCATCAACACGATGCGAACGCTGGCGATGGATGCGGTGCAGGCCGCGAACTCCGGGCATCCTGGAACACCTGTGTCGCTGTCGCCCGTGGTTTACACGCTGTGGCAGCGGATTCTGAAGTACGACCCCGCCGACCCGATCTGGCCGAACCGCGACCGCTTCGTGCTGTCCGCCGGTCACGCTTCGCTGCTCCTTTACACCGCCCTGCATCTGGCCGGTGTGAAGAAGGTCGAAGACGAGAAGGTTGTGCTGGATGAGCCAGCCGTCACACTGGACAACATCAAGAAGTTCCGGCAGCTCAACAGCGTCTGCGCCGGTCACCCCGAATACCGCTTCTGCTCGGGCGTGGAAACCACCACCGGCCCGCTGGGCAACGGCGTGGCCACCAGCGTCGGCATGGCGATCGCCTCCAAGTGGCTCGCCGCGACTTACAACAAACCCGGCTTCGACACCGACGGCCGCAAGCTGTTCGACTTCAATGTGTTCTCCGTCGCCGGCGACGGCTGCATGCAGGAAGGCATCTCGCACGAGGCGGCCGCTCTGGCCGGGCACCTCAAGCTGAACAACCTGTGCTGGGTTTATGATAGCAACCGGATCACCATCGAAGGCGAAACCAGCCTGTCGATGAGCGAAGATGTGGGCGCCCGCTACGCCGCCTACGGTTGGAACGTCATCCGCCTGGACGATGCCAACGATATCTCGGCGCTCGAAGCCGCGTTTAATGCCGCCAAGGCAACGACCGACAAACCGACATTCATTCTGGTGAAGAGCCACATCGCCTGGGGCGTCCCCGGCAAGCAGGACCATCACTCGGCCCACGGCGAGCCACTGGGACCCGAGGCGATCAAGGGTGCCAAGAAGAACTACGGCTGGCCGGAAGACGCCCAGTTCCTGGTTCCCGATGGAGTCATGGGTCGCTTCCAGGACCAGGTCGGCAAGAAGGGCAAGGCTGCCAGCGACGCTTGGAAAGCCCTGTTCGCCGAGTACAAGTCGAAGTACCCGGAACTCGCCACGCAGATCGAGATCATGAATGCCCGTGGCCTGCCGACCGGTTGGGATGCCGGACTGCCGACCTATGCCGCGGATCCCAAGGGCAAAGCCAGCCGCGAAGTCGGTGGCGAAGTGCTCAACGCCCTGGCCAAGAACATCCCCTGGATCATCGGTGGCTCGGCCGATCTGGCCCCCTCCACCAAGACGCGGCTCACCTTCAAGGAAGCCGGCGACTTCCAGGCTGGCAGCTACGGCGGCCGCAACATGCACTTCGGCATCCGTGAACACGCGATGTCCGCCGCCATTAACGGCATGTCCCTCTGCCGCCTGCGAAGCTACGGCTCGGGCTTCCTGATCTTCAGCGATTACGGCCGCACGCCGATCCGTCTCGCCGCCCTGATGGAGATCCCCGTCGCCTACGTCTTCACGCACGACTCGCTCGGCGTGGGCGAAGACGGCCCGACCCACCAGCCGATTGAACAACTGATCAACCTGCGGTCGGTGCCAAACCTGGTTCTGATTCGTCCCGGCGATGCCAACGAAGTTGTTGAAGCGTGGAAGACGATCGTTCAGCAGACCCATGAGTCTGTTGTCCTGATCCTCTCCCGGCAGGCGATGCCGACGCTCGACCGGACGAAGTACGCCCCAGCCGCCGAGGCACAAAAGGGTGCCTACGTCCTGGCCTGCAACGCACCGGACGGCAAGCCGGAAGTGATCCTGATGGCCACCGGCACCGAACTGGGTGCCTGCGTCGAAGCGTACGAAAAGCTGGTCGCGGAAGGCGTCAAGGCCCGGATCGTCAGCATGCCGTCGTGGGAGCTGTTTGAGCACCACTGCTCGAAGCACCCCGAATACCGCGATAAAGTCTTCCCCTGCTCGTCGCGGGCTCGGGTCTCCTACGAAATGGCCTCGACCCTCGGCTGGGCCAAGTACGTCGGCCTCGACGGTATCTCGATCGGCATCGACCGCTTCGGCGCATCGGCTCCGCTCAAGGACCTGCTGAAGTTCTTCGGCTTCACCTCGGACGCCATCGTCAAGGCGGCCAAGGAATCGATGGAGAAGTGCAAGAAGAAGTGATCGCGGCCCGTCGCGATGCTGTTTGAATAACGCAGCAGGCTGGAGGATCGATTGATTCTCCAGCCTGTCTGTGTTTGGCCATGTAGCATGGCCTTCCTAGGCCGTGGGGCTTCACCAAAAGATGTGAGTCGCCCATAGACGGGCTAGGAAGCCCATCTTACGATTCCATTCGCCAGCCGCCTGAGGTGTGTTGCGATGCACACCCTACGTTGCAATCAGGCAACATCGCCGCCGCCAACGTGTGGAGATGTTGCCACAACAAGGCCGCACGCTTTCTGGGAGATCCACCAGAAAGCCCGCGATTCGCGGCTATTCGTGATTCCTGCATATCAAGGCTTGAGATTTGCGTTCTGGCGTTTTGACAACGCGGACACACCCTCTCAACCTTTGATTTTTCAGGTGGCGGCAATGGATGTTGGCGCGGTTGGCGGGC
>JAKFUF010000136.1 GCA_021732845.1 Planctomycetaceae bacterium | reverse complement strand
CGTGCGCGCGATTGGCATCGGCCAGTGTGCTTTTGGAAATCTGGCCGCGGAAGCCGGCCTGATAGAGCTTGGGCCCCATCGATCGCAAACAGGTTTCGATGTCCCGCAGGCTCTCGCGAAACGTCAGATGAGCGAAGGCCAGGCACAGGAACTGGTCGCGGTTGGAGAAGCCGCGCGGATGTGCCTCGCCACGGTAACGCCGCACACAGGTGTTGAATTCTGGCCTCGGCAGGAAGTCCATCAGTTGTGCAAACACGAGTCGACCCGAGTTCATTCGTCATTCTCCGCAGGTGGGAAATTACTTCCAACCGTGGATTCTGACAGACCAAGTTGAAATCGCGCGCGCTCATTTATTGCCGCAAGCCATTATTTGGGAAAACGTTAAGAAATGTCAAAACCTGAATAGCCGGACAGTACTGATGACAAATGACAAATGACAAATGGGTCGCTGGTAGATCGCGTTCTCCACCAAGCATCGCCTTCGTCATTTCGTCATTTGTCATTCACCCCAAAAACCGGCTGCCTCGCGCGTGCGACATCCGATGTCCAGCGTCATCCGCAATACTCTATTCACGAAAAGCCAGTTCCAACTATACTCGGACTGGTGATTTCCAAGAATCAAATGCTGTGACCACGCTGAAGACTGGGTGAAACAGCCGTCAGCGCGGGTTGCCGGAGCGATTGAAGATGTCTGAAGAAGCGAAGCCCAGCAAGGTTGAGATCCTCAAGGTGGGCAGCCACCAGCTCCGGGGAACGATTCTGACGGATTTGATCGGTGAAGTCGAGAAGTTCACCGAAGACGACGCCAATCTGCTCAAGCATCACGGCACCTATCAGCAGGACAACCGCGACGTCCGCCGCGACAAGAACCCGGACGGGACGCCGAAGGGCAAGTCGTATTACTTCATGGTGCGGACGCGGATTCCCGGCGGCAAGGTGACCGCGGCGCAGTTCCTGGCCGAATTGGATCTGTGCGACAAGTACGGCAACGAGACGCTGCGGATCACTTCGCGGCAGGGGTTCCAGTTGCATGGCGTGCTCAAGCAGAACCTGCGCGACGCAATCCGTGGAATCAATGAGACCAAGCTGACCACGCTCGCCGCCTGCGGTGATGTGGAACGCAATGTCATGGCCTGCCCGGCACCGCACAAGAACGACAAAGCGCATCAGCAGATCCAGGATCTGGCCGATGCCATCGCCGAGCATCTGAAGCCACGGACGACGGCCTATTGGGAAATCTGGCTCCGCGACGACAACGGCGAAGACCACAACGTCTGCGAGTTCAAGCCGGTCGAAGAGCCGATTTACGGCGCGACGTATCTGCCCCGCAAATTCAAGACAGCCATCACCCTGCCGGATGACAACTGCATTGATGTGCTGTCCAACGACCTGGGCTTCATTGGTGATGTCCAGGATGGCACGATCGTCGGTTACAACGTGACGGTCGGCGGCGGCATGGGGATGACCCCGTCCGCCAAAAAGACCTTCCCAGCCCTCGCCAAACCGCTGGCTTACATCACTCCCGACCAGGCGGTGATGGTCGCCGAGGCGGTGGTCAAGGTGCAGCGCGACTTCGGCAACCGCTCGGACCGCAAGGTGGCACGGCTCAAGTACCTGATTCACGATTGGGGCATCGAGAAGTTCAAGGCCAAGGTCGAAGAGTATTACGGCCAGCCACTGCTGCCGCCCAAGCCAATCGAAATCACGGGCGTGGATGACCACATCGGCTGGCATGAACAGGGCGACGGCAAACTGTTCCTCGGGATCAACATCGAGAACGGCCGCATCAAGGATGAAGGCCCGCTGCGGATCAAAACCGCGTTGCGCAAGATCCTCGGCAAGTTCGGCATGGACACGCGGCTGACCGCGCTCCAGTCGATGATCCTGTGCGACATCGACCCCAAGAACAAAGCCGAAATCAACGAGATCCTGCGGGAACACGGGGTCAAGGGGGCCGACGAGTTGACCTTGCTGCGGCGGTACGCCATGGCCTGCGTTGCCTGGCCGACCTGTGGGCTGTCGATCACCGAGGCGGAACGGGCCCTGCCCGAGGTGGTGGATGAGCTGGAAGGCAGTCTGTCCAAGCTCGGGCTGCTGAAGGAGAAGCTGGCCATTCACATGACCGGCTGCCCCAACGGCTGTGCCCGACCCTACACCCCCGACATCGGTCTGGTGGGCAAGGCGGCGGGCGAACAGTACACCCTGTACCTCGGTGGCAACGCGGAAGGCACGCGGCTCGGATTCATCTACAAAGATTCGCTCCCGAAACCCGAAATCAACCCCACGATTTTCCCACTGTTCGCGTTTTTCAAGAGTGCGCGGAAAAACGGCGAGTCGTTTGGTGACTTCTGCGCCCGCGAAGGCAAAGAGCAGCTCGAAGCGTTTGCGGCGAAATGGACGGAGAACAACTCCACAGCCGAGGCGACGCCCGCTCTCGCCACCAATTGATCACCGGCCATCCGTGGCTCACTGCACCTTGGCCTGCTGAACCTTGTGCTACTGAACAGGTGGAGTGAGCCCAAAGTCGGCGATGGTCAACAGGCTGCGCAGGGGGAGTTTGCGGGCGGCGAAGTTGGCCGCTCCGCCCTCCATCCGGTCGATGATCGCCACCACCATCACCACTTCGCAGCCGAATTCCTGAATGCGGTCGATCGCCTGCAGCGAACTGCCGCCGGTCGTGACCACGTCATCGACGATCACAACCTTGGCGCCCGGTTTGACGGGGCCTTCGACGAAGCGGTTGGTCCCGTGGCCTTTCGCCTCTTTACGGACCAGGAACCCCTCCAGATTCCTCCCCGTGGCTCCCGCCGCCGCCAACACCCCGCCAATAATTGGGTCGGCACCGATGGACATGCCGCCGATGGCGTCAAACTGCACGTCCTGCAGGATTTCCAGCAGCCCCTCGCCGATCAGTTTGAGCCCCTCGGAGTGCAGCGTGATTTGCTTGCCATCCAGGTAGTAGCTCGCCTTCTTTCCAGACGCGAGGGTGAATTCGCCAAACTTCAGGGCTCGTTCGCGGAACAGGGCAATCAGTCGGTCGCGCTGAAACATGCTGTCTTTCGTGCTGGGGGACTGCAACAACTCTCTGTTTAACATTGCGTGATTCCAGGACACCTGTCGCGGATCCGCTCGCTCGCGCTCACTCCCGATCCGCTGGGGGTGTCCAGGAATCACGCAAGGCTGTTTAGGGACATCGTAGGCGCTCTGGCCCCGATGATGAAGTCATTGTGCTGATCACCTCAACACACGGCAGGGAATTGCAGTGGAGATCTCGGAAAACCGGAGTGGTCCCACTATAAACTACGCTGAACCGACCGACCCGAGCCACTTTCGCGGAATGAATCCATGAATGCCGATGCTGCCGAAGCCTCAATTGTCATCTTTGGTGCATCTGGTGACCTGACGGCGAGAAAGCTGCTGCCCGCACTCTACTGCCTCGCCCAGGATGGATTCCTCAGCGACCGGACACCGATCGTGGGCGTGGCTCGGCGGGAGAAGTCCGACGAGGAGTTCCGCGCGGAGATGTTCAAGGCGGTGAGCCAGCACAGCCGCCGGCCCGTGACCGAAGAGACCTGGAAAAAATTCTCCGAGCGACTTTTCTACCGCGTGCTGGACCTCTCGAATGCGGAGGCTTACCCCGGCTTCGCGCAGGAACTCGGCCAGATCGAGCAAAAGACCGGGGTCAGCGACAAGCGGCTGTTCTATATGGCCACCACCCCCGAGCTGTTCTTCCCCACGGCCGAAGCGATCGCCAAGGCCGGCATGGTGCCCGACCGCCGGAGCAAGTCGGTGTTGCGGATGATCTTTGAAAAGCCCTTTGGAACCGATCTGACATCCGCCCAGGAGTTGACCCGCAAGCTGGCGCGGCTGCTGCGGGAAGACCAGATCTGGCGCATCGACCACTATCTCGGCAAAGAGACGGTTCAGAACATCCTGCTGTTCCGCTTTGGGAATGCGATTTTTGAGCCACTCTTCAACCGGACGCATGTCGATCACGTGCAGATTACCGTGTCCGAATCGCTGGGCATGGAGTCGGGACGCGGCGGCTTCTACGACAAATCGGGGGCGCTGCGGGATGTGGTGCAGAACCACATGCTGCAACTGCTGGCCCTGGTGGCGATGGAGCCACCGGCCTTCTTCAAGGCTCGCGACATTCATCATGAGAAGCTCAAGATTCTGGAGTCGATGCGCGGTGCCGAACAGGACGTGAAACGCTGGGCGGTGCGGGGTCAGTACTCCGCCGGCAAGATCGGCAAGGAAGACGTTCCCGCCTACCGCAGGGAGGACCGCATACCACCCGATTCCAACCGTGAAACCTACGCGGCCCTCGACGTGCGGATCGACAACTGGCGCTGGGGCGGCGTGCCGTTTTACCTGCGGCACGGCAAGCGGCTTCCCAAGCGGGTGAGCGAAATCGCCGTGCAGTTCAAACTGCCGCCCACCAACCTGTTCAAGACGGTGGAATGCGAAGGGGACATCTGCGAACTGGTGGAGGCCCGACCGAACAAGCTGGTGTTCCGCATCCAGCCCAGCGAGGCGATTTCGATTTCCTTCGGAACCAAGCGTCCCGGGATGCAGTACCAGATTCACCCCGTGCAGATGGACTTTGCCTATCAGGATGCCTTCACCACATCGCTGCCGGAAGCCTACGAGCGGCTGCTCTTGGACGCCCTCCGCGGCGACAGCACGCTCTTCATGCAGAGTGACGAACTGGAAGCCTGCTGGCGGCTGGTGACCCCTGTTCTCGAAGCGTGGGAAGCCGATCCCGCCGGTCCAGAACTGTACGAGGCCGGTACATGGGGGCCGGAGGGGGCCAATAAGCTTTTGAACCATGGGCGGCGTTGGCACAACCCGTGAGTCGATGGTGCCCTATTTCGTATACGCCGCACGGTGGTCGAACCTTGCGACAGGTTGACTCAGAATTCTCGACCAGAAACTCAGCTTGAAAGCACTTCAGCATGCCACTGGCCCTGGCCTTGGATCTTGGCACGACCTCAATTGCCGCAGCGGCAGTCAGTCTCGAAGGCAAGTTAATCGGTGTGGTTCGCCGGCCCAATGATGCTGGCATCACGGGGCTGAAGGTTGACTCGGCGGAGCAGGATCCACAGCGTCTGCGGGAGATCGCCTTCGGCGTGCTCAAAGAGTTGGCAGGGACTCTGCCCGAAGCACCGCATTGCCTGGGGATCACCGGGCAGATGCACGGCGTGCTGCTGACGGACGCCGCGCGCCGACCGTTGACGCGGCTGATCACCTGGCAGGATCGGCGGGCAAACCTCTGTGTGCCAGGCACCGAATTGACGTGGCTTCAAGAACGGCTCTCACTGCTAAACGAAGCCTCCCTGGAACCGACTGGTTGTCGCCTGGCGGCGGGCTACATGGGGATGACGCTCTCCATGTTGTGCGACCCCCTCTCTGCAGCACTGTATGGTTCATTTCCAACGGCAGATGTTCACAAAGCGTCGGTGGTTGCGGACTGGATCGCCGCGGAGCTGACAGATGGCATGATCGTCACCGATCCCGGCAACGCCGCGTCTTCGGGCGTGTTCGATCTTCCGCATCGCGATTGGCACACAAAGTTGCTGGAAGAACTTGGTGTGCCTGAGGCGTGGCTTCCAGAGGTGCGGGAAAGCGGTGCGGTGATTGGCCATCTCTCATCCGCGGCTGCCGCTGCCACCGGACTTCCGGAGGGTCTGTCCGTCTGCAACGCGATTGGCGACAACCAGGCGGCGGTGCTGGGCAGCGTACCAGCGGGAAATCCCGCCATTCAGATTAACGTGGGAACCGGCGGTCAAATTAATTGGCCGGTGACGGAATTCGTGCGCGTGGAGGGGATGGACACGCGACCGCTGCCACTGGGGCGGCAGATGCTGGTCGGGGCGGGCCTGTCCGGCGGCGATGCGTATGCGTGGGTGAACCGCACCGTGGGCAGTTGGCTGTCGGCCTTCGGCGCTCCCTCTGACATTGCCACCGTCTATGCGCGGCTGAATGCCCTCGCGGCCGCCGCTCCGTTTGAGGCGGAGGGGCTGACCTGCGAGCCACTGTTTCGCGGGACGCGGCGCGAGCCGCTGGCCCGCGGCAAGTTTCATGGCATCACTTACGACAACTTCACCCCCGGCAACGTGGCTCGGGCCGTACTGCGGGGCATTGCCGCGGGCATGTACTCGTTTTATGAGCAGGCGGGCACCTGGCAGCCGACCACCCTGACGCGGATCATCGGTTCGGGCAATGGGCTCCGCCAGAATCCTTTGCTGGTCGAGGCGATCGAAGCGACATTCCAGCGTGACGTGTGGTTTCCCGTCCACGAAGAAGAAGCCTGCTTCGGAACCGCCCTCCTCGCCGGCGTCAGCACCGGCCTCTGGCCGAGTCTGGAGGCGGCGGGAGGACTGATTCAGTTGAAGAAGGCGACCGAAGCGTAGCAGCCGAAGCCACGCTACTTCGCCGACAAGTCGACGCGGATGATCTCCTCATCGTTGCGGGCAAACACGCTCTTCATGGCGAAGGCCGGATGCGACCAGATGGTCATCCGGTTCATGACCAGCCGTGTGGGCTCAATGAGCTTGGCCCGCGAGAGTTCGTGATAGCCGTCGGGAGCAAGCTTGGCGATGATCAGGTCGCCCTGCTCATTGTGGATGAAGGTCCGGTCACCTTGCGGAACGAAGAAGGCATTCCACCAGCGGCCGTCACCCGTGGCTTCCAATGTCTCCCACAGCCGCTTGCCGTTCGAGGCGTCCAAGCCACGCACCTGACCGTAGCTGCAGACCCCGTAGATGTTCTTGCCGTCGAAGATGGGCGTGCTCATGATCGAGTGCAACCCGTCGGTGCGGCTGGCCTGCTCACTGTTGCTTTTACCCTTCCACAGAATTTTGGCGGCGGGCGGATCCGCGGACACTTCGAGCATCAGGCTGCCGTTGTAAAACGACGTGAACAGCAGCCGGTTTTCAAACTGCCGTGGTGTGGGCACACACAAGCCAGCCTTGATGGCCCAGGGGATGTCCCAGAGCTGTTTGCCGGTCGCTGGGTCCAGCGCTGTCACGGAGCGAGGGTGCCAGACAATCAGTTGGCGTGACTTGCCGAAGGTAAAGATCGTGGGCGGGCAGTATCCGATCTCTTTGTCGCTGAGCGCCCGCCACCGCTCGTTCCCGGTTGACTTGTCGAAGCTCACCACGAGTGCCCCTTTGGCACCTCCCACCAGCGTGATCAACTGGTCGCCGTCGACATAGGGGGAGGCCGCCATGCCCCAGATGGGCAGCACGGTGTCGAAGTCGGTCTGAAAACTCTTCTTCCAGAGGACCTCTCCATTGGCGGCATCGCAGCACAGCAGGTCGCCCATGGCACCGATCGTGTAGACCCGTGGGCCATCGATCACCGGTGTCGCCCGTGGCCCGGCGGGGTAATCGATCGAGTACGAGACGGGGTATTTCTGCTCCCATTTCACCTGGCCGGTGGCGGCATCGAGGCTGCGGATGCGCTCAATGGCGTCCCGCGCCTTGCGTTCAATCAGATCGGTGATGTAGACCCGGCCCTCAGCCACGGCTGGTCCGGCGTACCCTTCACCGGTGGGGGTGGACCACATTCGCGGCAACTGCCCCTGCGGCAGCGTCTCCGCGATTCCTTTCTCGCGCCAGACGCCGTCATGGTGGGGACCGCCCCATTGCGGCCAATCGTCTCCGTGAACTGGCGCAGTGAGTCCAACAAGTGCGGCGACCAGTAAAACAGGCTGAACCAAACGCATGCTGTCCCTTCCGTGAAGTATCGTCCGTGTCATTGAGTGCGATATCCGCGTGGGTATCCAGACGGCCAATTGGTCATTGGTGCTTGGTCATTGAGTCATTCGCCACCCTGGCGCATCAGATATCCAAGCCCAGATCTTCGATCTTGCGATACAGGCTCGACAGCCCGAGCCGCAGGCGTTTGGCCGCCTCGCGTTTGTCGGGCCATTGCCGCAGCACACGGCTGATGTGCAGTTTCTCATAGTGCCGCAGGGCGCTGCGCAGGTCATCGGTGTCGGGGATCAGTTCGCCAACACCCAGCAGGTCCGGCGGCAGGTCCTTCGGCTCGATCTGCGTGCCGTCGCACATGATCACGGCGCGTTCCAGCGCATTGTCGAGCTGCCGGACATTGCCCTTCCAGCGAGCCGACATCAGCAGCCGCATCGTTTCGCTCGTCACGCCCGTGACGCGCTTGCCCAAAGCGGTCGTGTGGCGGGTGAGGAAGAATTCCAGCAGTTCCGGAATGTCGTCGAGCCGTTCACGCAAAGGCGGGATGCGAATCTTGACCCCCACCAGCCGGTAGAACAGATCCTCCTGAAACCGCCCGTCGGTCACTTCCTGCTGCAGTTCCTTCGTGGTGGAGGCGATGATCCGGGCCTGGACGCGGATCGGTTCGCTGCCGCCAGAGGGCAGGATTTCCTGGAACTCGATCGCCCGCAGCAGCTTGCCCTGCGTGGCGATCGGCAGCGACGAGACTTCGTCCAGAAACACCGTCCCGGTCCCGGCGTGCTGAAGAATGCCGAGCTGCGACGGCTCCGTTGACGCGGCCGGCTGCTGATGGCCGAACAGTTGGGTTTCGAGCAACTCGACCGGCTGCGTCCCGCAATGCACGGCGAGGAATTTTTCGCGACCCTTGGGTCCCTGGCGGTGGATCGCCCGCGCAAAAACTTCCTTGCCGGTCCCGGTTTCTCCTTCCAGCAGGACGGTGCAGTTGGTGACCGCCACCTTGCGAATCTGGTCCTGGACCTCCTTCAAGGCCCGGCTGGTGCCGATCAGCTCGTCGAACTTCTCCAGCCGCGACAGCTCGCGCCGCAGGGCCTGGTTTTCGACAAATAGTTCCCGAAATTTGAACAGCCGCTCCAGCTTGTGCAGCAGGTCGTCGAACAGCACCGGCTTCACCAGATAATCGTAGGCACCGGCCTTGAACGCCTCGACGGCGTTCTCCACCGTGGCATACGCGGTGATCACCAGCACGGCGATGTCGGGGTTCATCTGCTGCAGGCGGCGGCACAATTGAATCCCGTCGCCGTCCGGCAGGCGCACATCGCAAATGGCGACATGAAAATCCCGCTGGCGAACATGCCCCAGGGCCACCGCCGCCGTGCCAGCCTCCACGGCCTCATACCCTTCCCCGGAAAGGAATTCCCGGAGGGTGCGGCGAATGATCACTTCATCTTCGACAATCAGAACGGAACGGGGTTTCACTGAAGACAGGCCTTCGTGCAGGGATCAGGTGTGTTGGAGAAGTATAGTGATCTTTGCCCCTTCGTGCGAGTTTTGGCGAGTTTTTGGCGGGTTCAGTGACCATCGCAGGCTGCCGCGAAGCCTGCATTCTGTTTCAGAGGTGGGGTTGTCACTTTAGATAACTCTCGGCATCCACCCCCTTGAAAGGGGTGGCAGCGGGGTCTACCATCGCAATTGTACTGAAGCAGAATTCAACAGGTGAATTCGAGAGGCCCGGATGCTGCGATTACCACACGGGCCGATCGATGGGAGAGCGGGCCAGGGTTCGACCAGTTGGAATGCCATGCCGTCGCGCGAAGTCGAGACTCTCTGCAAACGCCTGGTGAAAGAGCGGATCACCGAGCAGGTTCACATCGACAGCGCGCTTCGCGAACTGGGGCCGACAGCCTCTGTCGATTCGCTGCTCAAAAAGATGGAACTGCGGGGGACGCTCACGTCCTATCAGACGGGCAAGATTGCCAAGGGGGAATGGGATGGCCTGGTGCTGGGCCACTTCCGGCTGATGTACCGCAACGCCGCCGGCAGTTTTGCCCGCGTGTACCGCGCGGTTGACCTGCGCACCGGAAAAATGGTGGGGTTGAAGCTGCTGCGGCAGCGCTGGGCGAGCGACCCGCAGGCCGTCAAGGATTTTATTCGCGAAGCGGAGATGTGCCAGAACCTGAAGCATGACAACATCGTGCCGATTTATGAAATTGGCCGGTCGGGGGATGCACAGTACTTCACGATGGAGTTTGTCGAAGGTGGCAACCTCAAAGACTTCTTGAACATCCGCAAAAAGCTGTCGCCAAAGGAAGCCTCGAAGTGCGTGCTGGACATTGCCCAAGGGCTGCAATACGCCCTCGGCAAGGGGGTCACCCACCGCGACATGAAGCTCACCAACGTGCTGATGAGCTTCAGCGGCGTGGCTAAACTCGTGGACTTCGGCCTGGGCGGTGGGCCCGCCGAAGACGGAACCGACCTCAGCGAGAGCCTCGCGCGGGCGATTGAGTACGCCACGCTCGAACGCAACACCGGTGCCCCGCGCAACGACCCACGCAGCGACATGTACTTTCTGGGAGTGATTTACTACGAGCTGCTGACCGGCATGCCGCCCTACGAACGCACGAAGGACCGCAGCGAACGCGGGACCTTCGCGCGTTATCAGAACGTCCGGCCCGTCCAGCAGGCCGATCCGTCACTGCCCGCCAGTGTCTGCCGCATCTGCGACCGGCTGATGCAGTTGAATCCGATGCTGCGATACCAGACGCCGGGCGACGCCATTCCAGATTTGGAGGCCGCGATCCGCCAGGAAGAAGCGGGGCCAGTGGCTGCCTCCGCCAGCACACCGACGACGCAAGCCGCATCGTCCGAACCGGCCCAGTCAATCCCACCGGGAGCTGCGCGCCCGGCTCAGCCAGTCATTCTCTTCATTGAAGACCGTTCGAAGCATCAGGACAAGCTCCGCGACTATTTCACCAAGCACAAGTTCCGCGTGCTGGTGGTTGGTGACCTGCAGCGCGGGCTCAACCGGATGAAACTTGGTCCCGCGCCTGACGCCCTGGTTATCATGGCCGAATCCGTGGGTGACGACTCCCGCCGCGCCTTCCGCGATCTGCAGAAGAGTTCCCCGCAGCAGCCGACCTTTCTGGTGCTTTCGACGAAGCAGACTGACTGGGCCGAGCGGCTCAAGGAAAGCGAAAAGGCCCGCGTGCTCACGCAGCCCATGACCCTCCGCGACCTGCGCAAGACCGTGGAAAAGGTCACCGGTTGCCGCAGTGATGACGCCAAGGCTGGTGAAGATGACGCGGAATGAAGTGGTCGTCAGGGAGGGTGCTGGTCAAATCGGCTGGTCTGGCACAACCGCAGGGGAATCGTACGGTTGGGAGTTTAACCACGAATCTTACGAATCATCAATCGCTATGCCATCGCGGGCAACGGAATCCTTCTCGTTGTCGTTCGTGACATTCGTATTACTCGTGAAATTCGTGGTTCCCCTAAATCGTTGTCTAAGTTCGGCTTTCGGATGGCACCTTGAAGCGCTCTTTAATTCTTTGTTCAGCCCGGCTTGATCTCCGAGTCCGAAATGCCCCAACACGCGCCTCATCGAGTGACATGAAGGAATGACACACGCCAAATGACAACCTCTGCCTCCCTCGGGCCGCATGGACAACAACCGACCACTTTGTCATTAGTCATTTGGCATTCCCCCCACACCGCTCTTTATCGCCTCCGTTCATGTCCGCCAGCACCGGTTCTCCCAGCTACCTCCGCTTGATCCTCGCTTTCGCCCGCAATTCGCTGGTTCGGGAGATGCAGTTTCGCGGCAACTTCCTGATTGACGTGGTGACGCGTGCCTTTTGGTTCACGGCCCAGGTCACGATGTTCGACCTGATCTATCGCAACGTGCCCGACGTCAACGGCTGGTCGCGGTACGAGTTTTTCGCCTTCATGGCGACGGGGATGATCATCAATACGCTGATCGAGGCGCTGTTCATGCCGAACTGCGCCAACTTCAGCGAACTGATCCGTACCGGCAACCTCGATTTTGTGCTGCTCAAACCGATTGACACGCAGTTTCTGGTGTCGTTCGAAAAGCTCGACCTCGGTGCCCTCGGGCACTTGCTGCTGAACACCAGCCTGCTCGGATACGCCCTCTGGCAACTCGACCGGCCGGTCAGCGCCGGCCAGGTGTTCCTGTATCTCGGCTTCATCCTGGTCGCCGTAACGTTCTTTTACAGCCTGATGATCTCCCTGGCCTCCACGAGCATCTGGCTGGGGCAGAATCAGGGGCTGTACGATTTCTGGTTTTACATCACAATTTTCGCCCGCTACCCCCGCAGCTTCTACCGCGATGCCCAGATCCCCGGTGCCCCGGCCCTGTTGTTTCTGTTCTCCTACTTGCTCCCAATCCTGTTGGTGGTGACCGTCCCGGCCGAGCAGATCACGCGGCACGTGCGGCACCCCGCCGATCCGACGTGGCTCGTGATTGTCGCCCCACTGGCGGCGGTCGCCGGACTGTTCGTATCCAGGCATATCTTTAAGTTGTCGCTCAAGAGTTATCGCAGCGCGAGCAGTTGACGCTATTCAACATTGCATGATTCCGGGACACCTGTCGCGGACCTGCTGGCGGTGTCCCGAAATCACGCAAGGCAGTCTGCAGTTTTGAGTTTTGTGACCGGCGCATTGACTGAGGATTTCGGCTCTGTTAAAGTCCCGAATCCTCAATTTGGAAAATTCGCGTAAGTCTTCAGGCAGCCAGAAGGGTTGACTCAATGGGTTCGGTCGAACGTACACGAGAGATCAAGCGGCGGCGTTCACGGCGGGCGAAGCTCAAGAAGCTGCGCGAGAAATTTGCCAAGGCAAACAACGACGGCGACAAGGCACTCATTCTGGCCAAAGCCCGGCGGGTCAGTCCGCTGGTGACGCTGTAAGTCATCACGCTCGTCTCAGCGCGTGAATGAAGCTTCATGACCTTCCCGGTGCTTGTCTGCACCGCAGGAAGGTCTTTCTGCTGCGCGGATTCACAGGTGTTGAACCTCCACCATGCATCCGGCGACCCTCGACAATGACCGGTTGCAGGCCGAATGCGAGGTGACGCGGACGCGACGGTCGGGGCCGGGTGGCCAGCATCGCAACAAGGTGGAAACAGCCATTGTGCTGGACCACCGGCCGACTGGTGTTCGCGCCGAGGCCGCCGAACGTCGTAGTCAGCCTGAAAATCTCAAGGTCGCCCTGTTCCGCCTCCGTGTTCAACTCGCCCTCGACTGGCGCGAATCGCCCGCCGAGGAACCGAGCGATTTGTGGAAGTCCCGCCGTGCCGCTGGACGCATCGTCGTGAGTCCCACACACGCCGACTTTCCGTCACTGCTCGCGGAAGCCCTCGATCGGCTTGCCGCCGATGAATTTGATTTGGCGGCCTCCGCCACACGGCTGGAGTGTACGTCATCGCAACTGGTGAAGCTCCTGCAGCATGAGCCACAGGCACTGGTGGGGGTCAATCGAGCCCGGCTGGCGCGGGGGCTGCACCGCCTGCAGTGATGTGACCCGTCGTGCGTGGCAGCAGCAGGGTCATCAGCACCCCCAACCCCATCAATCCGGCTGCGGACCAGTAAGGCCAGATGATGCTGATGTCGCTGAGCGTCAACCCGATGACCGGTCCGGCGATGCGCGCCAGCGCTGAAACACTCTGGCCCACCCCCAGGACTTCTCCCTGCTGCGACTCGGAAGTTTGCCGCGACAGCAGCGACTGCAGTGAGGGGTTGACGGCGGAAACGCCAACCACACAAATCGGCACGACGACATAGAGCATTGCCACCGAGTCCTGGATGCCAGCCAGACCAATCAGCAGCAGGCCGACCGTCATCAGCAGCGTGCCGGCGATGCTCATCACAAATTCGCCCAGCCGTGGCACAAGCCTTCGCACCAAGAACCCCTGGCTCAGCGAGAGCACAAAGCCGATGTACGCGAAGACGAAATAGTTGTAGCGGTCCGCCAGGCCCAACTGGGCGGTCAGCAGTGAGAGCGTGCTTTCGAATTGGGCAAAGGCACAGGTGGTGAGAAACATTGTGACCAGCACTAGCAACAACGCCGGCTGGGTCAATGCCTGCTGGACGCCCCGCCATTCGAGCCAGTGCCCTCCGGAAGACCGCGCAGCACCCGGTTGGAGCGATTCGGGAAGCAGGAAAATCGAAAACAACAGCGCCAACCCCGACAGCACCGACGCGGCATAACCTGGCCACGGACTGGGGGCGCTGAATTTGTGCCACGCTTCGCTCTGGGCGGGTGTGAACAGCTTCAGGACGTCGCGCTCGCGGGCGTCCAGCAACTGCTGCCGATCCTTGCGTTTGAGGGTCAGCCGTTTTGCCTCCAGCTCGGCGTCGTACTTCTGCACCACGGCGGCAATCTGCCGCGACTGGTCGGGGGTGATCTTCAACTGCTCCACAACGGCCGGGTGGGCCAGCGTCGTGGCATCCCCCACGTCACCGGAGACAAACAGGGCACCCAGCAGCGGTCCGAAGGTGAAGCCGACGCCGAAAGCCGCTCCGATCAGTGCCATCCCCTTCGCCCGGTTGGCCGCCGCGGTCACATCGGCAATGTAGGCCTGTGCCGTCGGGATCGTGGCTCCGGCAATGCCCGCGCCAATCCGGCAAAGAAAGAGCCACGGGATGACCCCCAGGCCCAACCATTGCCCCGACGCGCCCAAAGTCGTGGCTGCGCCGAACAACGCGTAAAACAGCGTGGAGCCCGCCAACCCCAGCATCAGCACGGGGCGGCGTCCCACCTTGTCGGAGACGCGTCCCCACAGCGGAGCGAACAAGAACTGCATGGCCGAAAACGAGGCCATCAGCAGTCCCAGCGTCAGGCCGTCGGCATGAAAATGCTGGGCGTAACGCGGCAGCAACGGCAGCACGATCCCAAACCCGAGGAGATCGATGAATACCGTCACAAAGATCATCAGCAGCGGGGCTTTGGATGTGCGATTCAAGGGAACAGGCAGGCTGAGTTGTGGGGCGGGACAGCAAAGGTCGATTTCGCACTGTGACTGGTTGGATGAGCTTTGGCAAGACTGGCCACGTTGCGATGGGCGGCATTCGTCGACGTCTGAAACTGAGGCGGTGAGGTGCGGGCCTGGGCAACGACCGGCGGCGGACGACACGAGGGACGACGAATGACGAATGAAGTTTTGCGCGCGGTTGGTTCACTTTAGCAACCGCCACCACCCACGACCCCACCGAGTTCACCTTGGTCCCGAGAATATGGACCGCGAACGGTTTTTGAGAAATTGCAGCCCGTCCATCGCGGATGGCATTCCATTGATGGTTGGCGTGGCATTCCGGCGGTTGGATGGAGACTGTCCGTGCAATTGCCTATAGTCGGGCGATAACCAGTCGCGAACCGACGCTCCTGCATCCCCGAGGTTTTCCCGTGCGCGCCTTTCCGCTGCTTTCTTCAGTTCTGGTGCTGCTGCTGACGACACCCGCCTTCGCGCAGCGGGAACTGAAGGACATTCCCGATCCCGATCCCGAAATTGAGCGCAAGTCGTTTCAGGTGGCCGAGGGGTTCGAGGTCAATCTGTTTGCCGCCGACCCACAATTGGCGAAGCCAATTCAGATGAATTTCGACGGCCAGGGCCGCCTGTGGGTCGCCAGCAGCGAAGTCTATCCACAGGTCGCTCCCGGTCAGGAGCCGAACGACCGGGTGCTGATCCTGGAAGATTCCGATGGCGACGGCAAATCGGACAAGACGACGGTGTTTGTGAACGGCCTCTTGATCCCCACGGGTGTTGTCCCGGGTGACGGCGGGGCGTATGTCGCCAACAGCACCGAACTGGTGCATTTCCGCGACACCGACGGCGATGGCAAGGCCGACAGTCGGCGGGTCATGCTGTCTGGGTTTGGCACGGAAGACACCCATCACATCCTGCACACGTTCCGCTGGGGCATGGATGGGATGCTGTATTTCAACCAGTCGATTTATATCCACAGCCACATTGAAACACCGCACGGCGTGCGGCGGCTGGGCGGCGGCGGGATCTGGCGGTTCCGCACGGAGACCATGGAACTCGACATCCTGTCGAAGGGGTTGGTGAACCCCTGGGGCCATCAGTTCGACGCGTGGGGCCAGTCGCTGGCGACCGATGGTGCCGGCGGCGAAGGGATCAATTTTGCCTTTCCGGGTTCGGTGTTTCTCACTTCACCCGGGGCCACACGGATTGTGAAGGGGATGAACCCCGGCAGCCCCAAGTACTGTGGAATGGAAATCGTCGATGGCGGCCACCTGCCGGAAGACTGGCGGGGCAACATCATCACCAACGATTTCCGGGGTCATCGCGTCTGCCGGTTTGTGATCACCGAAGACGGCTCGGGCTTTGCCTCGCGGGAGATGGGCGAGGTCATCAAGACGACGCACGTGGCTTTCCGCCCGATCGACGTGGCGATGGGTCCGGACGGGGCGATTTACATTGCCGACTGGTACAACCCGATCATTCAGCACGGTGAAGTCGACTTCCGCGACCCCCGCCGCGACCACACCCACGGTCGCATCTGGCGGATTACCGCCAAGGGCAGGCCATTGGTGGAGCGTCCGAAACTGGCTGGTTCCCCCGTCAACAAGCTGCTGGATTCACTCAAGGCACCAGAGTCGTTCACGCGGCTGCATGCCAAGCGGCAGATGAAGGAGATGGGGGCGGAGGCAGTCCTGCCCGCGCTCGCCAACTGGGTGGAACACCTGGATCCTGCGGACGCGCAGTTTGAACATCATGCGCTGGAGGCCCTGTGGACTTACCAGTCGCTCAACACGACCGAGCCACAGTTGCTGGCACGCCTGTTGAAAGCCCGCGATCACCGGGGGCGGGCAGCGGCGGTTCGCGTGCTCTCGCAGTGGAGCGGTCGCATCCCCTTTGTGTTTGAGGCGCTGACGGCCGCCGTCGGCGACGATCACCCGCGCGTCCGGTTGGAAGCGGTCCGTGCTCTGGCGGCGATCCCTGAACTGCGCTCCGCCGAACTGGCAATGCGGGCGCTCGACCGGCCCGTCGATGTGTCGCTGGACTTCGCACTGTGGCAAACCGCCCGTGACCTGCAGCGGGTCTGGCTGCCGGCCGTGAATGGCGGAACGTTTGACTTCGGCGGCAACGCCTCGCATCTGACGTTTGCCCTGCAATCGGTCGGCTCGGCAAGTGTCGTTGGCCCACTGGTGCAGTTGCTCAAGGCTGGGAAACTGCCGCCGGGACGCGATGAAGCAGCAGTGACGCTGGTCGCATCGCTCGGCGGTCCGTCGGAACTGCGGCTGGCTTATGATCTGGCGCTGGCACCCGAGACCCCCGTGGCTCAGAAGGCGGCGATCCTCAATGCCCTCACCACTGCGGCCACAAGACGCATGGTGCGGCCCGAAGGAGCTTTGTCGGGGATTGCTCCACTGCTGACCTCCACTGATCCACAACTTCAGGCGGCCGCACTAAGGGCGGCTGGAATCTGGAAATTGGAGGATCTCCGTGAAGCGATTGCAGCCATCGCTCTGGGGGTGGAGATCCGTAATGGCGTGCGGCAGGCGGCGGTGGATGCACTCGTGTTTATGGGTGGTGAAACGAGCCGAAGTACTCTGCTGAAACTGTCGGCCAAGGATCGTCCGCAGCCGCAGCGGCTGGCGGCCGCCGTGGCCATCGCCGAACTGGATCTCAAGGGAGGTGCCAAGCTGGCCGTGGAAGTGCTCGCCGATCATAAGGCCGGTGATGATGTCACGGCGTTGTTCCAGCAATTCATTCAGCGAAAAGAAGGGCCGGCGGCCCTGGTCACCGCGCTGGAGAACCAGAAGCTGCCGGAAGACGCCGCCAAACTTGGCGTGCGTGCAGCTCGGACTTCCGGCCGCGAGACCCCGGAACTGATCGCCGCCCTTTCCACAGCCGGTGGCCTGACCAGTGGTCCCAAGGTGCTCACCGCCGAACAGATGCAGGCCCTGGTGACCGCAGTCAAAGAGCAGGGTGATCCGGTGCGGGGTGAGGCACTCTTCCGCCGTGCCGACCAGGTCTGTATGAAGTGCCACGCCATCTCTGGGGCAGGCGGCCTGGTGGGGCCGGACCTGGCCAGCATCGGTGCCAGCGCCCAGGTTGACTACCTGATCGATTCCCTGCTGCAGCCAAACAAGGCGGTCAAGGAAAACTACAACTCCGTCATTGTTTCCACCAACAGCGGCAAGGTGATCAACGGCATCAAGGTTCGCCAGTCGGACACGGAGTTGATCCTCCGCGACACCGACGATAAGGAAGTGGTCATCCCCCTGGCTGACATCGACGAACAGGTCAACGGTGGTTCACTGATGCCGGTGGGTCTGACTGACACCCTCACCCAGCCGGAGTTGATCGACATGGTTCGGTTCCTGTCGGAACTGGGCAAAGTCGGCAAATACGCTCCCTCGCAGGTCCGGGTGTCGCGCCGGTGGCAGGTGCTGGCACCGAGCGAAGGACCGGTCAAGGATACGATCAAGTTCCAACCGGACGCGGTCGTGCTGAGCACACAGCTTCCGTGGCAGCCGGCTTACACCCGTGTCTCGGGCAACCTGCCCGTGGCGGAACTGATCTCCGGGCGGCTGGCTTCGCACGAGAACCCGATCACTTATGCGCGGACCTACTTCGAAGTCACCACGGCTGGAAAGATCTCCCTCAAGGTGACCGCCCCCGACAGCGTCAAACTGTGGCTCGATGACCGCGAAATCAAGCCCACGGAACTGATCACCGCCGACTTCACTCCGGGACGGCACAAGCTGACCGTGGCGGTCACCCGCGACGATTCGCCCGGCGAACTGCGGTGCGAACTTGTCGATGTCCCCGGCTCGCCCGCACAGGTGCAGTTTGTGAGTGGGAAATGACCCCCGACTCGAAGGCCGGTCTTATTCGGCGAGAAAAGGGAACCACGAATTCTCACGAATAAAACGAATGACACGAATAACAACGACGTGATTCACATCAGCCGAGATGCGAAGCCTGTGGATGATTCGTGAAAATTCGCAAGATTCGTGCAGATTCGTGGTCATTTTAAAACGTTCGATCCAAGATTCGCGTCGTCACACCAGTTGTTCTGACAAACAGCCTCAATCCGACCGCAGCGAGTCCGTGCCTTGGCATTTGAGCCACAGAGTTCACCGGAAAAAGTTGGACCTTATACGATCCTCGACCGTCTGGGCGCGGGCGGCATGGGGACGGTCTATCTGGGCCGGCACGCGGAAACCAATGTCATCGCCGCGGTGAAGGTGCTGCCTGGTTCACTGGCCCGCGAAACTGGGTTTGTCGAGCGGTTCAACCGCGAAATTGCCGCCATGCGGACGCTCAACAATCCGCACATCGTCAAGCTGTATGAGAACGGAGTCGACGAACAGGGGACCTATTATTACGCGATGGAGCATGTCCCCGGCGAAACGGTCATGTCGCTGTTGCGGCGGGAGCGCCGCGTCGACTGGGAACGGACGGTTCACCTGACAATCCAGATCTGTCAGGCCTTGAAGGCGGCCCATGATGCCGGGATCATCCATCGCGATTTGAAGCCATCCAATCTGTTGCTGACTCCCGAAGGCGACATCAAGCTGACCGATTTTGGCGTGGCTCAGGTCTTTTCCGCCGACCGTCTGACCATCACCGGCGGCATTATTGGCACTGCCGAATTCATGTCTCCGGAACAGGCCCAGGGCAAGCGGGCCAACCGGCAGAGCGACCTGTATTCTCTCGGGGCGGTGATGTACTGCCTCGTCACCGGACGGCCACCGTTTTCGGGGAATTCCACGGTCGATGTCATTCAGAAGCACAAGTTCGGCCTGTTTGATCCGCCACGGCTGATTGTTCCAGAGATTCCCGATTGGCTGGAAAAGATCATTTGCCAGTTGCTGGAGAAGGATCCGGAAAAGCGCTTCCCAGATGCACACGTGTTGATGCGCAAACTCGACTCGATGAGCCTGCGTTCCATTACGCTTTCGGATGTGACCTTTGCCACCGATGGAACGCGGGATGTTCATGCCGACACCGTGCTCAGCGAACCGCTGGAGGCCACACAAAATCCGGGAGGACCGGGTCCAGCGACGCTGATGAAGGATCTGATGCGGGCCGAGCTGATCCGTGAAGCCAACATGCTGTCGGCGCTGTTGAACAATACTTGGATCTTGCTGGCGCTGCTGGCCCTGCTGATCGGTGGAGCCACATGGTACGCAATGCGGCCGACCCAGGATTCCGCCCTGCAGGACGACAGTCTGGCCCCCTCGATTCAAAAGTTGAGCGTGGCTTTGAAGAGCCAGCGGGGATTTTCTTCCGACAACGACGGCGATCGTCTCCTGCTGCGTGCCCAACAACTGCAGCGCGAGGGGGACACGCAGGGTGCGAAGCGACTGCTGGCGTCGTTCGTGGCGGTGTTGAGCAGCCTGCCGAAATCGGAGAAAGACGCAAGGCGTGCCACGCAGTTGGACCTGGCACAGCGATTCTTGAAAAAGCTGGAGGAACAGCCCTCCGCGCAGGACCGTTTCCCACTGCTGCAGGCGGGACTGAAACAGGCGGCCGCGCTGGAGAAGGATGGCCGGAAGGCCGAAGCCGCGGCGCTGCGCGAAGGACTTGAGCAGTTGTATGGCTCGGAGCCGGATGCACGGCTGATGCTCAAGGCGGGCAAAAACAATTAGTGGCGGCAGTCCGAGCGGTGGCGGCGTGTGGTCCACCAGCACCCTTCGGCATGGTCTGCGTGTAGCTGATTTTCGGTGTGCGGCCAGCCGAGCCACGGCGCGCGACGATAAAATGACGAGAGCTGTGCGAGGCCGCTCTGCCAGCCGAACGGCATTGCGAAATCATCTGGCCGATCTGGAAATTGTTCAATTGGGGTGGCTCTACCGCGACGGCTGTATCTGGTTTCAGCGTACCGATTTTCGCCACGACTCCAAGTCGAAGAGCCTCTGCCAGCCAGTGGTTTAAGGGAGTTAGGCCCTGCCGCAACTGGACTTCACTGCGCCATGCGGTAAAATCAAGAGAGCAAATAGGGGAAATGGGTCAACTTTTCACGGACGATCGGGCGGCGGTTGCTCGCCCAACCAATAAAATTGGAGGACACATGAGGAAACTGTTCACATTGGCGGTCTGCCTGACCGTTGTCGGTGCGGCGTCAGCGACGTTCGCCAAGGGGCCGCTGCTCGGCCTGGGAAGTGCCGGAATCGGTCAAATTCGTGAGCCAGTGGCTCAGCTCGGCACGCCAGTCCTGCCGGCCGACCCCAACGCACAATATGCACCGGGCACTGGACCGATGCTCCCGTTGCCAGCGTACGCCGAAGGAGATGTGCCGGGAAATCTGCCCGGGCCAATCGTCTCTGGTCCGGTGATCTCGGGGCCGGTGGGTCCGCCGATCGAACTCTTCCAGAACGTCCGTTATAAGGACGTCCGGAGAATCGCCCCCTGTTCCAATCCGATCATCGTGCAGGTGAAAGACCCCTGCGCACCTCGGTGCGGCACCTGCGAGCCACAGTGTGTCGCCGTGCAGATTTGCGTTCCCCCCTGCGATTGCCCGCCACGGATCACCACGAGCCGCGACGGCTGCAAGGTGACCTACAACTATGGCAAGTACAAGATCCACGTCCTGTCCTGCCCCCGCAAGGGTGAGGTCGTCGTGAACTACGACAGCTAATCGCACTGTCCACAAATGAAATGAACCCGAGGGAGGATGTCGATGAATCCTCCCTCGGGTTTTTCGTTGCCCGGCTTTCGCGGTTTTGTCTCAGATCTCGGATTTCATAATTTGTGGTTTCCCGCGTTTCAGTGACTGTGAAGTTCGAAATCTGAGATTTGACGGGCCAGGAGTCCGACAAAAGTCGGGCGTCTCAGTTTCATGGAATTTCAAATTTCAGGTTTCAAATTTCACAGTAAAATACCTTTTCGCGATATCAGGCCTTCCGGGCAAGAGTTACGTCGCTGCGGAGGCGTGAACGATAGTTCGATGTGGTCCTACAGACTGTGAAATTTGAAATTTGAGATTTGAAATCAACTTTTGTCGGACACCTCAAATTTGAAATTCACTTTTGTCGGACACGTCAGATTTGAGATTCAGTCAGAAGTCTCATGCAGCGAGATGCATTGGCCCCGTCGAACGGAATCATGCAGCCACGCGCCAAACGGGCGTTGCGTGAGAATGCGTGGTATCCTTGTGGCCGTGAAGCGACGGGACGATCCGCTCCAGCACGGCTTCCGGTGACTGGCTGAGCCACGGGGACGGCACTTCCAGCCGACACGGCTGATCGAGCGCGGCGGAATAATCCCAGTGGTCGAGCCACTGGGCGAGCCCCGCGTTTTGCAGGTGGTAGGCGTTGACGAACTGCTCCCACTGTCCGGGAATGGGCACGACGCTGACGGGTTTGCCCAGGAGCGCGGCTTCCAGCGGCAAGCCCATGCCAGCGGTGGTGATCACGGCTCGGGACGAGGCGACATCGTTCAAGAAATCCTGGCGGCTGGCGGGACGGAAATCGACCCACCCCACGCGCCCGCGGCGTCCGACTTCGGGAAATCCATAGGCAATGACTCGGACCCGATTGTGGCTCGCCCAGCCGACAAGTTCAGAGGGTTTTCCCGCCTGGGTGTGATAAACATTGTAGACCAGCAGGTGGTCACCTTGAACGGGCCGCATCCGCCGCACTTCATCGTCAATGACCGGTGGCAGGCAACGGTACGTCGACGGTTCCAGATGATAACCCAGCCGCCGGTCCGCGCCCGAGGTGAAGAGCCGGATGACCGTGCGAACCATCCTCCGCTCAAACTCGTGACCTTGGGGAATCAGCACGCCTGGATCAATCAGGGCCGCCGGGCGGCTGACCGCCAGCCGCTCACACTTCACCCGCAGCAGCGGATTGGCTGTGAGCGGTTCGAAGTCGCTGAGAACCAGTTCGGGATCAAACTGGTCGAGCATTTTTTGCAGTCCAAGCAGGCTGGAACCCAGCCGCGGAAGTTCCCTCGCCCATTTGACGAAGGTCCGCAGGTAATCGGTCTGCCCGCGCGACACCACATATTCCATCCCCTGAAAATGTGTGTGGCGTGAGAACTGATAGGAGGCTGGGGGCTTGATTCCCGAGGTCACGACACTGACCGTGTGTCCCCATCGCTCCAAAATCGAGATCAGAACGGCCGCCCTCGCCAAGCCGCCCTGGCCTTGGGTGTGTACTCCATACAGAATCCGCATGTTGTCAGTTCCCAATGCCGCTGCGCACCGCCCAAGCCAGGCAGTGTTTGTTCGGTAGGATCGGCAAAGCCGTTAATCTCTCTCCACACGGATTCGTTGAGGGTGACCCAACCCCGCATTCATCAAAGGCATCGTGAAATGCGCAGATTCCGACAGGCCCAATTCTGGCGTTGAAACCAATCTGTTCGCCAGGTGCCTGCTGAACGGCGTGCATGGCGAATTCAATTGTCGATTTCTCCAATCCAGCGTTGCGGTCGTTGTGAAATTTGCAGTTGTGGCGGGACTCTTAATCGAAGGTCCTTCTTCGAAAATCGAAAATGACCGGGTCCTTGCGGTTTTGAAAACTCTGGCGGTAAACTCAAAGATCATCCAGATCCATTGGTCCAGCCGTGCTGTTTGCCATGTTGTTCCTGGCCATTGCCCGCCCCCCCACTTTTCAGACCGCATGGTCAAGCGTCGCGCCGTATTTTCTGGCTGTGGCGGTCGCAGCATTTGTTCTGGCCGCAATCGTGGTGTGGCTGCGGTCGCGTTGGAGCGACAATTCCGAGCATGCCGCATCTGCCCTTGAAATGCTGTCCCATTACCGTGAAATGCACCTTCAAGGTCAGCTTACCGAGGAAGAATTCCGATTTATCAAAAGCCGGACTCAAGGCAGCGAAAAAGTTGATGGGAGTCCCGGCTCCGTGAAGGAAGCCGCCAAGCCGTCGTAAAACTGCTGGCACGCGATATGCTCTTGTTCCCGGTCGACAGGTCCGAGTTCATTCCTCTCGGCTCGTTCGGCTAAGAAACGCGTTAAATTCCGGGGCTGGCGGGACGCCAGAGCGCTCCCATCCGAGGGCGCTTTGTGTCCGCCTGTTTCCGTTTGTTCCGGATTTCTCGGACTTCGCCGACGACTGCCGACTGCGTTCACGCAGGCGCTACGAAGGATCACCGATGCCTCCTGGTAAAGAATTCACAACCGGCAACCGCGGTTCGACCGGTAAAAAGAACGCCAACTGTTCGTTCTGTCGCAAGAGCTATCGGGATGTGGGTCCGCTGGTCGAGGGGCCAAGCGACGTCTACATCTGTGGCGAATGCATCGAACTTTGCCAATCGATCCTGGACCAGGAGCGGCGCCGCCGCGGCTCGGCCAAGCCCCTGTTCAACAAAGTGCCCACTCCACGCGAGATCGTGGCGCACCTCAATGACTATGTCATTGGGCAGGACGCGACGAAAAAGATGCTCTCGGTCGCCGTCCATAATCACTACAAGCGGCTGATGCTGGCGAGTGATGCCGACAACGAAGTCGAAGTGGAAAAGTCCAACATCCTGCTCATCGGCCCCACGGGTTGCGGCAAGACGCTCCTGGCCCGCTCGCTCGCCCGCTACCTGCAGGTCCCATTCGCCATCGGTGATGCGACGACGCTGACCGAAGCCGGCTACGTCGGCGAAGATGTCGAAAATCTGCTGTTGAAGTTGCTGCACGCGGCTGATTTCGACATCGAAGCCGCCCAGCGGGGCATCGTCTTCATCGACGAAATCGACAAGATTGGCAAAACCAGCCAGAACGTGTCGATCACCCGCGATGTCTCCGGGGAAGGGGTCCAGCAGGCACTCCTGAAGATGCTGGAAGGCACCGTGGCCAACGTGCCACCCCAGGGCGGACGCAAGCACCCCGAACAGCAGTATATTCAGCTCGACACCACCAACATTCTCTTCATCTGTGGTGGTACGTTTGTCGGCCTCGAAAACATCATCGCCAAACGGGAAGGCAAGAAGACCATCGGCTTCGGCAGCGACGAGCAGGGCGCGACCCTCTCCGGCCCCCGGCCGCGCGGCAGCCTGCTGGTCAACGCCCAAGTTGACGACATCATCGAATTCGGCATGATTCCAGAACTCGTCGGCCGTCTGCCGGTTCTCAGTGCCCTGACCCCGCTGAGCGAAGACGACCTGGTCCACATCATGACCGAGCCGAAAAATTCGCTGGTCAAGCAGTACCAGAAACTGTTCGAGATGGAGAATGCCACGCTCGAATTCACTCCCGATGCGCTGAAGGAAGTGGCCCGGATCGCCAAACAGAAGGATACCGGTGCCCGCGGCTTGCGGAGCGTCATCGAGAAGTTCATGTTTGAAGTCATGTTTGAGCTGCCCGACCAGACTCCCGGCGGCAAGTATGTCGTGGGGGCGGACATTGTCCGTGGCGACAAAAAGCTCTTCACCGAGGACGGCTCGGTTGCCGCCTAAAGGAAGGCGATTCTCGATCAACGCCTGAAGCCCGGTTTCGGTTGAAGCCGGGCTTCGGCGCTTTATAAGCGGGCGAACCAAACCGCGAATATCGAGGTCTGCAAAATCTGCAAACGAAACGACGCTCGCATCTTGAGTCTTGCCATGGTCTCCGCCTATCATACAGCGGTGTTTCCCCTTTCCGGCCTTTTCGGTGCCACGGTGTCACACCATGGAAGTGCGTTTAAGAATCACGCATGGTCGGACCAACGTGAAGGAAATCGTACTTGGCCGCGAGACGCTGATCGGTCGCAGCGCCGACTGCAACTTGAAGATCGCGTCGACGGAAGTCAGCCGCCGGCACTGCCGGATCCGCGTGACGGACATCAGTGTGAATGTGGCTGACTTGGGTAGTGCCAATGGCACCCTGGTCAATGGGAAACTGATCCTCGCCAAGCATGATGTTCTGGTAAATCCCGGCACGGAGCTGTCGATCGGGCCGCTCAAGTTCGTGATGGAGTTCTGCCCATCGCACAAATTCAAAGGCCCTGAAGACACCGTTCATTCCATCCCTGACACCGTGACCGGACTGCCGGCCGCCAAAGTGGCGACCGTCCCCGATGAAACGGTCGACTATCTTCCCAGCAAGCAACGGGTGGAGAATGCCCGGCAGGCAGCGCGGGTGGGCACTTGCAGCGACGAGATGCCGCAGTTCGTGACTCCCGAAACGCCGATCGCAGGGACCGCCGACACTCCCGAAAAAGCCCAGCTCCCCGTGGTGCGTTTTGAGGAGTCCGGGGAGGTTGACAGTGAGGCTGACACTGCCGACGAGCTTGCGGCGGGGGATGGCATTGTCGAAGAGCCGCCGGGTCCGCTGCAATTGCCGCATTTGTCCCCCAGTGCCACCAGCTTCCACAAGGTCGCCGCTCCGCCCACAGATCCCAATGCGCCACGTGGCCTGTTCGGCTTTCTGCGTCGCAGTTCGAAGAAGTCGGCCCCTCTGGTCGCCACCTCAGTTCCAGTTCGTGGCAAAGGTCAAGTCGCTCTCGATATGACGGAGCCATTGGCACCAGAGCCCGATCTGCCGTCCGAGGACGCCGCTCCCGTCGATGACACCGTGATGCTGCCCATGGATGAGTCCGATCTGGCGAAATCATAAGTCGCCAGCCATCGCTCAAAATGACAACGCCATCCTGCGGATTGCAAAAAATGCAATCCAATTTGACCCCAGCCGACCCTTGAGCCAATCAAATTGAGTCCGGACAAAGATTCTGACCTTTGCCGAGAACAACTCTGGGCACCGTGGCGGCTGGCGTACATTCTCGCCAACAAAGACGCGAAGGCCTCTGCAGACCAGCCTCGCCAAGGCTGTTTTCTTTGCGAGTATGTGGCTCACCCGGAAAAAGACACCGAGCAGTTTGTCATCGCCCGCCAAGCGAATGCGATCACGCTGCTCAATCGGTTTCCCTACAACCCGGGGCATGTGCTGGTTTCGCCGCTGCGGCATGTGGCGGATCTGATTGATCTCACGGATGAAGAATTGCTCGAGACCACGCATGCCATTCAGGCGGCCATTCGCCTTATGTCCCGCGTCATGTCACCTCATGGCTACAATATCGGCCTGAATCTTGGCCAAGTGGCTGGTGCCGGGCTGCCGGGACACCTGCACTGGCATTTGGTGCCGCGCTGGACTGGGGACATCAACTTCATGCCCGTGATCGCCGATGTCAGCATCATTGCCCAGTCCCTGGACGCGCTGTATGCCCTGTGCCGGGCTGATGTGGCGGCGAATTCTTGATCTCACCCGACTGCGGATCCTTGGGTCTGGGCAACATGCACCGGTTGGCGACCCTCTGCCCGCCGCTACGGATCTGCCGCCACGGGTGGTCGAATCGCCATGGACCGCGCTGGGTGTGCTGATTCCACGGGCGCACGCCGCCGATTTCAATTGCAGGGAATTGAACCCCTCTATTCCCGTCCTCGACAGGCGCGTATAATCTCGCACCCCTTGAGAGTGACTTCGATGAATTGAACCAGCGACTCATCCACGTGGCTGAGCCTGTCTGATCGCGTCTGCTGTCGTGGCCGATTCCTCGGCCATCTCTGGGGGAAGCTCCTTTCACGGAGGATCGTCCAATGTCACATCGCTATTCGCTGTTGATCGCCGTGACCCTGGCCGGTCTTGCTGGGTGTGCATCGGATGGAACCCGACTGCCCACACTGGCCTACGGAGATCCTCGCGCGGAACGTCTGGCGGCCGAATATCACGACCCGCTGCCAGAGCAGGACATCGGCCCCTACACGAGCGCCCGCCCGCGCGGGTTCGAACACGCCCGGTCTGAACCCCGGCGGACTCTCGAAGGCAACAGCAAATTGCCATTCCGCAGCAGCACGGGCTACCGGGGCACTTCGTTTTCAAACACGGTCCAAGACTGATGTCTTGCCAAGTTTGAACGGGTGATGCCGCGCCGAAAAAAGTCCAACTTAGTCTGCGCGCAGTGTCGTGAGCCGCCGAGAATTTCGGTCAGGTTCGCCGTGGCTGCATCGGCAGCTACTTCACTCCGATGCCCGAGTACTGGAATCCGGCCTCGCGCATGGCGCGGGCGTCCCAGAGATTGCGTCCATCGAAAATGACGGGATGAGGACCGAGTACGGCCTTCAGGTCGCTCAGGTCCACTTCCCGATAGTGGGGCCATTCGGTCACGATCACCAGCGCGTCAGCGTCGCGCACGGCCGACAGCGGCGTTCCAGCATACTCCAGGCGGTTGCCGTATCGCGACTCAACATGCGGCATCGCGACCGGGTCATGGACGCGAACCACCGCTCCCGCCCGCAGAAGCTGGTCAATCAAGACCAGCGCCGGGGCCTCGCGAATGTCATCGGTTTCCGGTTTGAACGCCAGGCCCCAGACTGCTATTCGGCGGCCATCCAGGCGCTCCTGAAAGTGCCGCGCCAACTTGTGGAACAACACCGACTTTTGAGCCGTGTTGATCGCGTCCACCGTCTCCAGCATCCGTGGCTGGAGCCCCTTGTCGCGGGAGACATGCAGCAGGGCGCGGACATCCTTGGGGAAGCAGGATCCGCCATACCCGGGACCAGGCGCGAAAAACGAAAACCCAATCCGCTGGTCGTGGCCGATTCCCTGACGCACTTCCTGAATGTCGGCCCCCACGCGTTCGCAGAGATTGGCCATCTCATTGATGAAGCTGATCTTGGTGGCCAGTAAACAATTAGCCACGTACTTTGTCATCTCAGCACTTTCCCAACCCATTTCCAAGATCGGCACACTTGGGGACAGGAACGCCTGATACAGTTCGCGGACGCGGGCGGAGGCGGCGGGGTCTGCAGCGCCGATCACGATCCGATCGGGATGGGTAAAATCCTGAACGGCGTGCCCCTCTTTCAGAAATTCAGGGTTCGAGGCGACGCGCACATCGCGGCCGGTCAGGCTGCGCAGGCGTTCAGACAAGGCCCGGTTGACCCCCACCGGGACCGTGCTCTTCACCACAACCACGGTCTCAAAGTCCAGCAACGGTGCCAGGCTGTCGGCCACGCCCCAAACCGCTCGCAGGTCTGCCGCCCCGTCGGCACTCTCGGGAGTGCCAACCGCAATGAACACGCAATCGGCAGATGGCACAACTTCGGCGGCGCTGGTGGTGAAGGTGAGTACTCCAGCGCTGGTGGCGCGCACGATCATGTCCTGCAGGCCGGGCTCGTAGATCGGGATCTCGCCGGCCTTGAGCCGCGCAATCTTGTCGGCCTGCACATCGACACACGCCACGACATGCCCAGCGTCGGCGAGGCAGGCCCCGCTGACCAGGCCGACGTAGCCGGTGCCGATCATCACGATTCTCATAGACAACTTCCCGCGTTTTGGTCCGCGCCTGTTTCAGGCGTATTCGCTGATCTGCACACCGCGTGGCTTAGGATCGCAGCAACAATATTACCCCGGCACGCAAATTCCGCACGTTGTCCATCATAACGATGCATTGGCGAAGCGATGAGTTTAGAATTGTGGTTATGTTTGGTGTGAGGAAAGCCAGCATTCACGGAGGAAATCATGGGAAT
>JAKFUF010000212.1 GCA_021732845.1 Planctomycetaceae bacterium | reverse complement strand
TCACGGCAGCGCCCCCCATCACGGCAGCGCCCCCCATCACGGCAGCGCCCCCCATCACGGCTGCGCCTTCCCGCCGCTTCCCAGGTCGTACAGACTCTCGGCATGACAATTGTCAACCTGGGGTGACTGTGCGATCTGCAGGCCCTACGTTGGCTCGCGAAATTTGATCGCCAGTTCCGAGAAGCCATTTTCCTCGAGCAGGTCAGCCGCCACCGGGGAGATGTTGTGCGGCTTGATGTCGTAGCGATGATTTTCCCGCTCGACTGAGAGGCAGTAGGCCTCGTCGAAGAAGCCGTATTTGATCAGCAGTCGGCGAGCCTCAATGTTGGCCGTTGCAAATCGGTCATCGTCCAGGACGTGCGATTTCCGGTCAGGTTTCACGGCATCCACTCCAGCGAAGTTTGATCCAGTTCGGATGGTCCACGCCTGCGTCCAGTCCGACCTGTCGGCGCGGCTACTGGTCCTATCAGTTCAGGATTGATGTCCGCCGGCCCGCCAACCTGCCAGTCCCCAGAGATACCCGGTACTATTCAGCCGGTCGAATGAACGAGATCCCGGTTCATCTCTCTGCGGACGATGTGGCTCATGAAGATCATGAATGGCGGACTGCCAGTTGTTTGTCAAACAATGGCAGTCTGGATGATGCTCGTCGCGGCTTCGGGGTTGCCCGCTGGTCAAGAGCCCCAGAAGTCTGACGGACGGGCTCCGATTGTGCTCGCGGACTTTGAAGGGGCGGATTACGGCCCATGGAAAGCCACGGGTGAAGCGTTTGGAGCCGGTCCGGCGCGGGGGACGCTGGCGGGCCAGATGCATGTCGAGGGGTTCGCCGGCAAGGGGTTGGTGAACTCGTTCAATGGCGGCGACAATCCGACCGGCCGGCTGACTTCGCCGGCGTTCAAGCTGGAACGCAAGTTCGTCACGTTCCTCATTGGCGGCGGTGGCTGGGCTGACGAGACCTGTCTGAACCTCGTCATCGGCGGCAAGGTGGTGCGAACGGCGACCGGCCCCAACAGCGTGTCCGGCGGGAGTGAACGCCTGGAAGCGGCCGCGTGGGACGTGGCCGAGTTCGCGGGTCGTGAAGCCACGCTGGTGATTGTGGACGAGCGGCACGGTGGCTGGGGCCACATCAATGTCGACCAGATCATTCAGGCCGATGACCGTGGCTCAACACCGCTCGTTGTGCCACCGGTCCCGCTGCTGAAGAATGTGAAGCGGGAGATCGTGGCACAGAAGAAGCTGCTGCACTTTCCGGTGAAGACCGGTGCCCGCAAACGGGTCGTGACCGTCACTGCCGGCGGCGAGGCTGTGCGGCAGTTCGACATTGAACTGGCCGATGCTCTGGAGGGCGCAGCGAGCACTCAACCGGAGTGGTGGGCACCGCTCGACATCAGGCGGTGGGCAGGCAAGACGTTGACGATCAACGTTGACCTGCTTCCCGAGAATTCCAATGCCCTGGAATCGCTCCGGCAGTCCGACACGCTGTTGGACTCCGACAAGCTTTACCAGGAAGCGCTGCGGCCACAACTGCACTTCTCCTCACAGCGGGGGTGGCTCAACGATCCCAACGGGCTCGTCTTCTTCAACGGTGAATATCATCTGTTCTATCAGCACAACCCCTATGGCTGGGGTTGGGGCAACATGCACTGGGGGCACGCCACGAGCCCTGACTTGGTGCATTGGCAGGAACACGGCGATGTGCTCTACCCCGACGCCTTGGGGCCAATGTTCAGCGGCAGCGCCGTGGTCGACACGCACAACACCAGTGGCTTCGGCATGAGCGGCGGCAAACCACCGCTCGTGCTGATCTACACCGCCGCCGGCAACCCGACGACGCAGTGCATCGCCTACAGCACCGATGGCCGAACCTTCACCAAGTTCAGCGGCAACCCGGTCGTGAAACAGATCACTGGTGGCAACCGCGACCCCAAGGTCTTCTGGCACGAACCGACCAAGAAATGGGTGATGGTGCTGTATGTCGAACTCAACAAAGTCCACACCGTGCATTTCTTCACGTCGCCGAACCTGCGTGACTGGACGCTGGCGAGCGTCACCGATGGCGGCACCAACGGCGGCAACTATCTGTTTGAATGCCCCGACTTCTTTGAGCTGCCGATCGACGGTGACGCGAAGAACAAAAAGTGGGTGCTGACGGCCGCGAACAGTGAATATTCAATCGGCACCTTCGACGGCACCCGCTTCACGCCCGAAGCTTCGAAGCTGCCCGATGTCCGCGGCCGTGGGTTCTACGCCGCGCAGACCTTCAGCGACATCCCCGACGGCCGCCGCCTGCAAATCGGCTGGTGCCAGGCCCCTTCGCCCGGCATGCCATTCAACCAACTGCAAAGCTTCCCGAGTGAACTCACACTGCGCACGACCCTTGATGGACCACGGCTGCACCGGAGCCCGGCCAAGGAGTTGGAGTCGCTACGAGATGGGTCCGATCAAAGCCAGTCGCTGGCGACATTCAAGGCAGACCTCGTGGAACTCCGCGCCGACTTTGAACCCGGCACCGCCCAGGCGATCACCTTCCACATCCGTGGCTCAAGCATCACCTACGAATCCAAAACCCAGGAACTCATCGTCAACGGCCACCGCTCCCCTGCCCCGCTCATCTCCGGCCGCCTACGCCTCGCAGTCTATGTCGACCGGACCATGCTGGAAGTCTACGCCAGCGACGGCCTGACCTACATCCCCCTGCCCTTTATCCCGAAGGCGGATGACCAAAATGTGGGTGTGGAGGTTACGGGCGGGGAGGCAAAGGGGTTGTCGGTGCAGGTGTACAAGCTGAAGTCGATTTGGAAGTTGAGGAAGCCGTGATTACAGATCGCGGAAACACCAACCGTCGGGCGCACCGGCATTCCCTTCCCCTGTTAGGATCGCGGCAACAACAACCTTCCCTTTATGGTATCATTTTTCAGGATTGGTTGTGGTTGGCGATGACAGGATAAAGAGGAGTCAGGGATGGCTTTCGTGTTTCAGAAGCAGTACCCGCCCGAAGTTGAGGCGCGGATGCGGAGTCTCTATGAGTCGCTGTCGGAAAAGGACCGGCGGCGTTTTGCCGCGTTTGAGGCGGAACGGCTGGGCCACGGCGGCATTGAATACATCTCCGGAGTGCTGGGATGCTCGAAGAAGACCATCGAGAACGGACTGGCGGAGCTGGACGACCTGGCGGACGATCCCGCGGCCGGCCGTGTCCGGCGGCCGGGCGGCGGTCGAAAAGAAAGGATTGCCGCCGACCCCCGGCTTGAGGAAAACCTGACCTCGCTGCTGGACGCGCGCACCGCCGGCGACCCGGACGACGAGGAGACGCTGTTCACGGACCTGTCGCCGCGGACGCTGGCGGAGAAGGTCACGGACATGGGCACGCCCGTGTCGCCCCACACCATCGACGCGTGGCTCGACGAACTGGGCATGGGGCTGCGCAAGATCCAGAAAACAATGGCCGTTGGGGAGTCCCCGGACCGCGACGCGCAGTTTCGACGCATTGAGGAACTGATGAGCCTCTACTGGAACCGCGGAAACCCGGTGTTTTCCATCGACACGAAGGCCAAGGAACACCTCGGGTTCCTGTACCGCGCGGGGCGTGTCCGGTCGGAGGCACCGCAGGTGGCGTACGATCATGACTTCTCCACGCTGGCGCGGGGCGTGGTGATCCCCCACGGACTGTTTGACGTCTTTGAGAACGGGCACATCAATCTGGGCCTGAGCCACGACACGACGGAGTTCGCCTGCGACAGCTTCCGCTGGTACTGGAATGAGTTCGGCCGGAAGGCGTACCCTAAAGCCACGTCGATCCTGTGGCTGTGCGACTGCGGCGGCAGCAACGCGGCCAACAAGCACCTTTTCAAGCAGGATCTGCAGGATCTTGTGAACGACATCGGCATCGAGATCCGCGTGGCTCACTATCCCAGCTACTGCTCGAAATACAACCCGATCGAACGCCGCTTCTTCTCGCATGTCGGCCGCGCCTGTCAGGGGTTTCTGTTTGACACTCTGGAAACCGTGGTCCGGCTGATGAAGAACACCTCCACCCGCGCCGGATTGTCGGCAACAGTGAACATTCTCGAAGGAGCCTACGAAACCGGACGCAAAGCCTCGGAGGAATTCAAAGCCGCCATGCCAATCCTCTTCGATGCACTATTAGGCAAATGGAACTACCGCGCAGTTCCACAACAGTAAACGAGACAGTTATTGTTGCCGCGATCCTTAAGTTCTCAGTCTGCGCCACATTAGGACTAATTTGGAGAAGTTGAGAGCAGCTAAGGGAATGACTTCAAAGCGTACCGATAATTCACGCAACAACTTTTCGGTGACACGGAAAGGATTACGCCCAGTAGCAACCTCATCGAGTAGTCGAAACATTAAACAATTCGTTGTCATCGGAAGCACAGAAGTGTCCCAAAGTAACCGAGCAAAGTCCGCTACGACGCAAATTGCCGAGTCTTCGCCACTGGCCTTGGCATGCAATAGCCAGAGCACATCTGTGAAAGGTGAGCCATCCGATGCCCAACGAGACTGCTTCGCAGCTTCAAGAAGGACGGGCGCGCTAACTCCGATGTTGCAATAGCCTGCTGAAGCCATTTGAACAACTGCTTTGTGGTACTTCTCCAAATCTATGATTTCCTTCTTGATCAATTGCAAAAGTACGCCGTTTGTTGAAATGCTATCGACTCCAAACTCGTGTTTTGCAAGCATTCGCAATCTTAGGTCATCTGAGTAGAGTGCACGTCCCGGGACACAGGCGCAGAGTATCGTCTCAAGCGATTCAGTGCCAAGCACTTCTTCCAGTTCCTTACGTGCCTCGCGCGTGCTGGCGTTCGCAGGTGACCAAGGAAGCACAGTACAATGTACTCTGACCCATTCGAGGATTGATTCGAGTGAGAGTTCTGCGCCGGCTTGGGAGACTATGGAATTGGCACTCTCTGCCGAGGTCCTCATTGTGATAAATCGTCTACGCGAAATTCGAACTTTCTTGTGCATCAATTCAGTAATAAGATCAATTGTGGTCTGCGCAATTCCCAATCGGCCGGTGACTGTCGCGACCTCATCCGCTATTTGAATGCCGTGAATCGTCATGAGCGCTACTGGGTCAATCAAGAACTGGACTTGGCTGTTTTCAAATTGCGATGCTTCTGCTTCTCTGTCCGCAGGCGATGAAGTCGAGCAGATCACCCCTGGCCCTTTCTTATTGGTCAGTTGAGCCCAAGCCTGAATGACGTTCAGTCGCAAAATCTGGGCGAGAGAACCAACAGTCAAGGGGTTCGATCGATAGCGAGTCTCTGCCGTTTCCTCTAGCTCAAGCCTCTTGTCATGCTGCCCCTTCAGCCGATTGCAAAGCTCATCGAAGCCATTTTGCCCGTTCTCGAAATTCATCGAGATGAATCCACCTGTGTCAGGGTAACGTATTTCATATCCTTGCGCAGTCTCTTGGAATGCATGGACATATTTGTTTACAATCGCAACTATAGTTCCCGCTTCGGTTGAGAACGGAGACTCTTTCAGAACGATCGAGCTTCCAACGCTCTTGCCAAGCAGCTTTTGCGCCAATTGATGCGTGTGCTGCAGTTCGCCCTTCGAATTATCTGCGTCGTCCCGCACTTCAATAATATACCATTGGCAGTTCCCAGCGGAATCTTTGACCGACACCGCGGTGTTCAATTGGACTAAATCGGGGCTAGGCAGTTCCTGTCGCTCGCTGTTCAGGAGCATCGTTTGAAGGTACTGAAGTTGCACGCTGCCGACAGAATGGACTCGTCGCATCTCATAAAGAAGGTCAATTGCCTCAATGGACCGATTGCGAATCCATAGTAGTTGGGCCAGTTGTTGGCCGAAGCGAACTGGCATGGCCTTCCAGTCTGGTGGGGATTCCAGCATTGCATCTAGTGCAACCAAATCATTCTCTCGAAAGCAGAGTACGGCAAATTGTACGCGCCATGTGGTGGCCTCTGGAAACCTGCCAATAAATTCGCTAACCACAAGTCGCGCTTCCTTGACGTTGCCAATCTCTTCGAGGATTGCAATTTCGAATTCAGTCACGGTCTCAAGCGGACCCTTCGACGCACGAAGCGTTTTGCAGAGAGTTAGGGCCTTTTCCAGTCGACTAGAGTGAAAATAGGCAATAAGCAAATTCCTCGTTAGTGGGGAATCTTGAGTCGGACATACAATTCTCTCGAGGATGTCGGCGCTGTCGTCCCATCTGTGTTGCGCGGCTAGTTCGTTTGCCAACTGAAGTAAATGTGTCGATGGGCTTCCATCAACCGCTGCTTGCACTCCCCTCTCTAGGGACTCCTCTGCATCATTACGGCGATTTAGCTTTCTGTAGATCTGGGACGCCGTCACCAGGCAATAGATGTCACCTGGTCGCGATTCGAGCAAGCCTTCTACCAGGTGCAGCGCCTCGCCAGCGCGTTCACACTTCATGTAAATTTCCGCGAGTAACAACTGTGAATCGCGTTCTGCCTTTTCACTCGAATTGGCGGCAAGATAGGCCTGCAAGATTTCTGCGGCTGCGCTGAATTGCCCATTGTCCAGCAGGAGTTGGCCAAGAAGGAGTGGCTGGTCGGGCATCGAAGCAGTGTCTTTTATAGATTTCACCAGCTCGATTGCCGCGCTGAAATCGCCGCGATTGGAGGCTTCAAATGCTAGCTCGTGAATTACGAGCGGATGTGTGGGGTTCAGCCGTCTTGCATGATTGAGAAAGGAGTTAGCACCTTGGGCATCGTCGAGTAAGCGACATGCTGTGGCGCCATTCATCAGCCATGTTATGTGCGTGCGCAAGACTTCATCTTCAGTGTATGCATCGCATGCCTCCTTGAGGAGTGCCGCTGCGTATTCAATTCTAGTGCGAGTTGTCGTGTCGATTTGTCCTACGCGAACTGGAGATGCTGGGCTTGCCGTGAATGAGTGCAAGAGCGCCTCGCCAAAATATCCTTTGACCTGTGGGGTTTGGCCTTCACTCTTCCCGATTGCAACTTCGAACCATTTCACGGCGTTTGACAGATCGTGGCGGCGTTGGGCAAGCGATGCAACAGCAAACGCAACTTCGTGGTTGTCCCGTGCAAAAGCAGGCAGAGTGTTGATTAGCTCGTCTAGTGGCGCATTCGACAATTGAATAAGGATTGAGCGGGCCTGAAAATTCGCGGGATTGCGTTCCAAGACCTGGTTCGACAATGCGACCGCCGAATCCTTTTCTCCTAGTAAATAATATCCGAGAGCAACATTGCATAATACTTGTTCATCATCAGGGGCGTATTGTCGGGCCTGAATAAATGAAGTCGCCGCGGCGCTATTTTCTCCAAGGCGGCATTGTGCCATCGCCAGAAGTCCAAGTAGCCTCGCCTTCACGGACGTGCTTGCTGAACCCCAAACCAGTGGGCGCTGCTTTAAAAGAAATGTCAACGCCTGGTATGGCTTGTCGCTGTTGACTAGATCTCGCGCCATATCCAACATGGCGTGGTGAGCCGAGGCATTGGCCGTGTGATTGTCATTCGATGTCTCGCGTTGGAGCAGCAGAGCGACCTCCTCAAGGTGGCTTGTTGACAATTCTCGAATGTCACGCATCAGTCTTGGAATATCAATTACATCTGCTTTTCCATTGAAGCCGAGTCCTTTTGGCAAGCGGAGGTTAGAGTAGTCTCCGGTGCGGTTGCCTATTATCAAAATTTTGAGTGTCTTAAAGCGCGCATCGAGCCCATTTTCAGCAAAGCAATCAATGGTGCTCTGCACTTTCGCCTTTCTTCGTTCAGACGTTACCTGAACTGCAATTTGATTGGCCGAGTCACCTAGGTCTATTGCAACGCTGTTGTGGTCGTGGTTTAAATTGGTAAGAGAATAGCCATAGACACAATTCAACAAGGAGGCAAAAAAATCTTCGCATGCGATGTTCAAATCGAAATATCGCAGTTCGTTATGCAGCTCGACGCATGCTTTTAGGTGTGCAAGTTTGCCTGCGATCTTGTCGAGCAATTCCTTCTTTCTGAGCATTCGGGCACCCACTGCAATCAAATTGTCACGGAGAGAGTAGCAGGACAGCCAGTATGTCTCGCGGTCTACTGCCGGGCTTATCCCGGTGAGTCGCTGGTTGATTGGCGTCCAAGGGAGTATTACCGCATTTAGAATCTCGGTTTGCAAGTCTGGCAAGTTGTCGAGCAGGTTTCCGGTGTTGTCTGTGGTGTAAAACCGTGGCAAACGTCGGCTGTCCGACTAAGTGCGAGTGTGAAGCTGGATGCATCGGTCCGTGCATTCCGCCGTTTGAACTCAAGTCGACACTACGTGGCGTCTGCGTCATCAAGTCAGAACAGTGGATTCCAGATTCTGGTCGAGCTTGCCCGATCGCCATAGCGCTAAAGCTCGGCAGCCACCGAAATGAACTCTGTGGGGAGCTCGAGAAGTGGAGGCCCCTTCGCGCGATGGACGCTGTAGTGATCCAGAGTTCGTTGGCTGATCGGCCTGCGTTGTCTTGAACCCAGAATCTGGTCTAATCCCGCATGTCCCTCAGGCCTTGAGTGAGATCACATGCGCTCCGTGCTGTTCTATTCCGTGCTGGCAATCTCGGCATCCGCCTGGGCCACGGACACGACGCCTGCACCGTTGTCGCCTGCAGAGGCCGTCGCCGCCATGCGCGTTCCACCGGGGTTTAAGGCCACATTGGTCGCTGCTGAGCCGGAGGTGGTGCAGCCGATTGGGTATTGTTTCGACGATCGCGGGCGGCTGTTTGTGGCGGAGGCGCTGAACTATGGGGCGTGGCAGCCGACGGGGAAGGATCGGATTGTCATTCTCGAAGACCGCGATGGCGATGGGCGGGCCGAGACGCGGACGCTGTTTTATGAAGGGTTGAACTATGTGACGGGAATTGAAGTGGGTTTTGGCGGTGTGTGGGTGATGTCGCCGCCGAGTCTGTACTTCATTCCCGATGCCGACGGCGACGACAAGCCGGATGGTGAGCCACGGGTGTTGTTTGATGGGTTTGGGCACAAGGAAAGCCGGCATAATCTGGCGAATGGGTTCACCTGGGGGCCGGACGGGTGGCTCTACGCGGGGCACGGGCGGACCAGTCCGTCCGATGTGGGGCGACCGGAGACGCCCGCCGCCGAGCGGATTCACTGCGATGGCGGGGTCTACCGCATTCATCCGACGCGGCTCGTGTTTGAGAACTTCGCCGACGGGACCACCAACCCGTGGGGCGTGGACTTTGATGATTTCGGCCAGTGTTTCGTCTCGAACTGTGTCAACCCGCATCTGTTCCACGTCTTGCAGGGCGGGCACTATGAACCTTGGCGAAACCGCCCTTCAAGTCTTTATGCCTACGAACGGCTGCCGACGTGTGCGGATCATCTGCACTATCCCGGCGACCAGCCACACGCGATGCGCGGGGAGACCTCGGAAACGCTGGCAATGGGCGGCGGCCATGCCCACTGTGGCACGCTGATTTACCTCGGCGGTGCGTTCCCACCGCAGTACCGCAACACGGTGTTCATGTGCAATGTGCATGGCCGGCGGATTAACAACGACGTGCTGGAGCGGCATGGCTCCGGATACGTGGCTCACCACGGGCAGGATTTCATGATCGCCGGCGACCCGTGGTTTATGGGAGTCACGCTGCAAACCGGACCCGATGGCAGCGTGTACGTTTCCGACTGGTCGGATACGGGGGAATGCCACACGTATCAGCCACATCGCGAGAATGGCCGGATCTATCGGCTGAGCCACGGGGAGGTGAAGGTGGCGAAGGTCGATCTGGTGAAGCTCAGCGATGAGGAACTGGTCCTGTTGCAACGGCATGACAACGACTGGCATGTTCGCCACGCTCGACGACTGTTGCAGGAGCGGGCTGCGGCGAAGGGCTGGCAGCCCGCAAGAGTGCATGAAGCACTGAAGCACATGCTGGTCTCGGAGCCACGGACGCCAAAGCGGCTCCGCGCCCTGTGGGCCTTGAAGGTGACGGGCGGCCTGGATGACGTGACGCGCCTTGGGCTGCTGGATGACCACGATGAACACCTGCGGGCCTGGGCGGTGCAGTTGTGGTGCGAGAACCCATTGGATGTCTCCGTCGAGGTTCGGGGCAGGTTCGCTGCGATGGCGGCGCGGGACAAGTCGCCGGTTGTGCGGCTGGCGATTGCCGCCGCCCTGCAGAGGCTGCCGCTGGATCAGCGCTGGGAGATTGCGGCCGCCCTCTCGCTGCATTCCGAGGATGCGGCAGACGCCAACTTGCCGTTGATGGATTGGTACGCGATTGAGCCACTGGTTGCGCGTGATCCCGCGCGGGCGTTGAACCTCGCGGTCGCCGCGCGGATCCCCCTGCTCCGGCAGTTCATCGCCCGCCGGTTGGCAGATGATGCGCTGGCGCGGGAAACGAAGCAGCCAGCTTCCACTCCTTCAAGACTTTCAGAACATCTGGCACTGTGGGTGATGACGGTCAGCCAGGCGACCGATCCCGCTGTTCAAACTGATTTGCTGCTGGGGATGCGCGAGGGTCTGCGCGGCCGCCGCAGTGTGCCACGCCCGGAGGGCTGGACGCAGCTCTATCCGCGGCTGGCTGGGTCGGTTGCTCCCGTGGTTCGGGAACATGCCGTCATGCTGGCGCTGCTGTTTGGCGACCCGCAAGCAGTCGTCGACCTGCGGGCCATGGCCACGACCAGCACCCTGCCCGCTGCCATGCGGCAGTCGGCGTTGGAAGCATTGGTCGGCAGTCCAGCCGCAGAGCTTCCTGGCTTCCTGCATCAGATCCTGTCTGACCGCGTTTTGACACGCACGGCCCTGCGCGGGCTGGCCTCCGTGCCACATCCGGACACGGCCCGCATGATCATTGCTCGCTACCCTGAGTTCACTGCCGACGAGAAGGCGGAGGCGATTGCCACGCTGGCCTCCCGTGTGCCACACGCCCTGGCCCTGTTGGAGGCCGTGGAGCAGAAGCGGATTCCACGGACCGACCTTTCGGCCTTTGTGGCTCGCCAGATCCACGCGCTGGGTGACGGGCCGACCACCGCGCGGCTCAAGGCGGTGTGGGGCGACATTCGTGACAGTGCGCCGGAAACACGCGCGCAGATGACCAAGCTGAAGGCCCTCCTCAACCCCAACTATCTGCTGCGGGCCGACCCGGTGAAGGGCCGGCAGTTGTTCATCAAGTCGTGCCACCAGTGCCACAAGCTGTATGGCGACGGCGGCACGATCGGTCCGGATCTCACCGGCTCGAACCGCAACAATCTGGACTATCTGCTGTCCAACATTCTCGACCCCAGTGCCGAGGTCGCGCAGGACTATCGGATGTCGATCGTGGAAACAGTGAACGGCCGCGTGATCACGGGACTCATCGTGGAACGCACCCCCAGCCGCATCGTACTTCAGACCGCCACCGACCGAATCACGCTGCCCGTGGAAGAGATCGAAGAGTTGAGACCCTCAACCCAGTCGATCATGCCCACCGGGCAGATCGACAAGCTGTCCAAAGAGGAGATCCGGGATCTGATCGGTTATCTGGCAGGAAAATCACAGGTGGCGCTGCCGAAGTGAACCACGTATCGCGCCAGTCGAATTTGCTCAAGCTTCTCAAGTCTCCGCACGGGCTGTCACTGACCAATCGGCACGGCTTTTCCAAGTGGATCGAAAGTGGGCTTGGGCCAGATGGCCGACAATGTCGCACCCAGCAGCAACCACGCGACGGATTCATATAACAACACGGAACCACTGTAGTCCCATGGAAGATGAAACCAAATCGGGTCACCAGCCGTAATTAGGTTCGAACCGAGCAGTCCACCCACGAAGACCACCGCTCCTCCCCCGATCCGGGTGCTGGGCCGGGCGAGCCACAACAAGAGGACCCCCAGGCTGGCCACGCTGAGATAGTGCAGGCAGCCGATCGCGAGCTTTTGCGGGCTGCTTGGATCGATGCCCTCGCGGACGTAACTCAACCGGTAGAAGGGGCCGCGTTTGTGCTGATCTTCAAATGCGGCACTTTCCGCCGCCGTCCTGCGCGGCCAAGGCATGAAATAAGTGCCGGTTTGTGTGCCACTACGTGTCAGCACGTCAGTGACTGCGCGGTCGTCGGGCAGCCTGTGAAATGTCCCCAGAGAACCTGCCAAAAGGCCCCAGAACAAAATTCCCCAGGCCACCAGCACCAGCATGCCACACAGGGGTGCCAGAATCCATTTTCGAATCATCTTTGCCCCTGCGGTTGCAGGCTCCACAAAATATCGAGCCGCCCTTGTATGAGAATATCTCGCCAGCGCAGTTCAGGAAACGACTCGCGCTTCGATTTGGCGGACGCGGTTGATTCGCCCAGGCCAAATAGCAATGCCGAAAGGATGCGGGAATCCTTTCGGCTTGCTGGCGGGAATGTGGGGCGGGCTTTTGCGGTGGGAACTTCAGCCCGACTCCTCGGGCCGGCGGGTTATCTGTGTCTTGGCTCCCCTGTGGCTCAAGGCCATCCAGTGGTTTCTGGGTCAAGTGTCAGACTGGGATAGGGCTATTGCAGTTGCCGTACCAAAACTTGAATGTATTTTCCGAGAAACGCCATGATCGCCGCATCCCGTTTTTATAAATGACTTTGCAACATTTTGTGTGCCGTCATGGATATGAGCTAACAGCCATTACAAATTGCGGAACCGTTCGCTTTTGTAAAATCGACATAGCCAAACCTTCAAAATATGGTCTGTTTTCCACCAACCTGTTCGCGCCTGTCAAATTCTCGGCGGTTTGACTGAATAATGCTGGGGGGCAGATCGTCATGTCTGGGCAGCGATTCAGGAGTTGGAGTGAGCGAGGGCTTGCCAAACCGGTTGAGTTCATCCGTGCTGGAGGCGTGGTACTCTCAGCACGCGGAGGCTCTGCGGGCCTTCTTGATGGGGGTTCTTAAAGACCGGCATCTGGCCGATGAAGCGCTGCAAGCGACGTTTACAAAAGCAGTTGAAGCGGGACACTCCATCGAAAGCGGTGGCGAAAAGGGCTGGCTGTTCCGGGTGGCCTATCACGAAGCGATGAATCTGCGCCGCCGGCAGGGGATTGACGGACGGGCGTTGCAAAAGGTCGCCCTGAGCGGGTGGCAGGTGGCGGAAGGGACGACTCCCGACTCAAATTTGATGATGCAGGAAAAGTCAGAAGAAGTTCAGGCAGCGCTGCTTGCCCTCCCCGAGGCTCAGCGGCAAATCGTGGGGATGAGAATCTACGATGACAAGACTTTCGCCGAAATCGCGGCAGAACTGACACTGCCGCTGGGAACTGTGCTGTCGCGGATGCGGCTGGCACTGGAAAAACTTCAAAAGCTGCTTGAGTCTGTGGAATAGCAGGACGCTTCGCCAACCGGCAGAACATGCGAGAGACACGGGTTCAACCATGCACAATACGGGTTCAGCAGCGGCAGGGATGCCGGCGAATGCAGAGCTGGACTGGCTCGCTTTCCGCTACATCGCCGGTGAGCTGTCACCCGTGGAGGGGCAGGCCTTCGAAGCCCGGCTCGAAAGCGACCTGACTGCGTGTGAAGCGGTGGCCCGTGCCGTCCAGTTCGCGGAGACCATGACCCTCGGTGCGGGAAGTGTGAGTAAAGTCGTGGATTCACCCGCGGTGGTGATTCGGTCTGGTTCGCTGTCAGGCTTGGCGGCCGGCAGGAACTGGAGTGCCGCGCGGCGTTGGGCGTTGACCGCTGTTTCCGGTGCGGCCGCTCTTGTGGTGGTTGGCGTGTTGAGCCTAAAGACTGAGCCACGGACGGAGGTAGCGGAACCGTCGGTCGTGGAGATCTGGGCAGACTCGTGGCACACCGACGCCGAGCCCGAACCGGCGGCCGCGGAGATCGCCCACGCAGAACTGGCCGACACGGACGACCTCGTGGCTCCCGGCTGGCTGATGGCAGCCGTGCATGGCGATCCGGCGACAATCTCCGAGACAGACGATCCCGAAGCCACGACTGACCAGCAGGAGAATTGATTGATGCGCGGCTCTCTCCCTGGTGGAAATTCTCTCTGCACGGCGATGATTGCCGGACTACTCCTGTCGGCTGCAGGCCTCTTCGTGAACTTTTCGCTGGCTGATGACGGTCAGAAGGCCACGCCTGAGAAAGAGGGTGCTGAGGCGAAACCCGAGGCGAAGCCCAAACCCGAGGTGAAGCCCGGGAAGGCTTTCCCCAAGGTGGATGCCGACCACGAAAAGCTGGCCCTGGCCTTCGCCACCGAGCACCATGCCGAACTGGCCACCCTGCTCACGCAGTTGAAACAAAACAACCGCCGGGAGTACGCGAAGGCGGTGCAGGAGCTGTATCAGTCCCGTGAACGGCTGGTGCGCATCAAGGAACGGCAGCCCGATCTCTACAACCACGAAATCGAACTCTGGAAGCTGACCTCCCGCATCCGTCTCCTCTCGGCGCGGATGACGATGACCGACGATCCCGCGCTGGAAGAGGATCTGGGAAAACTGTTGAAGACGCGGGGCGAACTCCAGGTGAAGCACCTGCAGGCGGAGCGCGACCGGGTCGCGACGCGGCTGGCACGGGTGGAACGCGACCTGGCGGAGGCCGAGGCCCGGCTCGATGACGGCCTGGACAAGGAAGTGGCTGCGGTGAAGTCGCAGGTGGCCAAGGAGAAGAGCAAGGTCAAGAAATCGGGCAAGGTGGTGAATAAAACGCCGCCGAAGTCCGTCCAGAAAGAGTCGCCATCGGCGGCCGCCGTGAAGCAGGTACCCCGGAAGTCGCCGGACAAGCAGGTTCCGGACAAACCGCTGCAGAACAAATAAGCGCAACACGCCACCAGACTGACATACAGCCGAACGACTCAATTGATCTTAAAGGTGTGTCACATGCACGGACTTCGAATGACGTGGCTGGCTCTGGCCGTCATCGCGGCTTCAACGGGTGTTGCGCGGGCGGATGACACTCCCGCCCCGACCGCAAAAACTGAAGCCGAAATCTCTTCGATTGCGGAGCGGTTTGCCAAGGAGGCCCCCGAGACTCCCGACTTCCGTATGCACGTCTCACCCCTGCTGGGCAAGGTGGGCTGCAATGGCCGGGCCTGCCACGGCTCATTCCAAGGACGCGGCAACTTTCGGCTGTCGCTGTTCGGCTTTGACTTCAAAATGGATCATGACAATTTGACGAAGGGGGACAACCCCCGCGTCGATTTGGAATCTCCCGAGGAAAGCCTGATCCTTCAAAAGGCGACGCTGGCCATCCCCCACAAGGGCGGCGAGCGGTTTGCGAAAGACAGTTGGCAGTACCGTGTGCTGCTGAAGTGGGCGCAGACCGGAGCCGACGGGTTGAGTGCCGACCGTGAACAGGATGCGGTGAAGCTGCAAATCACGCCCTCAGAACTACACTTCTCCAAGACTGGCGAACAAGCCACGCTGAAAGTCGTGGCTCACTGGCAGAGCGGCCGCGTCGAAGACGTGACCGCCCTCTGCCGGTTCCAATCCAACAACGAGCAGGTGGCAACGCTCAGCGAATCGTTGATCACCTCCGCCGAACCCGGTTCGACGCACATCGTGGTCTCGTATGACAATGCCGTGGTCCCGGTGCTGGTGGTGCGTCCTGTTTCCGACAAGCTGGGCGACAAGTATCCGATGGTCGCCACGCCGACCAGGATTGACGAACTTGTGGTCAACCGGCTGAAGCAGTTGGGTATCGTGCCTTCGGATGTCGCCGGTGATGCCGAGTTTCTGCGGCGGGTGAGCCTCGACTTGGCGGGCACGCTTCCGGCACCGACCGAAGTGGAGGCCTTCCTGAGTGACACCTCCTCGGACAAGCGGCAGCGCAAGGTGAATGAACTGCTGGAACGTCCGTCCTACGCCGCGTGGTGGACGACCAAGCTCTGCGACATCACGGGCAACAACGACCAGCAGCTCAACAATGTGGGCTACAACCGCTCGACCCAGCAATGGTACGACTGGATCCAGCATCGGGTCGTCGAAAACATGCCCTACGATAAACTGGTCGAGGGGATTGTACTGGCCAAGAGCCGCGAGGAAGGCGAATCCTATGCAGACTACTGCAAGGAGATGAGCGAGTTCATGCACAAGGGGACGGACACCAACTTCTCCGAGCGTGACGGCCTGACCTACTACTGGGCGCGGCGGAATTATCGGTCTGCCAATGAGCGTGCCCTGGGGTTTGCCTACACGTTCCTGGGGATCCGCATCCAGTGTGCCGAGTGTCACAAGCATCCGTTCGATCAGTGGACACAGGACGATTACAAACAGTTTTCCGGTTTCTTCGATCCGTCACGCATCCGCTATGGCCAGTTCCCGGCAGCGAAGAAGGAAGCCGACGAGATGCTGGGCGCGCTGGGGATTGAACCCAAGAAGAGCAATGGCGGCGATGTGCGGCGGGCTCTGCAGAAGGCCGTGACCGATGGCAAGATCATCCCCACGGAAGAGCTGTTTGTGACCGCTGCCCAGCCCGAGCGGCCAGCCAATAAGAATGCCAAGAACAAGGGCAAGAAACCCGATCTGCGGGCCGCCTCCGCCAAAACGGCCAAGCTGCTCGGCGGTGAGGTGGTGAAAGTTTCGGCTCTGGCCGATCCGCGAACCGCCCTGATGGACTGGCTGCGGCAGAAGGACAACCCCTACTTCGCGAGGGCCTTCGTGAACCGCGTGTGGGCGAACTACTTTAACGTCGGGATCGTGAACCCCACGGACGACATGAGCCTCGCCAATCCGCCGAGCAACGCGCCGCTGCTGGACTATCTGGCAGCCGGGTTCGTCGAACACAACTACGACATGAAGTGGCTGCACCGCGAGATCTGCAACAGCCGGACGTATCAGCTCAGTTGGGTTCCCAACGAAACCAACAAGCTGGATGAAACGAACTTCAGCCGGGCCGTGCCCCGCCGGTTGCCTGCGGAAATTGCCTACGACGCCATCTACCAGGCGACCTGCACCGATGAAGAGATCGCCTCGCGACAGACGGATGTCTCGCGCCGTGCCATCTCGGTGGCCGGCACGCAGAACCGCGGCAAGCAGGGGACGTCTGGCTATGCCCTGACGGTGTTCGGTCGTTCGGTTCGCGAAAGCAACTGTGACTGCGACCGCTCGGCGGAGGCCAGCCTGCTGCAGACCATCTACCTGCAAAACGACGATGAGGTGTTGCGAAACATCGAGCGCCGTGGTGGCTGGATCGACCAGATGGCCAAGGCGGCGGGGATGACCCTGACCGGCGAGCCCGATGCCAAGCAATCGGCTCTGGCGAAGCAAAAGGCAATGGCCAAGCAGGAAGAGACCAACAAGCAGGCTGCCGCACTGATGCAGAAGGGCAAGGGCGATGTCTCAAAGCTCGACAAGGCGACGGTGGAGCGGCAGATCGTCGTCTTCGAAAAGCAACTGGCGAAGGCCACCGAGGACAAGAACGAGAAGCGGGTCAACCGCTTGACGACGGTGTTGGAGTCACTTCGGACCCGGCAGTCTCAACTGGCACAGGCCACTGATAAACCCGCTGCCGAGCTAGCCGTGACGGAGGCTCCCAAGGCCGAGGCTCAGCCGGAAGTGAAGCCCGAAGCACCAAAGTTCGACAGTGCGAAGGTGGTGCGGCTGGCCTATCTGCGGACTCTCAGCCGTCCGCCGACCGACACCGAAGTCGAGCGTTCAACGCGGTTCATTCACGAGGCCGCCGACCCGGTTGCCGGCCTGAAGGGTCTGTTGTGGGCTCTTGTGAACACGAAAGAGTTCATTATCAACCACTAGGTTTCAACCGAGAATTTGAGCCACGGATTGAAGACGGATGAAACTCGGATTTGAACGAAGCACCAACCGCATTCCATCCGTGACCAACCGCTCCCAAACACTTCACGACATCAGGAATCGATCATGCTGCATACGAACTGTGAAGGAACGACACGCCGCGACTTCCTGAAGGCGGGCGCGCTGGGGACGGCGGGGTTCACGCTGGCCGGCTATCTGCGTGGGCTTGAAGCGGGCGAGGTGGCGGCGACGGCTCCGGCCAAGGCGGCGATCTTCGTCAATCTGAACGGCGGTCCGTCGCACATGGACACGTTCGACCTCAAGCCGAACGCTCCCGAAGACCATCGCGGCGAGTTCAAGCCGATCGAAACGAATGTGGCCGGGATTCAGATTTCCGAGCATCTGCCGAACCTGGCCAAGTGCATGGACAAGTTCGTGATTCTGCGCGGCGTGTCGCACACGCTGGCCGCACACGATCTGGGGACGGACTATGTGAACTGCGGCAACCGGCCAATCCGTTCGCTCGACTTCCCCAGCTATGGTTCCGTGGTGACGAAAGAACGCCCAGGCGCGCCCGATCTGCCGCCGTTTGTGTCGATCCCCAACAGTCGGCAGAAGCCGGGCTACCTGGGCGTGCAATATGCCACGATGAACACGGGAGCCACGCCCAAGTTCGGGCAGCCGTTCAGCGTCCGTGGCATCAAGCTGAACAATGGCGTCACCGTCAGCGATGTCGAGAAACGGCAGTCACTGCTGTCGGACCTGGACAAGACCTTCAAGGGGTTCGAGGCCAATAGCCAGTTGGTCGAAGGGCTGGACCGCTTCTCACAGCAGGCCTACTCGGTGATCACCTCCCCGCGGGCCCGTGAGGCGTTCGACATCAGCAAGGAGTCGCCCGCCTTCGCCGAGAAGTTCGGCAAGCGCGACTTCGGCATGAGCTGCATGCTCGCCTGCCGGCTGGTCGAGTCTGGTGTGCGGTTTGTAACCGTGACACTGGGTGGCTGGGACACCCACGCCGACTGTTTCAACGTCCTCAAGTCACAGCGGTTGCCGACGCTCGATGAGGGGCTGGCGGGGCTGTTCAACGGTCTGGCTGAAAAGGGGCTGCTGGAGACCACCGCGGTCTATGTGACCGGCGAGTTCGGCCGGACACCCAAGGTCAATCCCCGCGTCGGGCGCGACCACTATCCACGGGCGATGTTCATGCTGTTGGCCGGCGGCGGCGTCAAGGGCGGTCGCGTTCTGGGTGCCAGCGACGAAAAGGGGACCGGTCCGGAAGGCAAGGGCTTCTCGCCGGATGATGTGGCCGCGTCGTACTACAAAATGCTGGGCATTCCCCACACGCTGGAGTATCAGACCAACACCGGCCGTCCGGTGATGGTCGTCCGCGATGGCCAGCCCATCCCGGAGCTGTTTGTGTAGTTCTTGACAACCAAACTGTGTCGCACTGCAACCGGACGCGATTCCCCTCGCGTCCGGTTTCGTTTTGGGAGGACGTCAAAACCCCACATTCAGCCGCTGCAAGACCCACAGCAGCGGACCATAGACCACGCGGAGGACCTGACCCACCTGGGTATGCAGGGCAGGACTGAATTTCCGCAGCGGCCCCTCGATCAACTGCCCTTTGAAGACGAAGTTGTCGCAAATCAGCAGCGCGAACGATCCCACATACAAAATCGCGATGACGGACAGGGTCCACAGGGTGATTTCAACAAGGCCCAGGCGGCGTTTCTCGGGCAGCTCAGACATGGGGGTACACTCGCAGGGAGGGATCTCAGAACTGCCTTGTCGGGTCGACGAATCCGCGTGTCACCTTCCGGTAAAGACATTCAGCAGCCAGATCAGAGGTCGATAAAACTGCCGCAGGAAGCGCATGAGTGGTGCATTCAAGCCGGGGGCGAATGTGTCTATCCGATCATGAATCAGACTGCCATGAAAGATCAGGTCGTCGCTCAACAGGATTGCAAACACCGTCAGGTAGAGCGCGAGGCAGATCCCCAACGTCCATAAGAACCACTCGGCGCTGCTCAACTGACGATGCGAACCGGAGCCGGTCATGCTCAAACCTCTTCCCACTCAATCGCGATTGCTGGCGAGCCGTCGGCAAATCCAGCACACGGCCTGCGTGGAGAACCTCGGCTTTTGGCCACAATCGCAGAATCTTCGGAATCTGTAGCCGAGTGCGCGCTTTTAGCGCACTAGTTGCTATAATGACTCCGTGGCAACGGCTGAATCTCAGCCGCCCATCAATTTACCACAAAGGGAAGCCAGTGCCGCAAGGACGAATCAAGAAGCTGACAGAAAAAGGGTTTGGATTCATCGAAACATCCAGTGGCAAGGATTTGTTCTTCCACAACTCGGCACTGAAGGGAGTTCAGTTTGACGACCTCCGGGAAGGCCAGTCCGTCACCTTCACTGAAGGCAAAGGACAGAAGGGGCCATGCGCGGAGAACGTGACACTGGCCTAATGCCACGTGCACGAAGAAGAGGGCTCACCCGTTTCGCGCGTGAGCCTTTTCCGTTTGGCCTACAGCGTCTTCAGCCGGATGTTCTTGAACTCAATCCGCAGCGGCGGCCCGCTGTGGACCTGCAGGGCAATGATCCCGGTGCGGGCGATCTTCTCGTCAGGCTCCATGTAGTCGACTGTTTGCAGGCCATTGATGGAGAGCGAGATTCTGGCCCCTTCCGCGCGGATGACGTACGTGTTCCAGTCGTTCATCTTCAAGACTTCGCCGAGCTTCGCTGGGGCCTGGACGAGCACCTTGTTGCGGCGATGCTCGTCGTACAGGCAGCCCCAGTATTTCTCGCCCAGGTCTGCCTGATAGCCGATGACGGCACTCGTGCCCTGTTCACGCTTGGAGCGGAACTGCACCCCGGTGTTCCCCTTGCCGTCCTTCAACTTGAATTCGAGCCGCAGTTCGAAGTTGCCATACTGCTCCTTGGTGGCCAGAAACTCGTTCTGCTTGATGCCGGCCGAGTCTCCCACGATCTTACCGTCTTCAACCTTCCACAGCTTAAAATCGCCCTCCCATCCAGTCAGATCCTTGCCGTTGAAGAGTGGCACATACCCCTCGTCTTCGGCGGCCTGAAAACGTGAGCCGGAAAGGTTCACGAAGGCCAGAACAGCGAGCGTCAGTAACAAGGACCGGCCGGGGCTCAAGGTGAGGTTCATGGGATGGATGCCTTGGGGGAAGCAGTGGTTCGTCACGACCGGATGATAACAGCCAGCTTCGCAAAGTGAAGATTCTGGACCCTTGCGGGCACGGCCGCTGTCGAAGACGCATCTCGCCCACAGATTCAGTAAGATCTGTTGAGACATGCTCGCCGTTCCGGTGCATTGAGACTTTCCAAGTCACGGGTGACCTGCAATGCCGTTTCGACTGACGCCTGGACTTCTTGTCACGCTCCGCGCTGGAACCATGCTCGCCGTGGTGCTGGCCTGCACCATTGCCGGTGCCTTCCAACCGGCCACGGACGAGGATGAATTGCAGCCGGGATTGGTCGCCCGGTATCAGGCCGGCGCAGCGGCGGCCACGGCAAACACACCGGCGGCGATCGAGCGGGTCGACGCCGATGTGCAGTTTGCCTGGGGCGAAGGGTCGCCTGACCCACGCCTTGCGGCGGATCGGTTTTCGGCAAAGTGGACGGGGCGGGTGTTCATCCGCAAGGATGGCGAATACCGCTTTCATGTCTGGACGCAGGGCGCGGTGACCGTGCGGGTGAACGGGCAAATTGTGCTGGAAGGCCAGCGCGACGAGCCGGGGTGGATCGACGGCAAGCCGGAACCTCTGGATTTCGGCGAACTTCCGCTGGAAATCCGCTTTCAGAAGACGGCGACCGCTGGCCAGATCAAACTGTTTTGGTCGTCGGAGTCGTTTCCCCGCGAGCCCGTTCCCGCGCAGGTGTTGTTTCATCAGCCGTATCGTGACGATCTGGCGAAGCTCGAACGCGGGCGGGAGTTGTACACCGCGCACCGCTGCAACCGCTGTCACCGCCGCGACGATGAAGCACTGGCACCGGCGGCTCCGGCGCTGGATGCAGCGGCGCTGATCAATGTCGACTGGTTGCGGGCACATTTGTCTCCGCCCGTGGCTCAGGAGGCCGCAGGCAGCCGTTTGATGCCGGCGATGGCCTTGAATGACGACGAACGGACCATTCTTGTCAGTATCCTGGCGCAGCAGGCGGGGCCAGCCTTGGAACGCGTTTCGGCCGACGCCGACTCCGCGCGGAATGGTGAGGTGATATTCAAAGCGGTAGGTTGCCTGGCGTGTCACAGTCACGGAGATGCCGGCAAGGCCCCCCTGCTCGGTGGTGGTGACTTGACGAAGCTCGCCAAAAAGCGCAGTCGTGACTGGGTCGCGCATTGGTTGCAGGATCCGAAGTCGTTGAACGCCGACCACCGGATGCCCATCGTCAAGTTGACTGATGCCGAGCGTCTCGATCTGGCATGCTTCCTCGGTGGAGAGGCATTGCCTGACGTACCCAAGAATGCCAATCTCGATGCCGGCCACGCCCTGTTTGTCTCGGCCAAATGCGCCGCTTGTCATCGCGTTTCTGGCGACAAATCTGGAGAGACCCTCCAGCTCGCGGCACGGTCGCTGCAAGCCTCGGGGCTGAACTGGCAGCTTTCCTGCACGGAGGCCCCAGTCGATCTGGGGAAGAAACGCCCTTCCTACTCCCTGACGCCCGAAGACCGCGCCGCCGTGCGGGCCTTCGTCGAATCCCGGCAGCGCCCACTGGCCCCCGAAAGCCAGTTCGATCTCGGAGCACGGTTGATCCATGAAAAGCAATGCCTGAGCTGCCACGACCGTGACGGTTCCAAGGGGATTACACAAGTTGCCGGAAAGGTCGCCCAGCGGGTTCCAGAGCTTCAAGGCCTCAGTGAAGCCCTCATTCCGCCCGACCTGTCCGCCGTCGGCGACAAGCTGCACGATGCCGCCCTTGCCGTGGCGATTGCCGGTGAACAGCCCACACAGCGTCTCCCCTGGCTCCGCGTGCGCATGCCACGCTTTCAGCATTCGGACAGTGAGCGACAGGCTCTGCTGGCCTATTTGATCGGGCATGACCGTATGCCGGAGACCACTTCCAAAGAGGTGGCTCAGGAAGTTCCGCAGGCCAAGCCCAAAGACGCTGCGGAACATAAGGCATTGAAGCAGGCGGGTGAAAAATTGCTGGGGGCGAAGGGGTTCAGCTGTGCGGCTTGCCACAAGATCGGACCGCTTGAGCCACGCAACGTGGCGCTCGGCACCCGTGGCTCAGACCTGTACCGGATTGGCGAGCGGATGCGTTATCCCTACTTCCTCCGTTGGACGCGATCACCCTTGCGGATTGTTCCCGGCATGGAAATGCCCTCCTACGAAAAGCCGGTCGCCGGCATCCTCAAAGACAATCTCGACGTTCAATTGCAGACATTGTGGAACACGCTCAACGATGAAAAAACGGTGCCGGCCGTCGACGGTTCGTCCGTCGAACAGATTCTGACTATGGAGCCCGGCCAGCCCGCGCGGATCGTCCGTGATGTGTTCCAGATTGGCGACGTGAACAGCCGGTTTGTGCCACGGGCTCTGGCGGTTGGGTTCCACAACGGGCAGAGCGTCCTGTTCGACCTCGACCAGATGAGTCTCGTCTCGTGGTGGACGGGTGACTTTGCCCGCCAGCGGACCCAGGGGAAATCGTGGTTCTGGGAACCGGGAGCCACGACGCTGACGGTGCCACGGGCCACTAGCTCCGACATCGCTCTGCGCTCCATCGCTCCGAGATCGACAACGCTCATCGCGCCACATCGCGAAGGCGACGCCATCGGCCGGCTGCTGGACTACGAGGCCGATGGGCTCGGCGTGCGGTTCCGCTATCGGCTGGAGTTTTCGACGCTGACACCGCCAGGCACACTGGTTGTTCAGGAACGGTTTCTGCCGGGCAAAGGGGCACGCTGGATGCGTGATATTCAAGTCGATGGAGTGCCTAGCGGATACGCGCCGGTCTTGTTGCGGACACCCGTTCAACAGGTTCTCGGCGGGATGGAGTCGAATGGCGAAATTGCCTGGGAAACGGCAACCTTGGGAAAGGAGAACCGCGAGGTCACACCGATCAAGGTTGCGGACAACGCGACATCGGCCCGTCTGCAAATGACGTTTGGCACCACGTTCAATCCGCCGCGGCCTGCTCCCCGCACCGCACCCGTCATCCGCTCTCAATTCGAACCGGTCACCGTCGTCCCCGGCTACACAGGAACCCGCCTCCCGCTGGACCGGACGATCATGCCGACGGCAATCACCTGGCGGCCCGACGGAACACTGGCGTTTTGTTCGCTGCGCGGACAGGTGTTTCTGCTTCATGACACCGAAGGCAATGGTGTGGACGTCAGTCTGACCGTCTTTGAAGAGGGCCTCGCCGCGCCTTACGGCCTCATCGCCGACGGCCCCGACCTGATCGTGGCTCAGAAGCCCGAACTGCTTCGCCTGCGCGACACCGACGGCGACGGCCGCTGCGACCGCCGCGAGGTCATCGCCACTGGTTGGGGCTACAACGACAACTATCATGACTGGACCTGTGGCATCATTCGCGACGCGCAGGGCCGCCTGTATGTGGGGCTGGGCAGCGACTATGCCCAAGCCGGCCGCGACCCATTGACCCAGAAGTGGCGGGGCAAGATCCTGCGGATCGATTCCGCCGGGCAGATCACCCTGCTCGGCCGTGGCTTCCGCTACCCCACCGGGCTGGCGATCACTCCCGACAACCAGGTCTTCATCTCCGACAACCAGGGCGTCGGCAACACATTTAATGAGATCAATCACCTGATCGATGGCGGCAAGTACGGCGTCCCCAGCCTGGAGGATGGTGCCGATCCCGGACCGTCGCTCAACCCGGCGATTCAGATTCCGCACCCGTGGACGCGGAGCGTGAACGGAATCTTCTTTCTGGGAGCCACGCCCCCGGGGCCGTTTTCCGGCCACGGCATCGGTTGCGAATACGATCTGCGGTTCCTCATGCGGTTCTCTCTGCAGCGGGTGGGCAATACCTACCAAGGCGCGGCCTATCCCTTCAGCCTGCCGGAACAACCGGCGCAGGGTGGTTTGTTGGGAACGCTCAGCGGCGGTCAGGCTCCCAACGGCGACATCTACATCGGCAGCATCTACGACAGTGGCTGGCTCGGCGGCCCCAACGTGGGCGAACTCGTGCGGCTGCGTCCCAAGGATGCTCCACCGCTCGGGATCCAGGAAATCACCGCGTTCGACCGTGGCTTTGTGGTGAAGTTCACACAGCCCATGCCGCTGGAAGCGGCACGCGACACCTCCCGCTACAACATTTCGGGCTACACCCGCAAATGGGAGGGAGCGTATGCCACCCCTGACTCCGGACGGCACAACGTGACGGTCGAGTCCGCTGAGATCTCTGCCGATGGCCGTTCGGTCAAGCTGACCGTCGACAAGCTGCAAGAGAACTACGTCTACGATATTTTCTGCGGCAAGCTCTCGGACGACCCACGGAAACCACTCTGGCCAGCGGTGGGGCATTATACGATGAACCGGATTCCCGCACCGTGAGTTGCGCGACGATCATTGCGAGATTGAAGGTGCTGACCGAAGGCCGGTCCTGGCCAACGAGATGGGGAGCCACGAGTTTTTCACGAATAACAACAAGAAGAATTCCATCAACCGCGATGCGCTTGCGACACATTGCTGTCAATTACCAATTGAACACTCAGTTGAAAACAGTCGTTCGGCACCAGGTTCAAGTCTTCTGCAGGCCACGTAATAGAGGAACCACGAATCTCACGAATGCTCACGAATAGGGTTATGGTCAAGCCGAGCGACAATTGTGAGAGTGCATTTTATTCGTGAAGATTCGTGAGATTCGTGGTTCACTCCCTTCAAACCCTTCGATGTCCAAGCGGTGTTGTCCCCACGGGCCAGCACCTCATCTCCTCTTGAGGTCACTTCGGTGGTCCCGGGTGACAACTCGCCCTACTTCGCAATCGCCGCGCGGCTCTTTTTCCAGAACTCGGCCTCCTCCTGCAGGTCGTGGGCTTGGGCGAATTCTTCCAGCTTCTGAAACCGCACGCTCCAGTCGAGGTTGCAGGTCCACCAGAGCTTGGCCTGGCATTCCGGGCAAAATTCGAGGGGCTGCCGGTCGCCCTCCTCCTGGCTGTTGGAGCCGTTCATTCCGCATTCATAGGCGATGCAGTGCTGGATACCGAACATGTGGCCGGTCTCATGCGTGGCGGTGCCCAGCGTGCGCTGCAGGAACAGCTTTTGTTCCTCCGGCGTGCCGTCGACGTCACCGTTGCGGTAGATCGACCAGACGCCGACCCGTTCCGACAGCGACGCCTGGCCGAAGACGTAGTTCCAGTTCTTGCCCGGCCAGAGATCCTCGGCGGTCAACCCCAGCACCGCCGCCGCATCGGTCGGACGCAGCGGTTTCAGCACTTCGTACAACAGGTGTGTCGACAGCACCTGTGGGACATCCCATGTCGGATGCACCCGCCGCGCCTTGGCGGGCAGTTTGGCCAGCGAGACATCCGGCAGAACCTTTGTAGGCATGCCATAAAAGCGGCTCATGAAGTCGACCGTGTGGTCCACGATGGCTCGCTGGGACTTCGTGAACGTGCCCAGGGGCTGCACATACAGGGTGGGATACTGTTTTTGTGCCGGCGTCTTGTGCGTCGTCAGGAACTGGGCGAACGACTGGCCGTCTTCCTTGTGCTCATCCAGCCAGTCACCCGGCCGGACTGGTCCCTTCTTGGAATGCAGCGGGAGAATCCTGGCCTTGGTTTCGGCGATGCGGTCGAGCCGCGATTTGGCGGCAGCCGCCGCGGCTTCCGCGGAGGGAACACGCAACAAGGTGGCGGTCTGTGCGGCGAGTCCGCCTGTGAGCGCGAGGAAGTGACGGCGGTTCATGGTGTGCTCCGCAGAGGTGGCCCTTGAGCTTCACGCGGCCAGCCATCATACCAATGGCCGCAATCGTCAGTGATGCAACGTTTCGTGGTATCCGGCCGATTTCACCCAAGATCGAATGGCCACGGACGTAACACGGAGAAAACACGGATGGGACGGCTCGTTCGCCAGATCTCCAGTGACTTGCAGCCGTGAGGTGCGGAACAAGAATAAATATGCGCTGCAAGATGCAGTTCGAAGGCCGATCCTCGACAACGAAAAGGGAACCACGAATTTTCACGAATCTTACGAATTCCACGAATGATCAACCGGCTTCATCTCGCGGGCGATCCGGTCAATTCGTTGTCATTCGTGTCATTCGCCTTATTCGTGAAAATTCGTGGTTCCCCTTCTCGTGATCTAGAACCGGCCCTCGGTTAGCACCATGAAACGCACAGTTATTGTTCCGCAGGCCCTTTTCCATGCAAATGCCCCTTGAGTTATCGCTCTCCGCGCGGCGCACCCTTCGGAAATGGTGACAGATACCCTAGAGATCGCCGGAAATCCGCGATAATGTGTGGTTTTCCACGGACCTGCCGGGTGTGGCGGGGTTCGGTATTCTCTCCGAGGCATGGGAAAACTCCGCGATGGCCGAACCTGTGAGTCCCGCGTTGTCTTCGTCCGACGCGGATGCCGTGGGCCGGTTGCGGGATGCCCGGAACCGCCTGAAGGCCGAGATCGCCAAGGTAGTCGTCGGCCAGGATGTGGTACTCGACTCGCTCCTCATGGCGCTGTTGTGCCGCGGCCACGTGCTGATGCTGGGCGTCCCTGGGCTCGGCAAGACGTTGATGGCCCGCGTGCTGGCGCGAACCCTCGACCTGGAGTTCAAACGGATCCAGTTCACCCCCGATTTGATGCCTTCGGACATCACCGGGACGGACATCATTGAGGAGGATCCAGAGACCGGTCGCAGGAAGCTGGAGTTCTTCGCCGGCCCGCTGTTCACCAATTTTCTGCTGGCCGACGAGATCAACCGCACGCCGCCGAAAACGCAGGCGGCCCTACTGCAGGCCATGCAGGAACTGGAAGTCTCCGTCGGCCGCAAGAGCTACCGGCTTGAGCCACCGTTCTTTGTGGTCGCCACGCAGAACCCCGTAGAACAGGAGGGCACCTACCCCCTGCCCGAGGCTCAACTCGACCGGTTCATGTTCAACGTCCCCGTCACTTACCCGACACCCGATGAGGAAGTGGCGATCGTCAAGAACACGACGGCGAACCTGAACCCCGAGATCCAGCCGGTCTTGAAGCTGGCCGAGATTTTGAAGCTGCAGGAACTCGTTCGCGGAGTGCCGGTGGCCGATGCCGTGGTTCGCTATGCCGTCAACCTTGTGGGTGCCTCGCGCCCCGGCCCCGCCGAGTCCGGCCAGTCGCGGCCGGGTTCCAATGTCGCGCGGGAGAAGATCCACAAGTTCATCACCTACGGCGGCAGCCCCCGGGCCTCGCAATATCTGATCCTTGGTGCCAAAGCCCGGGCGATTCTGAACGGCCGGTTCCATGTCGACTTCGCCGATGTGCAGCACGTCGCCGTGGCGGTCCTGCGGCATCGGCTGGTGCTGAACTTTCACGCGCGGGCCGAAGGGTTGTCGGCGGATGATCTGGTGAAACGGTTGTTGGATGTTGTGCCACAGCGGTAGGGACGCGCCATAGATTGGTTGCGGAATTTGTCAAATCGATCTGCGAAAGGAGCGTCGACCGTCCATCGGGACGGCCTCGGAAGGCCATCCTACGGCTTCGAATGTGACCGGCGCACGTGGCTGCGTTTTTTCGTTGAGAGGGGCCGCACACGCCGTTTTCGGGTGCGATCGCGGGATTGAGGTTTTTGTTGCTTGCGCTTCGGCGATGGCGAACACTTCGCGGGTTTGGTGGGCGCGCTGTTTGGAGGTGGTGCGGCGTCCAAGGTGGGCGCTCGGTCGAGGGTGGGCGCGAACGGTTCAGGCACCGTCCCCGTGAGGAGCGGCGCGGCGGTCGGCAGTCGAGAAGTGGAGTTGCCGGCGAACCCGACATCCACGGTGGGCGCAAACTCGTGGCTCAGATTCTGTCCGTTCACTGAAAGAGTGGGCGCTGATTCTGTCTCGAGGGTGGGCGCGGAAAATTCGGGCTGTTGTGCTTCTGTCGAAGAGATCAGCGCTTCTTCCTGGCAAGCCGCCACTGACATCAACACCGGCGCGGGCGAAGCGTTTTCTTGCGCGGTCTCGACGATTGCTTTGGGCTCTGCCGCAGGGGCGTCAGAATCGCAGACAGGCGGCGCAACTTGCTTTTGGCGTTGGCCTGTCCCACGGCCGCGTTCCGCATCAAAGACCGCCTTCGCCAGCTCGGCCGCGACCTCATCAATGACGACCGGCGGTGCCTGGGGCGGAACCTGTCCAACCGTGGCTTCCGCCTTCCGGCCACAGGACTTCTTCGCGTAGCGGCCGCGCGGGTCCAGATGGTTCAAACAGTACTTGACCGCCCACGGCTCCCCGCGCTCCACCGCGCGGATCAACCGCCGCAGCGACTTGCCCGCCCGCTCCGGCTGTTCCTCAACCTCCTCCTCCTCCTCCAACTTCGGCTCGCGCGGAGCCCTGTTGGCCTGCGCTTCCGTCGGCGGCTGTGGCTCATTGAATGGCGACCAAAGTTGGTCCTCGCGGCACATGACGTAGTGGACCGCCCAGTCAATCCCCGCGTGCAGTGCCTTGCGCAAATGGTAGGTCGCCCGCGACAACAGCATCCGCCGCGCCCCATCGCGTGCCGCCTGCAGTGCGGGAGCACGCTCGATCCGTTTATAGAGTGCCGAGCGGTTGATCCCCACCGCGATCGCAACATACGACAGGACTCCGAGATGAGCCACGATGGCATGGTACAAACCCTCGTCCGTCACCTTGCAATCCGCCCGCTCCTTCCGCGCCCGCCCCTCGCCGAATGGAGCCACGCCTGGAGGAGTTTGGGGAGCCACAGAACCCTGAATGAAAACTTCCATAATTCACCCAACAAAACACAATGTACCCATGTATAACACACATTATCCGCCTGTCCTGTCGAAGTCAAACACAAAAACGACAGAATTTCTATGTCGTTTCGCGTTTGTCAGCGTAATGTCGCCTTTCGCTCCTGCGAAAGGACGCGGGCGTGGTCCGGCGTGGACAAACACGGAGGCTCTGGATTCACGCTGTCGGCATTGTCGCCAGGCTGTCGCGTTCTTTTGCGGAGACAAAGACGACTTTACGCCATTCACTTGTAGCGGCACGGCGCAAGCCGTCCGGTGACACGCTGGGACAAACCGGTTGTCTCCAT
>JAKFUF010000182.1 GCA_021732845.1 Planctomycetaceae bacterium | reverse complement strand
CATGGGGGATGACCTTCCACGAACAGGGTTGACGTTTCTTCAAACACCAAACCCTACTTCACTCCGAGGCATCCCCCACTTCCTCAAGAACCATGAGAAAGTCATGCTCAACCTATAGCCAACTACATGTGCTGTGCTATGGCAGCTATGGCGGCGCTCGCCCGGTGGACGGCCGGTGTGTTACGAGAGTTGGCAAAACAAGTTGCAGAAAGGCTGTAGTATATGCGCTTGACCGACATCTGGTGCAGTCGGGCTGACTTGCCGTTAGGGTGGTGGGCTGTTGGATTTCAGAGAATTGCCGTTGTAGTGGCGGTTGCAGCGTCGCTATGTGTAGGCGTGTCGGCCCCGGCTCGCATTTCCACACCCTGGCAGCTGGTGCCGCTCCTCTTGCTGATAGCGCAAGAGGGAGCTATTCTGTTTTACAAGCATCAGCGGCGCAGAATTCTTATCCGTGGAGATACATTGCCGGCTGTTGTTATGAACAAGCGGCTCAGCCTTGGCGCTAGTGTGGCTTGGATACCAGTGTGCGTTATCGTTGACGGGCATGAAATGCGCAGGACGGTTATTGATTCATACGACTACGGCGCAAAGGTGTTCGTCGGCGATACCACTGAGGTGCGTTTATGCCTAAATGGATTGTCATCGTGGTTCCCGGGATTTCTTGAACAGAAATAGTGTACTATGGTTGGGTTCTACAGAGTACAGTAGGCAGAGATCCAACAGGAGATAGCAGTGGCGGCTTGGATGTACAGAGGGCATCCATCGCGGGACGCTCCCAGGATTGGCCCGGCAGTACCACTACCTGCCGCAAAGTGTGGCACTGGCGACAGTGGCTCTGCCAGTGTGAATGCCAGAAAATCTTATCTCCAGGGTGTCATTCGCTCGAAAGCACTGGCAAAGCCAGTGGCACAGTGGCACACTCTTCCAAGTCCGACTTTCGCTCATTCCACCAGTGCCCTACCTGCCGCGGGCGACGATCCCAACAGATCATCCCAGAGGGATGAAAGCTCTTGGCAGGAGGTGTGCGAGCGCCAGAGAAGCGACACCCCCGGTGAGGAACCACGAAAAGATCCGATCCCGGAGGGATCGCAGCGACTCAAGAGCCTTGCGTGATTCCGAGACACCCCCAGTAGAGCCAGAGTGGCTTCCCGACAGGTGGCCCAGAGTCACGCAATTTGAGAGAGCGAACAACGGTGCTGGCCCCCCTGCCGGGCTGCATTCGCCGTGGATGCCGTTCCGGGGGTGCCGCTGCGTCTGTCGACACCACGGCCAACCCCGGGGCTAAGAGCTGTGCCACTTGCTGGATCACCCTTGATGGTTTGGACCAGGATTTGGGGGCACATCGAAAATCGGACAAGATTTCGGAATTTCTCTTGAAATTCGGCCGACAGGTGTGTACAAATGTGATGTGAACGTCTGTGCCAATGTGGCGGGCGATTTTTCAGAGGGCTGTGGCCGGGGTGAGATTGTGAGTGGCTGTGGGGTGCTTGTGGCGGTCTTGACGCTGGGGTTCGGTCTGGGGACTGAGCCACGGTGCAGCGGGGCCGCCGCGCACGTACCGCAGGTGCATTCTCTGGGCTGTGGCTGCGCATCGCCCGCAGCCGGCGTTGAACCGGTTCGCGTCTCTCCTCCAGTCGTGGCTCCGGTCCGCGGTCGCTCTCTCGATGTCCTGCGCAGCACCGGCATCGGCGTGGCTCAGACGGACGTGACACCGGCGGGGTTCAGGGCCAGTGACAAATTGGGTGCCGCAGGTCAGCTTGTCTGCCAGGGCGAACGGCGTTCGATTCGGCGAGTCCCCTGTCCACCCTTGGGACGAGATGTCGGCCAGCCTGCCGGACTTCCTGCATCGCTTTCAACGTGGGGACGATCTCTGGATGTTCGCACTGGCAGCAAGCTGACCAGTGGCACACATCAGACGCGCGCTACCTATCAGACGCGCGCCGGACTTCCTGCATCACTTTCAACGTGGGGAGGATCTCTGGGCGTTCGCACTGGCAGCAAGCTGACCAGTGGCACACGTCAGGCATGCGCCACCCATCAGGCGTGCGCCGGACTTCCTGCATCGCTTTCAACGTGGGGAGGATCTCTGGACGTTGGCACTGGCAGCAAGCTGACCAGTGGCACACGTCAGACGCGCGCCACCCATCAGACGCGCGCCCTCCATCAGACGAGCGCCCTCCATCAGACGCGCGCCACCCATCAGGCATGCGCCTCCCATCAGGCATGCGCCTCCCATCAGACGTGCGCCGGACTTCCTGCATTGCTTTCAACGTGGGGAGGATCTCTGGGCGTTCGCACTGGCAGCAAGCTGACCAGTGGCACACGTCAGACGAGCGCCACCCATCAGACGAGCGCCCTCCATCAGACGAGCGCCACCCATCAGGCATGCGCCACCCATCAGGTGCGCCCTCCATTAGGGGTGCGCCCCATCAGCCGCCACTCCGCGGACGCCGCCCCCTCCCCGAAGACATCCCTTGATCTCGTCTCTCTGGCGGTGAATGCTTAAGAACGTGTCGCCGTTCTTCCCGTCTGTTTGCCGCGGCGTGGCCGCAGACCTTGAACTGCTGCCCTTTGGCGGGAACGGCACTCGGGAAGTCGTGGGTGTAGGAGTAGCGACAGCAACAAGTTTTACGCCTACCTCCTTCTGCTTCGTGGCCGACGGCCGGCACACAGGTACACAGGTGGTGGTAGGATTCGAGCCGGTCGAATATATTGTAGCGACAGGGCACCCGCAGTCGGTTTGGTTGCACGCCATGATCTCGATGACCAGTGTTATTGTGCCCGTTTGGTGCAATCCGCTTGCTTGCCAAACCAATTACGACTGAGGGACTTTGTCGCCTTGTTCCAAGTCATTGCAGTTTGCAATTTGGATTTTCCTCATTGTGAAGGTGCTTCGTCGACGACGGCGTTGAAAATCAATGCACGGAGTGAACGATGCTTAGTCGCTTCTGCGGGTTCCTGCATGTCGTTCTTGGGCTCTGCCTGCTGCTGGGCAGTCCGGGTTTGAGCCACGCTCAGTTGGCAGTGGGTGGGGTTTACATTGACCCGGAGGGGCTGCTCCGCAGCAGCCGCGAGGTGCCTGCCGCAGAGATCAGCAAGGTTTTGAAAAGCGAACCTCTGGAATCGCCGGATTCCTCGACCTTTGCCACAGCGACACCGCTCCGCAAGGTGTCGCTCCGCCGGTTGGAAGCCGCCGTGGCCGCACGCCATGCCGCTGGCAAGCCGCTTTCGGCTGAGATGCAATATCTGGGCGGTCTGCAGAGTGTCAAGCACGTTTTTGTGGACCAGGAAACAGGCGACATCATTCTGGCCGGCCCCGCGGAAGGCTGGACCGCGCTGCCCACGGGCGAGGTGGTGGGTGTGAAATCCGCGCATCCGGTGCTGCACTTGGACGACCTGCTCGTCTGCCTGAGATTTGCGTTGGCGACCACTCGCGGTGACGGATTCATTGGATGTTCAATCGAACCCACAAACGCCGGCCTGCAGTCTTACGCTCAGTTTGTGAACACGCTCGGCGGCATCGACCGCAGCCGGGTGCCCGAGATCATGCGGGGCATGGAACGGGCCATGGGACCGCAGGATGTCAAACTGTATGGCGCACCACCCACCAGCCGGGCCGCGCTCGTGATGGTGGCCGCCGATTATCGGCTCAAGCGGATTGCGATGGGGCATGACCCGTCACCTTCGAAGAAGGTCGTGAGTTATCTGGACCTGTTGTCGAAGTCGACCGCTGGTGCAAAAGTACCGCAGCATCGCTGGTGGTTTGTTGGCGGGTTCGACAAAGTGCAACATGCGGCCGATGAGCTGGCCTGGACGATCGACGGGCAGGGTGTGACGGTGGCAACCGCACCGACGTCAGCCACGGTCACCAACAAGCCCAGCCGCTCGGCGACCGTGTTCGCCGAAAACTTTACCCGAAACTTCAACGAGATCGCTGGAAAAGTCCCCGTGTTTCTGGAACTGAAGAATCTCGTCAATCTGGCGACGGTGGCCGCCATCGTGGCTCGTGCCCACAACGCGGCTGTCGAGGCCGAAACGAAGGGATACCGGCCGGAGCAGTTTCTGGACAGCTCCGCCTGCCCACTCGCCGCCTGGTCTGCGCCGCGGCAGGTGCCATCGCTCTCCAACCTGCGACTGGTGCGCGACCGCCACTGGATCTTTTCGGTCAGCGGCGGCGTGGAACTGCAGGTGGCCGGACTGCTTGATCCGGAAAAGCTGCCCGTGGCCGATACCGCCCTCAGCACTCTGCGGACGCAGAGCATGGCAGCAGGCGTTGAGCGGTGGTGGTGGGATTAACGGCCGCGGTGAGACGAGCAATCGCCATGCTGGGGTGCCGGCGACAACTGCATGCTCTACGCTCGATTTTGGTATGCATTGTCAGCAAGGAGTGTGGGTGTTCGTCTTGCCGCGAGTTGCCTTGGGGATAGTGACGACTGCGGCATTGATTGCGAGTGCATTCGGTTCCGACAAAAGTCTGGTCTCTCACACTGGGCAAGTCGAAGAGATGTGACAGAAAAATGTGTGACAAAATATCTGGCCCGCCAGAACCACGGCACCAGCATTCCTACGGCCCCGGCCGCACCGTCCCCAAGGTCGGCATCGGCAGCAGGCTCTTGCGCAGGTTGGCGGTCGAATCGGTCAAGGCTTTCAGGTCATCGGTCTGACGCCGGGCGTCACGGCAGGCGAGTTCAAGCTGGGGGAACAGGCCCGAGGCGAGGCGGCTGTGAGCCATGCGGTTCGCCAGGGCGGTGACCCGTCCGTGCAGGCCGCGGCGGGCGAGCCACGCGAAGGCCATCACCAGGCCGCCCGACCAAAGGCCGAGAAAGACGGCGGCGTGGACATAGTATTCGGAGGTCAACAGTGGCTTGTCGAGGAACAGGCTGGAGTAAAAGAAGTTGTAGGCCGACCGCCAGCAGATGTAGACCACGAGCGACAGAAACAGCGCCTCAAACGTCCAGCGGGTGACCGGCCCGGCATGTTCCGCGGCAAGCTGGTCGATGATTTCATCGATCTTCTGCCGGGCATCACCCAGAAACTCGTCTTCGACGCGCACTGCTTCGTGCCGCAGGCGGTCGAAATTGTCGGTCTGCAGCAGGGCCGGATCCAGGTCCGCTTCTTCGACATAGCCCGCGATCACCAGTTGGGATTCGCGCAGCAGGGCGTCGTCCAGACCGAAGGAAGCCACGCGTTCCAGTCGGCTTTCGGTTTGCGCTTCCTGGTTCTTGCTGGACAGCCAGCGGGCACCATGAACCGCGCCGATCAGCGCCATTTGGGCGGTGGTTCGGGCGCGGAACAGACCGGCCGAGGCGAGCCACGCGCCGAAGCCGTTGTAAAACCGCAGGACTGCCGAAAACGGACTGGCACCCCAGTGTTCTGTCACGGCAACCAGCAGCCGCCGCTCCCACAACATGCCGCCGGTCAACAGTTCGTCCTGCAGGCCCTTGGTCATCCGCGTGACCAGTTTTTGCCGTTGCAGTTCCAGTTCCTTCTCGACCTTTTCCAGGGCCGGCAGTCGCTGGCGGAGATGGGCCTGGCAGCGTTCACACGCGGCGTGCACCAGGTCGAGGACGTTCGCGTGACGCACCTGCAGCCGGCGTTCGGCGGAGAGTTCCGTGGTGAGCAGCCAGACGAGGCGTTGAAATTCCCCCGTCGGCGGTTGCCCCGCCCGCTGCTCTTTCAGGGCTCGCACGGAATCGACAAAGAACATGTCGGGGACTTCGTATTTCCCCTGCAACTGGCTGCGCCAGTCATCGCGGATGTCGGAATCCAGGTCGGCGCGGGTCTGCACGAACACCAGCCTGCAGCCGGGCGCGGCCTGTGCCAGTTCATCCACCACGCGGTTGTTGCGGTATTTCTGCTGGGTCGAAACGTAGATCAGCACGTCGCAGTAGGGCAGCAGTTGATGCAGCCGCGCCAGGTTGCTGCCGCCGGTCTCGGCTTCGCTCGTATCAGGATCCGGACAGTCGATGATCACCAAGTCGCGCAGCACCGGCACCAGAGCCCGCTCGACGATGGTCTGATCCAGCGGCAGGCCGATCGCTTCCAGCGACGTGTCGGGATGCACAATGACAATGGGCTTGGTGGTGGTCGGACGAAGCTGGCCACTGGCGGTGCATTCGCGGCCAATCAATGCATTCACCAGGGCACTTTTGCCCGTGCCCGTCCCGCCAAACGTGGCGACAACCAGCGGGGCCGTGAGCCGCGACCGCAGGGTTTCCAACCGGCTGACAACCCGCCGCACCAGCGCCCGGGCGAAGCCCAGTGGCTCCCAGGGCGATTCCTGGCTGGCCCAGCGTGTGACCTTGCGCGACAGCTCATCGACCTGTGCCAGCGTTTCCAGTTCGGTCAGTTCACTCAAGGCCATGAAAGCAACCGGTCTCTTGGGATGATGCGCGGTCTCACGCAGACAATCACATCTCGCGCGAATCGGCTCCCCATGGTGCGGGCGATCCGCTGTCGGTCTGTGCTTATCTGCAAACTTGTCGCCTCAGCATACTGGATCGGCCTGCCCCGCCGCGAGCAGCGGCGTCACAGGTCACAGGTCACAGGTCACAGGTCTCCGGCCTGCAGCGTGCCGCATTCCTCTCAGGTGCGACGTGGCGGGAGGGCGAAGTTCCACCTGAGCCGCGGGCAATGGCAGACACGGCCAATGTTTCGAGGGAATTGGTGGGCGCTCCTCAAAGGCGCATTCGTGCGCGTCTGCCGACGACGCAGTTTGTTGCGGGCAGAGCCGGCGCAATGTCTAATCCATTTCATCCCACGCGAACAAGCGCGGCCGGTGTCATATCAATCCATCATTCTGGGGTTTCAGCCCATGAAGCGTCATCGAAGCGGGTTGATCGTCTCGACGTTTTTGGTCCTGATCCTGACGCAGCATCACAGCCATTCGTTGCAGGCGGCAGAAATGAATGTTCCAGTCACCTTCACTGGCGGGCACGAGATTGGAAAGAAGGATTTCGGCCGGCCCGTGGCTCTCATCGCCGCTGCGCTCGGTGTGAAGACGGAGGTGTTCCGGGAAGCGTTCAGTGGAGTCACCCCGGCGCGTGGCCGGGGACCAACCGGTGATGAGGCCCGCAAGAACAAGGCGGCGCTGATGAAAGTGCTGGCACCGCATGGTGTCACCAACGAACGCCTGGACGAAGTCTCCAACTACTACCGGTTCCGCCCCCAGAACGGCGAGCTGTGGCCAATCACCGCCGCCAAAGCACATGCGGTGGTGGAGGATGGCAAGATCAAGAAGATCGTCGTGACCGAGGCCGGCTCGGGTTATTGCTCGCCGCCGGAAGTGAAGATCGAGGGCTTCAAAGACACCCCTTTCACCGTGACGCTGAAGCTCGACAAGGAACTGAAAAAGAACGGTGGCATCGCCTCCATTGAGGTCACTCCCGCCAAGAAGCCGGCGGCCGCCAAGGCGGAAAAATAACTCACACTCGTTGTCATTTCCGACATCCGATTCAAGGCCTGGAACCCATTCACGATGCCCAGCATGTCGCTGTCCGAACTGCAGCAACTCATCCGGACAATGTATTCCTCCAAGGACGAGCAGCGGGGAATCGACGGCACGTTCATGTGGCTCATGGAAGAAGTCGGCGAGCTGGCCGCCGCGCTGCGCGAGGGCGACAAGGAAGCCACGGCCAAGGAATTCGCCGATGTCCTGGCGTGGCTCGCGACCATCGCCAACGTCGCGCAGATCGACCTGGAACAGGCCGTGATCAACAAGTACGGCCGTGGCTGCCCAGGCTGCGGCCAGTTTGTCTGCACCTGCGACGTGAGTGAGAAGCCGTAGGAGCCGAGACACTGGCTCGACCCAGACCAGCTGTTGCCAATGCTGAAAGCTTCATGTCGTTCAAGATGGTCGTGTCGACGGACTTCCCGGGACACGGCCAGCATGTCCGCGATGTCCGCCTGTGACACTCCCATTTCCCACCCGCGAAGAGCCCGCAGGCGAAGCGCCTCCAAAACCTCATCGGACAACTGGCGGGCGTCTGGCAACTTGATTCCCATGATTTCCTCCGTAAATGCTGACTCTCCTCACACCAAACCTAACCACAATTCTAAACTCGGCGTTACGCCAATGAATGTTATGATGGACAATGTGCGGAATTTGCGTGCCGGGGTAATAGCTCTGGGAGTCCCTCCGGACGACAGTTGGCGGCGGTCTGCGAACACCGTCTCTCGATTCAGGGACCGTCGGCGTTGCCGAGTTGGTAGTGGCGGGTGATGAAGTCGTTTTGGATCCAGAGCAACTTGTTGAACGCTTGGATCGTTCGCAAACGAGTGTCGGAGTCGAGTGGCCATTCGCTGATTGATAGGATTAATTGGCTGGAGATGAGCCCCATAAGGGCGTTCATTTGAACGAGCGGGACGCTGATTTGTTTGTTGCCAGCGAGGGGGGTGTGGATGCGTCCGACCATGTCGAGGTACCGCACCATTTTGACATCATAAGCGCGGCCGATCAGAGCAATAAAGTAGCGGTTGAGGTGGTCTTTGCGGAATTGAATTTGGGGGTGGCTGGCGGTCAAAGCAGCCAGGTCCGGAGGCGTGGTCCCTTCGTAACCATGTTGTCGGGGCACAAAATGCCGGGCGGTGGCATCGTAGGCCAGCAGCTTCTGGTAGGTCTGATCGACAAGCTGTGGAATACGCGGCCCCAGATGGGGCGCACTCGCTTGAATGCGCTTGACATCCTCAGAGCCGAACCCAATGAACTCAGCGAGGAACTCGTACCGGGCGACTGGATCGGTCTCGAGTCGGGTTTCGTCAATTGCTATCATCAGAGAAGTCTTTGCATGGTGAAGAGTTCATGTCAGGACTCAGGCATCGGGACGACCAATCCAACACGTTGTCGTCCCAACGCCACGATTCCATGATGGCCTATACGGTGAGTTGAATCAATTGGGCGGGCGGTTCCGCTTCGATCAGCTTGAGGTCGAACTTCTCCTGCAAGACCTTGAAGATGTTTGGGCTGATGAAGGCGGGGGGCACGGGACCAACGCGGATCCCTTTGACGTCCAAGGCGAGCAACGTCAGCAGGACCGCGACGGCTTTCTGTTCGAACCATGACAGGACGATCTCCAGAGGGAGGTCGTTGACTCCGCAGTTCAAGGCGTTGGCCAGTCCGAGTGCGACTTGCACTGCTCCATAGGCGTCGTTGCATTGTCCCATGTCCAGGAGCCGAGGCAGGCCGGCGACGGTGCCGTAGTCGTGGTTCCGAATTCGGTACTTGCCACAACCGAGCGTCAGGATGACGGACTGTTCTGGAGATTTCTCCGCGACCTGCGTGTAGTAGTTGCGGCCCAACTCCGCTCCGTCGCAGCCCCCGATCAGATAGAACCGCTGAATCTCGCCCGATTTGACTGCGGCCAACACCTTGTCGGCCAGGCTGAGGATCACACTGTGGTGGAAGCCGATCGTCGATTCACGAACGAAGTTGTCTGGCAGCGGATCGCAGGCGCGGGCTTTGGCGATCACGGCCGAGAAATCGTCTGTCTTGAGTCGGGTTGCTCCTGGCACAGCGGTGACGCGGGTCGTAAATAAGCGGTCCGCGTAGGTATCAGAGGGGATCAACACGCAATTGGTCGTGGCCAGAATCGGTCCCGAGAACATCGGGAACTCCCACTGTTGATTCTGCCATGGGCCGCCAAAGTGTCCAGCCAGATGGGGATACTTTTTCAGGCCGGGATAGCTGTGGGCGGGCAGCATCTCGCCGTGTGTGTAGACATTGATGCCGGTCGCTTGGGTCTGCTCCAGTAGATTGGCCAGATCAAGCAGATCGTGACCGGTCACCAGGATTCCTGGCCCTGCGAGTGTTCCTTCACGCACGGTTGTGGGAACGGGTTTCCCAAAGCGTTCTGTGTGCCCTTGATCGAGCAGTTCCATGACCCGGAGGTTCATGCGCCCACACTCGAGGACCAATTCAAGCAGCGTAGGGATGTCGAAGTTGACGTTCGTCATCGTCGAGAAGAGTGCTTCTTCGATGAACGCGCTGACCGACTCATCGGTCTTGCCCAACCGTCGGGCGTGATTCGCATAAGCGGCCATCCCTTTGAGGCCATACAGCAAGGTCTCCTGCAGGGACTGCACATCTGGATCTTTACCGCAGACACCGATGTCGGTGCAGCCGGTCCCATTCTGGGTCTGTTCACATTGATTGCAGAACATGGCGATCTCCTGGAGGGTGAGATGGATGCAGGGGGGCGGACGGGGGATGGCAACGGCTCTCAAGTCGAAGCTGCAACAGGGGTGTGCTGACAACGGACAAGCCGCACGCCAGCGGGGGAATTGAGAAGGGTGTCGGTCCATTCATGACCGTCGAATCGATAGCGGACTTGAACAGCCATCACCGCACGGCTAAACAATTGGTCTATCGCGGATTCGAGGGGCAGGTTGTGCGGCGGCGTCTGCTGCTGTGGCGCGGCCTTGCACTGAGTTCCCAGGATCTGCGTGTGAGCCGACAGATCGGCAACGAGGGCCTGGATTTCTTCACGGGACAGCACGGCCTCGCACATCTCGGGGGGCGGTGGGCCGTCGGGCAGGGCCGAGCGACTGGGGGGTGTCGTTGTGGTCATTGCGCGTCCTCATTTTGCAAAGCGGTCATCTTGGTCAACCACGGCTCGGCCGCCGCGACATGACACTGCGTGCAGTTGTTTAGCCAGGGATGGGTGGTTCGCAGACCTGGCCGAGCCACGAGTCCGTGGCAACTCGCACAATCGTTTCGCATCTGCGTTGTGTGAGGGATCATCGGGGGAGCATGAGGCATCGCGCGATCTCCCGGTCCCAAACGGACCAGCCCGGCGAACGTATTCGTGATCGGCTCTACATGCCCGGACGGTGAATGGACCACGACTGTGGACGGGAGGCTGCCCACCTGCTCGACGTGGCATTGCAGGCAGTTTGTGTAGTGCGGATGGCTGATCCTGGTCGCGATCCGATCACCCAGCTTTAGGCCGTTCTGATGACAGACGAGGCAACTGCTGGCGGACTGATGTTCGATGCGGTGCGGCACCACGGGGGGGGCTCCCTCAAAGGCGCGCGTCCGCAATCGGTCCCGGAGTGCCGCGTCCTTCATGGCTGCGGTGCGTACGACAGGATCGAACAGACTGGGACGATCCTGCTTCAGCGAATCAAATGTGGAGATCCACTGACGGTTCGGCCCCACCATTCGTGAGTCGACCTCGCGGTAGCTCGGCGCGGCCAAGACATTTCCGGGAAGGGCCTGAGGAGCGGTGGGCTGAAATCGCTCGACAGTAACCGGCTCCGCCGGCCCGCTGAGGAAGCCGACAAGACCGACGCCAGCGGCAATCGCGCCGGCGATCGTGAGTGTGCGGCGGACCACCGGTGGAACTGGGGTCGAATGACTCATGTCACCACCTTCAGCACTCGCGCCGCACACTTCTTGTAATCGGGTTCCTTACTGAAGGGGCAATGGGCATCGAGCGTCAACTCGTTAATGAGTTTTCGCTCGTCAAAGAAGGGGACAAACAAATGGCCCTGCGGACAACTGCCCCGGCCATCGATCCAAGCAGCGATCGTCAGTTCGCCGCGACGGGTCTGGAGCAGTACAGGTTCTCCGTTGCGAATGCCCAGTTTTTGGGCGTCCTCTTGGTTGATCTCGACATATGCGCCTGGCATCGCCTGCCGCAGTGGCGGAATCCGCATCGTCATTGACCCGGTGTGCCAGTGTTCGAGGACACGGCCAGTGTCGAGCCAGAACGGAAAGTCCGCATCTGGGACTTCGGGTGGTGCCACGTAGGGGCGAAACCAGATCAAGGCGCGATCATCTTGTGTGGGCGAGTGATAGAACTGGAATGCTTTCCCCGGGGCCACATAGGGATCGGTCCCTTCAATGAAGCGGTAAGTCGTCTCCTTCCACGAACCATCGGATTGCCGCACAACTGGCCAGCGGAGACCACGCGCCTGCGCGAGAACCGAATAGGGGGCGAGGTCCTTATGTTTGATCGTGCTGAATTTTCGGTACTCTTCGTAAAGCCGTTCGTCGACGTTCGTGTCGTAGTAGTGAGCCCAGTCCCAAACGGGGATCTCCTGGCCGGTCGTGTCGGTCTGCCGGAACAAGAACTGGCCATCGCGGTCTTTCATCCCCTCGGTGCCCAGTTCGAGCAGCTTGTGGGCGACGGCGATGGTCTGCCAGCAGTCGTCGCGGGCTTCACCCGGAGGTGTGACCATGCGAAACCATTGCTGGGTGCGTCGTTCGGAGTTGCCAAAGATGCCATTCTTTTCGACCCACAGGGCGGACGGCAGGACGAGGTCGGCCAACGCCGTGGTTGCCGTGGGGTAGACTTCAGAGACGATTAGGAACTTGCCGTCGAGGTCCGCTTTCTTGTTGAACAGCTTGTGCAGATTCGGCAGCGACTGGCCGGGGTTGGTCACCTGCACCCAGAGAGTGTCAATCGCCCCCTCGGTGTCACCGGGGGAGCAGAACTTCTCCCACATCAAGACGGTGTGATGTCCCGGCTTGGGGTTGATACGACCAGCGGGGAGATTCCAGATCTCCTCGGCCTTGTGACGCCCCTTGTCGTCATCGACTCGCAGATCTCCGGGGAGGGCATGGGCGAGCGTGCCGACTTCGCGCACTGTACCGCAGGCGGAGGGTTGTCCCGTCAAAGACTGTGGCCCATCTCCAGGACGACCGAAATGGCCGCTGAAGAGGTGGACCGCATGGATCAAGTTGTTGATCGCCGTCCCTTGCGTGTGCTGGTTCACCCCCATGCACCACAGGCTGGTGATCTTCCGGCTCTTGTCAGCGAAGCGATCACCCAGCAGTGTCAACTGTTGCTCGGACAAGCCGCTGATTTGAGCGGTCTTGGCAACGGTGTAGTCCGCGACAGCAGCCCGGAATTGTTCAAAGGTGATCGCCTCGCCCTTGAGGGTCTGTGGAGTCCCCGGTCCGCGGAAGTTGCAGTGCCGCGCAACGAATTCACGATCCCAGGCGTTGCGTTCGATCAGTTGGTGCGAGATGCAATTGGCGATCGCCAAGTCAGACTGCGGTTGCATCACCAGCACATGGTCCGCTTGCTGGCTGGTGCGCGTGTGTCGCGTCGTTAAGTCGATCAATTCGACCTTCTGCCCTCGCAATCGCCGATCGACGACTCGGCTGAAGAGGACTGGATGCATCTCTGAGAAGTTGTTGCCCCAGAGAATCAACGTGTCGCAATGATCCAGGTCGTCGTAGCAGTTGTACGGCTCGTCGACACCGTAGGTGCTGATGTACCCCGTAACGGCTGACGCCATGCAGAGCCGGGCATTCGGGTCGATGTGGTTGTTGCCGAGCCCTCCCTTCATGAACTTGTTGGCAGCGTAGCCCTCTGGGATGGTCCACTGTCCCGAACCATAGAACGCAAACTTCTGCGGGGCAGCGCGAATCTTTTCCGCGACGATCTGGATGGCCTCATCCCAGGAAATGGGAACGAGTTGACCGTCCTTGCGGAGCAGCGGAGTCCGCAACCGATCGGCACCGTACAGCACCATCCCTACATGGTAGCCCTTGACGCAGAGCAAGCCCTTGTTGACTTCGGCCTCTCGATCACCAGTGACAGCGACTACGCGGTTGTCTTTCACGCCCACCATGACATGGCAGCCCGTCCCACAGAATCGGCACGGCGCCTTTTTCCAGGTGACACCGGGGATTACCGGCAGCTCGGTGCCCCCCGGGGGTAAGGGAGGTGCTGCGAAGATCGATCCTCCGGCCAAAGTGGACGCCGCCGTCAGGGCAGAGGCTCTCAGAAACGACCGCCGGTCTGTCAATGGGCTCTCAACCATGGATTGGCGCTCCTTCACGCGCGACCAGTGCTTCCGGAGTGCTCGTCGATTCATCGAAGCTGACAAAGGCCACTTCCACCTGAACGACTCCCGGTAACTGCTCGACCCATTCGTGCCAGTACCGCGATGTCGAGCCGTCGGGAGCTTCTACAACCACTGGCAATCGCAGACCCTGACGCTCTCCCATGGTGAATGCCGCGATCGAATCCAGTGCCGGCACTAGCTCCAGTGCCGCCGATTCGGAGGCAAATGTGATGACAAAACTGCTGATCCACATGCTTCTCTCCGGCCAAGACAAGGGGAGGTCACCGGCCAGAATATCGTCCGCTCGCGAACAGATCAAGAATAACAGAACTTCTTTTCTTGATTTCGCGAATCAAGGCCGATAGACTCGCTGACGTCGACGACTCACCCTGCGATTTCGGTGGAAACAGATGGTTTCATGGCTCGATTCGATCGGTTGGATCGCGGCAGCCTTAGCGCTGTCACTGATCAGCCTCTGTGGTTGCGAACGCTCGCGGGCGGAACCTCAGCGTTTGGCTACGTCGACCTCAGCCGCGACCTTCCCAGTGGAAATCCGTCAGCCGCCCCTCCCGCAAGGGGTGGCGACCAGCGTAGTGGACTCGCACGGGCTGCCCGTGCAATTGAAGTGCATCGCTTGCCACGACGTTCGCCCGGCCAATGTCGACACGTCCCTGCCTTCGCAGCTCGACGAGTTTCATCAGGGCATGCAGATCGCCCATGGAAAGCTGACCTGCGTTAGTTGCCATCAGGCGAGCGATGGTTACGCATCACTCAAACTCGCAGATGGCCGCTCATTGCCGTTTGCGGAGTCGATGACGCTGTGCGCCCAATGTCATGGAACGCAGTTTCGCGACTATGAGCACGGAGCACACGGGGGAATGACCGGGTATTGGGATCTGACTCGAGGTGGTCGGACTCGCAACCACTGTCTGCACTGTCACGATCCGCATCAGCCGAAGTACCCCACGTTCACCCCGGCTGCGGCACCACGCGACCGCTTCGCCCCCGCCACGTTTGGAGGCATGCATGAGTGAAGACACATCGTTTCCGAACCTGCCCATCTTGGGGCAGGAGCCGACCGGTCGCCGTGGCTTCCTGAAAGCCTGCGGAGCGACCTTGGGCCTGGCCGCTTGGGCGACGGCCATGAAGCCTCTCACCGAGTGGGCACAAGACGTCAGCGTCGACGAGTTCTTGCAGAAGCACTATCGCGAACTGACTTCGGATCAGAAAAGGGCCGTTTTTCAGAGACTCGAAGCCGACTGTCGTAAGAAGCACGGGGTCGATGTCACCATCTCTGACCCACAGGCAATCCCCGGTGTGCAGTTCGCCTATGCCTTGAACCTGAGCGTCTGCATCGGTTGCAGGAAATGTGCGGAAGCCTGCCACATCGAGAACAATCACGACCGAGCGACCAACAACTCCTATATCCGAGTCTTTGAAATGGAGATGGGAGGCATCGATTTCGAAAAGGGGAACGCGACTTATGATCACCCCGTGCCCCAGCCGGGGAAGTTCTATATGCCGGTCCAGTGCCAGCAGTGCGAGAATCCCCCGTGCGTCAGCGCTTGTCCCATTGAGGCGACCTGGCAAGAAGACGACGGAGTCGTGGTCGTGGACTACAACTGGTGCATTGGTTGCCGGTATTGCGAGGCGGCCTGCCCGTACCATGCCCGCCGCTTCAACTGGGAAACGCCGCAGATCCCAGCAGAGGAGATCAACCCCGATCAGGGCTACCTGTCGAATCGAATCCGTCCACAAGGGGTGATGGAGAAGTGTACGTTTTGCCTGCACCGCACGCGTGAAGGCAAAATGCCTGCGTGCCTTGAGGCCTGCCCCACGGGGGCTCGCGTCTTCGGGAACATTCTCGATCCAAACTCCGAGATCCGCTGGGTCGTCGAAAACAAACGGACCTTCGTTCTCAAAGAGGAACTGGGGACCAAGCCGCGATTCTATTACTTCTTTGACAAGTGAGTCCCCTTTTGTCCACGCTTCCGCTATCGAAGACCCCCGCTGGTCCCTCTCCGGATCCGATCGCGTCCTACCCGCGATTCCTCTGGAAGGCACTTGGTGTCGCGACCGACGGGAGCTGGCTGTTCTACGGTTGGATGACACTCCTGACCGCGATCGCCCTCGTCGGGGCCAATGCCTGGGCCGTACAAGTTCGCGACGGCATGATTGTTACCAACATGTCCGATCACGTCAGTTGGGGGCTCTACATCGCGAACTTCACGTTCGGTGTCGGCCTCGCAGCGGGTGGGGTGATGATGGTGATCCCCGCATACCTGTATGACGACGATGAGATGCATGAACTGGTCATCATTGGAGAAGCGGTCGCCGTGGCGGCGATTCTGATGAGCACACTGAGCGTGGTCGTCGACCTGGGACGCCCTGATCGGTTCTGGCATCTGATCCCCGGCATCGGCAAATTCAATTGGCCGATGTCGATGCTGACCTGGGACATCCTCGTACTCAACGGCTATTTGCTCATCAATCTGCACATCGTGGGCTACTTGCTCTACATGCGGTATCTCGGGAGGAAGCCGAATCGTCGCTGGTACGTGCCGTTCGTGTTCCTCTCCATCATCTGGGCAATCAGCATCCACACCGTCACCGCGTTCTTATACTGCGGTCTCGGGGGGCGACCATTCTGGAATACCTCCCTCCTCGCGCCCCGCTTCCTGGCATCCGCCTTTGTGAGCGGCCCTGCATTCATCCTCATTGTACTCCGCATCCTGCGTTCCACGACCAATTGGGAATGGTCGCCCCGTCCCGCACAAACTCTCATCCAGATCATTCGCGTGGCGATGTCGGTCAATCTTCTGATGTTATTCAGCGAACTGTTTACGCTTTTTTACACAGGCAGCGGACATGCGGCGGCTGCGAAATACCTGTTCTTCGGCAGCCACGGAGCCACTGGGCTAGTCCCCTGGATTTGGGCGGCCATCATCATGAACCTGCTCGGCACGGCATTGTTCTTCACGTCAGCCGCCTTGGAACGCGGCTGGGTGCGGCTCGCCGCCTGCCTTCTCTGTGTTGCTGGAATCTGGATCGAGAAAGGCATGGGGCTCGTCATCCCTGGATTCATCCCCTCGACTCTGCACGAGATTGTTGAATACACTCCGAGCGCCACGGAATGGAAAGTGACCGCCGGGGTTTGGGCCTTCAGCATGCTCGTGTTGACGATCCTGGTGAAATTGATTGCCGCCATTCACCCGCGTCCCGCAGCCGGAATGACACACTAATGCAGCCCTACGGCAAAGTCGCCCAAGCCGCCATTGCCTCCACGAGCCTGCTCGCAGAGCACTACGAGACCAAGGGGGGACGGGGGCGACGACTCAATTCCCGCGAAATCGCCGAGAAACGCAACCTCTCTCAAACGATCGTTGCCAAGGTTCTTTCCACCCTGTCTCAAGTCGGTATCGTCAACGGCGCTCCCGGACCTGGAGGGGGCTATAGCCTCGCTCGGGCACCTGCAGAGATCACTCTGCATCAAGTGGTCTCTCCATTCGACCGACTCGAAGAGACGCTGGCCTGCCCCTTCGGTGAAGGCTGGTGCGGCACCGGTCCCCAATGCCCGTTGCACCAACAATTGGAGCATTTGAGACTCCAGATTTCGGAATGCCTCCACAAGACAAATCTCGCCGTCTTTTGCCGTATGTCCTCGACTTAGCTCAAAGAATCGCCGGACAGTGTGAGCATCTTACAGGTCGGCCGTTTATTTTGACCCGCGTTCCAGAGTCGACCGCGGTGGATAGCTATTACAGCAACGACAGGCGATCGCGGTATGTGGACTCCGTTTGTTTGCTGGATCTGATCTCGAGGGCTGGCGAGTTGGCGTTGCAGTTCTGGCGGGAACTCTCACCCTCGCAGGGATCGTCCAGTTGCTGGATGGCGTGATCCCGTGGGGAAAGCAGCATGTGTACCTCTACAAGGGACCGCAGACGCCGATCGATGACTGGCGCAAGACGGACTGGGTTACCACGCTTCTCAAGCAGCGATGATGGTGACGATGTCGAGCTTCGGGCATTTGTTCATCGAGTGACGCGGAGCCTGGTGGCTTTCGAGTGGGATTTGGTCGCCAACGTCGCATTCCTGCAGATCTCGCAACTCCCGACTGGGTTCGACTACGCGGACGTGGCCGACGAGTTCTTCGAGCCGCTCCAACCGTGGCTCGACCGGTCGAAATTCACATTGGTTGACCTGCGCCAGCCAATCAAGGCCCTGCATGAGCTCGAAGAATCCGGGCCGGCGAAACCCGCTCGCACGGAATCAACTACCGCACCCTGCAGGGTCGGCGATTCGAGGGGAAGAGCGCCAGCCCCGCCGATCCGCTGCTGGGTGAGCCGTCGATTGATGCCGCTCTAACCGCGATCCGCAACACGGGCGTTGGTCGCCTCGGAAACTTCTACTGGCTGCCGAACCGGGGACCGAATCCTCAGGCGAACCCGCTCGAAGCCGAAGTCCATGTGGTCGTCGTCGGGTACAAGAACCGGATCAATTTCCCCACCCCAAACGCCGAGGAAACGGTGCGACATGTACTTTCACGAATCCGAAACCATTGCGCGTGAGCATCCCACTCTGAAACGCGTTGTCGAGCAGATCGACGGGCATCTGGCCACGATCTTCAATCCCGCGCCGCTCCGGCCCACCGACTTCTCCAGCGTCATTTCATGTGACACGAACCAGGTCGTCTCGATCTTCGACCTGCTCGTCCAGCGCGAGGTGTTGCTGGCTGAGGGGATGGTCGAATGTGACCGTTGCCACAACCTGACGCCTGCGGCGGCCTATGACGAGGCGATGGCGGATGAAGATGACTTTGAATGCTCCGGCTGCAGTCGCCCGTATAGTCGCCGCGCGCCGAGAACCACCATCTACCGAATGACGCGTCGGAGTTCGAGCCGGCCGCAGGCGGCACGGCGGGTTCGAGCGTTGCAGTGCCGTCGTCGAGGATTTCGACCACGACTTGGGTGCCCGCCACGAAGCAGAAGGACTGGCCCATGCCGCCCATCGACATCCCCGCGCCGAGGAACGACATCGCCGCCCCCATGGGGTCGTCATTGCGGAGCGACTGGATGCCATCGTTGACCCCCATCCCGGCTTCGCCGAGATTCACCGCCTTGTTCAGCGTCCCGGCGGCACCGCAGCCGAGGGTGGACTGGGAAAAGGGCACCAGGCCGCTGCCCATGCGCAGGGCACCGGCGAGGTAGTTGCCCTCGCTGATGTCCAAGGCCCCGCCAATGACGTCGGTGACGCCGGTCGGATCGACCCAGCTCACGATGTCGTTGGCCAGCATCAGGGACAGCTTCAGGTCATCGGCCAGCGTGCCGGGTCGGGCGAGGCACTCGTCACCGATGGTGGGGCGAATGTAAAACTCGCCGAGGAATGCGTAAAACTTATTGCTGTAGCCACCCTCCTTGACCGCCTGTGTCAGCGTTTTGTCGAGCGACTCCATCCCCTCGCCGACCCAAGCTGCGTCCGCTGCAATGAAGCGACTTGCGGTTGAAATCCCCTCTCTCGAGAATTACGAAAGTGTCTTACTCCTTGTACAGTCAGCCACTTTCGCGTTGCGGTTACATCATTCGTTGACGAGGCGCACTGTTCCGCAAAATCTCTTCGATCTCAGTCCGGCCATATTGCCTTGCAAAGGCCAGGGCGTCGACTCCTTTCAGGTTTTCGCCAGAGTACGATACCGTCGTGTCAATTCCAGCTTCAACCAGCGCCTTTGCGACTTCAGTGTGGCCATTGTAGATCGCACTGAACAATGGATTTCGTTCGGAAATATTTACTTCTAGAGTCGCACCAAGGGATAGAAGATAGTTGACGATTTCAAGATGCCCTTCTGATGCGGCATCTTCGATTGGAGTTCCACCGGAGAGCCCGCCACCTGCATTGATGTCGACCCCTCTTTGTACAAGCTGCTTAAGGATACCTAATTTTCCATGCTTCGCAGCGACATGTGCCCAAGTGCCGAATTGCGTTGAAATCCTCAACGCCTTCTCGTCCGCATCAATTAGTTCCAGAACGCGACCCTGATCACCGTTCTTAATTGCGGTGCGGATTTCCTTGGCCAGTTGATTATTATCCATGTTCATGTCCTCGTGGCAGCGATTTTGCCAAGCGACTTGAGCAGTTCCACGAAGTCATCGTAGTCTCCGCCCGCGGCCTGTAATTTGCGAAGTTCTTTTACGACATTGCTGAGGGCGCTGAAGCTATGTTGCCCTCTGATCTTGTTTGGCGCCCATACGAGATTCTCAATCCCTAATATTGGATCAATGCCCACGCCCCTTAGGATGCCCTGACCCTCTCTCACGAGTTCTCGCTGAGCACGTCCCAACCCATACTTAAACAAAATGTGATGCGCATGCGGATTAAGCATGCCGGGCTTTGGAGAACCGATAGCATTCCTCAAAAGTCTTCCAAAATCGAAGTTGCGATAGTTCGGTGAGAATATTCGGTCGAAGTTTCTCGCGTATTCGGGCGAGGAACCCGTAGAGCATCTCTGGCCTTTCGCATTATGGACCAACACCGGACTGTTGGCAATCGTCTCGGAGACGAAATAGCAATGAGCCTCAGCGACTTCGAAGTTGTATACCGTTACGCCGCCGGGATAGCACTCTCGATCAGTTCCCTCGAGAATCTGCATTTCCCCTGCAGGTCCGACCACGACATCGCCGAGAAGCAAGTCGCTTGCTTTGATCCACGCTCGCTCCGCAGGAATCCAGAAAGGATGCTCATCAGTTGTTCTTATTGTTTGTGATGGAGCATCGGGTGTAGAGAATGTCAGAACCCGAATGTGGTCACTTGTCCGAGAGAATGCGTCTACAACAGGGCGGAGGCAGCGATCTCCAGTTTTCGGGTCGACCGCCAGAACGACTTCACCTGGCTTGATGTCTTCAATGTTCTTCGTGACGTACCGTGGCGTCGCCGGGGTGACTGGCGTTTCGTGGGCGAAGGCTGAGGCCGTGACGTTGTCGGGGAGCGCGCGGTAGCCGAACCAACCGGCGAGCGACATGAACGCGCAGAGCCACGTGAGGGCCAGCACCGGCCGCATCCGGAGGCGTGAGCCACGCGCTTTGGGGGCGATGCCGGGCCGCGCTGTTGTGGCGGCTGCCGCAGGACCGACGGCCGCCTGCGGTTTTGACACTGCTATGGCCAGTGGCTGAGTTTGGTCAATATTGGGTTGGGGCGACTGCACTGCGACTGCGACCGACATCGCCATCCCGCGTGCCGACGGGTCTTCGTCGACCTCGGCATCGGGGCCATCGCCATTCCACGTCGCGAACGCCTCGTCCAGCTCCTCATCGCGTTCGTCGCGCCGGCGGGCATTCAGAATCCGCCGGCGTCCCTGAACCGCGATGACCACGAGCGAAGCCGCCAGCACCGCGTTGCCCAGGAAATAGTCATTGCTTGGTGTCTCAGCCGAAACGGTGCCGTCCGGGGCGACGCGGACGACCACCTGCGTGCCGGCCACAAAGCACTGCCCCAGGCCCGCCATGACCAGATTGAAGCCCATCTCCACAAAGGCTTCGAAGGCTTTGTCATTGTTACCCGCGCGCAGGTGTTGAATCCCTTCATAGCCGTTCATGCCGGCCTGAGGGAGATAGATTGCCCGGCTCAGCGCCATGGCTGCCTGGCAGCCTCGCTATTCGAAGGCGATGAACAACACTTCGCTTCCCATCTGCCAGAATGCGGCCATCGGTTTGAGCACCACTATCTTGAGGAGGTACAAGTCTTTTGCCGGGTACTTTGTGCCATCAGCCAGAGTGACGTGTGTGGGCACGCCTGAGTTATCAGTAGTAGAAGAAAATCAGACCGCTGTTCCGCTCCACCGCTTGATTCAGAATGCGTTCCAATTCGACGGAACACTCGGGATCCTTCGATGCCCGCTCCAAGAGGCTCACGCACTCGTCCGCTTCCAAATACCCGATTCCCGGAAAATCCGGCAACTCCTCGATCGAAATCGGACACCGCCGCAGCAGGTGGTCCTCGTTGATGCTTGCGAATTCCTCTATGTCAGCGTCATGAGCCACGCGCTCGCCGAGGGACCTGCAGATCAGCTCCAACGCGTAGAGGTATTGCGGAGCGGCCTCTGCGGATGGCGACGGAGTCCCGCAAATCAATTCTTCAACCGCCTGAGCTGCCGGAGGACACTCGTCCTCCTCGATTTCATCGGCAAACCATTCGTCAATGCTCTCAATCTCCTCGCGATTCTCCGCAATCACCTTCTGGCTCAAGGCAACTTCGCCTGAGCCGATGGCCGCACGCAGCTCATCGAGCTTGACCGAGTAGATTTGCAGTGAGTAGCTCATTTGAAAGCTCCACCTCCCGACCGCTAGCCCCAGGGAATCATCAATTTCGGATACGCGTTTTTCAGGGCCGCAAGGCCCGCTTCAAGGGTGGGAATGGCCGCAGCCGGTGGGAGGGCTGCCGGAACTTCGAGGAGCAGGTTGCCGCTGACCAGGGGGTGATTGACCGGCGGTGTCTCCAGACCCAACTCGCGTCGCACGCGCAGGACCGCCAGAATCTCAACCGGAAAGATCGGAAACGGCTTGCCATCAAACCCACCGAGGATCCCCTCGCGAGTGTGAGACGCATGATAATCCGCGATCCGCACCAGTGCCTGCGCGACTTTTTCCGGTTCATTCCAGTCCTGAAAGAGATCTTCAAACGGCTGCCACTCCGCGTTGCCTGAGGGTTTCACCGGAGACTCTTCGCGTTGCCATGCCGCGTAGAGACGGAAACAGAAGGGAATGATGGGAGAAAACGTCCAAGCACGCTCCGCCATGAACTGCGGCCCACCTTGAGCAGCACGCAGCAGCCACTTGCCAAACCAAATGGAATACGGCGTTTCATTCATCCCCACCACCATCAGCCAGCCCAGCAGCGTCTCGTGCAAGCCCACAGAGCTGGATGACAGCGATGATGCAGGGTCTCGCAAAGCGTTTTCCTCCCAGATTATCGTGGCGTCCAGCCCCTGTGCCTGCGCGCATCTTTGCATCCACCCCCATCCATTGACTGCGTCTCCGGAGTAAATTAGGTCGACTGCACGGGTTCCTGTCCAATATTTGAACGCACCCACTGAAATGCTGAGCTTCCACGCCTCGCCGCCGCTGCCAAGGTCGTCTGACAGGCTCTCGTGCAGCCACTCGGAGTCATATTTTTTAAGCCATGTGCGAAATCCTCGCACAACATCTGTCGCACCCTGCTTCTTCGCCATTGAGTCACCCATGGTTCAACAACTATTTTTGACTTTCCCGTCCATTTCACACGGACGAGTAGATACATGATCAATCCTGCCTTGTCAGCAACGAGCACCTCTTTAGCCAGTTTTTTGATGTCAGCTGACACGGACCAGCCATTCGCTCGCTCAGCACGCGATCTCACAAACTCTTCACTATCCTTTTGGTCCTCTGACAGTCGCGACGAATTGACCTTTACTTCGACTACGGCCGTCATCCTCTTACCTGTGGGATCGTCGTATTCGTAAACCAGATCAAGACCATGGCCGCTTCCATTTTGTACGGCTCCTTTGTACGTAATGTTCGTTCCGCCTATTGGCGTTCTTCCCAAATACTCGCTGACGGCGTCCTGAGCGGCATGTTCTCCAACGCGGCCCATCTTACCCGTGTCGTGAGTAGGGGCACAACTACTACCGGTTGGAGTCTTAGCCGCATTGTGCGAGAGAAATGGTATGTCCGCCGCACTCTCGCGGACAAAATACGAATGAAAGTGCTCAACCTCAAAATTGAAGACTGGGATGCCATTGGGATATTCTTCGCGGCTGGTCGCGGCGACGGACTGGAGTTGTCCGTGGGGGCCGAGGACGAGGTCGCCGGGGGTGAGGTGTTTGGCGGCGACCCAAGCGTCGCGTGCGGGCAGCCAGAACGGGTGTTCGTCGGTGGTCTGGAGGATTTGATCCGAACCGTCGTCGGCGACAATCTTTAAGATTCGTAGATGGTCCGCGACGAGCGAGAAGTCGGCCACCACGCGCTTGTAGGCCAGTTCGCCGCTTGCAGGGTCCATCGCGAGGACTTTTTCCCCCGCCTTCACGTCTTCAATATTCTTCGTGACATACCGTGGCTTGCCAGAGGCCGCGCTCGGGGTTGCCCGGGCGGTTGTGGAGGCTGCGGCGGTGGGCTGGTCGGGGAGGGCGCGGTAGCCGAACCAGCCGGCGAGGGACAGGAAGGCGGCGAGCCACAGGGTGGCGGTCAGTTGGCGGAAGGTGCCGGTGCGGACTGGTTCGGGCTGGGAATCCACGCGTGTTGTGGGTGTGGGCATGGAGCTGTTGGCCAGAGTGGCTGGGGAAGTTGTTTGCGGGGAATCGGCACTCGGGAGCATTGGCTCGGTCGGCGGCGAGCTCACCAGAGTTGACCCTTCGGTGGGGTCGGTTTCAGGCTGACCGCGGCGATTGACATAAAGGTCTTCGGCTGGTGCCGGTGCTTGGGAGTCAGGTTCGCCGATGTGCAGTTGCCAATCCCAATTGACGAAGGCGGCATCCAGATCCTTGTGTTCTTTCGTTTCTTCGCACTCATTCGTGGACTGGTCAGTTCGGCGACGGGTTCTCGAAATTCTCCGGCGGCCCTCAAAGGCGACGGCGACGAGAGCCACGGCCAGGACGAAGTTGCCGAGGAAGGGGTCGGAGTTTGGACCGGCCTCAGTCGGTACGGCGTCTTCGAGTGTCGCAGTCCCGTCGTCGAGGATTTCGACCACGACCTGGGTGCCCGCCACGAAGCAGAAGGACTGGCCCATGCCGCCCATCGACATCCCCGCGCCGAGGAACGACATGGCCGCCCCCATCGGGTCATCGTTGCGGAGCGACTGGATGCCATCGTTGATCCCCATCCCGGCTTCGCCAAGGTTCACGGCCTTGTTCAGCGTCCCGGCGGCACCGCAGCCGAGGGTGGACTGGGAAAAGGGCACCAGGCCGCTGCCCATGCGCAGGGCACCGGCCAGGTAGTTGCCCTCGCTGATGTCCAAGGCCCCGCCAATGACATCCGTCACGCCGGTCGGGTCGACCCAGCTCACGCCGGCGTGATTGCGGCACACCGCCAGCGGATCGCATCGCGGCCCCCTGGACCGGCGATTCGCGACAGGTGTGCCGCAACCACGCCATTCATAAACTGGTCGTTGGCCAGCATCAGGGACAGCTTCAGGTCATCGGCCAGCGTCCCAGGCCGCGCCAGGCGTTCGTCACCAATGGTGGGACGGATGTAAAACTCGCCCAGGAAGGCATAAAACTTGTTGCTGTAGCCACCCTCCTTGACCGCCTGCGTCAGCGTTTTGTCGAGCGCTTCCATGCCCTCGCCGACCCAAACGAGGAAGTCGAACACGGCCTTACCGGCTGCGGCCTCAAATTTATCGAGAAGTTCGACATTGGCCGCGAACTCGTCCAGCTCTTGGTCAATGCGAATCTGCGCGGCAAGGGCGACGATCTGCGCCAGGTCGGCGGCGTTCAGCGTGCCCGACGTGGCTCACACCTGCGGGTTGGAATCCACACGAGGCCGCCAACCGTCGTTGGTGGGAAGTGCATTTCCATTCCCGCGGATTAGACTGTCAGCAGTTAGCTCGCGCAATACGAGACACCGACGACACTGCCCATGCACGCCTCGAGAATTGCGTCTCAGTATGTTAACCGATGGCCGACTGTTGCTATTTTCATGGATCACATCATTCTTAGCTACCCTACATCTCAACGCCCCGCCACACCTCTTGATTTACGTGAGTGAAATCAAGAACTCCGCAAACGAGGACGAAATAATGAATATGTTTTTCCAAGACACTCTGTTCATGTCTTCTTTTTCGTGGTCCCAGAAGTAGACCGCTCCAATCGACCTCGCTCCAACATCCAGTAGGATGAGATTTCCGAAGGAATCACATGCAATTGGGAAGGTAAGAGGCGGGTATCTTCCCGCGTAGCGGTCCATAAACACCGGGACTGTGTAACGCGCCTCTGTGGGATCTAGTGTCAGAAAATATCTGACGCGAGAATCTTTGCGCCCTTTCTTGGTGTCATACGCAAATACTGAAGGGTCAGGTCGTCCGCCATTCGTACCGGTCATAAAGTCTCGGTAGTCTGCGGGCAACCTAGCTCCAATCGCAGCTTCGATCTCGACGAGAGATTCTTCGGATGAGCCCCGTTCGCTTAACTGTTGGACGATTTCCATTTCTGCTTTCTAATGGTTAAGGGAAAAACCGCCTCGATGCTTGAACAGTCCATGAACGATTTCGTCGACTAGCTGCATTAGCCCCACATTCTCATGATGATGCCAAGTAAACCCATCTGGAGTAAACTTGAACCCAGCTGCGGCATTTGCTGCTGCCTCATCGAGTGCTCGGCTCTTTGTTAATTGAATTGGTACTTGATTCAATCCATCAGCGCCTTTGTAAAGGAAACGCGAAAAGTCGGGATATCGCTTTGGGTTATATGTGACGGAAAGTCCATTCTTTATATACTTTGTTGAACCATCGCTATGAAAAATGACACGTCCACCTCCCTTTATCCATTTTTTGACATTTAGCAAATGGCCATAGTCGCTTTTTGAAGCATTATGCACCAGGAGTGGCAGGTTCTCAACGCCGCCCGCCACGAAATACGAGTGGAAGTCGTCCACCTCGAAGTTGTAGACGGTGACGCCTTCGGGGTGTTCCTCGCGGTGGTTGTCACGGATCTGCTGGAGTTCGCCGGAAGGGCCGAGGACGCGTTCATCGGGGTGCAGGTCTTCGGCGACGATCCAGGCCTTGCGGTCGGCGGACCAGAAGGGGTGTTCGTCGGTGGTTTGCAGGGTCTGCGACTGGCCGGTGCTGTCCTCAATCGTCACCAGTTGGAGGTGATTGGCGGTGCGGACGAAGGTGTGGAGCACCGCTTTGGGGCGGAGGCGGCCGGTGGCGGGGTCCATCGCCATGACCGTCTCGCCTTCGCGGACGTCTTCAATGTTCTTCGTGATGTACCGTGGCTTCGCCGGAGTCACTGGCGTTTCGTGGGCGAAGGCTGAAGCGGTGACGTTGTCCGGGAGTGCGCGGTAACCGAACCAGCCGGCGAGGGACAGAATCGCGCAGAGCCACGTGAGGGCAACGACGGAACGAAGGTATGTGCGTGGCTTCCGCCGATCGACTTGGGCTGTGGCTTCGGGCGCGTACGTGCTCGGGGTGCTATCGACTGGGGAGTGAGGATGAGCTGCTTCAGACTTCGGCGAGGTGTTACACTCACCATTGTGAGCCGTCAGCGCAGAATCCCGGCCAACTGCGAATTCCGCGGATGCTGCTGTATACGAGTGTGCCACTTGAGGATCTATGGCGGGTGACGGGCCGTTCGGTGGGGGTGGCAAATCGTCGTTGGCCCATCCGGCAAAGGCGGCATCCATTCTGGATTCCTCGTCCTCACGCCGATTCCTCAACAACCGCCGTCGTCCATGGACGCCGACGAACAGCAACGCCCCGGCCAACACCACATTCCCCAGATACGAATCGTGGCTCGCCTGATGTGCGGAGACGGTCCCGTCCGCGTCGAACTGGACAACGACCTGCGTTCCCGCGACGAAGCAATATCCGGTACCGGCGTGGGCGAGATCAAGTGCCACGAAGAAAAAATCAAGCAGCGCGAGGTCTCCCCTCCCCTCGCGCAGGTGCTGAATCCCATCACTGGCACCAATCCCCGCCTGCGCGAGGTTGAGTCCCCCGTTCAATAATGTCGCCGCGGAACATCCGAACCCCTTGCCGACCACCGGCACGAATCCCTCGGCAAACATCAGGAGGTCGCGGGAGGTGACATCCTCCCATTTCTTTTCGCTGATCTTCAAGCCCTGGTTGATGACCGTAGAAAGGCCCGTGGGATCCACCCAGCGGGTGGCTTCGGTGGCGGCCATTGTCGCCAGCTTCAAGTCGTCCCATGTGCTCGCCGGTGGCACGAGCCGTTCATCCCCAAAATAGGGGCGCAGCAGATAATCGCCCACGAAATAGTCAAACACATTGGAATACCCCGCGTCGTTCGACAGTTTCTGAATCCGCCGCGCCAGGGCGTCGAGATCGTCGACGCGGTCGGCGGACCAGACCATGAAGTCGAACGTCGTTCTGGCGGCGTTCTCAAACCAGTCGTCCAGCAGGTCCGCGGCGCTGAGCAGCGCGTCGCCGGCAACAATCAGCGGAATTTCCGCCGCCGCCGCGAGCAGTTGCTCCAAATCCGGCAGAACCAGCGGAGCCAGGATCACCACGTCCGGCAATTCCTCCTCGCCGAGCCGTGGCTGCGCCATCACCGAGCTGGGCACCATCATGTACGTCGCCGGGATCGGCGGCCCGCTGACAGCCCAGCGCTCGCCGAAAATCGCATCCTCCGCCCACTGCAGATGCGTCAGACTGCCGCTGGAGTGCTCGTGAATCTCCATGCCCATCGGCATGGCGACGCCCTCCAGGAAGATGACCTCCGGAATCTGGTCCAGATCATGCGTCCAGCCGGCGTTGGCGATGGCGATGGAGAAGCCGGAGAGCAGCTCCCGCGTCGTGTCAATCTATGAAAGCGAGGGCGGCTGAATACGCTCCTCAGCGTGTCCAAGACGTGTAACTCGGTCGTGGTCAGCAGCACACAACGCGTCAATCGTCAATGCCGTGCCACCGCTCATCGAAGATGACTTTCGCAGCTTGCAATTCAGATCGCACCCCTGCAATAACGGACACTGGAACTTCCCATAAGGTTATGGTGCTTGTAAATCTTGACAAGGTGCCACGATTCAGACCGGTGGCAATCCATTCGCTTAGACATTGCTCGCGGACGGAACTCTGCAACTGCGCCGCAGTGAGAAAATTCCACCGATAGACATCACGAAGAATGCCGCGGCGATATACGCGCCCGTCGAGCCCATCGAACCCCCACGCTCCTATGCTGTCAGCTTCGAGCTGTTCTTCGGCAGTCAGGATCGTGGAGTGAGATCCACTCAATATATTGAGTCCATAAGCAAACGCGTCAGGACAGCGATCAATATGGCGGATATATCCTATGCCATATAGGGGGGTAAGCAGCGAGCATAGCTCGCTAACCCAGGAGTTACTTATTGGCTCTGGAGCGTCATCGACAGGGACACAGATCACGACTAGTCCATCTGAGTCGCTGATAAACGTAGCTGAGCAGTAGTTCTCAATGCTCGGATTCCCGGCATTTGGAGTTGCCGAATAAACTCCGAATCCATTCAGTGAATCGAATGCTCTTGCCAAACGCTTTACGACAGACTTGTATGCTCCAATCTTTCTGCTAGAGATCGTGGCTCCTTTCAAGTACGCAAAATCCGGCGGATGTTTGAGTGCGGTGAAGTGATGCACGGCCCAGTCGAACAGCCAGCGCCGCCTAGCAGGCGCAGGCATGGTGCATCCATAAAGTGCTACTGCAAAGCGAAGTCCGATGTCTTCCATGTTGCCATCGTAGGGTTATTTTGGGACAGGGAAAGAGTCTGGCTTTAGACGCATTCCTGACGGCGCAGACTTTACTCCCTTTTTAAGGCGCTTCTTAATGTCATCGGGGATGTCACCATTTGATAATATTTCTACCGCCTTCAATTTGTTATCATGCGTCACGCCGATGATGTCGGGAATCAGTCGACTCGTTGCGTTGCGCCCTGAAGCAGTCCGATAATTGCGCTGCATCATAACATACTTGTAATCTCCGGATTGGGCCATTTCAGTTGCGCGGCGCTGAATTTCTTGGTCATGCCCCGGAGTTTTAGACGTTGACTTGCTGCTGCCATAAAGTGGAACCTGATTTCCGTGGATATCAGTGACTGATGTTTCCGCCATCCCCTTACGTTTTACGGGCTGCAGGTCATTCGGGTCGCATGTCTTTTTCGAAGCGTTGTGGACGAGAAAAGGAACGTCGCCGCTTTGAGCCGATACGAAATAGGAGTGTGTATTCTCCACCTCGAAGTTGTAAACGTCAATCCCCGCCGGATACTCCTCCCGGCGTGTAGCCAATAGGATTTGAAGTTCTCCGGACGGACCTATAAACGTGTCCCCCGGCAGAAGTTGTGCCGCCAGGCACCATTGCTGCTGATCCGCTAGCCAAATTGGATGTTCGTCGGTCGTTTGAATAGACTGTGAGTGATGTCCGACTGGTTGCTGAATTTCGAGCACGCGCAAGTGGCGGGAGACGCGCTGAAACTGATCGACAACCCTCTGTCGCACTAGTTTCCCGCTTCCTGGATCACTTGTTAGAACATTGTCGCCAATCTTCACATCTTCAATGTTTTTGGTGACATACCGTGGCTTGCCAGAAGCCGCGCTGGGGGTTGCCCGAGCGGTTGTGGAGGCTTCGACCGTGGGCTGGTCGGGGAGGGCGCGGTAGCCGAACCAGCCGGCGAGGGACAGAAAGGCGGCGAGCCACAGGGTGGCGGTCAGTTGGCGGAAGGTGCTGGCGCGGACTGGTTCGGGTTGGCAATCCACGCGTGTCGTGGGTGTGGGCATGGAGCTGGTGGCCAGAGTGGCTGGGGAAGTTGGTTGTTGGGTGTCGGAACTCAGCATTCT
>JAKFUF010000096.1 GCA_021732845.1 Planctomycetaceae bacterium | reverse complement strand
AGACCAGCACTGGCTTCTTCACCACGGCCAGCCGGCGGTTGGCCTCCGTCAGTTGGAGGAAGCGGTTCCGCCAACTGATGGTCCAGTCGTTCTGAACCACGCGCGTTTCCTGGAACGACAGGACGTGTTCCAGCCGCGTCGCGCGTGGCACGGCGCGGTGCAGGTCGGCTGGGTTCGCGGCGGCAACCTGGAAGCGTTCGTTGAACGGTCCCAGGAAGCTCTCCTCCAAGAAAGTGTTGGCCGCCTCCAGCGTCGAAATCTTTCGCTGACGCAGTGCTTTCACGAGCCGGTCCTGCAGCACTCCGTGACGCCGCTCCACCCGCCCCTTGGCCTGCGGACTGTGGGCCAGGATCAACGTGACATCCAGGTCCTTCATCGCCCGTCCGAACTGCGTCAATGAGGTTTCCTCACGGAGATTCTCGTCTGTCGTGGCGTCCCGCGTCGTCTCGTAGATGCTGTCCCGGTCGGTGTACAGCGACCGCGGCAGGCCATATTCCGCAACGTATCGGCGGAAGGTTTCCATCACCGCCACGGTGGTCTCCTCTTTGAAAAACCGGCCTCTCGACAATGAGACCCGCATCCAGTTCGTGGCATCATCGATCATCACGATCAGCGAGGCCTTCTCCCGGCGGCCCTCGAACCAGTCATGCAGCGAGCCGTCCACCTGCACCATCTCACCAAAACAGGCCCGCCGCTCGCGCCACTTGCGGTGCTGTGAGCCACGAGGCCGGGCCTTCCACAAGCCCGCCTCCAGCAGCCACCGCCTGAGGACCGAAGCGGGCACCTCCAGCCCGTCGTCAGGCGCCAGGGATTCCGCCGCCAGCGTGGGGCCAAAGTCGCTGTACTTTTTCTGGTACAGCGCCAGCGCCGCCTGATCTTGGGGTCCAGCTTCCGGTTCGAGGCCCGGCCGCGCAGCCGGTGGACCACACCCGCCGCGCCCCGCTTTTTGAACCGGTCATAGGACCGAAGTGTCTGCCGGTAACTCAGCCCCACCAGATCCGCCGCCACCCGCAGCGACACCTCTCCGCGCTTGACCCGCGCGAAGACCTCCAGCCGGTTCCGCTCCTTCTTGCTCGTCTTCAAAACAGTCATGCGAACCTCCAAAAGGAAGCTCACATCGTGCCATCCCCTCACACCCCCAATGTGACATTTCTACTGGTCGGAAAATGTGACATTTCTATTGGTTTCCGACACACTGGATCAAAACTCCCAGCTGCGGCCAAACTGCCGGTTTGACCCGCCGCGTGCGCGGTTCGTATGATCGTGCTGCCGCAGTGGGCTTCTTGGCGGCAGCATCTGTTTTTGCTCCCGGGCGCTGACGCCATGTTGCATTGGATTCCGTACGCGATCGTCGTGGTGGTGGCAGTCATTGGTCTGGTCTTCGCCTGGCGGCCCACCCACCAGTGGCTCCGCGAACGCGAAGCCCGGCAGGCGCTCCGGCAATTCCGCCTGCGGCGCGAAATGCTCGAAGCCCGGTTCTTTGACATGGCCGCCGCCATCGGCAAGCCACGGGGTCTGCGGTGGGTCGAGTGCGACTGGCTGAACGAAGTCACATTCGCCCGCGACCGGAAAAGCCGCATGCTGACCGCGTTTGTCGCCGTCAACATCAAGTTCGAGGCGATTGAGGGTGGCGACATGGAAGATGTGGCCGCCGTCAGCAACATTCGCGATGCCGCCGCGGTCTTCCACTACCACCGTGGCTCATGGGGCACGGGCGGCCGGGCGCTGTTCAACATGAACCCCGCGGATGCGATCAGCCGCCTGGAGGGGCAGTATGACCCGGTGGCAGGATGATGCTTGACTGCAACAGACGGAGCGGACCGTCCAGCGAATTTCAAATTTCAGATTTCAAATTTCACAGTACGATGTGATTTAATCCACAGATTCTTGGCAATGTTCGAGGCAGGCGATCTTTCGATCTTTGGATTCCGCATCGGCCCGGACATTATCGGTGGGGTTCGAGACATCTCGATCTTTGTAAACGGATTCAATCTCACCGAGAGAGACTGTTCGGCGTACCTGCCCAGTTTCATCGGAGATTTGAGAAGAACTGCTGCGGCACTCAAGCGAAAGATCGACTATGTGAGATACGAGATGTATTTTGGCGGGCGAAATGTGACGCAGATTCACAATCTCCTGCTTCACGGTGACGCGACGGTGTTTCACAGCGATTCAGAGTGGTGGGCAGTTCGCCAGGCGCATCAGTTCGCCGAGTGGGGTGAAACGACCGATGGCTTCACAATGTTTCTTGTCCCATACCTGGACCGGCTGTACCTCACCTACCAATTGGGGAGTCACCCCCCTGGAGGCTATCAGGTGCTGGACGTTGTTCGTGGAGTCGAAATAACGCCATTTTATCTGATTGAAACCATTGAACGGGCAGTGTCACATTGCGGCGTCACCAGTTAATAAGTGCTTCAACACTTACCACTCGCGATCGGGACGGGGCATGCGCAAATTCTTCTGGTCACCACTGGTCAGTTTTGCTCGCTGCGGAACCCCTGGCGCGGATGGGTGGCTTGCGCCGCCTTCCTCATCCGCTGTCGGGGTTCCTCGCTCACTGGTCCTGGCTCTTCTGGTCGTTCATGTTTTGGGGCAGTCCATGCTTTATGTCGATGCCGCCGAACCGCGATTCCCTGCTGCCTACGACCGCCCGGGGGCGAATGCAGGGCAGAGCCGTTCGGAAGTCATCGCGCAGCATGGAATCGTCGCCACCAGCCAGCCACTCGCGGCGCAGGCGGGGCTGGACATTCTGAAGGTGGGCGGCAATGCCGTTGACGCGGCCATCGCGGCCAATGCGGTGATCGGTGTGACCGAACCGATGAGCTGCGGAATCGGCGGCGACCTGTTCGTGATCTATTGGGATGCCAAAACCAAGAAGCTGTACGGACTGAACGCCAGCGGCCGCAGTCCGTACAACCTGAACCGCGCGGTGTTTCAAGAAAAAGGGCTGAAGGAGATCCCGTATCAGGGACCGTTGTCGTGGTCGGTTCCCGGCTGTGTCGATGGCTGGGAGATGCTGCGGACACGGTTCGGCTCCAAGCCATACTCTGAACTGCTGGCCCCGGCCATTCGCTTTGCCGAAGAAGGTTTTCCAGTGAGCGAGATCATTGGACGGGGTTGGAAAGGGGCGGAGGCCTCCTTCCGTCCCTGGCCGGATTCCGCCAAGACCTATCTGATCGACGGGAAGGCTCCCGAGGTGGGGCAGATCATGCGGCTGCCGGGGTTGGCCAAGAGCTACCGCGCGATTGCCGAAGGCGGCCGTGACGCGTTTTACAAAGGTGACATTGCCCGGCAAATCGTCGCTTTCAGCGAGAAGAACGGCGGCTACTTTTCGCTCCGCGACTTCAGCGAACACACGTCGGACTGGCTGGAGCCGGTCTCCACCAACTACCGCGGGTACGACGTGTGGGAACTGCCGCCCAATGGTCAGGGGATCGCCGCGTTGGAAATGCTCAACATCCTGGAAGGTTATGACCTGAAGGCGATGGGTCCGCACAGTCCCGACTATCTGCATCTGTTCGTCGAAGCCAAGAAGCTGGCCTACGCCGACCGGGCGAAGTTTTATGCCGACCCGGCTTTCGGGGACCTTCCCATCAAGGAATTGATTTCCAAAGCCTACGCGGCGAAGCAGCGGGAGCGGATCGACATGCGGCATGCGGCGGAAGATGTCGCGGCCGGCAACCCGCACTTCGCCCATGCCGACACCATTTACTTGACGGTCGTCGACAAGGACCGCAACTGCTGTTCGTTCATTCAAAGCCTGTTCGCCGGCTTTGGCTCGCAGGTGGTGCCCGGCGATGTGGGGTTCGCACTGCAGAACCGGGGGGCGCTGTTCGCCCTGGATGACACGCATGTGAACCGGTTGGAACCCCACAAGCGGCCGTTCCATACGATCATTCCCGGATTCGTCACGCACAAGGGCGAACCGTGGTTCTCGTTCGGCGTGATGGGCGGAGACATGCAGCCACAGGGGCATGTGCAGGTGCTGGTGAACATGATCGATTTCGGCATGAACGCACAAGAAGCCGGTGACGCCGCCCGTGTTCAGCACTTCGGTTCGGCCACGCCGACCGGCCTGCCGATGGCCGCCGCCGGAGGCACGGTGGGCATTGAGTCTGGCATTCCGGCCGCCACACTCACGGCATTGGAACAACGCGGACATCAGTTGCGCCGCGCGCCCGGGGCGTTCGGTGGCTATCAGGGCATCCTGATCGACCACCGTTTTGGCGTGCTGCACGGTGCCAGCGACCCGCGCAAGGATGGGTGCGCTGTCGGCTATTGAGTTCTCCCGCTTCCATTTGAGCGGCACGGCGCAAGCCGTCCAGTGAATGACGATTGACCCGCGTGGCTCACCGGAGGGCTTGCGCCCAGCCGCTTTTATTTTGGCGGCACGGCCGTCGTGGCCGGCACCCGTGCGGGCATTCGTTACCTGGCGGGCGGAACGCGCGGATTTAAAAAGTCCGCTTCACACAACGCCGCCGCCGGGGGGATTTCGACGGGCAGTTCCTGTTCAGTGGTCCAGCCGGCATTTCTCAACCAGCGGGTGTGCAGTTGCCGCATGGCGCTGCGGACATGGTCGGGCGAGAACTGTCCCTCGCGGTTCTTGAGCGGGACAAATTCGTCGTCGCGGACGATCTCCATCGCCAGAGCCCGTTCGGTGGCGGGGAGAATGTCGAAGATGAATTTCTCGAACTTAAAGGCATTGCTCGACGTTGGCTGAGCCAACGTGCCGGATTCGTCGACGTAAGGGACCGGCTTGGACGAGCGGTGGTAGGGCAGACCGCCGTTTTCTCGAGCCACGCGCTGCAGGAAGGTGGCGTTGAACAGATGCACGGCGATGTTGCCACACCGCAGCCGCAGTTTTCCGGACTGGTCGGTCTGCTGGGCGATGTGCGGCGGCACATCAATGTATTCGATGATGCGGTGCCGGCCGTCGACCTCGACCAGCAGGCCCACCTTCTCCGCCGGGTCTTCTTTCGCCACGATCTTTGTGGAGACCTCGGCATTGTGCAGCCGATGAAAGCCAATGAAGGCGGGGTCGCAGACGCGGGCCAGCGGGTTGTCGACCTGATGATAAAACAGATACTCCACGCCCCGCTGCAGCACGTCGTCAAATAGCCCCGCGCGGTCAAACGCCGCCAGCAGGCCGCCGTGCCCATCCGGCGAAACAGCGACGCGGTGTTTTTCTCCCAACAGCAGATGCCCTGACTTCTGATCCACCGCCGGCATGTTCCCCTGCCGGAAGAACCGCACATGGTCGGCATTCAACCCGAAATAGTGATGCTCGCGAAAGAACGCCACCGTCTCCTCATGCGTGGCGTCGCTCGTCATGATGTAGTAGGGGATCGGCACGCCGGCCCGCTGTGAGACGGCGAGCAGTTGCTCGGCCAGCCACTGAAACAGCGACTTCTTTGAGACCGGTCCAATCGGGTACTGGCCTTTGGGATGAGGAAACCCCAGCCGCGTCCCTTCGCCGCCAGCCACGAGGATCGCTCCCACGCGTCCCTCGGCCAGCGCCTGCCAACCCGTGGCTTCGGCCTGGGCAAACCGTTGGGGGTCGTCGGTGCGGATCGTTGCGGGGATGAGCGAACTGGGAGCAGAAGCCTTGTCGGCGAGCGCCGCGTCAGATTCCGCGGGTGCCGACTGCCAAAGCGTGCCGATCTCATTGAGATTGATGGATTCGACCTGAGCCACGAGGGCACGCTTCTCGTCGTCGCTCAATGACGACCAGAAGCGGAACAGGTGTGGCTGAGGGCTGTCTGGTGGCAGATCTGCGGTCGGAGTGTGTGGCAGTGTACCAGGCATGGCGCTGATTCTCGATTTCTCACGCGACAGGAAACATCGTCCGCAATTGCCTGTTACAGATTTCGTTCCGTGGCGCGGAATTCTCGAACACCCCGGTGCCGCTCCGATCAGACGGAACGCTGCATCGCCTTCGCGAAGGCGGCAATCCGGTCGGGCGGATAGGCGGGCGATTTGGGGACTTCGCCGCCAGGCATCGGTTGCACGCGGGCACAGACGAACGTCGGGCCGCGAGCAGCCAGGACTTCTGGAAGCTGGGCCTGCCAGTCAGCGAGTTCGCTGAAACTGAAGACCGATTGAAAGCCGCAGCCACGGGCGACAGTTGGCCAGTCGACCCCCGCTCCGCGGCGGGCGTTGGGCGAAGCCACGGTCAGTTGGTGGCCGGTGACTTCGTAGACACCGTTGTCGATGACGATCAAAACGTAATTGGGCGGTGCCGCCGCGGTGATGGAGGTCAGCACGCCGAGGTTCATCAGCATGCAGCCATCGCCGTTAAAGATGATGATCTGCTTGTCGGGCTGGGCCAGCGCCAGGCCGAGTCCGTAGGCGGGCAGTTGCCCCATTGCCGAGGGGGCGTAAATCAGGTCGAGCGGGTGGACCACGGGTGGCTGCAACCGCATCCATTCCCGGGCAGCGCTCATCGTTGTCAGCACCGCCTGCCGGTCAGTGCGAACCGCCCGCAGTGCCTGCAGGGTTGTGACGAGGGGCATCCTTGGCACGTCTGTTCCAGAATCCACAGTCACTCAATCCACGAAAAGGAATTCATTGCTGTTCAACAGCACCCGGCAGGTATTGGCCAATCCGTGTCGGGTTGCATAGGCGGCGACCGCCATCTGCTCCTTCTCGGTCGGTGTCCGGTTGAGCAGCATCTCGTACACAGCCACAATCTGTCCGGCGGGCTCGGGCGATTTGGCCACCGCCCGCGCGGCAAGGTGTTCCGCATGCCGCACGACAAACTGGTTGTTGAGCATCGTCAGCGCCTGGAGCGGGCTGATGGAGACGTTGCGGACCGGCGTCAATTGCGACGAGTCGGCGCAGTCCAGCGACTCCATGAACGGATCCGGGAGCGTGCGGAATACGAAGCGGTAGACGCTACGGCGGGCATTCTCGGGCCGGTCGACCTCGAAGTTGAGGTAGTCGACATCGGGCGTCACCTGGATGCCCGGCTTTTGGATGAACTGCTTCACCGAGGGTCCGCCCATGGTCAGGTCGATCCGCCCGGTGATCTGCAGCATGGAATCGCGCACGGTTTCCGCATCGAGCCGCGTGCGGTTCATGCGCCACAGCAGCCGGTTGTCCGCGTCCTTCTCGGCAGCCGTGGCTTCGTGCACGGACGCTTGCCGGTAGGCGGTGCTGGTGACGATCAGCCGGTGCAGTTCCTTCAGCGAGCCATTCTGTTCCTGGAGCGTGACCGCCAGCCAGTCAAGCAGTTCGGGATGCGACGGGACACCGCCCATCCGCCCCAGGTCATTGGGAGTGTCAACAATTCCCTTGCCGAAATGATGGTGCCATAGCCGGTTCACGATCGACCGCCAGGTCAGCACGTTGCGGCGGTCGGAAATCCACCGGGCGAGGGCCGCGCGGCGTTCGCCTTCGATTTCGGGGTGGGCCAGTTCGAATTCGGCGGGCAGGCCTTCGATGCATCGCAGTGCGCCGGGCAGCGCCACGTCACCCGGCTTGGTGACCTCACCGCGATACAACACATGGATCTCACGCGGTGCTTTCGCCGGCTGAAAATTCCCCTCCCCTTTGAAGTCGTAAGCGGCGGCATACACCTTCTGGGGCTCAGGCAATTTGGCGATGCTCTGTTCGACATCCTGAATGAGCACCAATGCCGCCAGAGAAGCCCGCTGCATGTCGGTCCGCTCTGCCGCGGGGATCCGCACAAGTTCGGCCAGGGCGGCTGGCAGGCTCTCGGGCGTGGCCGGCCAGGGGGCGGGGACACTCGTGACCGACAGCCGGGGCCGGCCGATCAGGTGGCTCCGGCCATGCAGTTGCTCCAGCACAAATGTCAGCTTCGCTGGTTCGGCGGCCGGCGCTCCTTCGGCGCTTGGGGACGCCAATGGTGTCTCCAGCTCAAACGTCGCCTGATGAGCGCGACCCACCTGAGGATGGATCCCCCACGCCGTCACCGGGTCACCATCCAGTGCCTTGGCAATCCCCCAGCCGTCCTGATCGAAATCCGCCAACGGAGCCTTGAGCTTCACCGGCTCCGGCTTATCCTCGGCCGTGCCGGGTTTGTTCGTCAGCAGCCGAAACTCGCTGAGATGCAAATTGCCGTTGTCCTGCCGCCCCGGTCCCTGCTGCGGCAGCGAGGCGTCCGGCAACACTTCCAGCTTCACGCCGGTGACAGAGGGCAGGTTGATGTTGGCAGTGATGGTGTAAGTGTCCTTCTCGGGACGCTCTCCACCTGCCAGCAGCGACCCATCGGACTGCTTGGTCAATGTCGAACCACCGGTGGACATGAATGTCTCCGGCTCGACCACCGTCCAAATTTTGGCATTTTCCGCCAGCTTCGCCTCCCACGCGGCCACGCGCGACTGAATGTCGGCCGCCAACAATGTGGGGTCGGCAGTCTCAGCCAGAGCCTGCAGCCGCTGCTTTTCCGCGAGGAGTTCCCGCCGCTGTTTCGCAATCTGCGGATCAGCGTCGTAGGTGCGTTCCGCCTTGTCCACGCCCGCAAATGCGGCCTGGACGCGGTAATAATCCACCTGGGGGATTGGGTCGAATTTATGGTCGTGACAACGGGCACAATGCACCGTTGAGCTGACAAAGGTCGACATGGCCGTGGCCAGCATGTCGTCGCGGTCGAGATTGCGGGCGATCTTCTTGTCGACCGTGTTCTCCATGATGCTCATCAGCGAGCTTTCGTCCCACGGCCCGCTGGCCAGAAACCCCAGGGCAACAACTCCCTGTGGATCCTCGGGATACAGCACGTCCCCCGCGATCTGCTCCTCGACGAAACGGCCGTACGGCCGGTCTTCGTTGAACGCGCGGATAAGGTAATCGCGGTAGGGCCAGGCGTTGGGCCGCGGCCGGTCCTGGTCGTGTCCGTGCGTTTCCGCAAAATGGGCCAGGTCCATCCAGTGCCGGGCCCAGCGTTCACCGAAGCGGGGGCTGGCCAAGAGCCGGTCCACGACTTTGTCGTAGGCGTCCGGCGATGCGTCTGCCAAGAAGGCCTGATTCTCTTCAAACGTGGGCGGCAAACCGGTGAGATCGATCGTCACCCGCCGCAGCAGCGTCCGCCTGTCGGTATCAGCCGAGGGAGCCAGCCCGGCGGCACTGAGGCGGGCGAATACAAAACGGTCGATGGGCGTGCGCACCCGCGCCGACCATGGCTCCGGAACCTGGGGCAGGTCCGGTTTCACCAGTGGCTTCAGCGACCACCACACAGCTTGTTTCTCTGCAGGCGGTGCGGCAGCCTGCGGATTGGTGGCCGGCCCCTCCGCACGGAGGGTGCAGGGCATCGACGCCAGTAGTGCTGCCAGCAGCAGAGTGGTGCGGCAAACCATGCAAATTCACCTGCAGAACACGGAATGACTCCCACAAATCATACCAGTTGTCGCATGCTGCGACATCTGTTCTGCGGCATTCGCGGAGTCAGTTGCTTTGTTGTTTGAGCCCGATAAAGGCGGGGTGGATTTGGCGTCCAAAATTTTGTTCCCCGTGAGGCGTTCGGGAAAGGAGTGTCAGCAGGGTCATTTTTCCCATTTTTCCCGATTTTTCGACCCGGCGGATTCTTGATCGGGCATAAGTTGCGATGTAGACTGGTGCCTCCAGTCCACTCCCCCCTCTCACGGAAGGCCGCATGCTCATCCCGATCGCCAAATCCCTGTTCGCCTGGGACCAGCTCGAAGACAGCCCCTCCATCAAAACCATCCGCGAGTTCCTCGCGTGCGTTCCCGATGCCACGCTGCTCCGCGGGCTGCGGGAACACCGCGGCAAGGGACGCAACGACTATCCCGTACATGTCCTGTGGGGCGTCGTGCTCCTCACCATCGCGCTGCGGCATCCCACCTTTGAAGGCTGCATGGCGGAACTGCGGCGGAACGACCAACTGCGTCTGCTGATTGGGATCACCGATGAGGACGGCGTCCCACCCAAATGGAGCCTGTCCCGCTTCCTGCAGGTCTTGGGGACCGAGCCACACCTGCCCCATCTGGAAGAGTGCCTGAACACGATGATCCAGCGGCTGGGGGTCGCCGTCCCCGATTTCGGCAAAGATCTGGCCGGAGATTCCTCCACGCTGAACGCCCGGCCGGCGCCCGGCAGCCCGCGAGTTCCGGCGGATGACGACACCAAGATCGAACTGGACGAGCATGGCCTGCCCCATCCGGCCGGAGGCCGCAAGGAATACACCGACGATGACGGCAAGGTGCAGAAGGTTCTCGAATGGTTTGGCTACAAGTTTCACCTGCTGGTGGATGTGAAGCATGAGGTGATTGTCGCCGCCAAGCTGACCTCCACGAAGACCGCCGACTGCGACGCCCTGCCCGACCTGGTGGCTCAGGCCCAGGCCAATCTGCCGGAAGGCCGCATCAAAACGCTGGCGTACGACAAGGCGTGCGACACCCAGGCCGCGCACCAACTGCTGCACGACGCGGACATCAAGCCGGTGATCCAGATCCGCCAGTTGTGGAAGAACCAGACCGAGCAGATGCTTCCCGGCCACGGTGCCGAGAGCAACGTGGTCCATGACGAGCAGGGCACGCTGTACTGCTACGACACGACCAGCCAGCCGATGGTCAAGCACCGCATGTCTTATGTGGGGCACGAGCCCGCCAAGGGCACGCTCAAGTACCGCTGCCCCGCCATGCACGAAGGCTGGTCCTGCCCCATGTCGTCAGTCTGCAATGCCGGCAAGAGCTACGGAAAGACGGTGCGGGTTCCGCAGGAGATCGACCTGCGACGGTTTCCCGCGCTGCCACGGGGCACGCTGAAATTCGAGCGGATGTACAACGGCCGCACGTCGGTGGAACGGGTCAACTCCCGCATGAAAATGTTCTGGGGCAGCGATGACGGGACGATCACCGGCGCGCCGCGGTTCTTCGGTTTCATGCACGCGCTGCTGATCGTGCATGTGGCCTTCGCCACCCTGCTGGCGTCCGCCCCGCGGCACGACGGGACGTTGAGCAAGGCCTCGCTCTCTCCCATCGCCCGCGCGCTGCGTGAGGCCCGGACGGCACCAGCCACCTGACGCCTCGCTCCGTCTGAGCCTCGCCGCCCGTCTCTGGCCTCGTCGCGATGACGAGCTGCGTTCGCGGTGCGCGCCTGGGGCAGCGCCCGTGCCACTTCCGCACTCGCCAGGTCGGCCATGATCCGCCATCGGCGCGCGCCGACTCCAAAGTTCGGCGCTGAAACTCAGCATCGCCTTCCCCAGACCTCCCAATTTAACACTCGCCATGGCGTTCGCGGGGAAAAGTCCACAACGCAACTGGCTCGGCATTCGCGATGCTCCTGTCGAACCACCCACAAGGAGCGGAGGGGCGGATTTGCCATCGCTGAGCCAACCCTCAGAAGCCACCGCCCGCGGGAGTCTTTGTGGGGGCCGGTTCGTTGGCGGCGGGACCGGCATTCATCATGGGGCCGGCGGGACCGCCAGCACGACCGGCAGCAGTTTCCCGGCGGGCCGCATAACGGATGGTGAACGAAGGCCAGGCATTGGGTTGATTCATGCCATGCATTTTGTACTTGGGTCCATCAAACACATACTTGGAGCCCATCACCTTTTCGGACACATGCTGGGTGAAGCCGAGCCACGCGCGGTCGGGGGCATGCACGTCAAACAGGTTCATGCGTTCCGGCGTGAAGTCCAAAAACTCGCGCGGAACGGGTGCGGTATGGACGGCGGTCAGCATGAAGGCCATCGTGATGTAACCCGCCGCGGCACCAAATCCAAAGCGGCCGATGTCGTACACCAGGCCGGGCAGTTCGATCTGGGTGGGGGCGAGGTAGTCGGCAAACAGCCGCATCAACAGGACGCTGATGGTGAACAACCCCATCAGCGCCACGAAGTCGGCGTACTTTCCCATCGTACCCTCAAGCGCGGCCGCGGCCAGCTCGAAGAAGTTCATGGCGAGCAGGCCGGAAAAAAGCACCGACAGGAAAATCAGCGCGGCCCCCCACGCTCCTTCGTTGGAGGCGAAGTAAGCCACGGCAGCCACGATGACGAGCAGGATGACCGAAATAATCATGGACGACACACCACTCCAATTTGCCGCGCGGCGCTGAGGCCGGCACCAGCGACGGACCGTTCACTTCACGTTGGCAATCAGTTCTTCGTAGGAAGTCAGCCCCTTGACCACGAGCCGCAGGCCCTCTTCCTTGATGTACATCATGCCGTTTTTGCGGGCTTCGCCGCGGACAGCGGTCACCTGCGCGTTCTCGCGGATCATGTCCTTGATCCGGTCATTAATAATGAACAGTTCATAGACACCCATCCGTCCCTTGTAGCCGATGCCGCCGCAGGTGGGGCAGGGGTTGGCGGACTTTTCGGGCGGTTTGTAGAACGTGTCCACTTTGTCTGGCGGGAGTGCCAGCGACTTGAGGAGTTCCGGCTTCGGCTTGTAGGGCACCTTGCAGTCTTCGCACAGCTTGCGGCACAACCGCTGGCCGATGATGGCCGACAGCGCGGAGGACAGCATGAACGGCTCGACACCCAGGTCCATCAGGCGGTACAGCGCGCTGATGGTGTCGTTGGCATGGACCGTGGAAAACACCATGTGGCCCGTGTTGGCGGCCTGGCAGGCGGTCTTCGCGGTTTCGTCATCACGGATTTCGCCGACCATCACCACGTCGGGGTCCTGCCGGAGAATGCTCCGCAGCGACCCGCCGAACGTCTGCCCGGCCTTGGTGTTGATTTCGATCTGGTTGACGTTCGCCATCTTGTATTCGACGGGGTCTTCCACCGTGATGATGTTCAACTGCGACGAGTCGATTTCGTTCAGCAGCGTGTACAGGGTGGTCGACTTGCCGGCACCGGTGGGTCCACAGGCGATCAGCATTCCGTGCGGGCTGTGAATGACTTCCTTGAGCTGGTCCTGCATCTGCTTGCGCATGCCCAGGCCGCTCAGTTGGCTCACCGAGTTCGACTGGTCGAGAATACGCATCGACATCTTTTCGCCATCGCGTGTGCCGGCGGTGGCGACACGGAAGTCGATCATGCGGTTTTCCAGTTCCGCGCGAAAACTTCCGTCCTGAGGCTTGCGCTTCTCGGTGATGTCCATCGCCGAGAGGATTTTGAAGATGTTGACGATCTGTGCCCCAACCACGAGATCGAACGGCTCTGCCGGGAACATGACGCCGTCGATGCGGTAGCGGGCGGCGACTTCATCGCTTTTGGGTTCGATGTGAATGTCGGTCGCCCGGCGCAGGATCGCGTCGTACACCAGTTCCTTGGCCGACATGAACTGCTTCGACTTTTCCGCCTGCCGGACGAGGTTCTCGGCATCGGCCCCCTTGCCGTCGGACTTGCCCAGGAAGCGGATCGGGGGACCAATGGCGGCCTCGCGCGCTTCGCGCGTGGTGGCGATGTTGATCCCCATGCGGGCCAGCGTGCGGATCAACACCTTCTTGATATGGGCCGGGGTCATCACCTTCGCGGCTTCGGGCACGTGCCCGTTACGCTCGCGGATGTAGAGCCCCAGCGGCACTCCGGTGGCGCAGACCACCGTCAGAAATGCCAGGTAGAAATTCGGGACGTTCAGTGCCACCAGGAAACCGACCGCGCCGATGCAGAGGTTGTATGCGTTCCAGTAGTCCCCGTTGAGGTTCAGCCCCTTCGAGTCTTCGTCTGCCCACCACGTGGTTCTGGTCCACAGAAAGAACAGTGCGACAAACAAACCGAAGGCGACCGGCGGCAGATAAAAGCCCGTCGTGATCCGATCGGGGGTGCCATCCAGCTTCCGGGTGCGGTTGCCGCGATAAAACGGCTCGGGAGGCCGCGGCAGTTTCCCAGCGGCGGCACCCTCGGCCACCGTGGCGACAATGGGAGCCGGGGGCTGCCCGCCCTCGATCGGGGCCTCAGGGCTGCCGGCGGTTCCAGTCGGCATCCCGGATTGCAGTGGCTGGGCAAGTGCAAATGCCGGAACCAACCAGACCACGAAACAGACAAGGAGGATGTAGGACCCCTTCACGCGTTGTCTCCAATGGCCGGTGTCTTCATTCAGTGTGCGGAACACAACTCACTTCGAGCAAATCACATCAAGACAATCTGTCGCTGAGAAGAGGAAATCGTACACCGCATTCGAAGCGAGGGAAAGCCGGGTTTGACAATCCCTGCGGAAGTTTTGGTAACCGAGTTCCATCAAAAGTCATCTGTAGCCACTCCACTTGCCGTGGTCCTGACGATATATTAGAGAAGTTGAATATGTCCTCCCGGTATGACCGAGCACAATCCACGGCTGTATCCCTCTGACGGGACGAGAAACTCCATGCTGGAACTTTCGGGATCCGCGATCCAAAACTGCGATGGTGTGAACCGGCGGAACGTTCTCCGCGTCGGATCGGTGGCTCTGGGTGGCTTGACGCTGCCCCAACTGCTGCGGGCCGAAGCCCGCGCTGCGGAAACGACCCCCACGGCGAAGCGTCCCGCACGCCGGGCCGTCATTCAAGTGTGGCTGGCCGGCGGCCCCAGTCACATCGACATGTACGATCTCAAGCCGAACGCGCCGGCCGAGTTCCGCGGCGAGTTCCAGGAAATCCCCACCAGCGTTCCGGGCATTCGCATCAGCGAACATCTGCCGCTGCAAGCCCGGATCATGGACCAACTGGCGGTGGTCCGCTCGGCGACGCATACCAATGCGGGCCACGGGATGGGCGCGCAGTGGATGCTGACCGGCTACCAGCCGACCATCGAAGTCAACGACAACATCTACCCGGCCTGCGGCGCGGTGGTCTCGCGGCTGCAGGGGCCGAATCAGGATGGGATGCCGGCCTACGTCAACCTGCCGCGTCGTCTGAACCTGGGCAACGCCGCCTACCTGGGGGCTTCCTACAATCCGTTTTCGCCCGACAACGATCCGAATTCCGACGGCTTCAATGTCCGCAATCTCAAGCTGCCGGGGCGCGTCTCGACCGACCGGCTGAGCCGCCGCCACGACCTGCTGGGAGACCTCGACACCCTGCGACGGGACGTGGACAGCAAGGGAGACATCGCCGGACTCGACAAGTTCTACCGCGAAGCGGTCGAGATGATCACCAGTGACCGGGCTGTTCGCGCGTTTGACATCCATCGCGAAGACCCCAAGCTCCGTGACCAGTATGGCCGGAACGATCTGGGCCAGAGCTGTCTGCTGGCCCGCAGGCTGGTCGAAGCCGGCGTGACCTATGTCACGATTCAGGCCGGCGGTGGCTGGGACACCCATGGCGACAACTTCGCCCAGTTGAAAAAGGGGCTGCTGCCGCGCTACGACCAGGCCGTCGCCGCCCTTATCACTGACATCAATGCCCGCGGCATGACAGACGAAGTGCTGGTGATTTCGATGGGAGAATTCGGCCGCACGCCACGGATCAACGGTGGCGCGGGGCGCGATCACTGGCCAGGTGCCATGTCCGTGCTGTACGCTGGTGGCGGGCTGAAGATGGGCCAGATGGTTGGCACCACCGATGCCCGCGCCGAATACCCGACCACCAAGGCAGCCAGTCCCGGCTGCGTGCTGTCCACCATGTACCATGCTCTGGGGCTCGATTACCGACATGTGTTTTACGACCAGGGTCGCCGCCCGCTGAACGTGCTCAGCGAGGGACGGCCGATTGAGGATCTGATTTAGGATCGCAGCAACAATAACAGAGACATTTGTTTCCCTGTCCAGCAGCGAACGCCATCAGGGACATCGAATGAATTTGTTGGTGAAGTCGACAGGCCTGGCAAGACCGTGCGGAAGTTGTACGGTCTTAAATTAACCACGAATTTTCGCGAATTTCACGAATCATCAGCCGGCATGCCTTCGCGGGCGATGGAATCCTGCTCGTTGCCATTCGTGACATTCGTCTGATTCGTGAAAATTCGTGTTTCCCCCTCTCGTTGCCTAAGACCGGCCTTCGGTCAGCATCTTGAAGCGTGCTTTTATTCTTTGTCCGGACGCGGAACCCGTTCAACAGGAGTCGCCGATGGCTCGCATCTCCACGCTTGTGCTGGCTCTGATCCTGCCACTGTTTGCCTGGGCCGAACCACCCGCGGGCGACAAACCGCCGGGGGCTCCGCCTGTTTTTGAGCCACTGGCCCTGCCGCCGATCGTCGGGTCGGTGCAGTGTGCCAATCTGGTGTACGGAAACGACAAGTCGTCCGTCTGTTTCAGCGGCAACTTCCTGAAGCAACTGGCGGTCGACACGCATATCACCGCCGATCCTAATTTGGTCCGGGTCAAACTCGAATCGCCAGACCTGTTTGAATACCCCTTTGCCATCATGACCGGCGAGGGCGACTTCACGTTGACGCCGGTCCAGCGTGAAAACATGCGGAACTACCTGATTCAAGGCGGCTTCATCGTCGCCTCAGCCGGGTGCAGCAGCGAGCCATGGGCCCGCAGCTTCCGCCGTGAAATCCAGCAGGTCTTCACCGACACGCCACTGAAAGAACTGGAATTTACCCATCCAATCTTTCACACCGTCCATGACATCGGCCGGCTCGACTGCAAAAAGGGCGGTCGTGAAGCGCACCTGGAAGGGCTGCAGGTGGACGGCAAGATCGTCCTCATCTTCTCCGCAGATGGCCTCAACGAAACGTCAAAAGCGGGCGCGAATTGTTGCTGTTGCGGCGGCAACGAGATTCGCAATGCCGGCCAGATGAACGCCAACCTGCTGGCGTACACGCTGACGCACTGACAGGCATTTTCGATGACGGGTTTTCGCTTGGCTGTGGTTCGGGTCCGTTCCAAGACTGGACTGCGATTAGTTAGCCAATCCAACCCAGCAGGGATTCACGCTTCAGCACGACACAACGCGAGACATCGCCTTCCAGCAGCCACTCTGGGTGCATATCGGCGTGGCGGCGCGTCCAGTCGATGAACGACCGCAGGTCTTCTGCCTTCTTCTGTGGCTCACGGTGGCAGACGACACACGTCTGCGAGAGCAACGATTTAAAGGTGGCGTCGTTTGCCTCAGTCGATTTCAGCGCGGCTCGGGTGCAGGTCGACGACGGAGCGGCATCCCGCGAGGGAATTGCCGGGAAGCACATCAAGAGTCCGCCGGCCATGCCCACCAGTGTCGCCGTGGCATACCGCCCGGCACAATTGGCCCGCGCAGTCCAAAGCGCCAGGCGAGCACGGCGACTGAGCGTTGCGGCAGAGCGCTCGGCGACCGAGACGGAAGGTGCCGAGACCCCGGCGTTCGGCTGAAACCAGGGTGCCAGTTGCTGGGTCTCGGCCGGTTTGCTCCAGGCGAAACCAGAGACCAGCGGAGACAACGCCTCCTGCATCTGCCGGCAACGACCGCAGCCTGCGAGGTGCGCATGGAGTTCCGGCGAGTTGCGCGCCGCGTCGGCAGGCGAACTGATCCGTTCAAAGGCGTCGTCGCATGTCATAGCGTTCGCTCCTCGACCCGCAGCCACTCGGCCATCGCCAACAAACCATTCTTGACCCGAATCTTCGCGGCACCCAGGCTCGAGCCCATCGCCGCCGCGATCTCTTCAAACTTCAGTCCGCCAAAATAACGCAGCCGCAGGGCATCGGCCTGAACTTCGGGCAGCCGTTCCAGCCACTGCCCCATCCGCTCGCGTTCTTCGGTGGACAGCAACACCGCCAGGGCGGTCTCCTCGGTGATGGTCGCCTCCGCGGCCACATCGGTGCGGGACTCGACATCTCCGTACTCCAGCGGCCGCTGTTCGCGCCGCTTCCACTGCCGTTTGCAGAGGTTGAGCAGAATCGTCCAGAGCCACGTGCGGAAGGAGAACTCCGCCCGGTAGCTGGCCCGCGCGGCATAGGCGGCAAGGAAGGTCTCCTGAGCCACATCTTCGGCCCAGGCCTGATTCCCCAGCTTGCTCCACGCGGCCCGGACGAGTGCCCCCTGATACCGGCGCACCAGGATCTCGAACAGTTCGCACTGTCCAGCCTGCACGCGCTGCATGATCTGGGCGTCGTCGTCCAGCTCGGTCACCGTCGACCTCCGTCGATCGTGGAATCCCCATTCCCGAAGAGTGATCGTATCGCGCCCCACCGATTCATTGAAGTGATCTTTCAATGCGTTCACCCAGCGTGCGTGCCTGCTCGTCAGTGGAGGTCTTTGAGCGGGTGTGGATGCCAGCGGGAGACGTGGCGGGAGGGCTCTGGTCCTCCAGAGCCGCGGGCCAAGGTGGACGCGGTCGATTGTTCGGCTGAATTCGAGATTTGTTGCGTATGGCCTGGAACCGAACGCCAAGGCGTTGCGGATGAGGAGTCGTCCAAACTTGGCAATATCAACAGGCCTGCCATTGGGCCACAGTCGCCTGTTATCGCAACTCTCCTCCCGCCAATGAGCAGGTGCGCACCGGACCGTGTGGCGTGCGATCCCTACCCGAACACTTCCGTCCCCTGTTTGGCTGGCGGCGCAAGCACAGGACGGATGCGACGCCGGAAGTGCAGCAGGTAGCCGATCATTCCGGGCAGTCCGAGAATGAACACCAGCACCAGCCAGCCCCAACCTGCGGGGGCACCGCAAAACCTCGGCGTCAGTTTCCAGGCGCCAATGACCGCCAGGCACCCACATAAGATTGGGAGTATCGCGCCCAATGGATATTTGGCGGCGAGCGCCCGGGCGGAGTTGACGGTGAGCGAGGACTGAGAGACGAGGGCAAACGGCAGTTGGATGGGCGCTGGGCAAATGACCGACACAAAGAGCTGGCCCAGGATGCCGTCGGTTCCCGTGTCGACCTTGGGTTGTTCGATGTCAGTTTCCTTGAGTATCCGCCCGGTGGCGTCACATTGAAACAACTTGTTGGCGACGTAGCTCCCATAGATGGCATTTGGATCCGAATTGGTGGAGTAGGCAATCGAGCTGGCATCGCTGAAAAAGACGGCGAAGCCCGTATCGAGCAGCCCGGGCGGAATTGCAAACTTCGCCTTCACATTACCACCATCAACATGAAACACTGTGTCCCGACTCCTCAGTAAGAAGGAGCCGGGCGGCATCCGCGACTGTTCGAGCTGTGCGTTGGCCAGATTCAGGGTGTGCTCCAGCCGGACGTTGATTGATACCAGACCGGTCGCCTCCACCATGCGTGTGACGGTTTGACTCCGCAGGTCAACCCGGTCCAGCCCGCTTGTAGTGATGACATACACAGCGCCGGACTGTTGAAACCCGGCCGTGCGGTTCTCCGAATCCACCAGCGGTCGGTAAGCCATGTTGGCGGCAACCACTGTGCGGCCATCCTCCCCGACCACCGATTGGTTTCCACCTGGTACGAGATGAAATTTTTGGTCCGGGGACGGCGGCGTGTTCAGAGGTCCGTCGCGGCCAAGATAAGAAATCTTCGTCGCCTGTCCGTTCAGGTACATGGCGAAGAACCCGGTGTTTTGGGCACCGATTCGCTCCTGCACGAAATACCACCGTTCGGCACGGTCCACCAGTCCAAAGGCAGCGGCACTGTAGTTTCGCTGGATCATCCGGTCGGCACCCGCCAACTCACCACGGGCAGCGAGGTGAACTCCCAATTGCACCGGCGTCTCGGCGGCGAGTGCCACCGGCTTTCCCTCCAGATCGGTGAATTCCGACCACCGGCCGGTCCACAGGCCGCGCGTCAGCAACGGGTGCCCGTCGGCGACGATCAGCACCCGCGGCATGATCGTCGGATCGGCCGGAATATTGCGTACGAATAACAGCGACAGGCACACCAGCCCGACGACATACAGCACCTGAAAGCCAAGGGAAGACCCCAGGACGACGCCAATGCGACCGGGGAGAGTTGTGGCACGCATGTTTGATCTCATATTTAGGCGGGGACTGCGAAAGCATCATCTGCAAACTGGCTGATGGCGCGGCACGCACAGGAAAAGTACAGGATGAGCAGGTTTTACAGGGTGTTTGTGGAGCCGCATCCTGTCCAAATTTGTTCGTGTGGATCCATCCCTTCAGTTGAAATCCGCGGCCAGCAGTTCATCACGTACGGCGAATGCGAGCAGCAGGTCCCAGAGCAGCAGGACCGTCCACATCCAGGTCAGGCAATTGTAGGGAATCACCACCGTTCCGATGCCGAATAGCACCCCTGCTCCCAGCAGCGGCCACATCCGGCTCCCGTAAAGCCGGCCGCGCCGCAGTCCGGCAAACATCCCGGCCAGATAAAGCGTCGTGCCCGCGGCTGCCGCGTACCACGTCGTGTCGGTCAGCGACCACGCAAAGGGGGAGGGATGCGTGCCGGCGGTGGCCGCCCACAGCGCGAGGCAGAGTGGCGGCATCACCACGGACAGCAGGTAGACCGCGGCGGCCGCCGTCAGTTTCGCGCCCAGAATGGCTTGGCGGTTCGCCGGGCGGTGCAGCAGGAAGTGCCACGTATGACCCTGGGATTCTCGAAATGTCTGCCACAGCCCCAATGCCGCAGCGAGCAGGCAGCCACATTGCAGCGCGGAATAAGCGACCTGTGAATCCGCAAACGGCATTTTCTGCCAGTAATTGAGATCGCGCACAGCGCCAGACAGCAAATCTCGACCGGCCTCGCGGAAGGTCACATGGATCATCACGGCGAGTGGCAGCAGGCCCAGCCACCAGATCTCGCGCAGCTCTTTGAGGACCAGTCCGCGAAACATATTGCACCCGCTTTTTGACGCTAAAGTTTGAATGTAAATTTCGTGATGACGCACGGCCTTTCCGGGCCGTGTGCGAACAGAAGAGCGAAACTCGGCCAAGGACCGGACAAAGAATAAAAGCACGCTTCAAGATGCTGACCGAAGGCCGGTCTTAGGCAACGAGAGGGAAGACGCTCGACTTTTGTCGGACACGTCAAATCTGTGAAAATTCTTGGTTAATTGATGACCGTACGACTTCCGCACGGTCTTGCCAGGCCTGTCGACTTCACCAACACATTCATTCGTTGTCCCTGATGGCGTTCGCTGCTCGACTGGGAGAAAACTGTCACAGTGATTGTTGATGCAATCCCAAGGACGGACTGGGAAGTCCATCTGACCTCTCCCTCGACTCAACCAGGTCCGTTCCCTACCAGCACCGGTGCAGGCGTCGGTGCCGCCGGTGGATCGTTGGCGAACAGCCGCCGCCGGCCGCGGGTGTAGGCGATGAACGCGTCTTCCAGATTGAGTTCCACCTGGTCGATCGCCGTCGGCTTGTGCTGTTGAAGCAGTGCCGCCTGAGACTCTCCATAACCGGCGAACACCAGCTCCCACCGCCGTCCGTTGACCTGGCCGCTGACCAGCCCCGGCAGTTCTGGAACCGGCGGGGCCTGGCTGGCGAACTCAACGATCACGAGTTTGACCATCTCCTTGAAGTGGTCGGTGGGGCAGTCAACGCGGAGTACGCCATCGACCAGCACTCCGATCCGCTCCGCCACACGTTCGACATCACCGAGGTTGTGCGAACTGAAGAGGATTGTCCGTCCTTCGCGCTGGATGATCTGGATCATCGATTCCAGAAAATCCCGCCGGACCACGGTATCGAGGCCCAGGGTTGGGTCGTCCAGAATCAGCAGTTCGGGGTCGGGAGCGAGAGCCACGGCGAGCGAGACCTGCGCCCGCTGGCCGTTGGAGAACCGCCGCACCTTTTGTTTTCGCGACAGCTCGAAGTGGTCGATGATCCGGTCGAACAGTTCGCGGTTCCAGTGGGGATAAAACGGCCGCGTGAACTGCTCCAACTGGTTGATCGTCATCCAGCCATAGAGCGGATGCCCCTCGGCGATGTAGGCCACGCGGGCGCGGGTGACATTGGAGAGCGTGGCCACGTTTTCACCCAGCAGCGTGGCTTCGCCATGGTCGGCGTGAATCATGCCGGTCAACAGTTTGATCGTGGTCGATTTCCCGGCTCCATTGCGGCCGAGAAATCCATACACGCAGCCGGTGGGGATCTTCAGGTCCAGTGACCGGACGACGGCTTTATTGCCGTAGTATTTGGTGAGTCCGCGTGTCTCGATCGCGTAGGTCATGGCCGCCTCAGCGCTGTTGCCAATTGTCGGTTAACATTGCGTGATTCCGGGTTCACTCCATCACGGCAGCGTCAGGTCTTCCACTGGAACTGGGTCATCCGGTCTTCGATCAGCTCCCGCGTTTCATCGCGGGTGAAGGCCAGATGCACCGCTTCCGTGAGCAGCCCGTCGATCCGTTCGACCAGGCGTTTTTTCCGGACGGGCCGCGTCAGTTCGCTCCCCGGCGCGGCCACGAAAACACCCAGCCCGGGCCGCGTATGGAGCACGCCCTCCCGCTCCAGGTCGGTGTAGGTACGGGCAATCGTGTTCGGGTTGACCACCAGCGTGCGCGACAGTTCCCGCACCGAGGGCAGCCGGTCGCCAGCCGTCAACTGGCCGCGGGCAATTGCCGCCCGTACCTGCTCGGCCAGTTGCCGGTAGATTGGTTCCCGATCGGACGTATTGACGGCGAATTCCATAAGGCGTCTCCCAGTGCTGTACCAATATTACTAGTACAGTTAGTACGGCGTCAAGCGCTGTTCGCGGATTTGTGGAGAATTTTGGAAACGGCCAAATCGCGGATCGAGGGGCTGCCACCGAGGTCTTTTGTCGCGGCTCGCGTCCACGACCTCCGCCACTCGACGGCTGTTGAAAGAAAGAGCCACGGATTGAGCACAGATGAAACACGGACTTCTTGAAACGGATGACTTCAGACGGTGAGTTCCGAGTCGTGAGCGCCGTTTCACCTTCCCTGCCGAGAAGGATCGCATCATCAATCAGATTCACCCCGGCACGAAAAAATCACACGGCGAAACCTAAGCAGCAGCGCCAGGGCCGCAAAACCTCTTCGCGTCCATTCGCGTTTATTCGCGGTTCCACACCTGCGATCTCGTGACCGACGCCGCATGGACTCAAGCGCGGTCCAAGTCATCGAATTCCAGGTCTGAAACGCGAATGGACGCAAATTCATGGCGGCACGCCGGCGTTAGCCCTCATGGAGGGCTTCCGAACTGGCGCTTCGATCGCCTGTGGAGGCGGTCGCATGGCACTGCGGCCGCCCTGTGGCGGGGCGATCAGGCCGTGGGCGTCGACAGGAATTGCTGGCGGAACTCCGCACCGCGGTTGTCGCGAATGGCGACGCGCAGGTCGCGCAGCAGGTTCTGGTAGTAGGCGATGTTGTGCCAGCTCAGCAGGATCGGGCCGAGCATTTCGTTGGCGATGAACAGATGCCGCAGATAGGCCCGGCTGAATTGGGTGCAGACTGGGCAGTCGCATGCCGGGTCGAGGGGGCCGGGGTCGCGCTGGAATTTCAGGTTTCTCAGGCGCAGCGGTCCCTGGCTGGTGAAGGCCATCGCGTTGCGGCCGTTCCGCGTCGGCATGACGCAGTCAAACAGGTCGATGCCGCGCAGCACCCCCTCGACCAGATCAATCGGCCGTCCGACGCCCATCAGATACCGCGGGCGGTCGGTGGGAAGCAGCGGGGTCGTGAAGTCCAGCGTGGCGTACATCTCCGCCGGATGCTCTCCCACGCTCAGCCCGCCGATGGCGTAGCCTGGAAAATCGAGGGGCAGCAGCCCTTCGGCCGAGCGTTCGCGCAGCTCTTTATGAGTGCCACCCTGCACGATCCCAAACAGGGCCTGATCGCTGCGGCTGTGAGCTTCGCGGCAGCGCTTGGCCCAGCGGGTCGTGCGATCCACAGCCTGACGGATGCGGTCCACCGCCACATCGTGCGGCGGGCATTCGTCCAGACACATGATGCAGTCGGCACCCAGTTCTTCTTGAATCTTCATGGCCCGCTCGGGCGAAAGCTCCAGCAGGCTGCCATCCAAATGCGAGCGGAACGTCACCTGATCGTCGGTCAGCTTGCTGAGCTTCGCCAGGCTGAACACCTGAAAGCCCCCGCTGTCCGTCAGGATGGGGCCGTCCCAGTTCATGAACTTGTGCAGGCCGCCCAGTTCGGCGACGACGGCGGAGCCAGGCCGCAGCGCGAGATGGTACGTGTTGGCCAGCACCTTCTGGACCCGCGCCTCGCGCAGTTGCGCCGGGGTCAGCCCCTTCACACTGGCCAATGTGCCCACCGGCATGAACGCCGGCGTGTCCACCACCCCATGCGGCGTGGACCAGCGGCCAACCCGCGCCCAGGATGAACTGTCAGTATGATCGAGGTGGTATTGAAACACGAAGAGGCTTTTCGACAAATCTCAGGGAGGGCGACAACAGCAATCCGAAGTTTGCTGTTGTTGAATATTGAACAGCAGGAAACGAAGGGAACAACGCTGAGGAGCCGGAGCGTTGAAGTGGAGCATTTCGACGAAATTCCGCCGCTTCACTTTCACTCATTCGTGACATTCGTCTGATTCGTGAAAATTCGTGGTTCCCCTTCTCGTTGCCTAAGACCGGCCTGCGGTGAACATGATGATGCGATCCTTCACTCCACCCCTTGAGCCCGTTCCAGAATATAGAGTGCACTGTCGGCACGGACGTTGGGAAGCCACGCGCCGGGCACGGCGCGGCCCTTGATCATGGGGAGTTCCTTGACGACCCGGGCGCCAACCTTTTCGACCATGTCGCGCACATCCAGCATCGACATGTAGTGCCGGTTGGGGCTGTCGTCCCATTCATAGGGCAGGGCGGAAGTTCTGGGGGCGCGGCCTTCCATCACCAACTGCAGCCGCACGCGCCAATGGCCGAAATTTGGCACGACCACGAGTGCCTGTTTGGCGACACGCAGCATCGCCCTCACGACCTGCCGCGGATGCCGCACCTGCTGCAGGGTCTGGCTCAGGATGGCGAAATCAAACGCCTGATCGGGAAACCCGTGCAGTCCCAGATCCAAGTCCGCATGGATCACCGCCACGCCGCGTTCCATCGCGAGCAGAATTTCGGTGTTGTCCAGTTCGATCCCCTGCCCGGAAACACCGTGCGTGTCCCGCAGACGCTCGAGCAACCGCCCATCACCGCATCCCAGGTCCAGGACGCGGCTCCCAAACGGAATCTCGGCGATGATCGTTTCATCGGTCAGTTTTTCCAGCGGATCCGGCAGGCAATACCGCCGGTCGACACGCTTTTTTGGGTTGGGCATGGGTGACGTTGCGAGATTCGAAGGATCAAACTCTGCTCGCATGCATCTTACAGTCTGCCATTCATCGAGCACACTGTCTCGGGGCTCAACACCGACTCGGCGCGTTGGTTCGCCCGTTGCCGACGGAATTGTCCCATGGGTAACATTCAGCACGCCATCCCCGCATGGTTGATCTCCAAATCCCCGAATGCGGCCAGGAACTGTCATCAGCATGGATTCAAACCCGCCCGTCTCCCGCATTCCATGCGTGCTCAACTGGCTTTCCCGGTGTTCCGCCCGCTGGGCGTTCTGTCTGTTCGCCTTGTGGTGGCTCACCGTCCCTGGCCGTTCCGCCTGTCTCATGGCCGAGGAGCTTGCGCGCCCGAACATCCTGTGGCTCGTCAGCGAAGACCATGGCCCGCACCTCGGTTGTCTTGGTGACACACAGGCAACGACGCCGCATGCCGACCGCCTGGCCACGAAAGGTCTGCGCTATCAGCGCTGTTGGTCCAACGCCCCGGTCTGCGCTCCCGCCCGGACCACTTTGATCACCGGCCTCTATGCGCCCTCGACGGGGGCCGAGCATATGCGGAGCATGGTCCGCCATCCCCGCGGCCAGCAGATGTATCCGCAACTGCTGCGGGCCGCGGGCTACTACTGCACCAACAACGCCAAGGAAGACTACAACATCGAGAAGCCTGGAAAGGTTTGGGATGAGTCCTCGAAACAGGCGCATTGGAAAAAGCGCCCGTCTGAACGACCGTTCTTCGCGGTGTTCAACTCGGAGAAGAGCCACGAGAGCCGGCTGCGCATCCGGCCGCATCGTCAGATTCACGACCCAGCCAAAGTTCGGGTCCCCGCCTATCATCCCGATACTCCCGAAGTCCGCCAGGACTGGGCCCAGTACTACGACACGGTCACCGAGGCGGACAGTGACGCGGGGTTTCGGCTGAAGGAACTCGACGAGGCCGGGCTGGCGGAAAGCACCATCGTGTTTTACTTCGCTGATCACGGCTCGGGCATGCCCCGGAACAAGCGCTGGCCCATCAATGCCGGCTTGCACGTTCCGTTGATCGTGTACATTCCGGAGATGTACCGGACACTGCGGCCGCCGGAGTATCAGGCCGGCGGGATTTCCGATCGGCTGGTGAGTTTTGTCGACTTCGCGCCGACACTGCTCAGCCTGGCAGGCGTTGAGCCACCGCAGTGGATGCAGGGGCATGCGTTTCTGGGCAGGCATGTCGAGCCACCCCAGCCATTCGTCCATGGCTTCCGCGGAAGAATGGATGAGCGATACGACCTGGTGCGGAGTGTGACGGACGGGCGCTACGTCTATGTGCGGCAGTACATGCCGCACCTCATCTATGGCCAGCATGTGGAATACATGTTTCAAACGCCGACGACACGCGTCTGGAAACAATTGCACGACGCCGGAAAGCTCACGCCGGAGCAGGATCAGTTCTGGAACGCCAAGCCACCGGAAGAATTGTATGACCTGCAGAAAGACCCAGATGAAGTACAGAACCTGGCAGGGTCACCAGACCACCAGGGCATCAAGCTGAAGCTCCGCCAGGCGCAGCGGGATTTGGCGCTACAGATCCGGGATGTGGGATTCATGCCCGAGGGCGAACGGTTCGCGCGGGCAGGGGAGCATTCGCTTTATGACTTTGGCCACGATGACCAGCAGTACCCATTCGCGGCGGTGTTCGAGGCAGCCGAAACGGCGTCCATGCTCGATCCGGCGGCGGTCCCAGCCCTGAAGCAAATGTTGACCGCCCGCGACAGCGCGGTGCGTTATTGGGCGGCACTGGGGATCATGATGCGTGGAAAGCCGGCCGTGGTCGCCGCGCGGGACGAGCTTCTCGCCGCCCTGCGGGATGACTCGCCACATGTCGCCATCGCCGCGGCGCACGCTCTCGGTGAACACGGCACGGACGAGGATCTCAAGAGAGTCCTGCCGTTTCTGATTGATCACGCTGACGGGTCACGGCACGATGTGTTCGTCGCCATCGCGGCCCTGACGGTGCTGGAGGCCATGAAAAACAAAGTGGCACCGTTCGCCATGCGGATCAAGGCACTTCCGAATGATGTTCCAGTCCCCGACGCGCGCTACAAGCCCTATGTGCCCCGCCTCTTGGAAGACCTGCAGGCGGGTCTTCGCTGATTGACGACACCTGGAACGGCTTGGAGGCGGGCATCAACCGGCGTTCACGGTGAAGAGCGGACAAAGACCGTGGAGGAAGCCAACCCGCCGGTGTTGAAAACGAACGCAGTTTAGAACTGGCGCAGGAACCGCAGGTCGTTGTTGGTGAAGTGCCGGATGTCGTCGACACCGTGGCGGCGGATGCAGAACCGTTCGACACCCAGGCCGAAGGCGAAACCGGTCACCTGTTCAGGATCATAGCCCACGGCCTTCAAGACATTCGGGTCAACCATCCCCGCGCCGCCGATCTCCATCCAGCGTGTTCCCGCCGCATCCATGCTCATGTCGACTTCGACCGAGGGTTCCGTGAACGGGAAGAACGACGGGCGGAAGCGGATCTGCACGTCGCGTCCCAGATACGCCAGGGCGAACGACCGCAGCACCGTTTTGAGCTGCGCCATGGTCACGCCATCGCCCACCATCAAACCTTCCATCTGGTGGAACATGCAGTGGTGCGTGGCATCAATCGCATCCGGGCGGTAGACCCGGCCGATGGAGACGATCCGCACGGGTGGCGGAGTCTGTTCCATCACGCGAATCTGCACCGTCGAAGTCTGGCTCCGCATCATGCGGATCACCTTCCCCTGACCGCTCGTCTTCTCGGTCCCCACTTCGGCCGTCGCCAAGTAGAAATTGTCCAGCGGGTCCCGGGCGGGGTGATCGTACGGGATGTTGAGGGCGTCGAAATTGTGATATTCGTCTTCGATCTCGGGACCCGTGGCCACCGTGAAGCCCAGCCGCCCGGTGATGTCCTTGAACTCCGCGATGGTCTGGCTCAACGGATGCCGCCGGCCCACTGAAAAAGCGACTCCGGGCAGGGTCACATCGAGTCCGCCGGCCGCGAGTTTGGGCCGCGCCAGCGTCCGCTTCCGTTCGTCCAGTTCGGTGGTGACGGTGTTCTTGACCTCGTTGAACCGCTTGCCGACAACCGGCTTCAATTCTTTGGGGGCCGTCCCCAGCAGCGACTGCAGGTCCTTCAATTTGCCGGAGCGCGCGCCGAGGTACTCGATCCGCACCTTCTCCAACGCGGTGTCATCCGTGGCCCCGCGAATGGCCTCGCGGGCTGATGCTTCGAAGGCTCCAAGCTGGCCAATCAAATCCATGTTGCTTTGCTTCCGTGAGTACACACCAGAATCGGGGCGGGGCAGCTTGGCAGAGACGCGTCTGCTGAGCCCCGCGCGGTCTTTTGCATTGATCGCTGCAGGCCACTCGGGCGGGTGTCATCCCGCCACGTGGGTTTAGAACAGTTCCTTGATCGGCTGCTTCCCGAAGTCCACCAGCGGGAACGGACGCCCAGCCGGTCCGGGAAGCGTGGCTTCCGTGTCAAAGCCCAGGGCGTGGAAGATGGTCGCCGCCACCTCGGCCGGATCCGCCGGACGTTCCGCTGGGACACCGCCGATCGGGTCGCTGCGGCCCACGATCCGGCCGCCCTGAACACCGGCACCGGCGAAGTATGTGCTGTAGCACTGAGGCCAGTGGTCGCGTCCGCCGGCCGGGTTGACGCGCGGGGTCCGTCCAAATTCCTGCAGGTTGCACACGAGGGTGTTGTCGAGCAGGCCGCGCTCCGACAAGTCGCTCAGCAGGGCGCTGTAAGCCTTGTCGTACATCGGGGCGACAATGTTTTTCATCCCCTCAATGGAGGTGAACGGCTTGGAACCGTGAATGTCCCACGTGACCTCATCAAACACCGTCAGAAAGGTGTTGATGGTCACGAACCGCACGCCAGCTTCGACCAGGCGGCGGGCCAGCAGGCAGCACTGCCCGAAGCGGCTCATGCCGTACCGCTGCCGGGTGCTGTCCGACTCCTTGGAAAGGTCGAACGCTTCACGGGCCTGCGTGCTGCTCATCAACCGGTAGGCCGACTGAAAATTGCTGTCGAGCAGACGCGCGTCGTCACTGGCTTCAAACTCCTTCACAGTCTCGTCCACGATGTCGCGGAGCTTGCGGCGACGGTCGAGGCGGACTGTCGCCATGTCGGCCGGCGGAAGCAGATCGGGCACCTTGAAGTTGGGCTGTGACGGATCGGCCGACAGCACGAACGGGTCGTGCCCCTTGCCGAGGAAACCGCCGGCCTGACCGTTCGGCAGGTTTCCGCCGCCTCGGCCCATCAACTCCGGCAGCACCACATGGGCCGGCAGGTCGGTCTTCCGGCCCTTGAGATAGCTGACCACCGAGCCCACATGCGGGGTGTTGACGCCGCCCTGAAACAGCCGGCCCGTCTGCATCATCTGCCAGCCGGCATCATGCACCGCTGCTCCCGTGTGGTAGCAGGAGCGGACGATGGAAAACTTGTCGGCGACTTCCGCGTGCAGCGGGAATATCTCCGAGATCTGCACCTCGGCCGACTTGGTGTTGATCGGATTGAACGGCCCGCGGATTTCGGCCGGAGCGTCGGGCTTCATGTCGAACGTGTCGACGTGGCTCGGCGCACCCAGGTTGAAGATGAGAATCGCCGCCCGGTCGTCAGTCCCCGGCCTTGTCGGCAGGTTTTCACGAGCCCACAGGTATTGAGGCAGCGACAGTCCGACCGCCGACAACGCTCCGGCATGCAGAAAATCCCGCCGCGTGACGCCATCGCAGGTGTGAGCCCGGCCATCCCCCGTGAATTCCAACATGAGCGTCACTCCAGATTTTTGGCACCGCAGTCGTGCTGTTTTGAGCCTTGAAACCGCCGCGGATGGATTTTAACACCGAGGGGCAGCCAATTGAAGATGGAGGGCGAAAGGTTAAAGGTCCAGACCACGTTTAATCTCTGCGGGACCCGCAGCCACGCCGTCAAGGGCTTCCAAATGCGTCAACCAAGCATTGAAATGCGGGCACTTTTCCCGCACCTTCGGCAGGCCGATTTGTTCCAACACTAATGGGCCCGCGACATTCTCGTCGTATTCCGGCAAAACCTCGGGATGTTGAATGCGATATTACCCCGGCACGAAAGACTCGCACGGCGAAATCGACCCGGGAGCCTTTGACCTGAACTCGGCGTTTTCTCATTCGTAGAGGATTGTGTGACTCGTGGTTCGACCTTTCGTGTTCTTCGTGCCTTTCGTGGTTCAGTGAACCAGGTGAACGAAATCTCGACCATCATTCCGGGAAGGAATAACCACGAAAGGCACGAAGAACACGAAACCGCGCGCGGACGGCCGATATGACTCCGACTCTGGCCAACCGCCCCCACGGGGCAGGATTCGACAGCGGCCAAGAGCGGCACGGCGCAAGCCGTCCGGTGATGTTCCATCACCCTCGCCCTGTCACGGATCGCAGAGATGTCAAAACTTTTTACG
>JAKFUF010000184.1 GCA_021732845.1 Planctomycetaceae bacterium | reverse complement strand
ATTCCCATGATTTCCTCCGTGAATGCTGGCTTTCCTCACACCAAACATAACCACAATTCTAAACTCATCGCTTCGCCAATGCATCGTTATGATGGACAACGTGCGGAATTTGCGTGCCGGGGTAATAGTTTCACATCGCTGTGACTCTGCAGACAGTTCGACGCGGCTGGCCAGACTGTGAAATTTGAAATCTGAAAATAAACTGGTCAAACATTGTCGGAACCGTCATCCATGTCGTACATCTCGCGTTTGCAGGCTGCCGTCGAACGAACTGCCACCGCAGCCTGTGTGGGTCTTGATCCACGCTTTGAGCAGCTTCCTCCGGATGTCATCGCCGCTGCCAGCGGCGCTCCCAGCGGGATGCCGCAGATTGCGCTGGCCTTTGAAATCTTCTGCAAGCGGGTGATCGACAGCGTGGCTTCGCTCGTACCGTGTGTGAAACCTCAGGCCGCCTTCTTTGAAGAATGCGGGCCGGACGGCACCGTGGCTCTGGCCAATGTGATTCGCCATGCCCGCGAGGCCGGGCTGCTCGTGATCTGCGATGCCAAACGCGGCGACATTGGCTCCACCGCTGAAGCCTACGCGCGGGGTTACCTGGCTGGCGAGGAGGCCAGCGCCGCACCGTGGGGGGCAGATGCGCTGACGGTCAATCCATACCTCGGCCGCGACACATTGGAGCCCTTCGTCCGCGTGGCTCAGGATCGCGGAGCCGCGATTTACGTCCTCGTCCGCACCAGCAATCCCGGCGCTGGAACCCTGCAGGACGTGACCATGGCCGACCAGACTGTTTATCAGCGGGTGGCGGGCATCGTCGAGGAGATGGCCGACGCCACGCGGGGCAGCGATGCCTACGGGTGTGTCGGTGCCGTGGTGGGAGCCACCTATCCCAAGGAACTGGTCAGCCTGCGGGCGGCGATGCCGCATGCCCCACTTCTCATTCCCGGCTATGGCTCGCAGGGAGCCACGGCGAAGGATGTTGCCCCGGCCTTCGCGCCGGATGGTCAGGGCGCGGTCATCAACAATTCCCGGGCGTTGATCTTTGCCTATCAACGGAAAGACCTCGTCGACAAGTTCGCCCCGGATGAATGGCCGATGGCGATTGCGCATGCCACGGGCGAAATGATCTCGGCACTCAGGTCGGCGACGGGGCAGGCTGGGTGAACTCCATTCCGCATGCCGGAATTCGCTGGTATCATCTGATTTTGATCTGTGGCGCGAGCTTCCTGAGTGACAAATACCATGGCAGAACCGATTCAATTCGCCGGTGAAGACCGTTCCAATGCCACGCGGCGGACGATCCATCAAACTGAGCCACTGGCGCTGCGGGCCTACACGCCGACGCAGGGTGTGTTCGCCAAGTCCGCCGGCGTGTTCCACTGGACGCCCGACGGGCGGCGGCTGTACGACTATTCGTCTGGTGTGCTGGTTTCGAACCTGGGCCACAACCCGACCCGCTGGATGCAGCGGTTTGTGGGTTACATGGGATGGAATGCGAGCCAGTTTGGCGGGAAGCCAACTGCGGGCGAAGGCGAATTCTTCGAAGCGGTTCCAATGACGGCGTACAACGCCATCACCCCCATTGAAGCGCTGGCCTGCGAACGGCTGCTGCGCAATGTCCGGTCGTGGCCGGGTTCAAAGCGGCTCGACACGGTGATGTGGGCGGCATCCGGTTCAGAAGCGATTCAGAAGGCCTTGTGGGCCTGCCTGCATCGCGACACCACGCGGGACATGATCATCGCCACGCGGTTCGGCTTCCACGGCAAGAAGGGGCTGGCCGGAGCCGTGACCGGCTCGGAGCAGGACCACGACCGCGATCCACGCGTCAAGTTCATCAGCTTCCCGATGCGTGAGGTCTCGGACTTCAGCCAGTACGGGCAGGAGATCGACCTGGCCCACTACCGCCATGAACTGGAAGCCCTGCTGCACCAGTATGGTCGGAAGTTGACCTGTCTGATCACGGAACCGTACCTGGGCGGTGGCGGCAGCTTCCACCCGCCAGCGGCGTACCTGCAGATGCTGCAGGCGTTCTGCCGCGAACATGACATCCTGTTCATCTTGGACGAAGTGCAGGCAAATTTCGGACGAACCGGCTGCATGTTCGCCTTCGAGAAATACGGGCTCGAACCCGACTTCGTCGTGATGGGCAAGGGACTCGGCAACGGAGTTCCCGTGGCGGCCGTCGTGGGCCGCGGCGACATCATGGGCAGCCTGACCTATGGGGCCGGTTCGGACACATGGAGTGCCAACCCACTCGCGTGTGCGGCAACAGTCGCCACCTTGGACGAATTCGAAGCCACCGATGTGCTGGCCCGGACACGGGCGCTGACGCCGGTCTACTTCGAGGGACTCAACCGGCTGAAAGAAACAGGCATCATAGTCAATGTGCGCGGCGAAGGGCTCGTGTTTGGCATTGAATGCGCGGCGATCGGAAGCCACAGCAACCGGGAAGTGGCGAATGCCGCGGTGAAAGCCGCCTACCTCGCCGCAGGCCAGCCGGACGGCGTGCATCTGCTGGGGCCACTGGCCGGTCATGTCGTCCGCATCGCCCCGCCGCATGTCATCACCCAAGAGCAGGCCCGGGCCTCGCTGGACATTTTGCATGCGGTCTTCACCGACCTGGCTCGCCAACTGAGGGGCTAATTGAACCGAGGTCCCGGTTCACCCAAGTTCGGTGGGAGTTGAGTCGTACATCGTGTGGGCATGGAAGTCCTCGAACCCTGCGAGACCGGCGTGTGTCAGTGCCCACGCTCCTCCTTTACAAACACACTTGCGTGAATTTTGGCGGAGGCATGTCTCCTGCCATTGGAATTCACTCGGATTCGTTTCCAACGGCTCAACCATGCGTGTATTGTCCGGAATTCAACCCACGGGGCGGCTGCACTGGGGAAATTACTTCGGTGCGATCCGGCAATACATCGCCATGCAGACGAACGAGCAGGCGTTCTATTTCATCGCCGACCTGCATGCGCTGACCACGCTGCACGATCCTGACAAGCTGCGGCAGCACCGCATCGACGCCGCCCTCGACATGCTGGCGTTGGGCCTCGATCCCAACCGGGCGACGCTGTTTGTGCAGTCCGACGTTCCAGAGATTACCGAACTGACCTGGTTGCTGATGACAGTCACGCAGATGGCACTGTTGGAGAAGTGCCACGCTTACAAGGACAAGATCGCCAATAAGCTGCCGGCAGATGCCGGACTGTTTACCTATCCAGTCCTGATGGCGGCCGACATCCTGCTCTACGACAGCCAGGTCGTGCCGGTCGGCAGCGACCAAATCCAGCATGTCGAGGTGGCGCGCGACATCGCCCAGCGGTTCAACCATCGTTATCAGGGCGATTTTCTCGTCCTGCCGGAAGCCAGCGTCCTGAACGACGCCGGCAAGATTCCGGGTACCAACGGCGACAAGATGTCCAAGAGCTACAACAACACCATTGAGCTGTTTGAGGAAGAGAAGCCGCTGCGGAAAAAGATCATGTCGCTGAAGACCGACTCGGCTCCCGTTGAGGCGGTCAAGGATCCCGACCAATGCAGCATCTTCACGCTCTACAAACTGTTTGCCACTCCGGAACAGCAGGCAGCGCTGGCGGCCCGTTACCGCGCGGGTGGCATGGGCTACGGCGAGGCGAAGCAGCAGTTATTCGAGGCGGCCAATGCCCACTTCGCGCCCGCCCGTGAACGCCGCCGCGAACTGGCGGCCGACCCCGCCACGCTGCAAAATATCCTCCGCGACGGTGCCAACCGAGCCCGTGCGGTGGGGCAAAAGGTTCTTGCGCGATGTAAGGTTGCCTGTGGACTGTCAGCAAAGTGAGTGCACGAACGCTTGGGTATGATCACACCGCCGGCGCGCGCCGCAGGCTGTACCAATCCCCGAGCACGAACAGCAGAATTAAAATCAGGCCGATCAGGATCGCCCAGGAATGGGGCGAGACGATGGCCACTTGAGGCGTCGTCGGGAGGACCTTGGCCGGACGCTGGTCGCGCCGCAGGGTGCGGAGGTTTGACGTTTCTGGATCCTGAAAATTGACCGCAAATTGGTCCAGAATCTGTTCGCCTTCCCGAAGTGTGTAGACACCCGCCTGGCCGGGTGCAGCCAGCTCGACATCTTCGCTGCGGGCCAGCAGTTTGCGCCTGCCGTCGAATTCGACGGACAACGCACCGGCCGCAGGGGATGGATCGCCTTCGAACAGCCGGAACGCCACGTTTTCACCAAGGTGATAGTTCCAGCGCTGCAGGCCGGGAAGGCTGTTCCGCCGCGACTCGACAAGATTACTGAGAAGAATTGGCCAGTCGGGGCTCTCTGTCAGGTTTGAGCGAGACAGGTCGATGTTCAACAGGTAGGCGGTGGTCCGCGTGCCGTTGAGCACCGACAGCAGCCGCTGCTGGCCCGCGCTGATGAGCGGCGTGCTGTCGTTCTTCAGCGGTTGAATACCGCCCCAGTACACGCCATCCAGCTCGATGCCATCCAGCAACGGGTTCCGTTTCTCCAGCAGATACGGCCCCTTCAGATCCCGCGCGGCTTTGATGTCGGCGGGAGTCGCGGAGACCGGTCCAATCCCGAGCCACCACAGGGCGGGACTGGAGGGCGGCAGCGTGCCAGCCGCTTCAACCACGAGTTGGGCCTTGTCGCGGCTCCCCATCTGCACTTCAGGGATCGCCGTCAGCACCTGCTCCAGCGAAGCGTTGGCCGCATGTTCCCGGGGCAGCACATTGGCGATGGTGACCATTCGCGCCTTGGGCTCGACCAGGTCCGCCCGGCTGTCGATCTCCAGGCCGTCGCCGGTCGTCTCTGTCACCACCCGGAGTTGCTGCAATCCGCCGGGAACGACGAACTCGAAGCTGGCACCGGCATTTCCCGCCAATGCCAGCGGCTGACTGAAGACCGCTTTCCCCCTGGCTGAGCCTTTTAGCTCGCCCACCGCGCGGTTGACGCCATGATTCTGCACGCGGATGAACACCGCTCCCTTCCCCTTGGCAGAATCGAATGTCCACCGCGCGGCGCTGATCGACACGTTTTCGAGCGGTTCACCCAGGGACACGACTTCCATCGAGTCGGGATACAGGCGGTTGCTGTCCCGCACCAGCCTGGCCGTCAGAAACAAAAGTTGTCCCGAGCGGTTGGCCAGTTGTAGCCCCATGTCCCACGCCGGGCCGAAAGCATGCCGGGGAGCCGACGGCTGCCAGCCCGCCAGCCGCTCTTTGGCTTCACTCCAGGGAATGGCATGCCCCAGCGATTCCGACCTGGCACCGGTGAGCAGCAGCGTCACGACGCTGCTGCGGGGCAGTTTTTCAAACCTCTTCTCCAGTTCAAAAATCGCCAGATCCCGCGGAGACGCCGTATTTTTGTCAGCGCGGGCCGACATGTAGGCGGTGTCATCCAGAATGGCGATCAAATGCACGACTTTGTCGGCCTCGCCAAACCGCGGCCCGCTGAGAATCATCGCCAGGAGAAATGCCGCCAGCAGTTCCAAAATCAACGATGGCGTAATCGGCAGCTTTTCACGCTTCCGCCCCGGCAGCGGCTGCAGCGTATGAGACGACCACAGATGCAAACCGGCGATCACCATCGGCGGAAACCGCCGGTGATACATGTGAATGAGAATGATCGCCGGGATCGCCAACAGCGCCAGCAATCCCCACGGGTTGGCGAATGAGATCCAGGAGAACAGACTTGAAAAGGACATTAACGGTCTCAGCGGAAAAGCAGCCTTTAGCGGGCGGCGCGTTTGACATTGCCGGGGAGGGTGTCATCCAAGGTGGAACTGAACGGCTTTCTCACCACGACACATTACGGAGCCCACAAAGATGACATCCTTCACCGTGGCCGCTCGCCAAGCTGGCATTCGAGTTCGCCTTCAAGCTTGGACAATTGAGCCTCGCTCAATTCAGCAAGTTCGGCGGCGGCAGGTTCCGTGAGACCCAAAATTTGCTGGAGTCTCTTGATGCTCCCGCGCAGCTCCCCTTTGCGGAGCCCACTCGCTTCCCCTTCTTGTCGAGCCCCCTCCAACCGGGCATCTTCATCCTTCTGGACTTTGAGGCGGTCCTCGTACAACTGATGTTCGGCGGGCGTGAGCGAAATCATTTCCAGGACTCCTGCGGCTTCGGAGAACTCCGGATCAGGGAAGAGCTGTTGAATCTCATTGCGGGTCAGATCCTGGGCAAACTTCAGGAAGAATGCCCACTGCTCAATCGGACTGGCATGTCTCACATTCTCTGCAGTGACGCGCAGTTTCGGCAACTCCAGCAGATGGATTTGCAAATCGTCCGTCAACAGCCGTCCACCTGCCTCACGCAGACGGAAATCCAGGTGAAGATCCGCAATCGCGGGAAACATCAGCTTGGTCAGAACGCAGATGCTGATCGCGGGACGCAGTTCGGTGTACCGCGTGACTTCCGTCATCTGGCTGACATACAGCCGGGAGGCATAATAAGCCAGCCGCTGCGACATTCCGGCTGGCACCGTGGTCTGCATTTCAATGTTGATGCTGCGGCCATGTTCGTCGGTGGCCCGAATATCCAGGATCGACAGTTTGTCGGACTCTGACTCCTGACCGAGTTTGGAGTCGCGAAACTCGACGTGAGTGATCCTCGGCACACCTCCCAATACGGCATTCAAGAAATGGATCGTCACTGCGGCGTGCTTGCGGTTGCCGAAGATCTGCTTGAAGGCGAAATCGACCGTGGGTCGAATCCCGATGACCATGACTCTGCCCTCAAGACTGTGATTCGTAATCTCCCCGCAGTTCCGCCTTCAACTGCCGCCCAGCTTCACGCGTGCCACCCGCGCAAACTTGCCGCTGCCGCCAGCGGGGGGCATCAGGCGCAGGCAGGAAGGGAGCCACACTGGGCGCTTTTCGCGTTCTTCGGTCAGCGGGCCGGCGAGGGGCAGCTTGAGGCCCTTGTTTTGGGCCTTGTAGGTCTCCATCTCAGCAGGATGGACGTAGATCCGCTTGCCCTCGATCATTTCCGCCAGCAGGACGGTCAGCGACTGCCCCATCCCCACCCACAGCACGACGTTTGGATCTGCCCGCAGCGCCAGTCCCAAACCACCGTTCGCCTCCAGGTAGGGCGCGAACGCCTCCTGAATCTGCGGGAACGTGGCTCCGTCAAACTTCCTCAGGTACTCCACCATTGCCGCGTTGGTCTGCCCCAGTTCGGCCAGGTTCGACCAGGCAGCGGTTTTGGCCTTTTGGACGGGTTCGATGTCCTCGCCCCGGCGTCGCTCCTCTTCCAGCATTTGGGTGACGCGGCTGTCGGAGGTCGCCCGACGACAGCGGGTGGCGGCCCATTCCCGCAGTTGAAAGATCTTTTCCTCCATGGTCACTGACAGCGGCACGGTCTGGTCGCGCGAGCGTTCCAGGTCCTCGTCGGTCAGCAGCCGCTTTTGCCCATAGGCGTCGAGCATGGCCGAAATGACCACCTGCTCCAGCTCCGCACCGCTATAGCCTTCGCTGCGGGTGGCGAGTTCGGCCACATCGAATTTCTCCGCCTTCCACCCACGCTTGCCGAGATGGATGGAGATAATGTGCTTGCGCTCGTGATAATTGGGCAGATCGATGAAGAACATTTCGTCGAACCGGCCGCGACGAAGCATTTCTGGCGGCAGACCAGTCACGGAGTTGGCTGTGGCCACCACGAACACCGGTGCCTTGCGGTCCTCCATCCACGTGAGAAACGTGCCCACCAGCCGCGACATCGTCGCATCCTGCCCCGACTCGCCCGAACCGGCGAACCCCTTTTCAATTTCGTCGAGCCACAGCACGGCGGGAGATATCGTTTCGATCAGGTACAGAACTTCCCGCAGGTTTTTCTCGGTTCCACCGCGGTCGCCACTGAGCAAGTTCGCCACGTCCAGCCGCACCAGCGGAAAGCTCAGCAGTTTGGCCGTGGCTCGCGCCGTGAGGCTCTTTCCGCAACCCTGGACCCCCAGCAACAATACGCCTTTGGGGATGGGGATCCCCTGTTCCCGTGCGCGGGAACTAAACGCCTCGGACCGTTGCACGATCCAGTCTTTCAGCCCATCCAGTCCGCCGACATCCTTGACGCCTTCATCAAGGTCATAGAAGTCCAGCAGGTCCGACCCTTGGACCATCACCCGCTTCTCGTTGACGAGCGCCGCAAACACATCTTCATTGAGGGCATCGCGGCCCGATAGTGCCCGGTGAAGGGTCTTGCGGGATTCACGCGTCGTGAGTCCCAGCACACCTTTGAGCAGCCGTTCTTCCTCGTCTTCCGTGAGGGGTTGCGCGCGCCCGTCCCACACATCGGCCAAAACCGAGGCCAGCACATCCCGGTGTTCTTCGATGCCCGGAAGCGGCAGGTCGAGGGGAACTGCCTCCTTCTGCAGTTCCAGCGGCACTTCATTGACCGGGCCGACAAACAGCAGGGTCTTGCCATCCTCCGCCAGGGAAGCGGCAATGTCGCGCAATTTTCGCGTCACCAGCGGGTCGCGCAGATAGGGATGAAAGTCTTTGAGGAAGAACAGATGGTTCTTGGGATAAGAGGCAATCTGCGAGAGCATCGCCAAGGGTTCAAAGGCGTCTTCGGCGTTCGGCAAGGGCGGCTGTGGACCACTGGTCGCGGTCCAGGTGACAAGGCCGCGATCCGTCTCCTGAGCCAGTTCGGCAATCGCAGTCTCCCAGCGATCTTCCTCCCAGGTTTTGAGAAAGAGCATTGTGTACTGCGACTGCATGCGCGAACGCAGGTTTTCCAGCGCTTCGACAGTGGTCATGTTCCTTGACACCTGGGCGAATGGTGAGTTTCCTTAAGTTGGTGTAACACAGCCTGCAAATGCACGCAACTCGCCAATTGCGGGAGCACACCAGCGCAGGCGTGCAACACCAGGATGACCGGAGCCCAGGTCAGCCACAGCCGGCGCTTGCCTTCGGCCATCCGCCTGGATGCTTTGCCTGCCTGACTGTTTCCCGCCGCACCGGCCACGATGCGAACGCCACCCGTGTCTGAACTCCGGCACAGCACACAAGTACACGCACCATTTTAGGCGTGGAGCCCGGCGGCATCAACCAATACAGCTGGAAAAATAACGAAATTTTAGAACTTTTGAGGCAGGCAGCCCGGCGGGGTGGCGATCGCATCCCAGATCGGTGGAGCTGGGTGCTCCTCCTCGCCCGCGCTGCGGGTTGCCATCTGGTTTCGCCATCGTCAACAATTGGCCCGCCCGGCTTTCAGCGCAGGACGCGGTTGAATTCCGACAACTTTTCGATCCGTGTGAAGCGATTCGCAATATCCGGCGTGTGCGTCACCAGCAGCAGCGAGACGTTGTTCTCGGTACAGGCCTCTCGGATCAACTTGAGGATCGTCTCCTGATTGCCGATGTCCACATTGGCGGTCGGTTCGTCGGCGAGCAGCAGTTTGGGCCGGTTGGCCAAGGCACGGGCCACGGCCACACGCTGCTGTTCGCCCACCGACATCCGCCCGGGGCGGTGATGCAACCGGTGCGACAGGCCGACTTTGTCCAGCAATTGTTCGGCCAGTGGCTGGTTTGCGGCGCGGCCGGAGAAGGTCATCCCCAGCAGGACGTTCTCCAGGGCGGTAAATGCCTTCAGCAGGTTGAAGGTCTGGAACACGAAGCCGATCTTTTGGGCGCGAAACCGGTCGCGCTTCGTTTCCGGCAGGCGGGCAATATCGACGCCATCGACAATCACCCGGCCCCGGTCGGGCGTGGTGATCCCCGCGATCACATTGAGCAGAGTCGTCTTGCCGCCGCCGCTCTGTCCCACCAGGGCGACCTGTTCACCGGCCTGCAGGCGGAACTCGGGAATCTGCAGCACCGGCAGCCGCAAGCCATCAGGTTGCAAATATGACTTCTCGACCTGTTCGAGCACCAGCGACATGCGCGCATCCCGCGAAGAAGTTCCTGACAATCAAAGCTGACTGCAACTGAATTGCAATACGCAGGAGAATACCGCACCACGCACAGCCTGACCAGCAACGCATGTTATCGCGTGAACCATCTCCTGTTACACTCCGTTACGACAAATGCCAGAATTCCGCTGGCAACGAAATCGAACGATCAACCTCGTCATTTGTCATTTGAGTTTCCTCCGCCTCCTTCCTCCCCGGACCCCTCCGTGTTCACGCTGCTCCAATGGCTGCTCACGCTGCGGGTGTTCAATCCGGTCCTCAAGCCCGGGATCCGGATCTTCGTGGGGTTCGTCGCGATCCCCCTGTTCCGGATCTTCATGCATCGCGTGGTCCGGACGAAGGCCCTCGACCGGGAACTGACCAAAGACCTCGAACAATGGTTCCGTGGCTCACTCCTCCTCCTGATCGCCACGCGGAACATGGAATCGTTCATCTTCGGCGACCTGCTCCTCGACCTGGGCACATGGTTTCCGCTGACGATGCGGATCCTGCTGGCGGTCGGCGTGATCGAAGCCATGCCCGACCAGGAGCTGTTCTCCATCATCTATCCCGGACCGGGGAAGTTGATCTTCCCCAAGGGCCAGCGGATCAAGGCCCTGCGCGAACAAAGCTTTCCGTTTCTGCGGGGCCTGATTTGCCGTCACATCGACCGGTCGTCGGCCGTGTTTGCCATCATGGCCGCGATCCAGCCCGGCTGGATCGGCTGGACCTGCTACGGGCTGGCGATCACCCAATACCTGATCATCGGCCTGTTGTGCTCGAAGCAAAAGGCCCTGGACGTTCTTAATTCCTTCGACAAACAGGTCGACCTGCGGCGACAGGAACTCCTCAGCGAAATGGCCATCGACTCGGACGCCACCGAGGAACGAACACCGCACGGCCGCGTTGTCCCGGCGGGGGCGGATTGATGTCTCAGCGTTTCAGCGCCGCGTCGATCCGTGCCAGCGACTTCTCTTTACCCAGCAGTGCCAGGCAGTCGTAGACGCCGGGGCCGACGGCCTGGCCGGTGGTGCTGAGCCGCAGGGCGTGGACGAGGGTGCCAGTCTGCTCGCCGGTCTCTTCGCAGTAGGCCTGCAGGGCAGCTTCCATCGCGGGGACGGTGAATGGTTCCAGCGTTTCCAGGCGGTTGCGGAAGGCGGCCAGGTGCGCCGGGACGCCGTCTTTGCGGACCCGCTTGTCGAAATTCTTTTCGTCGAAGGTGATGTCGTCGGTGAAGAACGGACGGGCATCGAGAATGTCGGCGAACAGCTTCAGGCGGTCGCCGAGAGCCACGACGATGGATTTGACGAACTCGCGGGTCTCAGCGGAAACCGGTTCGCTGATCAGCTTGGCATCGACCAAATACGGCACGCAGCCGTCGACTTTTTCATCCAGCGGCAACTCCTTCATCCAGTGCCCCTGGAAGCTGAACAGCTTGTCGGGGTCGAAGCCGGCCGGAGCCTTGACCACTCGCTCCAGCGAGAAATTCTCGACGAGCGTCTGCAGCGACAAGATTTCCGTTCTGTCGTCGAGCGACCAACCGATGCGGGCCAGCGCGTTCAACACGCCGGCCGGCAGGTAGCCGATCCGTTCGTAGTATTCGACCATCACCGGGTCGAGAGCCACGGCGGCGGAGAGGCCCAGTTGCGGAAAGACTTCGTCGCCGCGCTCGAACAGCCGCTTGAAGGCCGGGTTCTTGCGGTACTGCTCGACTTTGCGTTTGCTGAGTTTTTCCTTGGTTCCCGGGGCGCAGACATACGGGATGTGCGCGAAGCGCGGCAGGGTGTTGCCCAGAGCCTCGTGCAGCAGGATCTGAATCGGGGTGTTGGGAAGGTGCTCTTCCGCCCGGATGACGTGCGAGATTTCCAGTTCTGCGTCATCAACAACCGTGGCGAAGTTGTAGAGCGCCGAGCCATTGGCGCGCATGATGACCGGGTCGGGCAGCAGGGACGTGTCCCATTCGACCCGTTCGCGGATCAAGTCGTCCAAAACGATTTTGCTCTCGCGCGGCACCAACAGCCGCAGCACCCACGGATGACCGGCGGTCTCCAGTTCCCGCTTCTTCGCGTCGCTCAGTTCCAGCGAGCGGCGAATGTTGATGTACGGCCGCTTCTCCTTGTCGGCCAGCTTGCGGTCGGCATCGTTCTCTTCCTTGGTCGAGAAGTCGCGGTAGGCATGGCCCGACTGCTCCAGCTTCTCGGCGGCGGCCCGGTACAGGTGGCTCCGCTGCGACTGGAAGTAGGGCTTGTGTGAGCCACCCACTTCTGGCCCTTCGTCCCACAGCAGGCCCAGCCACCGGAATGCGCGCAAAATTGGCCCGAGGGCGGTTTCCTGGTTGCGCTCCTGGTCGGTGTCGTCGATCCGCAGAATGAACTGTCCGCCGTGCCGCTTGGCATACAACCAGTTGAACAACGCGGTCCGCATGCCGCCGATGTGCATGTAGCCGGTGGGGCTGGGGGCAAAGCGTGTGCGAACCGTACTCATGGGGAGGACCGCTGTTTCAGTTTTGGCGTGGACGACCTAAAGCCAATTTCACCACCGATGTCGGTGTCGGCGACGCGCCTTGTTGTTCGGACGCTTAGGAAATTAACCACGAATCTGACGAATAACACGAATCGTGCTGATCGCAAGAATCCCTTTTATTCGTGTTATTCGTGAGATTCGTGGTTCTACTTTAAATATCGCACGAAAACGACTGACCTTCGATTTCGTGGCAGATTGCCAAAGCCTTCAGTCATTCGCGCAACTGCTCTCGAAGCACGCCTCAGCCCTCGGCGTCCGGCGGCATTTCGTTCAGCCGCTCGTCGCGGTCGAACTTGAGCAGGCTGTCGATCAGTTCGTCGAGTTCCCCCTGCATCATCTGGTCGAGTTTGTACAGCGTCAGATTGACACGGTGGTCGGTCATCCGGTTCTGGGGGAAATTGTAGGTTCGAATCCGTTCGCTGCGGTCGCCGGAGCCGACCTGCAGTTTGCGTTGATTCGCACGGGCGGAGTGAATCTCCTGTTGCCGGCGTTCGAGCAGCCGGCTGCGGAGCACGCGCATCGCACTGGCCTTGTTCTTGTGCTGGCTCTTTTCGTCTTGGCACTTCACGACAATTCCCGAGGGGATGTGCGTGATGCGGACGGCACTTTCCGTCTTGTTAACCTTCTGGCCACCCGGGCCACCGGCCCGCATCGTGTCCATCTGCAGGTCTTCGTCCTTGATTTCAACTTCGACATCGGTGGCTTCGGGCAGCACAGCCACGGTCGCCATGCTGGTATGCACCCGGCCCTGGGTTTCAGTCTCGGGGACACGCTGCACGCGATGGCCGCCGCTCTCGAACTGCAACTGCTGATACGCCCCTTCGCCGCTGATCGACAGCACACATTCGCGGACGCCACCCATGTCTGACGGGGCGAACTCCAGCACTTCAACCTTCCAACCCCGCTTGCCGACAAGCTTCTGATACATCTCCATCAGGTCGCGGGCAAACAGGGCCGCCTCTTCGCCGCCAGTGGCTGAGCGGATTTCCATGATCAACGCACCGCGGGTCAGCGAGTCTCCCGCCAGAACCATGTCCTCCAGTTCCTGGCGGGAGGTATCGAACTGCTCCTGCAGGGTCGCCAGTTCCGCCTTGGCATATTCCTGCGTCTCGGCGTCCGAGGCATCGGCGGCCATGGCGCGGATGTCGGCCAGCTCGATCTCTAAGGCATTGAACGAGCGAACCCTGAGCGCCACCTTGGAGAGGCCACCCAGCTCACGCTGCAACTGAGTGAGGCGGTTGGAATCGGTGAGATTTTCCGGATCTTGGAGCGCCTGCTCAAGTTCCGTGAATCGTTTGAGCTTCGCCTGCAATGAGGGAAACATAAGAGTTGCCGACTGGAAAAAAGAAGCGGGGGCGGGAAAAGCAAGATCGGCTGCCGCAAATCCAAGGAGTCACGCGCTGCGAATGGTATCGCGCGCCGCAGACTCCCTCTACAACTGGATGCTGGCAGCCGTCTCCGCACACCGGAATCGGCAATCTCAAAGCTAACCGGGCTGGGCAGCGCTCTCGGCAGCGGGAGCTTCGCCTTCGGCCTTCTTGCCCCAGCCATACTTCTTTTGGAATTTCTCCACCCGGCCGGCGGTGTCCACGAACCGCTGCTTGCCGGTGTAGAACGGGTGGCAGGCAGAACAGATTTCGACGTTGATCTTCTTGCGCGTGCTGCGCGTGGTGAACTTGTTGCCGCAACCGCAGACAACCGTCGCTTCGACATACTCTGGATGGATTCCGTCTTTCATCGCCGTACCCTGCCTTTTTGCTGACCGTCGCCTGGTGACCGCATCGGGTCGCGACGTGTTTGAACCGTGTCGATGCTCAACCGCTGAGGGCGAGAATCGAATCAACAAGTTTAGGCTCCCGGCAGGCGCTCGACAAGTCCGAATCGCAAAATTTCAGCGATCATTCGCCATGCAGCCACGGGATGGCGGCGATGAGTTCCTGGTCTTGGCCTTCGAGCCGGACCTCGATGACGGAGGGGCCGGTGCGGGCGAGTCCGGCGGCGATCCGTTCAGGCAGTGTGCGGATGTCGTCGGTCGATTCGCCATGCGCACCGAAGCACCGGGCCATGGCGGCGAAATCGGGGGAGCGCATCTCCGTGTCGACGGTCCGCCCGGCGAAGGCCATCTGCTGCGATCCCTTGATGGCGGTCAGGCTGTTGTCCCGCACGACGACCGCCACGACGTTGAGCTGCGCCTCAACCGCCGTGGCCAGTTCGTTGCACGCCATCAAAAAGCCGCCGTCGCCGCTGAACGACACCACCGCCCGGTTGGGCTGGGCGGCCTTGGCTCCCACTGCGGCCGGAAAGGCCATGCCCAGCGTCACGCTGTTGGCCGGGTAGATCAGCGAGTGGGCGTCGGGAACGGCGAAGCGGTCAAAGCAACTGTATCCGAGCGATGTGACATCCACCGAAACCAGGCCGTCCGCAGGAAGGGCCTGCCGGATCTGTCCTTGAATGTCCACCGGCGGCAACCCGTGCCACTCCGCGATGACGGCCTGCGCCCGCTGGCTCCAGGCGGCATGTGCCGTCCCACGTTCGGCTGTACCAAGCAGCGACAACAGGCCTGTCAAAGCCTGCCGCGGGCAGCCACTGACGCCGGCGGTCATTGGATATTCCCGGCCGAGTTCGCGGGCGTCGCGGTCAAACTGCACGAGGTTGGCGGGAACGGGGAGGGTCCAATTGAGCGTGTCGATCTGGGTGAACCGCGTGCCGACGGCAATCAGCCCGTCGGCCTCGCGCAGCAGGGCGATGGTGCGTTTCGTACGCGTGTACCCGGCACACCAAGGGTGGGAATCGGGGATGACCCCCTTGCCCAGCCGGCCGTAGATCACTGGGGCCTCGAGCCGTTCCGCCAACTGCTCGACCAGCGGACCGGCACCGGTCGGGACGCAGTCGCGGCCGACAAGGATCACGGGCCTGTGCATGCGCCGGATGGCAGTGGCCGCTGCCTGCATCGCCGCCGGGTTGACAGGCGCCGGGGTGTAGCGCGGCACTCGAGCGGGCACGTCGAACTTGTCCGTCGTTTCCAAGGCGACATCGGGCGGAATCTCGATGACGACGGGGCCGGGCCGGCCCCTATACATGGCTCGAAATGCCGCTTCAACTACTTCAGGAATCTCGGCCACCGAATTTGGGCAGCCGAAAAACCTGGTGATCGGGCGGAAAAAGTCTTCCTGATTCAGCCCATGAAACATCTTGGCCCGGTCGCGGTGAGCCACGGGCCGGTCGTAGCCACCGACGATCAGCAGCAGCGGCACGCCATCGGTCCAGGCATCGACCACGCCGGTGGAGGCATTCGACGCCCCCGGACCCGGCACGGTGAGCGCCACCGCCGGTTCGCCGCATGCGCGGGCGTAGCCATTGGCCATCAGCGTGGCCGCCTGCTCGTGACGGATGAGATAGTGCTTCAGTCCTGGTGCCCTGTGAAAAGCATCATAGACCCCGATGTTCTGCGTCCCCGGCATGCCGAACACCGCCCGCACCTGCGCCTGCAGGCATTGCAGCAGAACATCACCCCCGGTTGGCATCGAGACCCCCAGACATGCATGGACTTTAGAAACGTGGCGAGTGTGCGGAAATCTCTGGCCTGCTCAGCGGTCGTAACCCAGGTTCGGAGCGAGCCAGCGTTCCACTTCGGAGATCGGCATCCCCTTGCGGGCCGCGTAGCTTTCGACCTGGTCTTTGGTGATCCGGTCGACAGAAAAATACCGCGACTGGGGATGCGCGAAGTACAACCCGCTGACGGCGGCGGCGGGATACATGGCGTAGCTTTCCGTCAGTTGAATTCCCGTGGCTTCAGTCGCCTGCAGCAGCTCGAACAGCGTCTTTTTCTCGGCATGGTCCGGGCAGGCCGGATACCCCGGAGCGGGACGGATCCCCCGGTATCTCTCGTCGATCAGGTCCTCGTTGGACAGGGACTCTTCGCGGCCATAGCCCCATTCACGGCGGACCCGATGATGCAGGTATTCGGCAAAGGCCTCGGCGAAGCGGTCCGCCAGGGCCTTCGCCAGAATGGACCGGTAGTCGTCGTGATCCTTTTCATAGGCAGCGACGACCGGCTCAAGTCCGATGCCAGTTGTCACGGCAAACGCTCCGATATAGTCGGCGCGTCCGCTCTCGACCGGCGCGATGAAATCGGCCATCGCGTAGAAGTCGGTCGTCCCTTTGCGTTCCCACTGCTGCCGCAGCGTGAAAAACCGTGTCAGTTCTGTTGTTCGTGTCTCATCGGTGTAAACGACGATGTCATCGCCCACGGAATTCGCCGGCCAGAAGCCATACACCCCGTTGGCTGTGACTTGTCGGTTTCCCACGAAGTTCCGCAACATGTCCTGCGCTTCGGCGTAAAGTTTGGTCGCTTCCACACCCACAACTTCATCTTCCAGAATCGCGGGAAACTTCCCGCGCAGTTCCCAGGTCTGGAAGAACGGCGACCAGTCGATGTAGGGCACCAGTTCGCTGAGCGGAAAATCACGCAGGATGCGCCGGCCCAGAAACTCCGGCGTGTCGATTCGCACTGTGGCCCAATCTGTGGCAAAGCGCTGCTTGAACGCCTTGTCATAGGAGACGAGGTTCCGCTGCTGCCGCTCGGCAAAGCTCTTGCGGTCGCGTTCCTGAATCCGGCGGTTCTCCACATCGAACACCGCCTTGGCCTTCACGTCCACCAGATTCTCCACGACGCCCACCGCCTTCGAGGCATCCAGCACATGCACCGTCGTCTCGCCGTACATCGGCGCGATCTTGACGGCGGTGTGCTTCCCCGAAGTCGTGGCTCCGCCGATCATCAGCGGAATTTTGAACCCCTCGCGCTCCATCTCGCGGGCGACATGCACCATCTCATCCAGCGAGGGGGTGATCAACCCCGACAGACCGATGATCTGCGCGTCATGTTCGCGGGCCGCCGCGAGAATCTTCTCGCAGGGAACCATCACGCCCAAGTCGATGATCTCGTAGTTGTTGCAGGCCAGCACGACGCCGACGATGTTCTTGCCGATGTCATGCACGTCGCCCTTGACCGTGGCCATGATGATCCGCCCGCGCGACGTGGGGCCGGTGGCCTTGGCCTTCTCGGCCTCCATGTAGGGCAGCAGAATGGCGACCGCCTTCTTCATCACACGGGCGCTTTTGACGACCTGCGGAAGAAACATCTTCCCTTGGCCGAACAGGTCGCCGACGATGTTCATGCCGGCCATCAGCGGCCCCTGGATGACCTCCAGCGGTGTGGGGTATTTGAGCCGCGCCTCTTCGGTGTCGGCATCGATAAAATCAACGATCCCCTGCACCAGCGCGTGCGCCAGGCGGGCCTCGACCGTTCCCTGCCGCCAGGCGTCGTCCTGCTTGGGGCCGGCCGCCTTGCCGCGGCTTTTCACCGTGTCGGCAAACTTCACCAGGCGTTCCGTGGCATCCGGACGACGGTTCAACACCATGTCTTCGACGAGGTCGAGCAGCTCCTTTGGGATGTCTTGATAGACAGCCAGTTGACCGGGGTTGACGATTCCCATGTCCATGCCGGCGCGGATGGCGTGATACAGAAACACGGAATTGATCGCTTCGCGGACATGGTCATTTCCACGGAACGAGAACGAAATATTGCTCACGCCGCCGGAGACTTTTGCCAGCGGGAACGCCGCCTTGATCCGCTTCGTGGCTTCAAAGAATGCCACGGCATAATCATTGTGCTCCTCCATCAGCGTGCCGATGGTGAGGATGTTCGGATCGAAGATGATGTCTTCGCCGGGCACGCCGGCCTGTTCCGTCAACAGCTTGTAGGCCCGGGCGCAGATCTCGAACTTGCGATCGGCCGTGACCGCCTGACCTTCTTCATCGAAGGCCATCACGACCATCGCCGCGCCGTAGCGGCGGATGAGGCGCGCGCGCCGCAAAAACTCTTCTTCACCCTCCTTCAGCGAGATGGAGTTGACGACCGCCTTGCCGTCGAGACACTTGAGCCCCGCTTCGATGATGTCGAAGTTCGAGCTGTCGACCATGATCGCCAGCCGGTTCGTGTCCGGATCGGGAATGAGGCGATTCAGGAAGCTGGTCATCGCGGCCACGCCGTCGAGCATCCCCTCGTCAACGTTGACATCCAAGAGGTTCGCGCCGTTCTGCACCTGCTCCCGGGCCACTGCGGTGGCTGCGTCATAGTTGCCTTCGAGAATAAGTCTTTTGAACATCCTCGACCCGGTGACATTCGTACGTTCGCCAACCATGACGAAGTTCGATTCGGGCCGAACTTCAAACAGCTCCTTCCCCGCATACGTGGAGAAGTGATTCACTCCGGAAGCCTTGCGAACCGGCAGGCCCGCCACCGCCTGGGAAATGGACCGGATATGGTCGGGTGTGCTGCCGCAGCAGCCGCCGACGAAGTTGACGAAACCGCTGGTGGCGAAATCGCGCACAAACCCGGCCATCTGTTCCGGCGTCATGTCGAACTCGCCCAGGGCGTTGGGCAGCCCGGCATTGGGATAGCACGAGACGTAGGTCGGCGCGACGGCTGACAGCCGTTCGATCCATGGGCGCATTTTATCGGGGCCAACGCCGCAGTTGAGCCCGATGCTGAGCATCGGGAAGTGCGAGACCGCGGCGTAAAACGCCTCGATCGACTGCCCCTGCAGCGTCGCGCCGCCACCCTGCTCGAACATCGTGGCCGAGACCATGACCGGGATCTTGCGGCCCGCCCGCTCGAATTCGTTGGCGATGGCAAACAGACAGGCCTTCATGTTCAGGGTATCGAAGGCCGTTTCCGGCAGCAGCAGGTCGACACCGCCGTCCATCAGGCCGCGGACCTGCTCTTCGTAGGCCACGACCATTTGGTCGAAGGTCAGGGCCCGTTTGCCAGGTTCGCCCACGGGATCCGGCGACAGGGCCAGCATCTTCGTGGTGGGGCCAATGCTCCCCGCGACAAACCGCGGCTTCAGCGGGGTGCGTTTGGTGTATTCGTCGGCGCAGCGCTTCGCGAGTTCCGCCCCGGCCTTATTGATCTGGTAGGCGTACTCCTGCAGCCCGTACTCCTCCATCGAAGTCGTTTGCGCGTTGAACGTGTCCGTCTCAATGATGTCCGCGCCGGCATCCAGGTAGGCGCTGTGAATCTCGCCGATCACCTTCGGCTGTGTCAGCACCAGCAGGTCGTTGAACCCCTTGAGCCCCTTGCCAGTCCAATTCGCGAACATCTCCCCGCGAAAATCGGCTTCCTGCAGCTTGTACCGCTGCACCATGGTCCCCATCGCCCCGTCGAGGATGAGAATCCGCTGTTCCAGAAGTTCAGACAAAAGGTGCTGGGAGTCGGTACGGTGCGGCATGCTGCAATGATCCAAACGGTATTTTTCCTGTCCAAGATCAGGACAATCATTTGCGGATCATAGTTCGCAGGTGTTGTTGGCAAAAGCCGAAAGGCGTGGCTTTTGCCGGATCTTACAGGCCCCTTCAGCGTTTGAATCGCCACGCGGACGCGAGCATTCCAAAATCGGAGGGGTGATTACTCCTCTTCGTTCAGTTCGCTGGACTCCCCCGGCTTCACGACCGCTTCCTCACCTGAGGCGTGCGCGGAATGTGTCAGCAGCGGAACGCCCCCGGCGGATTTGCCCAGGGTCAGCTTGCAGGCCGCGGCCAAATCCTTCAGCACTTCTTCCTGATTCTTTCCCTTCACGGTCACCGTGAGGTTCCAGTCCAGCATCTCCTTCGGCTTGACGGCCACCGGGGCCTCGTACTCAGCCACGATGTTTTCGATCACGCTGCGGAATTCGTCATTCGTGAATGAGAACACGCGGTTGCCAGCCGCATCGGACGAGGTCGCCGAGGAACCCATCTGTGTGTCGGTCTTGTTGACCCACGGGGCTCCCAAGTCTTTCGGTTGGTTGGGATTCACGAGCGCGCTTGGCGAGTCGCAGCCATAGCTGGCGACGAACATGAGCGAAGTGAAGAGGCAAACGGTGCGGGTCGACATGGAAAATCCTGTTCGAGTTTGAGGGCGGTACGCACCACCCGCGGGATCTTACTGTCGAATTCGTTGACTTTCATCGAAGAGGCTGCGCGGACCGCGGACCTGTCGCTGCCGCTCAATCGATGAACACGAACTCGTTCGTCTCAAACAGCGCCTGGGCGAGTTGTTCCCACGGTGACAGCCGCGCGGTCGGTACCGAGGTGAATTCGCTGGCGGCGTTCCATGCCCCCGCGGGAGACTCCAAAACAGGTGCCCAACTGAAGGAGTCGAAGCTGGCGTTGCCGATGCATGCCACGACAAAGTCCAGTGTCTCCCCCTCCTGGATAGCAATGTTCGCCAGCGGCGTCTCCACGCGGCCGTGATGGATCGTCCAGGTGCCCAGAATGCCCTGGCGGCTGGAGACGATATGCCCGCGGACACCGTCGCCTTCGGCGGGGGCATTGGCGAGAGTACCGCGGACGTTGACCGTGGTTGCCACGGGGGCGGTCCAGCGGCGGATGGCCGACAAGTCGGCACGGCCGCCGGTGTGCCCACCGCCCGCGTTGAGCATCACCCAGTCAAGTTTGGGGTCGGGAAGCGTGGGGCCGCCCCGCCACGAACGGTCGGCAAACACTGGCAACCGCGTGAACGCCACGCGGCCGCTGCTTTCCAGAGAGCCATAGCCATAAGACCAAACGCCATCGGCGGTCACCGGTGCAGACGCCTGATCAACAAATTGCTGGGCGAGAGAAAGCTCTTCCGACCGTGGCTCGCGGGCAAACGCCAGCCGGTAGAGGGCGGTGACCTTGGCTGCCGGCGTCGTGGCCGCCGTCACTTCCGGGCGGGCGGCAAGCCGCTTGGCCTGCTCAATGACGAAGGCGGCATTCAGGGCATACAACGCCTGCTGAGGAATGGTCGTCTGCGACCGCTGGGCGGTACTCACGTCCGGGCTGGCGAAATCAAACGAGCGAAATAGTCCTGGCAGATCCTGGCGGTCGATGAACCCGTAAACCGTTCGCCGCGTGGTGAACGGCTCGGCGAACAGATCGACCGGGCGGCCTCCCAGGATGGGGTCGAGCTTTCCGGCCACCTGCAGCAGTGAATCGCGCATCGGTTCGAATTCCAGCCGGTGCGGATTCATCCGCCATAGCAGTCGGTTCTCGGGATCGATGGCGGCCGCTTCTGGGCGGCGCGTGCTCTGCTGCTGATAGACGCGCGACAGCAGAATCCGACGGTGCAGTTTCTTCAACGACCAACTTTCGTCCATGAACGACTGGGCCAGGTAATCCAGCAGTTCGGGATGCGTGGGCGGATCGCCGCGAAAGCCGAAGTCGCTGGGCGTGCGGACGAGCCCAAACCCGAAATGCTGCGTCCAGACGCGGTTCACAAAGACGCGGGCCGTCAAGGGATTGGTAGGCCGCACGATCGCCTCGGCCAACTCCAGCCGCCCGCTCCCCTTGTCAAACTTCTGCTCGGTCCCCGCCAGCACCCGCAGGAACCGCCGTGGGACCTGCTGTCCTGGCCGCCCTGGATTGCCCCGGATCAGCACATGCGGCAGGCCGGCCTGGGGTGCGTCATTCAGCACCATCGCCCGCGGCGGCGCGCCGGGAGAGGTGGCCCGCAACTTGTCGACGTTGCGCTGCAGCTCACGCTGCTTGTTCTTCATGGCGCGGTCATACAACGGGACGATGTCAGCCGTGGAGAAGGTGACGGGACCATTTTCGGCGTACAGTACCTGCCGCAGCTCTTCCTGAACCGGGTCCGCCAAGGCGGTCAGGCCAGCGTTCTCGGCGCGGGCCTTCTTCCAGTCATTGTGGGCACCGACCAGCAAGTCGGCATACAGCGTCACCACATCCCCCGCGCTCTTGGGCGGCATGGCCTTGAGTGCTTCCTGGACGCGCGCATTGATCCGTTCAGGGGAATCCTTCGTCGGTGCCGCCAGAAGTTTTTCCAGTAGAGGCTTGGACTGGGCTTCGAACTGATCGTTGGGGATTTTGACCAGTGCGTGCCACGGGCTCCAAACCGGGTTGGGCTGCTTGGCGGTTTCGTTCAAATACGCCGTCCACCGCTCGATCACCCGCCGCCGCAGATCACCCGCGCCGATGTAGACCTTAGCCTGTTCAATGAACGAGTCCGTCTTCTGGCCAAGCGCCGCGACCAGATATTTGCCAGTCTGCGAGCGAAAGTCCTCTTGCAGCTTGGCATGCAGATCCTTGGCCGATTGTTCGACTTCCTGTGTTTTCTGGTTCAGCTCCGTCTCGAATTTGGCATAGGCCTGCTGGTCGCTGGACGGGCCGATCTGTGGCAGGTCGGTGGGTTCCATTGAGGCCGAAAACACGCCGTAGAGCGAGTAGTAGTCTTCGGTGGGAATCGGGTCGTACTTGTGGTCGTGGCAGCGGGCGCAGCCCACGGTCAGGCCGAGCAGGCCGCGCGTCACCACATCGATCCGGTCGTCGATGATGTCGTTCACATTGTTGCCAAACCGCCGCCCCAGCGTGAGGAAGCCCATCGCCGCCAGCGCCTGCTTGTTCTCACCCAGCGGCAGCTGATCGGCCGCCAACTGCTCGCGAAAGAACTGGTCGATCGGCACATCCGCGTTGAAGGCATTGATGACATAGTCGCGGTATGTGTACGAGTACGGATACTTCCGTTCCTCCGTGAACACATAGCCCTTCGTGTCGGCATAGCGAGCCACGTCGAGCCAGTGCCGCGCCCAGCGTTCTCCATACTGCGGCGAAGCCAGCAACCGGTCCACCACCTTGGCGTAAGCCTCCGGCGAGCTGTCCTGTTCAAACGCCTGCACATCTTCATAGGTGGGAGGCAGCCCCAACAGGTCGAACGTGACCCGTCGCAGCCACACCCGGCGTTCCGCCGCCGGACTCGGCGCGATTCCCTGGGCCTCAAGTTTCGCCAAAATGAACTGATCGATTGGAGACAGCACCCAGTCCTTTTGCCGGACTTCCGGCACCGTTGCGTGGCTCAGCGGTTGGTACGCCCAATGCTCCTTCTGAGCCCTTGCGATGCCCTCCGGCGAACCCGGCGGAACAGGCGCGACGACGGCGGCTGAGGCCGGGAACGGGGCTCCGCGGCGAACCCATTCGGTCAGCGTGGCGATCTCTCTGTCAGGCAGTTTCTCTTTGGGGGGCATGCGAATGGCGTCTTCATAACCAATCACATCGATCAGGCGGCTTTCCTCGGGCTTGCCCGGCACGACGATGGTCCCACCGTCAGTCGTCTTCAAGCTTTCTGCCCGCGAATCCAGGCGCACGCTGCCTTTCTGCTGCGATGCGCCGTGGCACTCGAAACAGCGGGCCACGAGGACTGGGCGGACCTGCTTTTCGAAGAACGCCTCGTCTTCCGCCGAAATCTTGGGCTCTTCCGCCGAATAGCCCTTGGCGCTGAATCCACAGGGGAAAACGCCGCAGAGCAATGCGAGGGCGAAAATAGGCGATCGAACAGGCATGAGAACCTCAGTATTTCTGCGGCGGGAAGCGTGTGTGAAAAAGCTGCTGCCAGCGCGCAGCCGCTGATCCACGGAAGGAGGACGGATGGGCCGTCCAAACCGCAATTCTACCGCAGCCGGCAAGTTTTTTCCTGCCCATTCCCGCTCAGTGAGCCGCCTAGTGCCGGATCCCACCAGACGGCGGGTCAAAATCGACTCGGGAAACACCACTTTCGGACAGGTGACAGGGGTCTCCAAACTGATATAGTGGATCCGGCGGAAGGATCCGTCGCCGATGCGCAGGACGCGTCGCTGGATCCCCTGTTCACCCGAGAAAGCTGGCATGCCCGCTCCCCATTCCTTCAGGAAGTTCTTTTTCGCGTCCGTTTTGGCACTCGGATGCGGCAGCGTGGCGACGGCCCAGCCATTTTTCCAGAATGACTTCCAGCAGGATGGTGCGCAGACCGTCGAAGATGTCGCCCGCAAGGCGGCCGAAGCGGCGTATCAAAAGGGCGATTTCGCCAAAACGATCGAAATCAGCACCAACCTGATCAACCAGTCGCGCACGGATTTCGTGGCTTTGTACCTCCGGGCCAGCGCCAAAATCGAGATCGGCAAAGCCACGCGCAACGCCGCGCTGCTCCGCGAGGCGATCACCGATGCCCGCGACGCGCTCTCTCAACAAGGGAAGAAGAACCCGTGGCTCTACATTCCCTACATGCACGGGATGGTTGCGCTCGCCGAAGTTGAAGAGGAGCCAGCGCATGTCGACGTCGTCCTCAAGGTGATCGATCCGGTGCTGCAGCGGACGGATCTGGAGACTGAGCCACGCTCGCAATTGTTCTACCAGCGTGGTCTGGCCCGGTTGATTCGCAATGACGCCCCCAAGGCCATTGCCGACCTGAAGGAAACGCTGAAGCTCAACCCGTTGCACCTCGGCGCACTGATGAAGCTGGCCCAGGCACAGAAGGCCAATCAACAGGTCGATGCGGCTCTCACCACTTATGATATGGCCGCCAAGGCCTATCCGAAGATGGCGCTGATCCCCAATGAGCGCGGCGTCATGCGCCGCTCCACCAACAGCCTTGATGGTGCCGTGGCGGACTTCACGCTGGCGATCAAGCTCGACCCGACGTTTGTGATGGCCTACATGAACCGGGGTATCACCCTGGCCGATCAGAATTCCGAACAGTCCGCCGAAGCCGATTTCAGCGAAGTGATCCGCCAGCAGCCCAAGGAGGCCATGGCCTACCACCTGCGCGGCGCGGCACGCGTGGCTCAGGGCAAGTTTGACACGGGAATCGCCGACTATACGGTGGCGCTCCGGTTGACCCCGAAGAACATGGGTGCCCTGGAAGACCGGGGCTTCGCCCGCTTCTACAAGAAGGATTACGTGCAGGCCGCCGAAGATTTTGCCGCGGTGCTGAAGGTCACTCCCAACGCGAACCACCTCGTACCCTGGCGGGCGATGTCGCTGCTGCGGGCTGGTGAATCGGACCAAGCCACGGACGTCCTCGACAAGTTCCTGGAGAAGCCGTCAGACCAGACGGGCTGGATCGGAACACTGGCAGGTTTCCTGCGGGGCAAGGTCACGGAAGAGGCCCTGCTGGCTGCGGCGAAAAGTGCCAAGGGCGACGCCGTACCCGCCAATCAGTGCGAGGCGGAGTTCTTCATTGGTCAGATGGCTCTGCATAATCGCGACATGCCGGCCGCCCAGGAGCATTTCGCCCGCAGTGTCGGCACCACGATGTTCCGCCTGGCGGCACACCGCGGGGCCAAGTTTGAACTCGGCCGCTAAGCTAAGGACTGCGGCAAGAACTACTGTCGACTTTCGACAAGCCGTGCAGTCAATGAGCCGGAGGGCCTTAGCCGGCCTTAGCCCCCGGTTGGAGGAAAATCGGAAGACGCCAACGCCACAGACCGGAAGCACATGCGTACCGTCTGATGAACTCGTAAATTTCGACAGTTTGCTCATCGTTTCAAGGAGAATCAGGATATGCGTCGCTGCAGGATGTGGATTTTGGTGGCCGGACTGGCAGCATTCACTGGTTGCGAACCGGAGCCGGTGGCAACCCCCGTGGCTCCCGCACCCGCCAAAACCACCCCGGCAGCGCCGTCGGGTGAGAAGCCGGCCGACGGCACTCCCCTCGCGGAGGCCACCCTCCTCAAGGGCTTGCAGGGGATCACCTTCATGGCCCCGGCGGGATGGAAGAGCGTTCCGGTTTCGGGAAACATCCCCGAAGCCGAGTTCGCACTGCCGCGGGCCGATGGCGACGCCTACGACGGCCGGCTGACGCTGATGTCGGCCCAGAGTGGCCTTGAAGAGAACACCGCCCGTTGGAAAAGTGAGTTCATAGCCGGCGAAGATCCGAAGATCGAGAAAATTTCAGTGGATGGAGCCGAAGCCACGCTGGTCGACCTGCGGGGAGAGTGGAAGGGAACCTCGTTCCGCCCCATCGATCCGCCCCGCCCGGAACACCGGTTGATTTCTGTTTACATCCCGTTCAAGGGGTCGCAGGCCTACTACGTGAAAGTCACCGGCCCCAAGGCGACCATTGCCGCGCACGAAGCCGCACTGCGGGCCTTCGTGAAGTCGGGGCGGTTCAAGCTGGAAGAGTGAGACCTGGCTGCTGCTGAAGCCGACACCGTGGGGTCGGCTTCAGCCGAAGTGCCAACGACACCCTAGCATTGGCTTCAGCCGACGTGTCAGCCAGAGGTTTGTCGTGCGTGCGGGCAGGTCCGAGGTGGAAACCAACGCAAGCATTGTGTAGGCCCACAGCCAGACAGAACTTTGCGGATCCTTGCGTTCTCCTGCTCCGCTTTTTCGTTGGGAATGTGGCTTACTTCGCCGCTTCCGAATCCGCGCGCTCTCCACCCAAAATCTCCCGGATCGCGTCGCGGCGGAGATGCAGCTTGGCGTTGTCGTCGATCTTGAGGGTGACTTCCTTGCCGTCCGCCGAGACGTTGTAGACCGTGGCAATAATGCCGCCGATCGTCACCACCCGGTCGTTTTTCTTGATCTGCTTCAGTTTCTCTTCCCGCTGTTGCTGCTCCTTGCGCTGTGGGCGGAGCATCATGAAGTAGAACAGGAAGGCGATCAGGATGAACGGCGCAAAAGTCTCGATTCCGCCAAAGCCATTTCCATTGCCAGCCGGATCGGCCGGAGCTTCCGCTGTGCCCTCTTTGACCGGTTCACCCTTGGTGCTGGCAGCAGGAGCCTTGGCATCTGCTGGTCCAGCAGGCGCTGCGGGTGCGGGTGCCTGAAGTTCCGGAGCTGCGGCGGGTTTCTCCGTCTGGGCGAACAGCGGGGACCAGTTCTGCATTGTGAATCATTCCGACGTGCGATTTTGTGGGAAAGAGCCAATTCTAAGGGCCGGGTCCCGGAAGTTGAAGCCACAGCGGTTACGGTACACACCCACCGCACTCCACTGTTCGTCCGGGGTCGCGACTGCTACGCTAAACGCGCAGCGGACGGAGCCGTGAGCCGTCCGGCTGATACTGCATGCGGCGCTGCCGCAACGACCAGGCTGAGGATGATCATGACGTGTTCGCGATGCAGGGATTTGTCGGGAAGTCGCGTGGCCAGGCTGGCCGTTTGGTTTTGCGCTCTGCTCTGCCTGACCGGTTACGGCATTTCCGGCACGCTCCATGCGGCGGATGGTGCCCGCAAAACCACAGCGCTGGCCTTTGCCCCGGCCGATGCGGCGTTTTTCTCCTCGTCCATGCGGATGAAGGAGACCTGGTCGGCCATGTTTCGCAGCCGCGCGGCGGGCAAGCTCGTGTCTCTGCCAACCGTGCAGATGCTCAGGGATCTGACCAAGGCCGCGTTCGAGGATGCCGGTGATGAGCACGGCGTCCAGCAGTACTATGCGATTGCCGAGGCGGCGGTTTCGACCTGGTACGCCGACGAAATGAACCAGAACCTGGTCAGCATGGTCGGCGAAATGTTCTCCGACGAGGTGTTCGTCCTGGGTTCCAGCGAACTCAACGAAACCCTGGCCGATCTGCAGGCGATGAGCCGCGAACTGTCGGCCATCCAGCGGAAGGCGATCGAGAAGGGCGGCGAGGAACCAGCCGATCAGAAGGCCTTGATGAAGATCGTTCTCGCCAAGCTGCGCGTGCCCGCCGTGATGATGGGCTTCCGCGTCCGGAATGTCGAACAGGCACAGGATCAACTGAATCGGGCTCAGGAATCGATCGAGTCTATTCTGGACGGCTTCGATGAGGACGAAACGGTCAAGGCGATCCGCCAGCGGATGAAGTCGAAGACGATTGGCAAGGATAAGTTCCACGTTCTGGAACTGGACTCCGGCCTCATCGACTGGGATTCGCTGGAAGGCCAGTCAGACGCGGAGACGCTGGCCCTGGTCCGCGAAGCCCTGATCGGCAAGACGCTCACGCTCGCCTGGGGGATGCGCGGCGAGTATTTGATCATGTATTTCGGGGGCAGCCTCAAGACCCTGGAGATGCTGGGGCAGGGGCCGCTCCTGTACGACACAGCACATTTCGCGCGGCTCCGGCAGCATGCCGACGAGCCCATCACTGATCTGGCCTACGTCTCCGAACCGATGGTTCGCGCCGCGGGCGACAGCTCACAGACCATCAACAGCTACCTGGAGACGCTGCGCTCGATGCTGGCCAGCGAGCTGGGCGGAGAACTCTCTGAAGACCTGAAGACGCGGTTGAACAACGACATCACCGAGATTGGCAAGTTTGCCCAGGCCCATCAGCCGACGTTCGGCGCGATGGTCGATTTTCGTTTCATGACTGCCAAAGGACACACCCGATTTACCCAGTCGTGGAGCCGCGATCCGCTGCTGGATGGGACCCAGCCCCTGTCGGTCCTGGAGCATGTGGGTGGCAAGCCGCTGATCCTCGCGGCCTCCCGGCAGCAGACTCATCCAGAGGACTACGAAGCACTGGTGAAGGCTCTGGTCAAAATTGACGGCTATGTCACGGAACTGTATATCCCGACCCTCGACGAGGATGAAAAGATCATCTACGACGAGGCGCGGAAAGAACTCCTGCCTCTGATTCAGAAGCTTCATGAGGCCGTGGGCAAACTGCTGATTCCCGCGCTGCGTGACGGACAGACAGCCATTGTGGCCGACGCCGCGCTGGAAAGTGCCCAGTGGCACAATGGGTTCCAGACCCAGCAGCCGCTCCCACTGGTGGAATGGGGCATCGTCTTGGGAGTGTCCGATGCCGAGAAGTTCCGCTCGGGTGCCGCCGAACTGATCGCTGTCATCAACCAGTCGATTGGGCTGCTGCACAAGTACCTGCCAGAGATCGTGGACGACGGAACCATTCCCGAACCCGAGCGGGAAGACACCGCCGTTGGCACCTTCTACAGCTATCCGCTGTCGAAATCGCTGGGGCTGGACCCCCGCCTTGCGCCCCAGCTCGGCCTGAGCCGGCAAACCGCCGCCTTCGCCTTCAGCCGCGAACACGCCGAACGGATGCTGGCACCGACCGCGCTCACCGTTGAAGGCCCGGCCGGAAAGACCGATCGTCCGCTCGCCGCCGTCTGCTATTTGGATTTTGCTGGCCTCATGGATGTCGCCGACACCTGGGTGGCTCACGCCCAGAAATTCCCGGATGACTTCGCCCCGCTGAGAAAAGTCGTCGATGAACTGATGGAAGACGAAGACGATGACGACGAGGATGCCAAGGACGAAGAAAAGAGTGACGACGCCAAGGACACGAAGGAGAAGGACGACGAAGAGGACGCGGACAAGGATGACGATGAGAAAGCGGAGAAAGACAACGAGAAGTCGCGAGTGAACAAAGTTTTGGAGAACTACAAACCATCGTTGCAGGAACTGCGGGACCTGATCACGATCCTCAAATGCTTCCGTGGCTACTCCAGCGCCACGTTCGTGGAAGACAAATCCACCGTGACGCACATGGAAACCTACTTCCAAGACCTGCCGGAGTAACTCAGACTTCACACCTGACCCGAGACCTGCCGCAGGCAAGAGTCACTTGCAACTCCCGCAGCAGGCCATAAGAATCGGGTTCCGGGCGATTAGCTCAGTTGGTTAGAGCGCCATGCTTACACCGTGGATGTCGGGGGTTCGAATCCCTCATCGCCCAGTTATAAGTTGCATTGTGTCAAAGAGTTACGCAGCGCGAAGGCGGATACGATTTTCGGAAACGATCACCGGATACGATTCCGGATACGAGTTTTCCAATTCGTCACCCAACTGGTCGGCCCTACTCGCGCGTTCGTTGCCGTAAACCAGCTTCCGCGGCGACCCTCCAACTCGTCGCGCTGGCGGTCGGGCCGCTGGCCCAGGTGAATCGCGCTTTAATACCGAGGTGGGGAAGCTGCTGGGAAAGTCTGCGTGGTCTCAGAACAACACTGGAGCAGACATGGCCGGTGGGGAGGCTGAGACCCAATGATCTGGGATTCTTCGACATGCAGGAGAATGTCTACACTTGATGCCAGGAGCGCCTTCGAACGTATCCCACGGCGTCAGAGGGCACGGCGGTTGAAGACCAGGAAGACGAACTCGGCGTTGATCCCACCGACAGCCGCCTCCTGCGTGGCGGTTCGTTTTACTTCCTGCCCTCGCTGATGCGCTCCGCCTACCGCAACCACGATCTGCCAACCTACCGGTACTATCTGAGCGGCATTCGTCCGGCGAGAACCTTGGGGCGGCAGTTGTCCCGCTGATTGCGAGCGCACTGCGTTAAAATGCATCCACTTTGACGGCCCGACCCCGTTCTCTGAAAGGTGCCCGATGGATGGCGATTGGAGATGCCGATGAGCCTTGGCTTCCGCCCAAACTCGATGCCGAGAGTCGTTCTTGGTGTGCTGCGC
>JAKFUF010000113.1 GCA_021732845.1 Planctomycetaceae bacterium | reverse complement strand
GGGCGTCACCGGCAATGCCAACTCGCCCCGGGCTGTTGGAGCTTGCCCTGTTGTGGCGACTTTTGATTGAACCAACCAAAGGGACAGGGGGCGCTCCGAACTGGCCCCCAAAATCCGTGACGGTCAGAAATTTGAAATTGCATGGAACCAGAGTCGGACCTTTGTCGAACGGGTCGAAGCTGAGATTCCACCCGCGTTCAGCGCGAAATCGGCCTGTACTTCACCCGGTGCGGCTGGTCGGCGTCGTGGCCCAACCGCATTTTGCGGCTGTTCTCGTAGATGCCATAGTTCCCTTCACACCAGTAAACCGAGCTGTTGCCTTCGAAGGCCAGGATGTGGGTGGCAATGCGGTCGAGGAACCAGCGGTCGTGGCTCACCACCACGGCGCAGCCACCGAACTCCGACAGGGCTTCTTCCAGCGACCGCAGCGTCTCCACGTCGAGATCGTTGGTCGGTTCGTCCAACAGCATCAGGTTGCCGCCGGAGCGGAGCATCTTTGCCAGGTGGACGCGGTTGCGTTCACCGCCCGACAACTGCCCCACCAGCTTCTGCTGCATCTCATTTTTGAAGTTGAACCGGCCGCAATAGCTGCGGGTGTGAATTCGGCTCTGGCCCACTTCGAGAATGTCAAAGCCACCGGAGATTTCTTCGTAAACCGTCTTTTTGGGGTCGAGCGCGTCACGGCTTTGATCGACGTAGCTCAGCACCACCGTTTCACCGATGCGCAGCGTCCCGGTATCGGGCTTTTCCAAGCCCATGATCATGCGGAACAGGGTCGTTTTTCCCGCTCCGTTGGGACCGATGACACCCACGATGCCGCCGCGGGGCAGGCTGAATTCCATGTTTTCAAACAGCAGCCGATCACCGAAGGCCTTGGAGACACCCTTGGCCTGCACGACGACTTCGCCCAGCGGCGGACCGGAGGGGATCTGAATGTCGGCGGCCTCGTCCCGCTCATCGAAGGCCTGGGCGGCGAGCTGTTCGTAGCGTTCGAGCCGGGCCTTGTTCTTGACGGAGCGGGCTTTGGGCGACATTCGCACCCATTCGAGTTCGCGCTTCAGCGCCCGTTGCCGCTTGGATTCCTTCTTTTCTTCCTGCATCACGCGGATGTGTTTCGCCTCCAGCCAGGTGGAGTAGTTGCCCTCGTAGGGGTAGCCCCGGCCGCGGTCGAGTTCCAGGATCCAGCCGGCGGCATTGTCGAGGAAGTAGCGATCGTGGGTGACTGCGACAACGGTGCCGCTGAAATCTGCCAGGAACTTTTCGAGCCACGCGACCGATTCGGCATCGAGATGGTTGGTGGGCTCGTCCAGCAGCAGAATGTCGGGGCGGCGCAGCAGGATCTGGCACAGGCCCACGCGGCGTTTTTCACCGCCGGAGAGGTTCTTGACGAGGGCGTCGCCGGGCGGAAGCCGCATGGCGTCGGCGGCGATCTCCAGCGACCGGTCGAGTTCCCACAGGTTGGCGGCGTCAATCTGGTCCTGCACGCGCGACTGCTCGTTCAGAACGTCTTCCATTTCGTCGGGCGACAGATTCTCGCCCAGCTTCATGTTCAGTTCGTTGTAGCGTTCGAGGACGCCCCGCTGCTCGGCGACGGCCTCTTCAATGCACTGTTCCACCGTGTAATCGGGGTTCAGCCGAGGTTCCTGCGGGAAGTATCCAATCGATATCCCCTTGGCTGGCTTCACGCTGCCGTGATAATCCGTGTCTTCGCCCGCCATGATCCGCAGCAGGGTGCTCTTGCCGGACCCGTTCACGCCGAGCACGCCAATTTTGGCCCCGGCATAAAACGACAGCCAGATGTCCTTCAGGATCTCTTTCTGGTCGATGACCTTTGAGAGGCCTTCGATCGTAAAAATGTACTGCTGCGCCATACACTCACGTCACTGGAAAAGTTCGGAGAACTGCAAAATGGAAGGAATGATGATAGTGGAGGAATGAGCAATGAGACAATGACTCAATGACTCAATGACCAACGGGCTGCAGAAGCGTTCCTTCACAACCCATTGGTCATTGGGGCCTTGGTCATTGATTCATTGCACAGCCCTCATCCATCTCCCGGCTTGCGGGGGGCGGAGTCACGGGCCTTGAGGTTTTTGGGCGGGGCGACTTGGACCAGGATCACCCAGCGGTCGGAGGGCGCAGCGCCGGCTGGAGGCGCACTGACGGCAGGAGCCGGGTCAGCATCCTTTGTCTTGGCCTTCGCCATCTCCTTGGCATTGTTCCCGGCGACGGCTCCCGGTGCGGAAGCCGGCTTCTCCGACGCATCATCGAGCAACGGCTTCATGGGGGCCGTCAGGGCGACACTGGTCTGTGTGGACCGCCGTGTCTCGGACTTCTTGTCTGCGCCCGCCTGTCTCGTGGTATTCTTTTCCGTGTCTTTGGCCACGGTGCGGCTCGGCACCGTTCCGGCGGGAGCGGCAGGGGCCGTCCTGCGGCGCGGAGCGGTTTCCGCCCTTAACGCCACCTGCCAATCCTGCGGCAACTGGCCGATTTCCAGCGGTGTGCCTTCGACGTAACTTTGGACCACCTTCAAATCCACAGACTGCTCCAATGCGGTCGAGAACTGCTTCTCCGTGGCCACCACCAGCAACACGGGCTGTTCGATCGGTTGCCGGTTGGCTGGTTGCGGAAGATCCGATTGCGGATCTGGCAGGATCTCGTTGCGGCTGAGAACCTCCTGGAACTTCTCCAGTTGCCGCTGGTCAATCACAAAAATCCGCACAACTTTGACCACCCCGCCCTGTTCGATCCGCTCTTCGAGGACCTCGCCCGAATCCATCCTCGGCGGTGCATCGCCTTGCCGTCTCGGCGCGGGTGGGGCGGCAACAGAAAGAGGTGCCTCTGAGGGCGATGGCGGGACGGGGATCGGCGGAGCTGGAATTGGCGGTGCCGAGGCCACCCGCATCTCGGGGGCTGGAGTTGCAACGCCTGCACCAGCAGGGGCACGGCCCGGCTTGCCGGCACCTGATCTTGCAATATCGCCCGCAGGGGCTGGACTGGCCAGGGCAGCGGATGCCACCTCGGCATCATGCGCAGCCGCGTCAGCGAACTCAGGACCCTCCGGCGCTGGCCTCTCCGAATTGACGCCAGGTGTCGCGGACGCCTCGGCCCGCTCAAATTTTCCCCCTGTGGCAACTTTCGCTTCTGGCTGGTCGATCCCGGCAATGCGAATCAGCACCAGCACGACTGCGGCACTGGCGAATGCAGTCAGCGGAAACAGCCAGCGCCGCGCAAAACGCTCTGGCGGCACGGGATTGGGGGACGGAGACGATGAAATCCGCGAGAGTACGGAATCCGTGAAATCCGCCGGCAGGGACGCGGTGGGCAAGTCGCGCAGCCGCTGGGAAACCTGGCCGAAATCGTCCCAGACTTCGCCCGCAGCACTCGATTCCGCGAGCCACCGGTCGACTTCCGCCCTTTCGGAGGGGGTCGCTTCACCGTCGTAGGCGGCGGACAGCCGTTCGAAGTTGGAATCAGTCATGATACGGATCAATCGAAGAACTTTTCACTCATTTTACCGTCTGGCGGGACCGGCATGTCACTTTTCCTGCCTTCTCAGCAGCACTTCCAGGCGGGTTCGAAGTTCCAACCGGGCCCGAAAAATACGGCTGCGGACGGTACCCACCGGGCAATTCACAATTTCGGCAATCTCTTCATATTTGAGACCATCAATTTCCTTGAGAACCAGCACTTCCCGAAATTCTTCCGGAAGGGCGGCCAGCGCGGCGCGGACAAGCGTCTGCTGTTCAACGAGTTCCAGGTGAGCGTCGGGGCTGGCTGCGGGGCGGGGATCGACCGGTTCCTGCCCCAACTGCTCGCGGGCGGCATCCAGTGATGTGGTGGAGTGATTCTTTTTGCGGTGGAGACTGACGGCGGAATTCAGGGCGATGCGAAACAACCACGAATAAAACTGCGCCCCTCCACGGTAGGTGTGCAGTTTCTGGTAAGCGTTGACAAAGGCTTCCTGCGTGGTGTCTTTGGCATCCTCGCTCGAACCCAAGACGCGCGTCAGGGAATGAAACAATCGATCCTGATACCGGCCAACGAGTTCCCCAAACGCAGGCTTGCTGCCGCGCAAGGTCTGGTCGATCAGATCCTGGTCGGTTGATTTCACGATAGGTTCAAGATGCTACAGGCTTCGACGCAACGCCTCCATCGAAAGTTCCCAGAAAATGGTGCCAACCGACTCGGCAACTGAACTTTGCCTCCAGCTGCTTTCCAATGTCGAGACCAAAAGACATTGCCGGAATCCTCTTGCGCCAATTCGCGAACCCCGCGGACAGTCGCCGGACGCTCGAAGAGAAATCCCCGGGGGTGCACGGAAAGGGTCTGGACACGGTTTAGATCGGCTTCGATAATTCCGCCCCAGTCGCGCACTCGGTGCGCTTCTCGGCAACACGTGCATCCACGGGAAGGTCAGCTTGAGCATTCGCCCAGGTTCCAACCCGTCCACGATCGATCAGTTACGTCACCGGGCGTCCTTATGTCGCAATTTCCTCGATCCGCGGGTGTTCTCTGCCATGTCACTTCTCTGCCCACCCCCTGGGGCAGCGGTGACCTGGGGCAGGCCTCACACCGCTACATCGACTGGCTGGCCGATTGTGGCATGTCGATCTGGCAGGTGCTGCCGCTCGGTCCGCCGGGCTATGGTGAGTCTCCCTATCAGAGCTTTTCATCGTTCGCGATGAACACGATGCTCATCGGTTTTGACAGGCTGGAACACGGCCGGCTTACGCGAGACGAACTCGCGGCAGCGGAAGTTTCAGCGAGTCAGAAAGTCGATTTTGAGCATGTGCGACCGACCCGTGAACACTTGATCGACAGGCTGTTCGACCAGTTCGACGCATCTCCGACGGCGGCCGAACAGGCCGAGTTTGAGGCGTTTCAACACGCCAACCAGGCGTGGCTCAATGACTATTCCCTGTTCGCGGCATTGAAGGCGAGCCACGGCGGCCGGCCGTGGACCGACTGGGAACCCGAACTGTGCCAGCGGCAGCCGGAAGCCCTCAAGGCGGCGGCAGAAAAACTGTCCCGAGAGGTCAAGCGGGAGGCCTATGCGCAGTTTCTCCTGCATCAACAGTGGCAGAGCGTGAAAACCCATGCCCGCGAAGTCGGCGTGCGGATCATGGGTGACATCCCGATCTTCGTGGCTCACGACTCCGCGGACGTCTGGGCCAACCAGCACCTGTTCTTCCTGGATGAGCACGGTCGCCCAACAGTCGTCGCGGGGGTGCCTCCGGATTACTTCAGTGCCACGGGACAGTATTGGGGCAACCCGCTGTACCGCTGGGACCGCATGGCCGAAGACGGGTACGCGTGGTGGGTCGAGCGGCTCAAGCACACGCTGACCCAGGTGGACATGGTGCGGCTGGACCATTTCCGCGGATTCGAAGCCTACTGGGAAATCCCCGCCACGGCACCAACCGCCGCCTCCGGCCGCTGGGTTTCCGGTCCCGGAGCCAAATTCTTCGAGGCCATCCGCAGCAAGCTGGGGGAACTGCCGCTGGTCGCCGAAGACTTGGGCCTGATCACCAAGGAAGTCGACGCCCTGCGGGATCAATTCAACTTCCCCGGCATGCGGATCCTGCAGTTCGCCTTCGGCAACGACGACAAGGCGACGGAGTACCTGCCCCACAACTATCCGCTGAACTGTGTCGTGTACACCGGCACACACGACAACGACACCGCCGTGGGCTGGTTCAACAGCGAGCCTGGCGAAGGCACCACGCGAACCCTGCGCGAGATTGAAGAAGAGCGGGCATTCACACTGCGGTATCTCGGAACGGACGGGCACCAGATCCACTGGGACCTGATCCGTCTGGCGCTCTCATCTGTGGCTGACACGGCGATTGTCCCGATGCAGGACATTCTGGGCCTGGGAACAGAAGCCCGCATGAACCTCCCTGGCACCGCCAGCGGCAACTGGGGCTGGCGGTTTTCGTGGAACCTGCTGGATGCCGCCGCCACGCAGCAGTTGAAGGAGATGACCAGCCTGTTCACCCGCGCCCCGCGACCCGTCGGCCTCAGGTGAGTCCCTGCTGCCTCAAATTCGACGTTTTCGACAAATGTCCGTTCTTGGGTCAGTGGAATTTCAAATTTCAGATTTCAATTTTCACAGTAAAATGCCTTTTGTCGACACTCGATTTGCAGGACGAGAGTTGCGTCACGCACTCCGGTATTGCAGACGCCCCGCGGAAGACTTCGGCCGGGACTGCCAAGCTACGTTGAAGCCATCTTGTCAGCCGCTTTGATCAACTGGCTGATCTGCTTGAACTCTGGCGTTCCCGCGACTTCGCACCATTCGAACAGCACGGATTCGCTGGTGACAATCGTGGCTCCGGCAGTCGCCATGCGGTCGAGGGCGAACTTCCAGTCCATTTCATGGCGGCTGCCGACACCATCGGCAGGGACCGAGACTTGGAAGCCACGGGCGATCAGGTCCAAGACGGTCTGCAAAATACAGACGTGAGCTTCGATGCCGCAGACGACCACCTGATACCGGTCGTCGCCTTGCTCAGCCGCCGTGCCCCAGCCGAGTGCTTCCGCGCTGCTGAAGCGGACTTTGGACAGCCGCTGGGGAAGCAATTCCGCCAGTTCGGGAACGGTCTCCCCCAGCCCCTGCGGATATTGTTCGGTGGCGAACACCGGCACGCCAAGAATCTGCGCCCCCTGGATCAGCCGCCGGCAGACAGCCACCACCTGCCCCGAGCGATGAATCCGCCCAACAAGTTTGCCTTGCACATCCACCACCACCAGGCGGCTGTTGTGCCGTGAAAGCAGCTCGGCGCTGCGAAAGAGGGTGTCATCCATGGTGTGTTCCGCCATCGTCCCGATGTTCAAGGGTCGCAACTGCACTGGTCAGTTTCGCTCGCTCTGGAACCCCTGGCGCGGATAGGTGGCTGCGCCACTTTGTTCATCCGCTGTCGGGGTTCCTCACTCTGGTAGTTCTTGCTCGCTCTGGAACCCCTGGCGCGGATGGGTGGCTTGCGCCACCTGCTTCATCCGCTGTCGGGGTTCCTCACTCGCTGAATAGCGTAGTGTCGCCTTTCAGTTCGCGAAAGGACGTGAGCGCTGGCCAACTCTGCGCGGGGCTGCGGAAGTTGTTCAACGCGAACAGGCTCCGTGTCTCATGATTCATGAGTATTGGGAACTGTCACCGATCATTCACCGCACCAAACCCGAACACCGTTTCCGCGGTCACATACGTGTAACCGGTTTCGGCTTCACGCACCGCGTCGTCACTCAGTTTGAGGACCAGGTGCCCGAGCACGCGGCGGGTGCGGACGATTTCATCGGCGGGGGCTCCCACGCGTTCGCAGCGGTGCAGCCACCGGGCGGCGGTCTCGATGGCCCACGGGTACCAGAGCATGCGGACGGGACGCTGTGCCCGGCGGATGAGTTTTCCTTGCGGAGTTGTGAAGGACTCCAGGAACATCGCCGTGGCAATCGGGTGATCCAGCGGCCGCCGGTCACATTCGGCCAGATGCAGGGGGATCTGCGCGAGAATTTCGGGAGTCAGCACGACCAGGCGATCCTGTTCGGCGCGCAGCAATGCTCCGAAAATCTGCAGTGTCAATCCATCGTTCCGCTCATCGTGCTGCTGGCCTGGTGTGCGCCAGCCACGGCCATCGAATTCCCGCACAAGCCACTGGAGCGACTTGGACAGCAGCTCGTCACGCCGGATATCGCTCCTGCGCCACCCGACATTGCAGTCGCGCATGGACAGCAGCCCCTGCGTGACCAGCGTGGAGATGAACATGTTCGCCGACTGGCGGTTGGTCTGGTGGACAAAAATGGTCCAGCCACCGGTGGGCTGGCCCTTTGCATCCAGAACGAGGCACTCCTCTTCCAACGGTTTTAAAATTTCGTTCAACCGCTGCTCAAGCTGTTCGCGGAGTTCCGGCGGCCAGGGGTTGGACTTCCGTAATGCCCAGGCATACGCCGAAAGCGCCCAGGCACTGGCCTCGTTGGAGGGTTCGCCATCGTTAAAGTTCGGCCAGCCAAAGCCCGGCACAAACGCATCGCACACATCGCTCTGCACAAACAGTGGCTCAGCCAGGATTTTAACGCACGGCAGCAGCGCCTTCGGCGTGGCTGCCGGTTGGTCCGAGGTGCCCGCGCTCATCAAGACGGCGGCGGTCACCTGCAATTGGGTCCAACCGTCGCTGTCGTCCTTGATCTGCTCGCCGTCCTTGCGAACCCAGCCTGAAGTGCCGATCCGGGCGTCCAGCAAATGCTTGACCAGCGCTTGATGCTGTTTGCCGGCGACGGCGTTTATCTGCGCCGTGGTCGGCACCGGACGAAACAGCGACAGCTCCCGTGCATCGAGCCACCGCTGCAGCCGGTTTCCTGCCGGAATGGGGAAGCCCGCATCGGCCAGCCCGATCCAACCGGCAACCGCGAGGCCCACGGCCAGTACCCCAGCCGCCAGCCGGACCCGGTGCCGCCGCAGTTTTTTGCCAAGCCGGTACCACAGTCCGCGCTTCTTGGCGTGGACCGGGTCGCCCTTGCGCCAGCGTTCCAGGTCTTCAGCCAGTTCCCGACCCGTCGGATAGCGGCGCGCGGGATCCTTCTCCAGGCACTGCAGAATGATGTCTTCCAGGTCACGTGGCACCTCGCGGCGCAGGCTCCGCACCAGCGGCGCATCCTTTGTCCGTACCATGTCCAACACTTCCAGCGCCGAACTGCCCTTGAATGGCGGGCGGCCTGTCAGCGCTTCAAACAGCATCGCTCCCAGGGCATACACATCCGAGGGGGGGCCGATTTGCTCAATGTTGCCAAACGCCTGCTCTGGTGCCATGTACGAGGGCGTGCCCATCACCGCGCCGGTCGCCGTCAGGTTGGAGTCGTCGTCCAACTGCTTCGCGAGGCCGAAGTCCGTGATCTTGGGTGATCCATCCGCATCCACCAGGACATTGCCGGGCTTCAGGTCGCGGTGGACGACCCCTGCTTCATGGGCTGCCTGAATCGCGCGGGCCAGCAGGATCAGCAGATCCACCGCGTCGTTGACCGGCATCCGCCCCTTGGCGAATTTCTCGGACAATGACCCACCAGAGCAGTACTCCAGGGCGAAAAATGGCAGTCCGTCGTGCAGACCGACTGCGTAGACCTGCACCACATGCGGATGCCGGAGCTTGGCGATCGCCTGGGCTTCCGAACGGAACCGTTCGATCAGCTCTTCGTTGGCGTGCGCGCCATGCAGAATCATCTTCAGGGCCACCAGCCGGTTAAGCCCCTCCTGCCGCGCCTGATACACCACCCCCATGCCGCCACGGCCCAGCTCCCGCAGGATCTCGTAGCCGGGCACCGTGGCCTGATGCGACGGCCCGATCGTTTCCGGCGGGATCATGCCGATCTGCGCCAGCGTTTCGGCATCGCTGGCGATCGACGAGTCCAGGCCGCTGGGCCGGACCGGAATGTCCGGAACAACGGTGTCTTGAATAGGAGCTGGTTCCTCGCGTGGCTCAGACATGGCAGAACTCCGTTCGAGCCGGTGGCTGTCAACCCCGAGATATAACGGTTTGCGGCCCCGTCGCAAATGACAGATTCTCCGAGCCGGTTCCGTGTGGTGGCCACCTTACGAACCCGACGATCCCAGGAACCGCAGCCAGCGTTTGGACTTCGTGGCGGCCGCGTCGGGTTTGCCGGTGGCTTCGGCGGGGTTTCGCTGGTCCTTGTTCATCTGGTCGTGCTTTTGCCGGAGCATCGCTTCCGTTCGCGAGAGGCGGGCACGTTCAATCGACAGGTCCATTTCGGCCTGCCGGAACTTCGCCTGCCATTCGGCCTCCAGGCTCCGCAGCCGTTCCTGCAACGGCTCAGGCAGACTTTCCAGGTTGTGGATCCCTTCGGGGAACTCGTCACGGACCTGATAACACAAGGCCAGTTCGCGCAGCCGAACGAGCAGTTCATCCCGTTCCCGCAGAGCGGGAATGGCCGTCTCCAGCGTCAACGTGTCGAAGTCGATTGCGTCCGGGAGCGACGGAATCTCGCCCCCCGCAGACCGGTCGACGGATCCGTCATCGGCTTCCTGATCGACGCCCGGCAGAGGCAGCGTCTCGCCTGCCAGCATGGCGGCCTTCTGCTGATCCCACCAGTTCCCTTTGGCCGGTTTTTCCGCAACTGCGGCATTCGCCGGTCCGTCGGAATGTCCCGCGTCCGCCCGTTGCGAAACCCCGTGTCTGGCAATCCCAGCCACCAGGTCGCGCAGTTCGCCGACCTGCATCTCCAGCCGTCCCAGTGTCGCGCCGCACTGCATCTCTTCCCACCGGCCCACGACCTGCTTGAGATCGTCAATGGCCGAGCGGTGGTCATCCAGCAGTTCCGTGGGCATTCCGCCACTGCCGCCGGAGCGGCGCATCGTATTGCCAGAACGCCGCATCCGATCGAGCTGCTCGGCCGCCTGTTCAAGCCGTTCCGTCAGCGCGATGACAAGCTGGTCCTTCTCCGCAAGCTGCTGCTGGAGCAGGGTGACCGCCAGTTGCGTCGGTTCGACTCCCGCAGGCAGAGGGCTCGAAGGGTCGCACGGCGACGACGGAGCGGACGCCTCCCAGTCCAGCGACTCTAACAGCGTGTGCGGCGATTCCACAGTCCCCACCATTGGCCTTTCCCGGGAGCGCGCGGTCCACAGGCATCGTGCTTATTGAAATCTCACGTCCCCCCATTCTTTAGGTCACGATTCCCGACCGGTCAAATTTTCCAAGTCTGGGCGAGGAAGTTGCTGGCAGATATACTGCCAAATGACTCATGCCACCCATCCACACTGTGGGGCAACAGTTACGTTCGCGCCATTGAAGCTCAGTCGACAGTTCGGTGTGGCTGAACAGACTGTGAAATTTGAAATTGAGATTTGAAATTGGCTTTTGTCGGACACCTCAAATCTCTGTATCGACGAATGCGGCAAGCCAAACGCTTCCAGGAACAAACATGATCGCCCTGACGCACGCACCAATCGACTTCTCCGCCCTGACGCAAGCGGTGCGTTCCAACCAGGCGGGCGCGGTTGTGTTGTTTCTCGGAACGGTGCGGGAAATGACGCAGGGACGGCAGACCGTGGCTCTCGACTACGAAGGCTATCCCGCCATGGCCGAAGCGAAAATGGCCGAGTTGGAGGCCGAGGCCCGCCGCCGCTGGCCGGTCATCGAAGTCCAAATCGTCCACCGCCTGGGACACCTCGAACTGGGGGATGTCAGCGTGGCCCTCGCCGTCAGCACCCCACACCGCCACCAGGCCTTCGACGCCGGCCGCTGGCTGATCGACACCTTAAAAGAAGTCGTGCCTGTCTGGAAAAAGGAAAACTGGGCCGATGGCACCACCGAATGGGTTCATCCCGGCGCGCGGACCTGACACGCCCGGACGGTTGCTGCATCGAATTTCAAGTCTCGGATATGCAGATCGTAAAGTCATACGCTTTACACCATCCGCCAGTTCGCGGCACTGGGGGTCACGGGGTCCACGACACCAGCGTTCAGCGTCGGCAGGTCTTCGAGGTGCCATAGGCGGAAGCCACCGCGAAAGGCGGTCAGGTTGTGACCGAGCCGGGCACCGGGTGGAAGCCCGCGGATCAGCTTGGAATTGCCGCCGCCCAGCACCAGGTCGTCGGCGATAAGCGCGCCCATGAGCATCGGCACGACCTCACCCACGATGTCGCGCCACGCCTTTTTGCCAACGGTCAGCAGGCCATTTCTGCCCAGCAGGTCTCCCAGACTTTGCCCGCTGGAGTGCATGAGGTTTCCAAGTTCCAAGCTGACAATGCTGCCGTTGGCAATCAAGGCCGATCCGAGTCCGGTGCCCAGACCCAAAAACAACATGCGTCCGCCTTCATAACTTCCGAGCGCCTGCATCGCGGCATCGTTGACGATCCGGACTGGCTTTTCGAAGGCGGAGGCGAAGTCGAAGCCGACCCAGCCGGAGCCGAGATTTCCCGGCTCGGAGCGCGGACCATGTTGTCCCACCAATCCGGGATAGCCAATCGAGATGGCGTCGTACTCCCAGCCCTCCGTCAGTTCGCGGACGGCAGCCACCATTTTCGCGGGGGTCATCCGTCGGCCAGAAGCGATCTTGCGTGGTTCGGTCTGGCCCGTGGCCAGAACCTTGATTTTGGTCCCCCCGATGTCGATGCTCAACAACTGCCGCGGGGGGAGCTGGTCCTCTGGACGGGCGGGCGCCTCCGCCGTTGGCTGTTCTTCGATCGCATCCACAGTGACCGGCGTCGGCGCGGCGGCAGGCGCCGAAACCGGAGCCACGGCCTCGCGGAGTTCGGGGCGGAGGGCTCCTGGGGCTTCAGCCACGGCAGTGGAGAGCGGGTCGCGATGCACGTGGCGCGGGGAGCTTTTGTCAATCGGGGGGACAAACCCCTTCAGACTCTCAGAGCCTGTTCTCGAAGCGTTCATCGCAACGGCCTCACGAGGAATTGAGACAATAACCGAGAGTCGAAACGGCTTTAGATGACGCGCTTTGGGAACACCCAAGTGTTTGCTTTGATTCGGAAGTGACTAGGCAAACAGCAGCGGATCCGAGAAACCAGCATCCGTCGAAGCCGTCCAGCGGGTGTTGTTGGACCACTGGATCACGGTGTTGTTGGCGCTGAGCGTTCCCACCAGATTTCCCCATGTCGTGGCAACGACCTGGGCCTCCGAGAGGAACCGCCCGGAGGACGTGGCTCCGAATTCGTTGGTAAACGTCAGATTGGTCCCATTGGTATCAATGCGGGTCGCCTGATTGCCGTTGATGGACCAATTCGTCGCGAGCGATGGTGGAGTGAACGTGGGGGAGGAGGTCGGCGGTGTCACCACGCTGCCTGCCCGCGTCCACACGGTGCCGTTGCTCCAGGAGATGATGTTGCCGTTGCCGATTGTCCCGATCAGACCACCCCAGCCATCGGCGATGACCTGGGTGTCGCTGAACAGGCGGCCCTGGGCCGACTGGCCGAATTCATTGGTGAACACCAACTGTGTTCCGCTTTGTTGAATTGCTGTTCCCTGCCCGTTGATCGACCAGGCACCGCTGACATCCACCGATGAAGGGATGGTGGGTGTCGAGCCTGGCGGAATCACCACCGGCGCGGCCCGAACCCATGTGTCCCCGTTGGCGAACTCGATCCGCGTGTTGCCCGAGACCGCTCCGGTCAGTCCACCCCAGCCATCGGCAATGACTTGCGATGTGCTAAGCACGCGGCCCTGAGCCACCTCCCCGCGTTCGTTGGTGAACGTCAGCGAGCTGCCGCTCTGGGCGATCGAGGTCTGCTGTGTGTTGAAGAACCAGACACCCCCCAGGTCGAGTGTGGGGGTCGTGGGCGTGGTGCCGCTCGAGGCTGTGACAACGATGCTGAGACTATCCGTATCCGTCCCAACTGGCGTCGCCTGATCGCTCGTGGAGATGCTGAGCGTGGCGGTTCCCGTGAAACCAGTAAAGGACGTGAACTGTGCTCCGGCGAGCGCGGCATTGATGCTGGCCGCACTGCCAGTGAATGTCATGCTCGTGTCGCCCAACCCGTCACCGGACGAGAATGCCAAGCCACCGGTTTGGCTCAGGGTGATTGTTCCGCCGGTCGCCACCAGGCTCACGGAACCGGCGGCGGTGCTGAAGCTGACCGAGAGGGCGTTCGCGGTGCTGCCCGAGTCGCTCCGCGTCCACTGCGTGCCGTTGCCCCAGTTGATGACGTTGTTTCCAGACAGACTACCGATCAGTCCGCCCCAGCCATCGGCAATCACCTGTGTGCTGCTGAGCACACGTCCGGTGGCGGATGTTCCGAACTCATTGGTGAATGTGAGTTGCGTGCCGCTCTGGACGATCGACGTGGCTTGCCCGCCGATCGACCAGGCACCACTGAGACTGGTGCTGCCGCTTCCAAACACCAGTGACTGGCCGCTGCCGATGGTCTGCGTGCCAGGGAGCGTATTGACTGGGGCAACGCCGGAGCCACCCGGATTGTTCCCGGGGTTGTTGCCTCCGCCACCGAGGACATTGGTGATGGTGATGACGTCGCTGTCTGTCATCGCGCCGCCAGTGCCGGTATTGCCCTGGTCATTCGTGGTGATCGAGACGCTGGCTGCGCCCGGAGACGTGCCGGTGAACGTCAGCGTCGCCAAAGCCGCATTGATGCTTGTCAGCGTGCCCGTGAACGCCATTGTCGCGTCAGTGGTCCCGTCACCCTGGGTGAAAGTCAGTCCGCTCGTGGAAGCCAAAGAGACGGTGCCATTCTGGGCGGCGATCGTGACCAGAAGCTCGGCGCTGGCCGCGTCCGGATCCGAAATCGACACCTGATTCGCGCCGACGAAGTTCAACGGATTGCCAACTGGCACCGAGAGCGGCGACGTGGGAACCGTGTTCACCGGCGGCAAGTTCCCCCCGGAGGTGGAAGAGACGGTGATGTTCACGGTGTCGGTGTCAGTCATGCTGCCGCCGGAGCCGGTGAAGCCCTGGTCGTCGGTAGTGATTGTCACCGACGCGGCCGCAGCCGATGCTGCGTCAAACTTGAGTCCGTCCAGCGCCGCTTTCACGGCGTCGATCGTGCCCGTGAAGGTCAGCGTTGCATCGGCAGTACCGTCGCCGGCAGTGAAGGTCAGCCCGCTGGTCGTTGCCAAGGTCAGCGTGCCATTGGCCGCGGTGAGGGTGACGAGCACGGGGTTTGAGCCCAGGTCGGCATCGGAGGCCGTAATGGCGTTGCCACTGCCAGACGAAAATACGAGGGAGGTGCCCAGTGCTGCGTTCTGCGCGGCCGGGGTAGTGTTGATGGGTGCCCAATTCGCCCCGCTGGCACTGACCGCCAGATTGATCGTGTCGACATCCTGCATTGCTCCGCCGGTGCCGGTGTTCCCCAGATCATTCGTGGTGATCTGCACCGTGGCTCCGCCGTTGGCCGTCCCTTGAAACGATGATCCAGCGAGTGCTGTGTTGATGGCATTCAGGGATCCGGTGAACGTCATCAATGCATCCGCATTGCCGTCGCCCGCCGTGAAATTCAGACTGGAATTGGTGCTGAGCGTAAACGTGCCATTTGTCGCAGAGATGGAAACCTGCACGGCGTTCACGCCAGCATCGGAATCCGAGATGAAGATCTGAGTGCCAAAGTTCGTGGAGAAGAAGTAGGGAGTTCCCGCCGTGGCATTTTGCACGGCGACGGGAATATTGTTGATCGGTGCCGCGTTCGACCCGGCAGCGAGCGTCGTGACATTGAGGGTGTCCGTATCGGAGCGCGCGCCGCCGTCACCTGTGTTTCCCAGGTCGTTCGTGGTGATCTGAACAATGCCGCCGCCTTGCGCCGTGCCAACATACACTGAGCCGTTGAGCGCAAAATTGATGGCCGAGATCGTACCCGTGAACGTCATCTGGGTGTCGTTGACGCCGTCCCCGTTCAAAAATGTGAGGCCATTGGTTGTGTTCAGCGTGAAGTTGCCGTTGGTGATCAGCAGTGAAACCTGAACAGGGTTCGCCTGGGCGTCGGGATCCGAGATGGAGATCGCGTTCCCGTTGGAGGTGGAGAAGACAAGGCCGACATTCACCTCGGTCTGCTGATTTCCGGGAAAGCTGTTGAAAGGTGCCAGGTTCGCTGCCAGCAGTGCCCGATTCTCCAGCAGTTCCACCTGCATCGCGTGGCTCACAGCATGCGGCCGCGAGCGGCGAACAGGGCCACGGGCTTCGAGCAGGGATCGGAGCGAATTCCAGACGTTTCGACGCATGATGGCTGGCCGAAGAGTGAGCGCGAGATTGCAAGGAGATGTTCGTCACATGTGGTAAAGCAAGATCTGTGCCGCCTTCGCCCGGCCACGCCAGAATCCCGCGTAAACCATTGCAGGATCAGTTGTTTAAGACGATTCAAAATATCCGAATGACGGCCCATCGCCGCTGTCCGGTCACCAGTCGTCGCGAACGATTCGCTCGCAATCTGTTCCGGGTCAGCAGGTGGGTTCCATAACCGGCTTTGACTTCATATTAAGCGTTTTACAGACTTTGGGCGGAGGCGGAACTGCCGGCCCGGGCGCGAGAAGATGTGGCGGCTCAGGCGGTTGTCATCACAGAGGAGCGCGGCCCTGACCTGCAGGATGGCTTCCGCACTGTCGGGCCGTGACCAGAACTTCTCGCTGCCCTTCACCCGCTGGTGGAGCTGCTTGATCGTGGACTCGATCAGGCAACTGTTGACCGGCAGGCCCTGCGTTCGGTAGCTCGGATAATTCATCCGTGGCTGGTTGTTTCGCAGATACGTGAGGCAGCGGGCCCGGTTTCTTCGTCTGGGAGTGTCCCCGACGACGCGGACGCGTCTGTCGGCGTCGCTGCGGCACAGGCTCCAGCCGCGCGGACCAATCTTCCATCTGCTCCAGAACCTTTTCGATCCGGCCCTGCAAGCAGTCGGTGGCCCACCCGATGTATTGTTCCCACTTGTTATACACCCTTCCCCCGGCGGAAGACGCTGAAGACGCTTCAGGCCTTCTTGACACACTTCATCCCCACCCCTACCATGCACGATTCGCTGATTGACGGAAACTTAACTTTCAGAATGAATTCGGTTCACCATGGCGGTACCCAAGAAACGACAGTCCCACGCCCGCACGGCCAAGCGGCGCAGTCATAATGCTGTGAAGCCCATGCAGTTGCAGAACTGCCCGCAGTGCCAGGAGCCACGTCCCAGCCACGTGGTCTGCCCAAAATGTGGCAACTACATGGGCCGGACGCTCGTTGAAGTCGGAGGCTGATCGTCCATGCGGATCGCCTTGGATGCGATGGGCGGCGATGTCGTCCCACAACCCAATCTGGATGGGGCCTTGGCGGCGCTCGCGGCAAATCCAGACTTGGAAATTCTCCTCGTTGGTGACCGGCCGCTGCTGGAGCGGTTGATCGCCGAACAGGGAATTTCTGAGGCGAGACTGCGCCTCGTGGCTTCCGAGGGGGTGGCGGAGATGGGCGAGAAGCCCACCGAAGCGCTGCTCAAAAAGCCCAACTGTTCGATCGCCGTCTGCTGGAAACTGATGGCCGCCCGCGAAGTCGACGCGGTGGTCAGTGCCGGCAGCACTGGGGCGGTCGTCGGTGCGGGGCTGCGCACCAAGCTGTTTCTCAAGGGCGTCAAACGCCCGGGAATCGCCGTCGCGATGCCGACCCTCCGCGGCACATCGGTCATGCTGGACGTGGGGGCCAACCCTCAGGCGCGGCCGGAGCATCTCTGCCAGTATGCCGTCATGGGCACCATCTATGCCCGCGACGTGCTGAACATCGAGAATCCCGGTGTGGGGCTCATGAACATCGGCAGCGAAGACGGCAAGGGGAACGAACTGGTGCGCGAAGCGCATCAACTGCTCTCCAGCAGCCTCTTCAAGGGCCGCTATCAGGGCAACATCGAAGGCCGGGACCTGTTCTACGGGACGGCGGATGTCGTTGTCTGCGAAGGGTTTTTGGGCAATGTGCTGCTCAAGGCCAGCGAAGGCATGGCCGAGATGATGCTCAAGCGGGTCGGCCAGCACCTGCTGGAAGCCCTGTCCCATGAAAAGGTTGCGGTGCAGCAGGCCTTCAAGGACATTGCCCGGACCTATTCGTACCACGAGTCGGGCGGCGCCCCGCTGCTGGGTGTCGATGGGATCTGCATGATCTGTCACGGTTCCAGCAACGGTCAGAGCATCGCCAACGCTCTGCGGGCGGCGATTCGGATCAAGGACCGCCGGATCAACCAACAAATTGTGGAATCGCTCGCGGAAGCGGCCTCCGCAGGTTGAACGCGGCCGCGGCCCCTTGCTGGCCGCCGTGTCGAATGACTGAGGTTGCCTTCTTTGACAAATTGTCCATTGATGGGCAACTTGTCATTTTGTCATTCAGAAATTGTTTTATCTCCCCGGTGGCTCACCATGCCCAAAATCGCCTTTCTTTTCCCCGGACAAGGTGCCCAGCATGTGGGCATGGGCGTGAAGCTGTCAGCGAACTGCCCCGCCGCGCGGGCTCTGTTCGACAAGGCGGCGCAAATTCTTGGCTACGATCTGGCAAAGGTCTGTTTTGAAGGCCCGGCCAGCGAACTGGACACCACCGAAATCAGCCAGCCGGCGATCTTCGTCACCAGCCTGGCGGCACTGGAAACCCTGCGCGAATCCTCGCCGGATGTCGTGGCTCAATGCTCGATGGCCGCGGGGCTGAGTCTTGGTGAGTACACCGCACTGGTGTTTGCCGGCGTGCTTTCCTTCGAAGACGGGCTGCGGATCGTTCAGCGGCGCGGTCAGGCGATGCAGGCGGCCGCGAATGCCACGCCATCGGGTATGGTCAGCATCATCCCCATCGAGCGGGAAAAGGTGCAGGCGCTGTGCGACGCCGCCTCTGCCGTGGCTCCAGTACAAATCGCCAACTACCTCTGCCCCGGCAACACCGTGGTTTCCGGCAGCAAGGCTGGCTGTGAAGAAATCGTTCGGCTGGCTGAAGCCTCGGGAGCGAAGGCGATCCCCCTGGCGGTGGCCGGTGCATTCCACACGGCGATCATGCAGCCCGCCTGTTCTCAATTGGCAGAGGCCCTCGGCAAAGCAACCTATCATGCCCCGCGCCTGCCGGTCATTTCCAATGTCGACGTCGAAGTTCATGCGGATTCCACCGAACTTCAAGAAATCCTCGTGCGTCAGGTTGTCAGCCCGGTGATGTGGGAAGATTCCGTCCGCAAGATGATCGTCGCCGGCGTTGACCAGTTTTACGAAATCGGCCCCGGCAAGGTTTTGAAGGGGTTGTTGAAGCGGATCGACCGCAAGCTGGAATGCACCACGGTCAACGATTCGTGAACTGCACGATGATGCTCATCGCCATATTCGATTCTTGAGCTTTCGAATCATGCCCCAGACGGTTCACGTCGCGCTTGGCGACCGCTCGTACGACCTTGAGATCTCCACCGGTCGGCTGGACCTTGTGCCGACGTGGCTCGCGTCCTGGGTCACGCGCCGTGGACTCCCCAAGGAGTCGCGGTCGGTGCTGCTGGTGACGGACAGAAATGTCGAACGGCCGCATGCGCTCCAGGTCGCCGAAGGGCTACGGGCGGCTGGCTGGCTGGTGCGGGTCAGTGTTCTGGAACCGGGAGAAAAGACCAAATCGCTGGAACATGCCGCGCTGCTCTACGACGAACTCGTCGACATGGCGGCCGACCGCAACACCGTGGTGATCGCTGTCGGCGGCGGTGTGATTGGAGATTTGGCGGGGTTCGTGGCGGCCACCTATGCCCGTGGCCTGCCGTTCGTCCAGATCCCCACGACACTGCTGGCACAAGTGGACAGCTCCGTGGGCGGGAAGGTTGGGATCAACCATCCGCGCGGCAAGAACCTGATCGGGGCGTTTCATCAACCACTGGGGGTCTGCCTCGACACGACTCTGTTCTCGACCTTGCCCGACCGCGATTACCGTTCGGGGCTGGCTGAAGTCGTCAAATACGGCGTCATTCTGGACGCGGAATTCTTCGCCTTTCTCGAATCCCAGGTGGAGGCCATCAACCGTCGTGACCCGGCGGTCGTCGAGCGGATCGTCGCTCGCAGTTGCGAGCTGAAGGCGGATGTCGTCCGCCAGGACGAGTACGAGCGAACCGGCCTGCGGGCTTGTTTGAACTACGGACACACCTTCTGCCACGCCTTCGAAGCCCTCTGTGGCTACGGCGTCCTGCTGCATGGCGAAGCGGTTTCCATCGGCATGTTGTGCGCCAGCCGTCTGGCCGAGCGGCTCCAGCGGATTTCGTCCGACGTGACGAACCGCCAGTTCGCCCTGCTGGCGGCGCTGCATCTGCCGACCACATTGCCCGCAGGCGTGAAGCTCAATCCCGACGAAGTGCTGGCCTGCATGCGGCTCGACAAGAAAGCGGTGGCCGGCCAGTTGCGGTTCGTGCTGCCCAGCCGGATGGGCCACGTGGAAACCGTCCGCGGAGTTCCCGAAGCCGACGTGCTGGCGGTCCTGCCTTATTAGTTTTCCGGCAGAAACTTCGTGCTGAAATCCGGCTTGGGCGGACCTTCATCCGCGGCCGTCACTTCTGGCGCGTCTTCGGGAGGCAATTCCGCCGTCTTTTGAGCCGCGGCGCTCGGCGGAAGCGGGTCATCCACCGAGAAATTCGAATCGTAGGATGAGTACGGCTTCTGGTAGTTCAATGCCGCGCAGCCGGGCACAACAAGCGCTGTTCCCAACAGGCTGGCGGAAATCACCGCGCGCCGGAATTGATCTACATTCATGGCCGCTCCATGGCCGACAGTCGGCAGGGTCCAGGTCGAAACCCCCTGCTCCGGGCGGAGTGTAGGCAGAAATGCGATTTATGCCAAGATGATTATGCTTGACGCGTCCGTTGGTATCATATTGCCCCTACCCCTCGTATTGCTCCTCGTGATGCCAGTGCAGGAAGGTGTGCTGCTCGTCTACAGAATCGAACGCCGCAAGATCTTTGACCAAGGAGTCATCCTTTCCGCGGTTGTGAGCAGCAAGCGGATCAACCTAAGTGCTGGCGTTTCCTGGACGCAAGTGAACTTTTCCCTCGACGGGAAGAGCCGTGCCAAAACGATCGTTGACTCATACGACTTGGGGACGCGAGTCTTTGTGGGCGAGACGATTGAGGTGCGGATCTGCCTCAATGGAATTGCATGGTGGTTCCCTGGGTTTCTGAGCCTCTCACAAACCTAACGGGCCAGGTGTCAAAAGCCATGTTGGCGCGGTATCGTGGAGGTTGCGATAGGCAGCAATCCCATGGCGTTCCAGACGGAGAGACGGATGCGAATTGCGGCAACTTGCCTCCTGGTGATTGGGCTGCTGGCGGGTTCACGGCCATTGCTGGCCAGTGATGAGGACTTCTTTGAGAAGGAAGTCCGACCGATTCTGGTGGCCAAGTGCCTGGAGTGCCACGGGGACCAACTGCCGGAAGCCGACTTCAAAATCACCTCGCGCGATAACGTTCTGAAGGGCGGAACACTCGGCCCGGCGGCCGTGGCTCACAAGCCTGACGAAAGCCGGCTGATTGCGGCGATTCTGCGGAAGGGCAAACTGAAGATGCCGCCCGATGAACCGCTGCGCGACAGTCAGATTGCCGTGCTGCGAAAATGGGTCGAACTCGGTCTCCCCTGGCCTGGCCGCGATGCCCCGCCGCAGCGCGGAGAGATGGTGGTCTCGGAGAGCCACCGACAGCATTGGTCGTTCCGCCCTGTCGCCAATCCACCGGTTCCTGAAACCAGCGACAACGCCTGGGTGCGGACCCCCGTGGACGCCTTCGTGCTGTCCAAATTGGAAGCGAAGGGGTTGAAGCCAGCGGTCGAAGCGGACCGCCGCACGTTGATCCGCCGTCTCACCTATGATTTGACGGGTTTGCCGCCAACCTTCAATGAGGTGCAGGCCTTCGTCAACGACAGTGATCCCGCCGCTTATGAACGGCTGGTTGACCGGTTGCTCGCGTCGCCGCGCTATGGCGAGCGGTGGGGCCGGCACTGGCTGGACGTGGCTCGCTTTGCCGACAGCAAAGACGGTGTGCTGATGTATGGGGACGACCGCGTGCGGCCGTTTGCCTACACGTATCGCGATTACGTCATCCGGGCATTCAATGAAGACACGCCGTACAACCGCTTCATTGAGGAGCAACTGGCGGCCGACCAGATTGAACCGGCCGTCGAGCCGTGGCGGCTGGCGGCGATGGGTTATCTGACCCTGGGGCGGATGTATGACAACAACCTGCATGACATCATTGACGACCAGATCGACACGGTCACCCGTGGCTTCCTCGGTCTCACCGTCGCCTGCGCCCGCTGCCACGACCACAAATACGACCCGATTCCCACGGCCGACTACTACTCCCTGTATGGGGTGTTCGCCAGCAGCGAAGCGCCGTTCGAGCTGCCGTTGGTTGCCGCTCCTGAGCAGATTGCCGGCGGTGTGGAATTCGAAAAAGAGGTTGCCACCAAACGCGTTGAACTGCTGAAGATGCTGGACGATCAGTACGCGCTGTTGACGGAAACTGCCCGTCAGCGCGTGGGCGACTACCTGGAGCGGGTCGCGACGACACCACCAGACCTGGCCGAAACAGCGATTTTCTTTCTGTCACTGTCTCCCGAAGACCTTCGGCCCCAAATCGCGGCTCGTTGGCGGCGGCTGGTGACGCAGCGAGCCACGCCTTCGGACCCTGTGTTCGGCCCTTGGTTCGCCCTGTTGCAGTTGCCCAATGACGAAGCGACATTCACGACACAGGCAACCCTGCTGCTGGAGCAGCTTCAATCGCGACCGGAAGGGAACAACTCCGGCCAGGTCAATCCGCTGGTGCGGGAGGCCCTGAAGGCCGCCCCCTTGAAGAACCATGCGGCCGTGGCCCGCGTCTATGGAGACCTGCTGCGGCGAGTCTATGAAGAATCGAAGGCACCGGCGACAGGAACCGCGTCGCCGCCAGTCGATGCCGCCGCGCGGGGACAACTGCTGGCACTGTTGGTGGGACCAGAGAGCCCCGGTTGGTTTCCCAAGAGCCAGACGCGGCGGTACATGTCCCGCACCGAGACGGACCAGTTCAGCGGGAAAGCCCAGGAGTTGGACCGGCTGGCGGTGAAGTCGCCCCATGCACCGCCACGGGCGATGGTCGTGAACGATGCCCCGACGCTGTGCGATCCAGTGATCTTCGTGCGCGGCAATGCTTCACAGCGCGGGAGGCCTGTGCCACGGCAGTTTCTGGCGATCTTGAGTCCTCAGAACCGGGTACCGTTTGCCAAGGGCGGCGGCCGGCTCGACCTGGCGCGGGCCATCGCGGCGCCAGACAACCCACTCACCGCACGCGTGCTGGTGAACCGGGTCTGGTTGCATCATTTTGGTGAACCTCTCGTCAGCACTCCCAGCGACTTCGGCACCCGCAGCACCATGCCTGAACAACTGCCACTGCTGGACCATCTGGCTACGCGGTTTGTCCAGGAAGGCTGGTCAATCAAAAAACTGCATAAATGGATTGTTCTCTCAAACACGTGGCGGCAGTCGTCGGCAAACGGCGCAGCATTGGTGGCCGATCTCGACAACAAGCTGCTGGCGCGGATGAATCGCCGCCGCCTGGAGTTCGAAACGATGCGCGACACACTGCTCGCCGTTTCGGGCAGGCTGACCGAACGACTGCAACCGGACTCGCCGGTGTGGACCCGACCAGTCGACATCATCGGCGATCCCAAGGCTGCGTTGCGCACCGTTTACGGACTGGTGGACCGGCAGAACCTGCCGGGCCTGTTCCGCGCCTTCGACTTCGCCACACCGGACACCTCCAACGAGCGCCGACCGCGGACGGTGGTGCCGCAGCAAGCCTTGTTTGCCCTCAATTCGCCGTTCATGGTGGAACAGGTCAAGGCGGTGGCGGCAAAGGTGGAAACGGTCCCTGCTGGCCCGGACCGGATCTCAGCGCTGTACAAGGCGGTTTACTCCCGCGAGCCATCGGCAGAAGACCAGCAGGCATGTGCTGAATTTCTCGCACTGCCACGGGAAGCCGGCTCACAGCTCACTCCGTGGGAACAGTTGGCCCAGGTGCTGCTGGCGTCCAACGAGCTGATGTACTTGGACTGAGTCCGGCAAAAGTCGCGCCTCAGTTCAGTTAAACACCAGACATTCCGAAGTCACGCTCTGGGGCAACAAGGGCAGGACAACGGGGTGCGGGTGACAGGAAGGGAGGTGGAATGGGCTGAGTCAGGATGTCGCTGCCGGAAGCCGGAAACCAGATCCAACACGCTGTTGCTGGCTTTCCCGGAACCCACAGAGACGCCAGCTTCGGCGCCACCCTTATGAACACGGGATTCCTACAGGGAAAAATCGGCAATCTGTACCGTTGTCACCAAGATCGAGTTGCCGCCACCCCGTTAGACCAGAAAGCTTGGGTGATGTTCGCCGATGATGCGTGGGATGACGGTTGATACGAAGTACGGAGCCAGCGAGTCGAGTGAGCTGTGGTGCAGAAGGTTGGTCTTTATGGATCCCCGTCTGCTTTCACAAATTGGCCAAACCTGATGCTGAGCAGCAAATCCAGTTGAGCAGAGCCAGGCAGACGTCAAACAGTGTATGACCCTCAGAGTTTGCAGAATTGCCACAATCCGTGCCGGCGGTCATCCAACGGCAAAAAACTGTGACCACGAAGTGGACCATTCCGGGCGGGGACACAGTTCGGAATATTCTGTTTATAAAGGCGACCTTCGCAATTGACTTCGGGCAATTCGCAGGGGAATAATCGTCGAACGTGTTTCATTTTGCTCCGATCCGGTCGTTGGCCGCCGATCGAGCGTGTGCCCCCAAGACGGGGGCATGCGAAGACTGAAGCACGACTCTCCCACGCAGCTAATTGATGTTGAAGACACCCTTCCTTGGGGATCGAAGCATGCCGCAGCCGTCATGGACTCAGATTCTATTCGGCTTGTTCGGAAGTACGCAGACGGCACAGCCACGAAATCTTCAGGACGACTTTGTCCCGCTCCATGTGACGCGGCTCGAGGACCGTCTTGTCCTGAATGCTGCCCCAATCGACACTCAAACCCAGGGCGATGATGGGACAGCCCATAGTGCCGGGATTGAGTCGCACGAACCGGTCACCATCAATGCCGGCGCGCAGGCCAACGATGGCCGCCCCGACCAGTTCGAACTGGTGCGTGATGGCGACCAGGCGACTTTGCTGGTGAACGGCCAGGAAGTCTTTCGCGGGGCGCTGAGTGACCTGGCGGGATTGAACATCCAGGGCTCAAACGATCAGGACACATTTGTCGTCGATTTCTCGCACGGCAACCCGCTGCCAGCCGATGGCGTGACCTTCAACGGGGGAGCCCAGCCTTCTGGCCACGACAGTTTGGTTCTGCGCGGCGGCAGCGCGCAGAGTGTCAATTATGATGTCGCCGGCGGTGGCTCAGGCACCGTGACGATCGACGGCCGCGCAGTCCGCTACCAGGACGTGGGACCTGTCACCGACACATTGGCCGCCGAGAGCCGGTCGTTCACATTCTCGTCGGGTGCCGACCGGGTTGCCCTGTCCAGCGCCGCTGGCAACGGCCTGTCGACGATCAACACGCTCCCCGGTGACACGATCTCGTTCACGGGTCCGACGCAGTCACTGACGCTCGACACCCGCAACGACGTGGCTGAACAGATCGATATCGGCGATCTCGATTTTGCCTCCACGACAAGTGTCACCGTCAGCGGAGGCACCTACGATGCGGTGTATGTCACGGGTCACGGGTCATTGAACAACGACCTGTCGATCACCGCCGACAATGTTTCGATTTCCGGCTCGTTTGATGTTCACGGCAGCCGCATCGACATCCACGCCGCCGCCTCGATCACCCTCAATGCCACCGCGCGGCTCACAAGCCACTCGGGCACGGTCCATCTGGATGCTGGCGACGGCGTCCTGCAGGCCTTTGGCCTGGTGGATGTCTCCGGCCTCACCTCCGGTGACAAAGGCGGAGCCGCGCACCTGCTCGGCGGCACCGTCGGCCTGTTCGGCACGGCCCGCATCGACGCCTCCGGCCCCGCTGGCGGCGGCGAGATCCTCGTCGGCGGCGATTTCCAGGGCAAGAACGCGCAGGTCCGCAACGCCAAACGGACTGCCGTAGGCAACAACGTCACCCTCACCGCCGACGCGCTGGAGCAGGGCGACGGCGGAAAGGTCATCGTCTGGTCCAATGAGTTCACCAAATTCAGCGGCTCAATTTCCGCCAATGGAGGCGTGTACGGCAGCGACGGTGGACTGGTGGAGACCTCCGGCAAGGAGGTGCTCCAGGTTCTGGGCGGACGCGTAAGCGCCAGTGCGATCAACGGTACTGCCGGAACGTGGCTGCTGGACCCGCGAAACGTGACCATCACCAGTGCCACCACATCCGGCGGAGCCTTTGACCAAGGCATCTTTACCCCAACGGAAGATGAGGCCGTTGTCGATGTGTCGACCATCAACACGAGCCTCAGCAATGGCACGGATGTCGTGATCACCACCACAGATTCCGGTGGCTCACAAACTGGCAACATCACGCTCGCCGCAGCCATCAGCAAGACTGGCGGGGCGTCGGCGACATTGTCGCTGCTGGCCGAAGGCGGAATTTTCATCAATTCCACAATCACCTCCAGTGCCGGTGCCCTTAACCTGATCTTGACCGCAGATTTCGACCACAACGGCTCGGGCGGGATTTCATTCTCGACAGCGAATTCGGTCGCCACTAATGGTGGCCAAATCCAACTTTCCAGTTTTGCCGGTTCAGATCTGCAATCCGCAATTAATGCAGTCGTTGCCGGCAGCACACTCTCGCTCGGCGAAGGTTCATCTGGCGGAATCACTGTCAACAAGAGCCTCAGCCTGCTGGCCACCACGCCCTTGACGATTTCGGGAGCGTCTCCCGCCCTCACAGTGACTGCTGGCACGACCACGGTCGACGGACTGGACTTCGTCAATACGGCGGACAGCCAGCCTGTGATTCTGGTCAATGGCAGCGGCAGTCTCGTCATGACGAATTCGACTGTCAGCGGCACATTCTCCGACCAAACCCTGGTCCGGGCGAACACAACCGGTTCCTTGAACCTGGGCACCACGGGAACCGTCGGCAGCAATACATTCAATATTTCCGGTGGAGCAAACACCACCGGAGACGCCTATTTCGACAACATTGCCGCCGCCACCTTCAGCGCAGTCGGCAACATCTACGACACGGACAGCGGATCAGGCACTTCGTACGTCGATTTCACTGACGACACAGTGTATGCCGACCTCACCAGCACCGAAATCGGCGAGGCCCGCACCGTTGTCGACGGCATCCACGACCGCATCGACCAGGCAGCACGCGGCTACGTCAGCATCCTCGGCGACGCGGTCTTTGTGACAATCTCGAGCGCCACGCCAACGGTCGGCTCCACTGGTGCCATTGGCAGGGCGATTGACGTGGCGTCGACCGGCGACACGGTGAATGTCGGCGCGGGGACGTTTGTCGAAACCCTGTCGATCGACAAGTCCATTGCGTTGAAGGGTGCGAATGCGGGGATCAATCCAAACACGGGAACACCCGTCGCCCCGACGGTCATCACCACCCCCTTCAATGACTTCGACTTTAATGGTCCGAGTCTGGATGACACGCTGATCCGCGTTCTGGCCGACGGGATCACGATCGAGGGGTTCACGCTCGACGGGGACAACCCGGACATTGACGACGGATACCTGCAGAACGGCGCCGACATCAACATCCAGGTGGCGATTGCCAATTTTGAGCTGGGCTCGTCGGATCCGACCACGGTGAGCGAGCTGACCGTCATAAACAACGTGATCCGAAACTTTGACTACGCCGGGGTTGTGCTTTACAACCCCCTCTCCCCGTACGAGGTCTCGCACGACAACCGGGTCACGGCCAACAGGTTTGACAACATCCAGCCTGAAAGCAGCGAATTCTTCGGCTTGGGCTTCGGCGTCCTGATTGCGAACAACGCCTACACCACGGTCACCAACAACGTGATGACCCGGGTCCGGGTGGGTGTGGAGACTTCCAACTTCCTCCGCGCGGCCGACTCCCAGCAAACGCTGCCGCTACAGATCTCCAACAACACGATCCAGTCTTCGTCCCAGGGGATCTGGATCAACCTGCACTACCTGGACGCCTCCGCGTACGCCGTCTCCGGCAACACGATCACCAGCATTGCCAACCCGACGGACGAGTTCGTCAACGGGACGGATTTCGACAATTTCAATGAATTCGGTGCCATCCGCATCGAGTCCATTTATGACGGGCGGGTGGTGACCGTTTCGAACAACATCATCAGCGGCAGCGCGGCGAGCACGACCGGCTACGAACTGGTGGACATTGAGTCGCCCAACGTGTCCATCAGCGGCGGCACGGTGACGAGCACGGATGTGGGCATTCGGCTGGACGGGGAGGGCGGGGTTCTGACGCAGGTCAGCCTGACGGGAATTTCCATCACCTCCTCAACGACCGGCCTGCTGATGACCGGCACCGACGCGCGTCTGGTGGGCAACACGCTTGGCACGCTGAACTTCGGTGCCTCGATAACCGGTCAGTACATCAGGCTGGCCAACGGGGCGACCAACGGCGGGTTCTATATCGACGGAACCGCGGCCACCTTTGGAGGGGTACTGGGAAACAACGCCTCCGTGGCCCAGGGCCTGGCGATTGAAGACAAAATCTTCCATGCCACCGATGATGCCACACTGGGTTTCGTGCGCGTCAAAACCGACAACGTCTACGTCACGCAGGCCAGCGGCAGCATCCAGCGCGGCATCGACGTGGCCGAGACCGGCGACACGGTGAACGTCGGTGCCGGGACGTTTGCCGAGAATCTTATGATTTCCGACAGCCTGAGCCTCATTGGGCAGGGAACCACCTTCACCTTCGTCACTGGGACCAGCGGAACCCGGGTGTCACTGTCGGGCGCCGCGAATGACATCACGCTGCAGGCACTGGCATTGACAGGATCAGGCAGTTCCCTCAGTTCCACCGGCATCAATTCACTGACGCTGAACAATGTCGCCAGCCTGCTGACGGGCTCGTTCACCGGCACGACCGGCACAGTCAACATCAGCACCACAACTGGCGATGACACGGTGGCTGCCTCTGGCACCTACTTCAGCACCAATCTGCTGGGGGAAATCAGCTACAGTGCCAGCGCCGTGGCGAGTCTGAACATCGCCACCCTGGCCGGAAACGATGAAATCTTTGTCGTCGGCCCGGCGACCGGCGGCACGCAGATCAGTGTGGACGGTGGCCCGGAATCGACGGTCGACACGCTGTACTATGACGCGACCGGGGCCACGGTCACGGACGACGGCTCGACGATCTCCGGTGCCGGACGGGAGACGGTCAACTACACGGACATTGAGGTCACCAACCTCGCTTATGTCGGCGGCACGGCCGACGACGACACTCTGATACTCCGGCTCAATTCCGGAGTGCTCCAATACAATCTGAATGGCGCCGGCTTCATCACGGTAACGGATCCGACTTCATTCACATTCAATGCCTTCGCCGGCACCGACGTGTTGATCGTCGACTACAGCGGCGGGTTCTTCGCCATTCCCGTGGTCTACCACGCGGGTTTCGCCACCGGCGACAACGACAGCCTGGCGGTGACTGGTGGCACGTTTGACACCGTCACCGGCAACTACAACGCCTTTGGCGTGAATGAACAGTCCGGCAACTTCGTGTATGTGGCAGGAATGGATTCGGCAACCATCACCTATGATGGCCTCGAACCGATCGACATCAGCGGCAGCACGATCGCCAGCTTGGTGTTCAACCTAAACGGTGCGGACGACCAGGCGATTCTTGAGGATAACGGCACGGCGGCAGATGGGTTCTCCCGCATCCGCAGCCAAAACGGAACTCCAACCTTCGACGCCACGACATTCTCCGTTCCCACATCCAGCCTCACCGTCAACATGGGCGGTGACGACGGTGCGCTGACCGTTGACTCGTTGGACAGCACCTTCAACACATCGTTGGTGATCGTCGGCCAGGCCGGCACGGACACAGTGAGCTTCACTGGCACCAACACCAGCCTCTCCAGCCTTTCGGTCACAGTCGCAGGATCAATCAGTTCCTCATCGTCAGCCAGCCTCACTGTCTCCGGCCATTCCACATTGTCTGGTGGCTCAATCGACCTGACGGCCGGGACGATTGATTTCGGCACCCTGACCGTCGCGTCCGGTGGCTCAGTGTTGATCAGCGAAACCGGCGGCGTCTCGCTGACCGGCACCAACTCGGCCGCGAGCCTATCGCTCTCCAGCACCGGGGCGATTACACAGTCTGACTCCTTGAATGTCACCAACAGCGCCAGTTTCAGTGGCGCATCCATCTCGATCGGGAGCGGCGCCGCCACGTTCAACGCGAGCACCCTCACGTTCAATGCGTCGGGAACCGTGTCGGTCGAAGAAGACTCGTCAATGAGCCTTGCGGGAACAAATACCGCCTCCACAGTGACCTTGACCTCGACTGGTGCAATTACCCAAACCGGGACCGTCACCGCCACCAGCCTGTCAACCAGTTCGGCAAGCGGAACGGTGCTGACAAACAGTAACAGCGTGGGGAGCTTTGAGGTCACAAACTCCACCAGCGGCGAAATCCTACTGATTAATAATGTCACCACGCTTTCCATCACCGGCATCAGCCAGTCGGGCGGTGGATTGGTCGCAGTCGCCAACACCGAAAATCTGATCGTCGCCGGTGCCATTACTTCTGACAACGGCGACATTGAACTGCTGGCCGGTTCGAGCGGCACCGGGTTCCTGGCGCTCGAGCAGGCGATCTCGACCGGGACGGCCGGAACGACGGTGAACACCGTGCGGTTGACCGCCTTCGGCGACATCACGCAGACCGCCACCGGGACGATCACCACCGGGACGCTGGGGGTGCAACAGGCGAAGGCCAATGACGGCACGGCCTACACGATCGAACTCGACGACGCCAACGACGTGGACTTCGTGGCGGCCTTCAACACCGCCACGGGTGGGACGATCGTGTTCCAGGACGTGGACGACCTGACGGTCAGCACCGTCAGTGCGGGCCACGAGTTCCCCGGCACGGTCGGCACCGCCTTCGGCACGACGAGCGGGATCGTCAGCACCAACGGCGACATCGAACTCTTGGCGGGTAGCAGCGGGACCGGGTTCCTGAGCCTGACACAGGCGATCTCGACCGGCACCGCCGG
>JAKFUF010000029.1 GCA_021732845.1 Planctomycetaceae bacterium | reverse complement strand
AACGACCACTGGGACGAATTCCAGACCTTCCGCATCGACCAGGAAACGAAGCGGCTCTATCCCCACACCACCGCACTCGAGACCATCGAATGGCCCGTCGCCGCCTAGCGGATGACCGGTTACACCCAATTCAAATGTTCGTAGTGCATAGGCCAGGTAAGGATCGCCGCATAAATAACTGTTCGATTTCAATTCGTTGATCCGCCAATGAGCCGGCACGCGTTAGCGTCCGGTTTTACGACTGCCGGAACCGGATGCTAACGCGTGCCGGCTGATGGACTCGTTCACATCGGCCAGCCATCTAGCAAGCAAAATGCTCCTGTTATTGTTGCTGCGATCCTAACCACCGAGATGAACTCGGTGGGGTCTGATGTAGTGCAGCCACGCTTATCACGACGCGGGGGACGACTCTGCCGCCCGTGGCTCAACAGCTTGGCGGAGACATTCCAGTTCGGCGTCGAGTTGCTCGTCGACTTCCTCTGGAGACAACTCGTCGCCAACAGTTCGTTCGCCGTCTCGCGGGTCGTCGAGGGTGAGCCACGCGTCGGCGACGGCCTCGGCGTGCTCGACGCGGTCGCGAATCTGCTCGAAGCGGGCGAATCCCACACCGGTCCGCAGACTCCTCGAATTTTCCCGCACGCTGGCGGCGAACTGTCGGGCGGCCAGGGCCGAACGCATTCGTCGGGCTTCGGCAAGTTTCTCGGACATGGTGGCAATCTGCCGTCGCAGTGCCAGCCGGTTCTCCTCGATCAGTGAAAGCTGCTCGCGCAGTCCCGGCAGAGCGCGGTTGCATTCCAGCTTGCGCTGCAGCGCCCGCCGAGCCTTCCCGTCATGCCCGGCAGCCAGCTCGTGTCGCGCCTTTCGCTCCCAAGCCAACGCACCAGACTGTTGCTCCGCGACCCGCCTGGCCGTCAGCTTCTCCAAGGCGATCAGACTGGCGGCCGCCTGCAGGGCATCGGCCAGTTCGGCCTCCATCTCCCGGATCGCCTGCCCCAGCATCGCCTCTGGATCTTCGAGACGGTCGAGGGTGAGATGCACGTTGGCCGCACAGAGGTCGCGGACACGTTGGATGATGTTCATGGATTCCTCGAATAAGGTGGTGGCATGAAACCGTCACGAAAGCATCTGCCATACGCTGTAGATGGCCACCGGTGTCACGGCGGTCCAGCAGACGGACCAAGAGATCAGGAGGCGGCTGAGGAAGACGGCCCGGCCGCAGCGCGAGCTGGATGGCAGGGTATCGGTGAGATCGAGAAAGCCGGTGTAGAGCGAGCAGGTGCCGGCCAGCCCCGCCACGAAGGGCAGCAGCATTCCCAGCAGGACGACCAGGAAGGTGAGTGGAGCAGGGGTCTTGAAGATGTGTGTAGCCAGCCCCAGAGCGACATACACGGGCAGGATGCCGATGAGCATCACTGACATCACCACCTGGGACTTGAGAGCGTGAGCCACGACATCGCGGAAGGTCATCCGCACCCCGGCCAGCAGGCCGTAGAAGTATAGGCTGGGGAGACAGATGCCGACTGTCGAGATCAGCCCGATGTTGTACGCCGTGACCAGTGCCGGGACACGCCGTGTGAGCCACACATCCTGCGCCGACACGGGCTCGAACTCGACGAGGGGGAGTGTGTCCTGCCTGAGATAGGTCGCCACGTCCATCAGTTTCGGCCAGTAGCCAGCGACACTCAGCACCAGGGCCAGAGTGAAGCCGAAAAGGGTGAAGGCGACCAGTTCCAGGGCGAGGAACCGCGGGATCAGCTCGGCCTGGTGCGCGGGGCGGCGGATGATGCGGTTGAGCTGTGGCCGGTCTTTGAGCACGAGTTCGACGATGGCCGCCATGCCAGAGGCCAGGTTTTGCCGTGGCTCGAAGGGCACGGAAAGCGATTCGAAGATCGGTTCGTCTGCGATGGCCATGATGCGTGCCTCACACCGGAACAGGGCTGAAAGTGAACAGGCCGAAGAAGTAGAACAGTTCGATGCCGATGGCACCCACCAAGCCCAGCCACCAGAGGGGCAGCCGGCCGCGGGATGGCTCCAGGGCGGCCATGATCCGGCCGAACACGTCGCTCATCGACAGTCCCACACCGGCGAACACGACCAGATTCACGAGCCACACGAAGCCGGGGTGCGGGATCGCGCTGCTGAAGAACCAGTTGATGGGGATCGAGGCGAGCATCGCCAGCCCGCCCCAACTGGTGGTCACGACGGCCGCCAGCAGCGTGCTGCTCGCCGACAAGCGCGAGCCGCCCATGCTGTTCAGAATGTAAAGGGCCGGCAGCGGGATGCCCCACGCCAAACCCGCTCCCAGCGTGCAGACCAATCCTGAATACAGGATCCGCCCCGGTCCGCCGAGCAGTCCCATCGTCATGCCATACAGCGTCGTGCCGAGAATGGCCGTCACGATCAGCGCCGCCCAGACCCACCAGGGATAGCGTTCGTCGCCACGGTCCCATTTGAGCGTGAACTCTTCCGGCTCGCGCAGCGCCCGGCCGACGTGCGCCATCCCGAGTTGCAGTCGCGTGTTCATGGCAAAAGCGCTCCTTAAGAGCGAGCGGAGTGATTGCTGAGAAAACGGGTCTGGTGACTTATCCGCAGGCCGTATCCAACCTTCACCGACGATCTCGAGATTTTCCCAAGAACCGTCCATGGATGCGGCGGATCACAATCTGCGAAAATTCATTTGACTATTCCAATAGTCTCACGTAGGATCAGACTATCGCAGTAGTCACAAGGAGCTTCACATGGTCAAACCGCCGGAACCGCTGGGCGCTGTCCAGCTTGAAATTCTGCAGTACATCGCAGACCACGAGCCGATTCGGGTCAGCGACGTGGCCGAGCATTTCGCCCAGACGGCCGGCAAGGCGCGGACCACCATCCTGACGGTGATGGAGAAGCTCCGCGAGAAGGGATACCTGACCCGCCGGAAACGCGAGGGGGCCTATCAGTACTCGGTGCGGCAGCGGCAGAGCGACGTGCTGGCCGGCGTCGTCCAGCGCTTCGTCGAGAAGTCGCTCGGTGGCTCGGTCTCGCCGTTTATCGCCTGGCTGGCCGATTCCCGCGAATTGACTGGCGACGAACTGGCAAAGTTGAAGGAACTCGTCGAGAACAATGAAGCCCGCCGGGAAAAGGACGGTGCCCCATGATGAGCCTCGCGGGAGTGAATGCATTCTCCGCTGCCTGGACGGAGCTGATCTGGCGAGCCACCTGGCAGGGAGGCGTAGCGCTGATGCTGGTCCTGCTGATCGGCGGAGCCATCCGCCAGATCGGCCCGGGCACGCGGTGTTGGCTATGGCGGCTGGCCTTTTTCAAGTTGCTGCTGGCCGGGCTCTGGCTCTCTTCGGTGGAACTGCGATGGTTGCCGTCGCTCAAGGCCGCACCGGTCATTGCCAATCGCGCGGTTGACCGTTTCAACAACCAAGCCACCATGCCTCTTGAAGTCCGTCCCGGACAATTCAGTCCTGGCACGCTCAGTCCGGCACCTCAAGCTCGCACCAAAACAGATCAAACTCCGCACCCCGTCCCGCAGCGGCCGAGCCTCAGCCTCTGGTCGTGGCTCATGCTCGCCTGGGGCCTGGGGGTGCTGGTAAGCGTGGCGAATCTCGTCCGCCAATGGCGGCAGATGCGAGTGCTGGTGCGAAGCCTGACGCCCGCAACCAACCCCAGCTTGAGGCAGGTGGTCGCTGACGGTTGCCGACAGATGGGGATCCGACATGCGCCGGAACTGCGGGTTTCCGCCGAGTCTGGCAGCCCCTGCCTGCTCGGCATTCTGCGTCCGGTCATTGTCTTGCCGAACACAGTGATCGGCGCGTGTTCGCCCGAGGCGTTGAACGCCGCCCTGCTGCACGAGCTTGCCCATATTCGGCGGCGGGACCTGCTCTGGAACTGGCTGCCGGCGCTGGTCGAAACACTGTTCTTTTTTCATCCGCTTGTCTGGCTCGCCCGTCGCGAATGGCGGCTGGCTCAGGAGATGGCCACGGATGAACTCGCCGTGTCTGTGTCGCGCATGGATTCGGGCCGTTACGCGCGGTTGCTGGTGGAACTCGTGGCTCACTGCCGCGCGGCCACCTTTCGTCCCCACCTGGTGGTCGGTGTCAGTGAAACCTATTCCCAACTCCGCAGAAGGATGACCGTCATGCTGACCTTGCAAAAACTGTCCCCCCGTCGCCGCATGCTCACGGCCTTCACCGTGCTGCTCGTGGCGGCAGCCGGCCTGGTACCCTGGAAGCTCACGGCGCGAGCGGCCCAGGCTGCTCCAGTTCCCGAGGTGGAAGCGACCGCTTCGCGGGAAGCCACGATCAAGGTGATCGAGGCGCTGGGAGGCGATCTCGTCTATGACGACACACAGCCAGGCCGGCCTGTGATCTCCGTCAGCCTGCATTCCAAACAGGTGAACGATGAACTCGTCGCCAACCTCAAGGTCTTCAAGGAACTGAAAGTCCTCACGCTGGATGCCACCCAGGTCACCGATGCCGGGCTGGCGCACCTCAAGGACATGACCAGCCTCGGCGCCCTGGACCTGAACGCCACCGGCATCACGGATGCGGGCCTGGCACACTTGAAAGGCCTCAAAAAACTTGAGCAACTGGGACTGATCGGCACAAAGATCAGTGATTCAGGGCTGGCTCATCTGGCGGGCATGACCGACATGGTGATGCTGCTGCTGGGCGACACCGAGATCGGCGATGAGGGCCTGAAGCACCTCAAGGGTATGGTCAAGCTGAAGACGCTGTCGCTCGACGGAACCAAAATCACGAATGCCGGTCTGGTTCACCTGGCGGGCATGAAGGAACTGCGTGACCTGAGGCTCAACGGCACGGAAATCACTGATGCGGGCCTGCCGCACCTCAAGCCACTGATTCACCTGCAGACGCTGGACATCAGCAGCACCCCGGTCACCGATGCCGGACTTCTCGCCTTGAACGAGCTGCCAAGTCTGCGGTCGCTGTGGCTCGGCGACACGGGCATTGGCGATGCCGGACTCGGGGCGCTCAAGACCATGACCGGCCTGACAACCCTGCAACTGCCGAAGACCAAGATCACAAACGCTGGTTTGATGCACCTGAAGGCGTTGATCAAACTGGAGTCCCTCAATGTCGACAACAATCGCCCCGTCACGGAGGCCGCGATCAAGGCGCTGAAGGCCGGGTTGCCTGGCTGCAAAGTGTTTTGGAACCCATCGCCAGAGAACGGCTATGAGTCGATTGTTCGCCTGGTGATGACGAATGCTCAGTCGCTGGAACAGTTGTTGACGCAATTCGACACCGCCGAGTATTCCTGGCAGCAATTCGACGCCGCGAAGAAGATTCTAGAGCGGCTCAACGGTATCGACGAGAAGACCCTCGTTGCCAAATTCGAGAAGTTGGTCGATCTCCCCGACCGGCAGCGCCGCTGCAATGTGGCATTCATGCTGGCAGGGCTTGGCGACCCGCGCGGTGCGACAATGCTTATCGCCGAACTGCGGGACAAGACTGCGCGGCCCACCACGAAGGAGCGCTCCGATGGAAGGCCCGATGTGGACGGACAAATCAAGTCTGACCGGTATTATGCGGCGTTCCTCGTCGGAGAGCTCAAGCTGAAAGCCGGCGTTCCGGCATTGATTGAGGTCACGACCGACAAGGGGATCAATTATCAGGCGGCGATTTCATTGGGACAGATTGGCGACCGCAGCGCGGTTCCGGCTCTGCGGCAGATGGTGGTCGATTTCCCGGAACAACGACTGTGGGCGGGTTACGGCCTGGCGGCGCTGGGTGAGCCACAGGGTTTCGAAATCCTGACCGAACTGGCACTTTCTGCTTCAAACTGGAGTGACCGTCGGCACGCGGTGGAAGCCCTGGGGAAGCTCGGCAACCGCAAGGTTCTGTCGACCCTGATCAAGGCGCTCAAGGATGAACAGCCCAACGTCCGCGTCAGTGCCGCCCGCTCGCTCGGCATGCTGGGCGATCCGGAAGCCATCCCCGCCTTGACCAGTGCGCTCACCGACACTGAACAGACACCATTCCATCAGCCCACCACCACGGGGGCCGAGGCGCAGAAGGCGATCGAACTGATTCGGTCGAAGCAGCCGAACTGACCAGTCAGCGTGGGCGTTCGCAAGGTCGAGCGTTCACGGCAATTCAATTCTTCATGAACAAACATGATGGCGGCCCCCGATTCCAAGATCAGGGCACCGCCATCATGCAATTTCATTGGCTGGTCACCGGCGCTACGACAGCTTGTCCGGCCCCGCTCCTGTCATCAGGGATTCCCCCGGGGTGGCAACCAGGTCTTTCGCGGCCTCCGCGGCGGCATCGAAGTAGGCGAGTTTCTCGCCTCCAATGATCTTTTCTGGCGCGAGGCCCGCCAGGGCGAACAGGTGCATGCCGCGGGCGATGGTGCCGGTCCAGCCGGTCTGGTGGCTCGCGCCGATTCCAGCCCCGTTGTCGCCGTGGAAGTATTCATAAAACAGGACGTGGTCACGCCAATGCGGGTCATCCTGAAATGCCTGACAGGCCCCATGCACGGGCCGCCGACCGCTGGGGTCGCGCAGAAAAATCGCCGAGAGCCGGCGGTCGATTTCCTGGGCGACTTGAAACAGGTTCATCATCCGGCCTGACCCGGTGGGACACTCAACCTGGAGGTCGTCCCCGTAGTACTGGTGATAGTGCAGCAGCGCCCGGTTGATCAGAATGTTGGCTGGCATCCAGATCGGTCCGCGCCAGTTGGAATTGCCGCCAAACATCCCGGAGTCGGATTCCGCCGGCAGATAGGAGACCTTGAACTCCTGGTCGCCCACGCGGAACACATAGGGGTGCTCTTCATGCCAGCGCGAGAGTGAGCGGATTCCATACGGGCTGAGAAACTCGTTTTCGTCGAGCAGATGCGCCAGCACGCGCCGCAGCCGCGTTTCATTCAGGATCGAAGCCAGGACGCGGCCATCTTTTCCCGGCTTTCGCGGATCGTGGATGAAGGCTGTGAGTTCCGGGCGGGCATCAAGAAATCGATGATAGGCTTCCACTGTTTCCGGATATTTCTTGAACGCATTTCCATCGACGCAAGTAGCGGCGCACAGGGGCAGCAGCCCGACCAGCGACCGAACTTTCAACCTCTCGGCCTTCCCATCCGGAGTTCTCAGAACATCGTAGAAGAATCCGTCCTCTTCATCCCACATTCCGGTGTCATCGCCGAGATGGACGATGGCCGAGGCGATCCAGAGAAAATGCTGGGCAAATTTCCGCGCCATCGCCACATAGGTTTCGTCGTGCTGAGCCAGCTCCAGCGCGATCTCGAACATGTTCTCGCAGAACAGCGCCATCCAGGCGGTGCCGTCGGCCTGTTCCAGATGTCCCCCCGTGGGCAGCGGTGCGCTGCGGTCAAAGACGCCGATGTTGTCCAACCCGAGGAATCCGCCTTCAAAGACATTGCGGCCCGAACGGTCTTTGCGGTTCACCCACCACGTGAAGTTCAGCAGCAGCTTCTGAAACGACCGCTCCAGCCAGCGGATGTCGCCGGTGCCTTTGGCCTTCTCCAGACGATACGTGAAGATTGTGGACCAGGCGTGCACGGGCGGGTTCACATCGCCGAAGTTCCATTCATAGGCGGCCATCTGCCCATTGGGATGCATGTACTGTTCCTGGAGCATCAGGTCGAGCTGCTGTTTTCCGAACTCGGAATCGACCATCGTCAGGGCCAGCACGTGAAACGCCAGATCCCATGCCGCAAACCAGGGATATTCCCATTTGTCAGGCATGGAGATGATGTCGGCGTTGTACATGTGGTGCCACGAGCCGTTCCGCGTTGCCCCGGCGCAGTTGGGACTGTAGGGGTGGGCGCCGCGCTCATCGAGCCACTTGTCAACATCGTAGTAGTAGTACTGCTTGGACCACATCATTCCCGCCAGTGCCTGGCGCATGACGTTCGCGCCATCCGCGCCGACGGAGGCGGGGATGACGATGCCGTAAAATTCATCGGCCTGCGCCAGTCGCGACTGCACGATGTCGCCGAAGTGTTTGCCAAACGGATCGTCGGCGGGTCCGTAGGCCTGTTTAAGTTCGGCCGGGGCCACGCGTGTCAGCCGCAACCGCACGGTCTGGCTTCCGCCGGGCGCAATTGTCAGCCGATGATGGACCGAGGCCTTTGTTCCCGTCATCGCCGGATTCACAGCCTCGGTGCGTCCATTGACGACGAAGTCGTTGATCCCGTCTTTGCATTAGGCTTCTGATTCTCCTGGCCGAAAATCCGCTGGGTGTTGGTTTCATTCTCGGTGAACAGAACCGGCACACCGGGTTCGGCATAAAGGTAGTGCCGCCCGCCCCGGGGGTCGTCCGTCACAATCACATTGCGGCCCTGGCTGGCATCCAGGGCCAGCCGGCAGCCGGCATTCTGTTTGTCCGCGGCCCAGCGGTTGCGGAACCAGAGTGTCGGCAGCAGATGCAGCTCCTTTTCCTCAGGACCGCGGTTGTGAACGGTGATCTGAATCAGGACGTCCTCGGGGCCTTCTTTCGCATATTCCACGAAGACATCGAAGTACCGATTCTCGTTGAACGCTCCGGTATCAATCAGTTCGTATTCCAAATCCTGCCGTCCGCGGGACCGGTTCTGTGCGACCAGGTCCTCGTAGGGATAGAAGTAGGGGTACTTGTAGAGATACTTCATGTACGAGTGCGTGGGCGTGCTATCCAGATAGAAATAGCACTCCTTTACATCCTCGCCATGGTTCCCCTCACCGTTCGTCAGGCCAAACAGCCGTTCCTTGAGGATCGCATCTTGACCGTTCCACAGCGCAATGCCAAAACACAGCCACTGCTTCGCATCGGAGATGCCCGCCAGGCCATCCTCGCCCCACCGGTAGGCTCGCGACCGCGACTGGTCGTGGGTGAAATAATCCCAGGCGTGGCCGCCTTCGCTGTAGTCTTCGCGAACTGTGCCCCACTGACGTTCGCTCAGATAGGGCCCCCAGTGCTTCCACGGTGTGTCAGGCTTCGAGGCGTCACGCAGTCTTTGGATTTCAACGCTCATGGGTCCATACCTTTGGAAGTCATATCCTGCGGTGAACCGATCCTGCTGGTGGCAGAATCCCCGCGCGAGGCGAATGGGAAGGGGACCACCCATCTTGAATGGGGACAAGTGAAGTGAAGCATCCATTGTGTAGTCAGCTTGACTGACCTCGTCAAGCAAGCTGCAAACGCAACTCAAAGCGGTTTCAGATTTTCCCAGCCGGAATGCCGTTTAAGATCGCGGCAACAATAACATGGTGCAGTTGCTTGGGATGGACCGATTGAGGGCAGATTCATCAGCCGGCACGCGTTAGCGTCCGGTTCGTGGCGTTGGCCTCTTCCGATCATCCTCCAACCGGGGGCTAAGGCCGGCTAAGGCCCTCCGGCTCATTGGCTGTGCGGCTCGTCAAAAATCGACAGTTATTTACTGTGAAATCTGAAATTACATTGAAGCCCAACCGCGGCGGCCCGCCGGCCCGCCGACGCTGCATTGCGCCGGGCTTTTGGATTCGGTACAGTACCGATCAAATCCGACGTGGCTCATCCCGATTGAGGAACCTTCCCATGCGATTCCCTCTTCAGGTCTGCGCGACCTTTCTGACGCTGCTGACTGCGTCAACCTCTTTGTTTGCCGCCGAGCCCCTCGCGCTGGGCAGCCTGTTCACCGATCACGCGGTCCTGCAGCGGGAGGTGCCGGTCCCCGTGTGGGGGACGGCGGAACCGGCCGCCAAAGTCATGGTGACTTTCGGCGGACAAGAAAAGTCGGCCATGGCCGACAAGGATGGAAAATGGTCGGTCAAACTCGACCCGCTGCCAGCCTCGGCGGAAGGGCGGACGATGACGGTCAAGATTGAAGGCGGGGAAGCCACGCTGACGCGGCAGGATCTGCTCGTCGGCGAGGTGTGGATCTGCAGCGGCCAGTCGAACATGGCGTTCAACCTGGCCCGGGATGCGAACGGCCCGGCGACCGTGGCTGCGGCTGGAGACGCCCAACTGCGGCTGTTCGCGGCCGCCGCCAAAGCCACGGATGAGCCACAGGCGTCGATTGGCGGCACGTGGCAGACCGATTCGCCCGATTCCGCCAAAGGGTTCTCCGCCGTCGCCTACTATTTTGGCAAAGATCTGCGTCACAAACTGGGCGTACCTGTTGGACTGATCCGCTCGGCCGTCGGCGGCACGGTCGCCGAAGCCTGGACGCCGCTGGCCGATCTGGAAACCAACCCGACCTTGAAGCCACTGCTCGCTCTGCAATTGAAGCGAATTGATGAATTTCCCAAAACGGTTGAAGACTACAAACCACGTGCGGCGGCCATCCAGAAACGCTACGAGGATCAAGTCGCGAAGGCCAAGGCCGAAGGGAAACCTGCTCCCCGCAAGCCACAGCCGCCGCAGGATCCACGGACCAGTTCCAACCGGCCCACCGGGTTGTACAACGGTTCCATCGCACCGCTGGTGCCCTACGCCATTCGCGGTGCGATCTGGTATCAGGGCGAGGCGAATTCCGGCCGCGGCAAGGAGTACGAGACCCTGTTTCCGGCCATGATCACGGGATGGCGCAAAGCCTGGGGGCAGGGTGATTTCCCGTTCTTGTTTGTTCAAATCACGCCGCACAATGGAATGTCGCCGGAGGTTCGTGAAGCACAGCGATTGACGGTGCAGACCACCCCCAACACCGCGATGGCGGTGACGGTGGATGTTGGTGACGCAACAGACATTCACCCGACCAAAAAGCAACCGGTGGGTGCCCGGCTGGCTCTTGCCGCGACGGCGTTGAGCTACGGTTCCGATGCGGAATTCTCCGGCCCGACCTATGACACGCTGACCATCAAAGAGAACAAGGCGATCCTGAGCTTCAAACATCTGGGTGGCGGCCTGGTCGCCAAAGATGGCGAGTTGAAGGGGTTCACCATTGCGGGGGCCGAGGGCAAGTTTGTCGAAGGGCAGGCCCAGATCGCAGGGGACACCATTGTCGTGACCAGCGACGCCGTCCCAGTTCCGGTGGCTGTCCGTTACGGCTGGGCCAACGTGCCCGATGTCAATCTCTGGAACAAGGCCGGACTGCCGGCGTCTCCGTTTCAGACCGACGGGGCGTTCGTGCTGGAGCCCGGCTTTGAGCCACTGCTGACCGGAAACGACCTGACCGGCTGGCACTATAAGGATGGCCCGGCGTTCGACGGCAAGACCAACGCCAGCGACAACCGCTACACGGGGCGGGACGGACGAATTGTGGTCAATCCCGGCAAGGGGTTGGCGCAGCTCTGGACGACGCGAGAGTTTCCGGGTGACTTCCACCTCAAGCTCGAGTTCCGCGCGGGCGTGAATGCCGACAGCGGCATCTTCTTGCGCACCCCACAGCTCCAGTGCCGCGACTACTTCGTCGCCGGCCCCTACAAGGATCTGAAGAACTACAAGCCCCAGGACTGGAACGAAATCGAAGTCATCGTGAAGGGCAACACCGCCACCTGCACCTGCAACGGCGAGCCCCTGATGTTCACCAGCCAGCTCCCGCCAACCGGTCCCATCGGCCTGGAGGCCGACCGCGGCCAGATGGAGTACCGGCGGATTCGCATCAAGGAGATGAAGTAACATCAACGAGCCGATCAGCGGGGAGCGCCGCACCATTCGCCGCCCCGTGGTGGCGCTGCTGACAGTCTGCCTGCTGGGTCTGCTTGTGACGACTGTCGCAATGATGATTCTCATACCCGGGTTCTACGCGGCAAAGCGGAGGGCATCTCGGGGGGAGTTAAGGCGCAATCTCGTTCAAATCGGCTGGGCTCTGCACACCTACCATGACATCCATGGGACGTTTCCCCCATCCGGAACTTTCAGCCCCAATGGCGAGCCACGGCACAGTTGGCAAACACTGATTCTGCCGGGTCTCGAGCAGAGTTCACTGTATGCCGCCATCGATCAATCGGTTGGCTGGGAAGCACCAGCCAACCACGCGGCCTTCTGCACAGCCGTGCCGATCTATTTCAACCCCAATTACACATGGAGGAGTGACCGAGTCCGGCTTGACGGCTTGGCGTTGTCGCACTTCGCGATCAACACTCACCTTGCCGGTCCCAACCGTGGCATGAAGTTGTCGCAAATAAGCGATGGAACTGCTCAAACCATCTTGGCGGGAGAGATGCCCGGCGGATTCTTGCCCTGGGCTGATCCCGCCAACAGCCGCGACCCGGCCTTGGGGCTCGGCCAAGCACCGACGCAGTTTGGCAGTGCCTCCTTCGCCACGCATTTTCTCATGGCGGATGGCAGTGTCTCGACAATTGACAACACTGTCAGTCCGACCGTGATGCAGGCGATCAGCACGCCGGCCGGTGGTGAGGCAGCGGTGAATTTCTAGAAATACGGGATTGCGGTTATGCCGCTTCACTCAGTCGTCATGGATCACCATGCACTGCGGCAGGCTGGCGAGAAATGTCTGCCCATAGCGCTTGGTGCGGACGCGGGGGTCGAGAATCGCGACCTGGCCGGTGTCGGTCTTGGTGCGGATCAGGCGGCCAAAGCCCTGCTTGAGCTTGATCACCGCTTCCGGCACCTGGTAATCGAAGAACGGGTTGCCGCCATTTTGCCGGATTGATTCCAGCCGCGCCTCAAGCAGCGGATGGTCCGGAACGCTGAACGGCAGCTTGGTGATGATCACGTTTTTCAGGGCGTCACCGGGGACATCCACCCCTTGCCAGAAGGTCTCCGCGCCAAACAGCACGCCCCGCGTGTCCTTGCGATACCGGTCCAACAGCAGTGTCCGCGGTGTTCCGGCAGCCTGACTGTACAGTGAGAACCGGTTCTGACGCATCCACCCTTCCAGGCGTGAGGCGCAGTTCTCCAGCATGCGGTAGCTTGTGAACAACACGAACGCCCGGCCATCGGTCTGGAGGATGTATTTCTTGATCCGCTCGCAGACCGCGGCTTCATAGTCCGCGGGCCGCTCGTTGGGGTCGGGCATGTTCTTCGGCAGGATGAGCTTCGCGTTCTTGCGGTAGTCGAACGGGCTGCCCAGCTTCAGTTCCTCAGCGGCACCCACGCCCAGCCGATTGCGGAGAAATCCGAAGTCGCGGTCGCCGACGGCGACAGTGGCGCTCGTCAGGACCACGGAGGGGGCGACATTGAAGAGTTCCTGGTGCAGGACTGGTCCGACTTCGATCGGAGCGCAGAGCAACTGGATCCGCTCCTGCCGCCGGCCCGACGCCTCCAGCCAGTACACGGCGTCAGCCATGGACTGGTTGAGCCACGTTGTGATGGAACCGGCAAGGGCGAGGCAGCGCAGGCCGGCGGACACCAGCTCCATTTTCGCGCCCTCATCCTTCATCGGCTCCGCGAGATCGCTCAGGACTTTCGCCAACTGCGTGAGTGGCCTTGCCAGATCGATGTCGATGTCGGGAGGCTTGCGGAACCGGCCGTTCGACAGCCCCATGCGCTGCTGGAAATGATGCACGGCGTCGAAGAAATCCTGCGACAGAAAGCGCGTGTTGACGACGAGTTCCTGTCCGGACATGTGCTGGTAGCTCTTGAGCAGCCCCTTTTGAGAGCGCTCGTTGTAGAGCTTGTTGAGCAGGTACTCGACCTGGCCGTTGGAGATCGAGATCCCGAGGTGATCACCGGCCACCGCTTCGACCGTGTGGGCTTCGTCGAAAATGACAACATCGTATTCCGGCAGGAGGTTCCCACCGTCGCGCTTCACCGCGAGATCGGAAAAGAACAGCGCGTGGTTGACCACGAGAATGTCGGCGTTCCACACCCGGCGGCGGGCCGCGAAATAGTGGCACTCCTCATGGTTCGGGCAGCGGCGGCCAAGGCAGTTTCCCGAATCGCTTTGCACCTCATCCCACACCGTGGGCAGTGGCTTAAAATCGAGCGAGGCCCGCGTGCCATCGGTGGTGGTCTTGGCCCATTCCTCGATCTGGCGCAACTGCGTCGCGGATTCATCGTCTTCGAACAGCGTGCGGGCCTTTTCCACGGCACCGGCCAGCCGCCGCAGGCTGATATAGTTCCCCCGCCCTTTCACCAGCACCGCCGAGAATTCGACCGGCAGCACCGACCGCAAAAACGGAATGTCGCGGGCGATCAGTTGTTCCTGCAGGCTGATCGTGTGTGTGGAAACCACGATCCGAATGCGTTTCGGCTTCGCTTCCGGCCTGTCGCCCTCATCGTTGTCGTCCGAGCCACTGGGGTCGGCATGTTCGTCCTCGTGGCGCAGTGAAGGTCCCCGGCCGGCATGCCGCGAGCCGATCGGCGCATCATCGCGGGGCAGGGTGGCCGAGAGGATGGCCGGGACGAGGTAGGCAAAGCTCTTGCCCACGCCGGTTCCCGCCTCAACCACCAGGTGCCGCTGCTGGGCAATGGCGTCAGCCACCGCCTGGGCCATTTCCAGTTGCTCTGGCCGGCTCTCGTAGTTTTGCAACCGCTGCGCGATCCGCCCCTGGGGGCCAAGAATCGCCGCAACGTCAACCGAACCTGCCATGCCGAAATGGTCCCAAACTCAAGGAAGACTGCAAATCTCCATCATACCCCCGGTGCTGCGCTTGCCTAGCTCCAATGCGAAGCCCTGCAGGGCGGTCAGAGTATGCGGCAGTCCTCCTTGCCCGGTTCAGGCACCAACCCGTACGCGCGATTCGCGGGTGGGGGCGAGTTCCAATTCATGCACGATCGCCGTGACGATCCGGCCATCAATCATCGGAAGTTCGTGGGCCGCGGCGGCAACCAGGCACAGGTCGCACAGCCGGTTGATTTCCCGCGGCACGCCGTGGCTCGATTCATACAGCACGTCCACCGCGCAGCTCTGAAACACTGTCCGGGCCGCACCCGCCTCAAGCATTCTGTGGCCGATGTAGTCGGCCACATCCTCGACCGTCAGTGGCTCAATCTCCACCTGCAAATCCGCCAGCTCCGTGAGGGACGAGAGGCCCCCAGAGTTGGTTCGAGAGGCCGCAATCAGGGTCACAGATCCATTCCCACCGCTCACTTGCAGCAGACGACGAAGTGTGGCTAGGCCCGCCGGGGTCGCATGCTCGGCTTGGTCTGCCAAGATCACCGTGGGAATATGGGCAAACTGAGATGCTCGCAAGTGATCCTGAATCTGTCGCCACAGATCGCGTTCAGACTGCCGTGGGGCTGGTGCCAGCCGCAGGCTGCCCGCCAAGTCCCACAACAGATCGGCCGAGTCGCTTTCGGACATGTCGAGCGTGGCCACTTCCCGCTGCATGCGTCGCGCCTGGCGGGCCAGCATCTGCAGCAGCAGCGACTTGCCCGTTCCGGACACGCCAGTCAGCAAGCCACAAGCCCGGCGTTGTTCAATGACGAACAACAGCCGCGCCAGCGCCTCTTCGTGCGAGCGGCTTTCATGGTACCAGCGCGGGGCCGGCACGTTTTGAAAGGGAGATTCCGCGAGGTTCCAGTACGGAGCGTACATTCAATGCCTCGTCAGAACAGGCACGGTAGACACGGCGTAACGCGACAGTCGCAAACGCTGTTTATCAGTTACAATCGGCGCAACAGGCCCTGGTAGTTCACGCATAATCGAAATCTCGCCAACTTCGACTCAATTATCGCTTCGCGATGGAATCTCATGCCCCGCCGGTTCTTCACCGCACACCCCCTCAAGAGTGAGCCACTGGTCCTGGCTGGCGGAGAGGCCCACCATCTGTCGCACGTCCTGAGGCTCAAAGCGGGCGACGAGGTGGTCCTGTTTGATGGCACTGGGGAAGAAGCCACTGCACAGGTGGTGAAAGTGTCCTCCGGACAGGTGATGCTGGCCGTCAAGTCACGGCGGATCGCCACGACGGAGCTGCCCTTTCCATTGATCCTGGGGACGGCGGTTCCCAAGGGTGACCGGTTCAGTTGGCTGGTGGAAAAGGCGACGGAACTGGGAGTCACCCGGCTCATCCCACTGCGGACAGCGCGGAGCATCGTCGATCCCGGCTCAGGTAAATTAGACAAGATGCGAAACACAGTGATCGCCGCCAGCAAGCAGTGCGGCCGCAGTCAGTTGATGGTCATTGATGAACCGTGTGACTGGGGGAAGTTTCTCCAGAAGGAACTGTCAGAGCATCAAGGTTGGGTGGCGGATCTCGCCGGTGTTTCTCCCCTCGACCGTGAGGCCACTGCGCCAGAGGTTTCAGGCGGGACTGGCCTGGTCTTGGCGGTCGGTCCCGAAGGCGGCCTGACAACTGAGGAAGTGGCAGCCGCCGCAGGACTGGGGGCAAAACTGGTCAGCCTTGGCCCACGCATCTTGCGGACAGAGACCGCCGCGCTCGCGCTGGCGACACTGGCAGCAGCCGCGTGCAGCGCAAGGCTTGGCCTGGGAAACTGAATGGCCACGCTTCGATATCGTCAATAACCGGCAGAGGCGACCCCGCCGGCTTCAGCAGCGGGACTCGTGTCACAAATCAACGTCCCCGCCACGGCCTTGGTGTTCATCCCCGCCCCGCGCTTGAAACATTTTTGTCATTTCCCGAGCGGACGACTCCCAGACCTTCTGGTCGTCACGGCACCCACAACGCCGGGGCTGCCTTCGTCTCCGTGGCTCGCGGCAGGCGGCGGGCTTTCAACCGCACGTAGGGGGCAATGAACAGGCCGCGATGGCGGTAGTGGCCGGGCTGTGCCGTCTCGTCGCCGCGGTACGGCTCACGCAGGTCTTCCAGCGCGAACCCCGCACGGCACAGGCCGCCCACCAGGTCCTCCCAGCGGTGCAGAAACTCGACGGCACCTGGTTCACGGTAGGCGTCATCGGTCACCGGCGGCAGCGGGCCTTTGTGGTAGTAGCGGATGCCGATGAGGTATTGATCGCGGGCGTCGCGGCCGGACACCTGCATGCAGGTCGGCTGCTTGTGCTGGCTGATGTACAGGCCGCCGTCCCGGGAGATGCGCGAAATCTCCTTGTAAACGGCCAAAATATCGGGCACGTAGCAGGTGCTGACCGGTTGATGGACGATGTCGAAGCTGGCGTCGGCGAGCATCGACAGATTGTCCATCGAGGCTTCGACCACGCGCACCGAAAGGTTCCGGTTCCGGGCCTGTTCCACATCTTGTTTGAGCATCGAGCCGCTTAGGTCGACCACAGTCACGCGGGCACCGGCGGCGGCGTAAAGGATCGACTGCCAGCCACCACCGGCCGCCAGGCACAGCACATCCAGTCCGGCGACCGACTTGGGCAGCCAGCCCCGGCCATCGAGCGCGGCCAATGGGGCGCGGCATTCCTCGTCCGTCGCCACCTTGGCAAACAGGCTGCTGCCATCCGCCATGCGGTTCCAGGCAGTCTTGTTCTGATGCAGCAGTGCGGGGTCAGTCGCCACGAGGCAGTCTCGGTTCAGGGGGGACAACATTGTTAGCGGCGGGCCATCACCGAGATCGCTCAATCCGCGATGCTCGCCAGATTCTGCACATCGGCTGTGGCAGCAGCGACTTCACGGACCTGTCCGTCCAGCAGGCAGCTCACGTTGACATCGCCCATCACATTGATGGCCGTGCGACAGCGGTCCAGGAACCAGTCAACCGTCAGCAGCATCGGGATCTGGCTTGTAGGCAGGCCAACCGCGCTGAAGACGAGGGTCATCGTCACGAGGCCCGCTTCAGGGATGCCGGCCGCCCCCACGGAGGCGACAACCGAGGTCATGGCCACGATGAACTGCCCTCCCAAGGACAGCTTCATCCCCAGCAACTGGGCGATGAACAGGGCGGACATCGCTTCATAGAGGGCCGTGCCATCATTGTTGAAGTTCGCCCCGACCAGCGCGCCGAGACTGGCCGACTGTTCACGCAGGCCGACCTTCGTCCGCAGACAGGCGTAGGTCACCGGCATCGTCGCCGTCGAACTGCCGGTGGAAAAGGCCATCACCAAAGCGTCGCGGACGCCGTGCAGCACATCCCACGGCCGCGCCCAGGAGCCAAACCGGATCCGGAACAGGTAATAGCCCAGTTGCAGCGCGAGCGCCAGCAGGACGGCGAACATGAATCCGCCGAGGTTCTTGAAACTCTCCAACCCCTCCACACCCACCTGGCTGGCCACCACACAAAAGATCGCCAGAGGAATCAGCTCGATGATCCAGTGCAACATCTTGATCAGCGCCTGGAAGCCGATCGACATCAGGTCGACCACGGCCGGCATTCCCGGCTGCCCCTTCAACTGCCGGAGGGCGATGCCGAGCGCCAGAGCCACGATGATCACACTGATCACCTTCCCCTGATCCGTGAAAGGCCCAAGCGCGCTGCGTGGCACATTCTCCAAAAACTGCTTCAACGGGTTGGCGGCCTTCTCCCGCAGCTCCTCAGCCTTGGCCAGTTCGGCCTGCGCGTCGGCCGGTTTCTGGGGTGCCTTCGACCAGCGGCCAGGCTGGACGACGTTTGCCACGGCAAGGCCGATAAAGATCGCCACCAGCGTGTTCAAAACCAGCAAAAACACCAGCCGCAGCCCCTGATACTTGGGGATTTCGGCGTGCATCAGCGTCTGCACGATCGCCAGCAGGATCAATGGCGAGGCCAGGACGCCGAGCAATTGCAGAATCAGCGAACTGGGCAGCTTCAGGAACGCCGCTTCCTTGCCGAGTGCGAGACCGCAAATCAGCCCGAGGACGACCATCACCAGGATTCGCACATACAACGGCAGCGCCTGCCAGCGTCCCAACCAGGTGCCCGGCAGCGAGCCGGAGTTCGGAACGGTGGAGGGGGTTGTCATCAGTCAGTCCTGCGAGATTCGGGAAAAGGAGCCTGCGAAGGTCCGACCTGTGTCACGAACTTCGTGACCGTTGTAACGCATCATCAGCCCGCCGCGCAAGGCACAGCGGATCGAGTTTCGATCCACCGTGGCTAACGTGGCCGGCTGATGTTCGGAGCTCTTGTCAGTTTGCAAGATTCCGACACACCTGTCGTGGATCGGCTCGCTGACGCTCTCTTTTCGATCCACTGGCGGTGTTTCGGAATCTTGCGGGGCAGGTGGCTTAGTTCGGGCAGTTGTCTTCGCTGACTGGGCCGAGGTTGCAGGAGATGTCGTTCTCACTGTCAGCCTCGTCGGCGCGATCCTTGAAGCTGCTGCCAACGAAGCGGGCTTTGCAGCTTGTCACACCTTGGTAGTGGAAGCTCTGGTTGACACTGCCGATCGCGGCACCGACGTCTTCCAGTTCCTGATTGACACCGTTGGACACTTCGGTGAGCCCCACAACCAGGCCGATCACGGCGATCGTCGAAACCAGGACGAGTTCAGCGGAGACGATGAAACCGGCTTCGTCGCGGAACAGTTGGGTGCAGAGGTTCATGGTGCGTGTCCTGGGGAGATTTTTATGTGGGGTTTTTGTTGAGTGTTTGCTGTTGTTTCGCTGTCGTCTTGTCGTCTGCGTCGCGTTGGTGATGTTTCACTTCTTAAGCACGCGCAATGCCGGTTTGAACAATCTGTAAAGATTTCTGAACACGCCTAGACGGCATTCGCCGCAAACTGCTTGCAGTAATGACATTGCGAGTTGAATGACTCGGGTGTCGAGACGGCGGCAATTGGTCTGAGCTGTCCACGGGGCGTTGCGAAAACGCCTCAAGGGATGTCGCCATGGGGAGCCCGGGCCACGAAAAGTCGCTGGCGGCGAGATTCAGGGGATGGCTCCGGAACCGGGCCTGCTACGATCCCTGCGGGACCGGCTGCGCCCATGTCTCACGACTCTTGAGGCGAATTGTATTCGCGCATCCGAGCGGCAGCAGAGGCTATGGCTTCATTGCCGCGGCGCGTTCCACGGTTTGCTGCAGTTCTGGCACGGTGAACGGCTTCTGCAAGAACAAGAGGGCCGGGTCCGGTCCAATGTTCGCGGCCCACTCGTCCTGCGGTGCGCCGCTCATCATGACCACGGGAAGCCGCGGGGCCTCGCAGCGGATCTCTTGGAACGTGGCAGGACCATCCATGCCCGGCATTTGATGATCGAGAATGACCGCCCGCAGTTCGTCGCGATGCTCGCGGACGAGGCGCACTCCATCGCTCCCCTCCATGGCGACAAGAACTTCAAAGCCGATTCGACGCAGAACCTGGGCCGCGAACCGGCGCAACTGCGGTTCGTCCTCCACAATCAGAATCAGTCCCCAAGCGTTTCCAATCTCAGCCACGTGTCAGCCCCGGCGAGCGCAGACCGCAAGTTTCATCACCTGGCGATTATGCGCTTCGGGCGAAGGATTTACGAAGCCCCCACGGTGATTTTTGATTTTCGAAGACGGATTTTTGATTGGACGTTTCCGGTGTCGAACTGGCGATGCGGTCTACGCGATTGGCGAAGGGCATTCGGTTCTCGCTTTTTCAACGACACGGCGGACAGCCAGATTGATCGTCTGGTCATCAAACACGCGTTTGTCCCGGCCCAGGAAGCTGGCGACCGGGGTGGTCACCGCGACCAGTGCGGCGCGGCCGCGTTCTTCCGTTCCGGCCAGGCCTTCGAGGAGCCCATCGATGTGGCTGCCTGTACATCCAAGTTGGTTGACGTAGCCACGTGTCACCGCCGGACCGTCGCCCCAGGCGACTGCCAGTTCGATCCGGCTCTCACCGACGACCTGATCGGCAACGAGGTGGGGGCCATTGGCCTTGTGTCGCGCCAGTCGTCGCGCGAATCCTGCGAGACCGCCAAACGAAGGGACGCGGCGACTGTTCCACGAGAACGAGAGATTCGGGTAGAGCACGGCCAGTTCCCGCAGACGGACATGCACAATGCGCGTGGGGACAGCATTGCCAAAGATCGCACCATCGGGGACCGCATAGACCGTCGTTCCACGGCCGATGGCCGGGCCGGTCTCCGTGAGCGGGGAACTGAGCCACACCGCGCGAAAATATCTGCTGGTAGCGACGGCTGCGGTCAATGGTCACGACGAGTACTGACGACAGCGCCGACACGACGCCCAACCCCAAACCAAACGAGGTCACATGCGTGTCGGGGCGGAAGCGATCAGGAGTTTTGAGGTCGACCGTCGTGCACGCCGCTTCAAGAATCCCTGGCACTTCATTCACGGGAATCCCGCGTCCATCGTCCGACACCAAGATGCCCGTTCGATCCACACGAACATCAACCGCTGCGGCAAAGCCCGCGACGTGTTCCGCCAAAGAGTTCGACAGAAGTTCAAACAACAGATGTGCGGCACCCACTTCTCCAGTAGTGCCCACGTACATCGCCGGCCGCAATCGGACGGCGGCAATCGTGCGGAAATTGTCGGAAAACCACATCTGGTCATCCTCGGCAGGGTCCAGATTCGCCGTTGTCACGCGAGTACCCCAGTGGGCTTGAAGATCAGATGCAGCCGCAGGGTCAATGTATCCGACGGAAACTGATGTCGACATGCGAACTCGTGCTTTCCTTGCATGTCCCGTCGCACCGGGAAGGTATCGGTTCAATTTGCGGGAGCATTTCCCGCGTAGCTATTCCGGATAAACTCCCGCACCAACCCGAGATCTTTGACGGCCGGCGAGGATTCGACACCGCCGGCGACATCGACGCCCCACGGGTGGACGGAGGCGATGGCTGCGGCCACGTTAGCTGGTGTCAGTCCGCCGGCCAGGATCAGCGGCGGCCATTCTTGGTGGTACTCGCGTGAGAGCAGGTCCCACGGGGCGGTATGGCCCGTGCCACCGTATTGACCGTCGACGCGGGCGTCGACCAGGCAGAAATCTGGCAGGCGGCCACGGCGTTCACAGGCTTTGAGATACGCGGCCATCTCTGCCAGGCCGGCTTCACCAACGCGGAAGGCGCGAATGACCTGGACGGATGGAAGTTGAGCCACGAGTTCGGGAGGCTCGTCGCCGTGCAACTGGATGGTTTTCAAACCCAGGGTTTCAATCATCTCCCTGAGTTGTGGCAGGGTGTGATTGACGAACAGTCCGATCGGCTCGACCGCTGTGGGCAATCGGCGCACGATCTCGGCAGCCACGGGAAGAGTCACCGACCGCGGGCTCGGCTGATAGAAATTCAGGCCGATGGCGTCCGGACGAAGCGCGCCCACCGCGTCGGCCGTCGCCACGTCCTTGATGCCACAGATCTTGACCCACATGGTTGAACTCAATGACCACTGAACCTCCGCCCACCGCTGTGGGATCTCTTCAATACTATCAAGCGACGCGATCGGACACGTGCAGGTCATCAAGCCCCCCAGGCTGATCGAAATCTCCGGTCCGCTGTTCATGTCGTACCCGGCGATCAACCACATCCAATACCGGCTGTCCGAGGAGGGGACCGGTACCCGGCTCAAGCTCATCCACCGGGGCTATGGAGAAATTCCCGCCGACCACCGCGAAGGGGTGGGCGAAGGCTGGACCTATGGGCTGAACCGCGTCCGGCAGATCGCTGAAGCCAAGCTCAAGTCGAAGTGAAGCTCGGGCAGAACGACCGAGCTGGCAACGCGAATCACCCGGGAACAGGTTCAGCCCGGTGTCACCGCCGGCTTCTCCGTGAACTGGAAGAAGACGTCTTCCAGCGAGGCCCCGCCGTGGATCTCCATCAGGCTCTTGGCTTCCGCCAGCGTGCCCTGAAACAGCGACTGGCCGTGGTGCAGAATCAACAGGTGCGTACAGAGGTCGTCGATCAGGTCCAGGAGGTGCGAGCTGACCATCACGGCCGCACCGGCGGCGGCCCGCTCTTTGATGGACGACTTCAGCGTGCGGATGCCACGGGGGTCCAAGCCGGTCAGTGGCTCATCAAACAGAATTGCCTGGGGCTGGTGCAGGTAAGCGCAGCAAATCGCCACTTTCTGCCGCATGCCGCGTGACAGTTCCTGGGCGATGGAGTTGCGCTTTTCCGTCAGTTCGAACTGTGTCAGCAACTGCTCGCCGAGCGGGGCAAAATCGGGAATCCGGTACACCGCCGCGGTGAATTCCAGATGCTCCCAGACCGTCAGCACCTCAAACAACTGGGGCTCATCCGGAATGAACGCCATCCGGTTTTTGGCCCCCAGCGGATCCTGAACGATGTCACAACCGGCCACCAGCAGCTTGCCGCTGGAAGGCGGAATGATTCCCGCCAGCGCCCGCAGCGTCGTCGACTTTCCCGCCCCGTTGGGTCCCACAAGGCCCAGGACGGATCCGGGTGTCACTGTAAAACTCAATCCGTTGACCGCCAGCGTGGACCGGTAGGTCTTGACGTAGTTTTCGACTTGAATCATGAAAGCTGCCGTCGCGCTGGCGGAGAATGTTGGAAATCTCGTGGCGATTGTATCCAGTCCACGCAGCGACAACGAACGAGACGCGCGTGTGGATCACTGGTCAGTCTTGCTCGCTGCGGAACCCCTGGCGCGGATGGGCGGCTTGCGCCGCCGACGACTGGAAAATCCAGATAGTCAGGCGTTCAGCCAGGCTTCGTACCAATCCAGAAACTCTGGGGCGGTGCCCGCCGGGCAGATGCCGGTGTCCCAGGCGAATTGCCAGACATTCCCCCGTTCGGGACCAGTGACGATCAGATGGTAGCACAGCGCGCAGCCACAGTCGGCAAGACACAAGTTGCCATGATGCAGACGGGAGAGGTCGTCCTGGTACTCTTCCCAATCGCATTGGGCCTCCCACACCTTTGTTTCAGTGAATGGGAACGGCTCCGCCAGATCGGTCAACTCGACATATTCCGGCTTCGGCACGCGGTCAGGGGGATACTGTCCCAGTCGAAACAACTCCACGCCATCGGGGCCTGCGGCACTTCCGCCATCGCCGATATGCCGCACAAACTGGCGATATCCAGTGGGAAGTTCCACCCGATGTCTGCGTTCGAAGGCGCAAAGATCGGACTCTCTGAGCGGAGCGTTCAGGGAAATCCCGCGGAGGCGAAGCTGATTGGCAAGGCGTTGAAGGCGAGTCTCCATCCTACCATCCTCGGGACATGTCCTGCGTGAATATGAACGTGGATTTTCGATGGATGATACGCAGGCGACGCCGTTGTGTGGCCGATTACTCCTCGCACTGACTGAAGCCACGCAGCAACTGGGTCGCCACCGCCTGCGGACAAGACCAGACGAGGAAGAACAAGGCTTCCCGCGCCAGGCGGCTGGCAGGGTGCCCGGTGACGAATCCTGCGCCTTTTGAAGCGGTCATGACTGCCTGTGAGGCGTTGAGGGCCAGCGAAGTGGCGCGTGCCCGCAGGGACTCTGCCGTGTCCTCCGGCCCGGCAAGACCGCGGCTGGCCTGTAGGACTGTGTGGCGCAGGCTGTCCACATCGGTTTCGAACGTGCCCACAAAATCCAGCAGCGCCGGCCGCAACGAGGCTTCCTTCCGCAACTGGTCGACGCACGCGAGCGCGTGTCCCAACGCCAGAGCGGTGGTCGTCAACGAACCTGTTCCTGCGGTGCCACCCGTCTGTAAAACCTGTGGCTGCGGTCCGGCAATGATCTCCTCTTCAGATATTTCAACTCCGTCCAACTCCACTGGCCCGGTCTCGGATCCGTTCAAGGCCAAAAGAGACATCGAAGCGGCCACCGACAGGCCCGGCCGACCGGCTGGCACCGCCGCCAGAAACTGCCAGCCATCGCCCAGCGTGGCGCCCAATATAAGTACCGTCGCCCGGCGACCACCGGTGACCCACGGAATGGAACCGGTCAGACGGTAGCCACGGGCCGTGGGTTCGGCCAGGACCGCAGGCTGCGTGCTGTACTGCCGCGAGGTGGTGAGGTGCGACAGGCCCACGGTGGTGAACCCCTCTCCAGAAGCCAACTGCGGCAGGTACCTCCGTGGCCCCGGATGCCCGGCAGCCAGTCGATGGCAGGCGGCCTGGTACTGACTGAGGATGAAGGCCACTGTGAGATCGGCGCGGGCCAGTTCGATGCAGCCGTCGAGCAACTGGTCGGCTGGCTGGCCATCGCCACCCGCCTCCGGCGGAACCACCCAGCGGAAGACACCGGCCGCGCGGCAGTCTTCCCATGCGGAAGCCGGCCAGAGGTGTTCATCCGGCTGGGGGCGTCTGGGTTCGCCGTCCCATTTCAAGCGCAACGCGGTGGCCTGGTCCCGTGGCACAGGTCGTGGCATCAAAACAGCCCCGTCACCGGAAAATCCGCAGCCAGTGTCTGCGGGCGGCCAAGGCGGTCGCTGATCTCGTGGCTGCCGTTGATGCCCAGTGCCCAGAGAATTGTCGACACCAGTTGCGGCGGGGTGACGGGATCGCGTTCGACGTAGGCCCCCCGGTCGTCGGAGGCTCCATACACCTGCCCGCCGCGGATACCACCGCCCGCCATCAGGACGGAATAGGCATGCGGCCAGTGGTCGCGACCCGTGGCATCGGTGGCGGAGTTCATCACGATCCGGCCAATGCGTGGCGTGCGGCCGAATTCGCCCATCACGACCACAAGCGTCGAGTCCAGCAGGCCCCGGCCGGCAAGATCCTCCAGCAGCGCCGACAACCCCTGGTCGGTGGGCGGCATCAGGCGGGTTTTCAGCGAGCTGAAGTTGTCGCGGTGCGTGTCCCAGAACGGCGATTTCACATCGCTGCCGTCGTTGTGCCAGTTCACGGTGACGAGCGCGGTCCCCGCTTCAATCAGCCGCCGGGCCAACAGGCAGCCCTGGCCGAACGGATGCCGGCCGTAGCGGTCGCGAAGCACGCCGGGCTCCTGGTTAAGATCAAAGGCCGCCCGTGCGGGTGGGGAGGTAATGAGCGCCATCGCCTGAGAAAATAAAACATCGTGGCGCACGCCCTCAGCGCGGTCGGCCAGTGCGGCGAGTTCGCGGTCGAGCGAGGTCAGCAGTTGCCGGCGTTCGGCCAAACGGTCAAAGGTGACGCCAGCGGGGAGGTTCAGGCCATCGGTGTCGAATTCCAGGTTCTGAGGGTTCCCATTGACGAGCCACGGGTCGTAGGCTTTGCCGAGGAAACCCGCCCGTTCGCCAGCATAAATATCCGGCAGATCATTGAACTTGTTCCAGCGGGGCAGGGTCACCGCCGGCGGCAAGCCACGGTCGTTCTTGAGGGCATAGGCGACCATCGCGCCCAGGCCGGGGTGATCGTCCGGAGTCGGCGGGGCATCCAGGTCGGGGCGACTGTGTTTCCGCCCGGTGAACATGTGGTACAGGCCCCAGCCATGCCGGGGATGCTCGTGATGCATCGAGCGGATCAGCGCGAACTTGTCGGCCTGGCCAGCGAGCAGCGGAAAATGTTCGCAAATCGAGATGCCGGGAATCGTTGTGGCGATCGGCTTGAATTCACCGCGGAAGTCTTCGGGGGCCTCGGGCTTGAGGTCGAACGTCTCGAGTTGTGACGGGCCGCCGAACAAATAAACGAGGATCACGCCCCGCGCCTTGCCGCCGCCAGCGAGCTTTGGTGGCTCAGCGGTGGTCTGTTTCGCATGGGCACTGCGGTTGAGCCACTGGGGAAGGGAAATCCCGAGCGTGGCCAGTCCGCCGAGGCGCAGAATCTCCCGTCGACCGCAGACACCGGTCGACTCCGAACCCGCCAGATCCCGCTGAAACAGCCGCAGCATCGGTTCGTCTCCCTGGGGACACCTGCCTGAGCATGCTGCACGGCCGGGCGGGCGTCAAGGGAATCTCATGGGGTCGGCGAGTTGGGCGCGCACACGATGCCCTGAGATTCAACATCCCAATTTTCTGGTCTTAACTCATTGGCAATTCACCCATTTCGATGGTGAACTCCGCACGTTTCCGTGCACAAACCCCCAGTTGTCGCACCGCGAAGAATCGGCTATAAGCCCCGCGTTGCCCGGAGACAGCGGATGTCTCCGGTTCATGCTGAGTTTGCGGTCGTGCGCCGCGTCCACGGATGGTGCCATGTCGCGCGGGAAAAAAAGTCGGCTGCTGTGGCTGGTGATCTTCATCATCGCGGGCAGTGGCATCTACTTCTACCGGGAACACACCCGCTACAAGCATGTGGCCATTCATGACCAGGGCCTGGTCTATCGCTCGGCCTGGGTCGAGGCCGACGTCTACCCGGAACTCATTGAACGCTATCAGATCCGCAGCGTCATCAACCTCTGCGATCCGGGCGAAATGGGCGAAGAACGCTGGGTCGAACAGCGCCGAGCGGTCGAGCGCGCGGGCGGACAGTTGATCAACCTGCCGCTGCCCAAGACCACCGACGCCTCGGACCCGGTCATCGCCGGACATGTGGCGGTGCTCAGCAACCCCAACAACTACCCGATTCTCGTTCACTGCCAGCATGGCGTGACACGCACCGCGATGGAACTGGCGATGTATGACATCCTGTTTCGCGGGATGACGGCGGATCAATCGCTGGCGGCGATGCCGCTGTTCGGCCGGACTGAGCATCCCACGCCGATCCGCGCGTTTGCCCGCAGTTTTGAAGACCTGTCACGCAGCAAATTTCCCCAGACGGCCGGCAAGCTGGATGTGCTGCGCCGCTGACTTGCTTGATTCCGGGACACCGAAAGCGGATCAGGAGTGAGCGAGAGCGAGCGGATCCGCGACAGGTGTACTGGAATCATGCAATTTCATATCAGCGGCGAATGAAACAATGACCAATGAAACAATGACCAACACGTCGCAAGTGCCGCTGGTGCTCATTCTCGGAGCCACCGGCATGCTGGGGCACAAGCTGTGCCAGTTGTTGCCGACCATGGGTTTGGAGGTCGTCGCCACCCTCCGTGGCTCACAGAACTGGAAGGCCACCCATCCGCAGGTGTTCGGGCAGGTCGAAATGGTGCCGGGTGTTGATGTGCTGGACGAAGCGCGGCTCGAAGCCACGCTGTCGCAGATCCGGCCCGCGGTGATCGTCAATGGGATTGGCATCGTCAAACAGAAGGCCGAAGCCGACGACCGCTACCTGAGCGTGGCGATCAACTCGTTCCTGCCGCATCGGCTGGCAAAATGGTGCGCTGCCAACGGCAGCCGGCTGATTCATATCAGCACCGACTGCGTGTTCGATGGTCGCCGCGGTGCCTATGAGGAGGCCGATCCCTCCAACGCCGTGGATGTCTACGGAAAGTCGAAGTTTCTGGGCGAAACGACGGCCGATCAGGCGGCAGCGGTCACCCTGCGGACTTCGATTATTGGCCGCGAGCTGCATGAGCCACATCATGGGTTGTTGGAGTGGTTCCTGGCTCAGCGCGGCGGCCGCTGCAAGGGGTTTGCGAAGGCGATCTATTCGGGTTTCACGACGCATGAGCTGGCAAAGATCATCCGGCTGGTGATCGACAATCCAAAACTCTGCGGCATGTATCAGGTCTCCAGTGCGCCGATCGACAAGTTCGATCTGCTGCAGCGGATCAATGTGGGTTACGGAACGCGTGTGGCCATTGCCCGCGACGAGGATTTTCACTGCGACCGAAGCCTGGTCATGAGCCGGTTTTCCGCCGAAACGGGCTATGCACCGCCGGACTGGGACGCGATGATTCGCGAAATGCAGGCCGATGTCACGCCGTACGACGCGTGGCTCGCGCAGGCACGGGAAATCGACGACAAATGGAACCGGCACGCATTCAAGAGTTGCTGAACAACAATTCGCGTGATTTCGGGACACCACAGATTATGACATCTGAGATCAATGACGGGCCGCAATTCGTTGAAACCTTCGCCATTGCGGCTGATTGAACGGTAATGGATTAGGCACACCGAGGCGTGGCGATGTATTTGAAAGACAAACGGATTTTGGTGACCGGTGGCACCGGCTCGATGGGCAAGGTCTTCGTCCGCCGCGTGCTGTCGGGCGAACTTGGGCTGCCGAAGAAGGTCATCGTGTTGTCGCGGGACGAAGCCAAGCAGCATTCAATGCGGCTCTCGTACCTCAAGAAGCAGACCTCGACCGACGAAGTCATCTACCGCAACTTCACCAACATCCTCGAATTTCGCATCGGCGATGTCCGCAGCTATGCCGATGTCTGCTCTGCCGTGCGCGACGCCGACATCGTGGTCAACGCGGCGGCACTCAAGCAGGTGCCGATCTGTGAATACTTCCCAGTGCAGGCGATTTTGACCAACTGCCTGGGGCCGGACAACATTTGCCGGGCGATCCAGGAGCATGGGTTTCCGGTCGACACCGTCATCGGCATCAGCACCGACAAGGCGTGCAAGCCGGTCAACGCGATGGGCATGACCAAGGCGCTGCAGGAGCGCGTGTTTATTTCGTCCAACATCCTCACGAAACACACCCGCTTCATCTGCGTCCGCTACGGCAACGTGCTGGCGTCGCGCGGCAGCGTGATCCCGCTGTTTCACGAGCAGATCGGGAACGGCGGTCCGGTGACGGTCACCGTGCCCGACATGACGCGGTTCCTGCTGAGCATCGACCGCGCCGTGGACACGGTGTTCGCCGCCCTGCAGCACGCCAAACGCGGCGAGACGTTTGTGCCAATTGTGCCCTCGGCCACGGTGATGAACGTCGCCCAGGCGATGGTCGGCGACCGCCCCGTGCCGATCAAGATCACGGGGATTCGCCCCGGCGAAAAAATGCACGAAATCATGGTTTCCGAAGAGGAGTGCCACCATGTGGTGCGCCGCGGCGACTACTATTCGATCCTGCCCATGCTGCCGGAACTGCGCAGTGACGGCGACTGCGTCGACCGGGTGTTGACCAAGGAATACAGCTCGGCCGACACGGTGATGAACCTGCAGCAAACGGTCGAGCTGTTGAAGAAACATCAATTGATGATCGGCGACGTGAAGCTCTCCGACGGCGGCGAACTGCTGCGCTGACCATGGACCTGCTGACGGACTACGACTACGACCTGCCCGAATCATTGATCGCCCGCCGGCCTCCCGCGCACCGCGAGGACGCAAGGCTGCTGGTCATCGAGCGGAACACCGGCACGCTCACACACACCACCATTCGGGCTCTGCCCGAGTGGCTCAAACCCGGCGATGCCCTGATTCTCAACGACACGCGTGTCGTCCGCGCGCGGCTCGTGGGGACCCGCGCCCAAACCGGCGGCAAATGGGAGGGCCTGTACCTCAGCCCCGACGTGGCTCAGCCAGATTGCTGGAAGATCCTCTGCCAGACACGCGGCAAGCTGCAGCCAGGCGAGTACATCGACATCACGCCTCCCGGCAACGCGACCACAGCGGCAGGGACACTGCGGTTACGCCTGATCTCGCGTGACGAGGAAGGAACCTGGAGCGCCCAACCCAGCTCCAACCGCCCGGCCGCCGAACTGCTCGAGGTGCATGGCCTGGTGCCATTGCCACCGTACATGCACCGCGAACAGCCAGACGCCGACGACATCGAACGTTACCAAACGGTCTATGCCCGGTCGCCTGGCTCGGTCGCCGCACCGACCGCTGGGCTGCACTTCACGCCGGAACTCCTGTCCGCCTGTGAAGCCCGCGGTGTCAACCGGAGCTTCGTGACGCTGCATGTCGGCGTCGGCACTTTTCGACCAATGACCGCCAGCCGGCTCGATGATCACCACATGCATGAAGAGTGGTGCGAACTGCCTGACGCCACAGCCACGCTGTGGGGCACGACTCGCGCCAACGGCGGCCGCATCGTGGCGGCGGGAACCACCTCTGTCCGGACACTGGAATCTGCCGCGCAGAATGGTGCCCTGTTGGCTGCCCAACCGCAGGCTTCCCGTGCCTGGTCGGGCCACACCAGCCTGTTCATACGCCCGCCGTACACCTTTCAGGCGGTGGATGTGTTGTTAACCAACTTCCATTTGCCACGGTCAACGCTGCTGGTGCTGGTCAGTACGTTCGCCGGCCAAACACTGATCCGCGCGGCGTACCAGGAGGCAATCGCGCGCGGATACAGGTTTTTCAGTTATGGTGACGCCATGCTGATCGTGTGAGCATGGCAACACAGTAAGGACCGGACAAAGAATAAAGCACGCTTCAAGTCGCTGACCGAAGGCCGGTCTTAGGCAACGAGAAGGGAGAACCAGTGGAGTAGGAGAGGGGCAGTGTTGCTGCCTCCTCTCCCCTCGTCAAACCGGACAGGCAGATTTCCCGCATCCGGCTTCCCCGAAGACTTCAACAACAGGCATGCACAGGGAGTTCGCGAGTG
>JAKFUF010000223.1 GCA_021732845.1 Planctomycetaceae bacterium | reverse complement strand
ACCCTGACCTCCGCCGCCGAAGCCACCGCCACCGCCGCCGAACTGGCCTTGTCCACCGCCACCGCCGAAGCCACCGCCGCCGATGCCACCCTGTTGTGGAGTGATGATCGGGATGACGAGTTCGCCGACGTAGTAGACGCGTGTCGTGAGCTGCTCACCCGCCTTGAGGGCCGTGGTGATCTTCATGACTTCGTCTTCGATCACATACGTGCATTGAAGCTCTTGGAGCAGCAGCTTCAAGACGCTGCGGAGCGAAACGCCGGTCAGTTCCAGGTTGATCGGCGTCGACGTGTCGATGCCATCGTCTTCCAGCACCTTTTTCTGCGGCACGATGTTGATCTTGTGCTCATCGGCGAGGAATTTCAGGCAGTCGATGAATGGGGTGTCGATGAACTTCACCGTGCTTGGGTCATCCAGCCGCTGGCGAATTTCTTCTTCGATCTTGTTGTCCCGCACCAGATCCACCGATTTCCACTTCTTCCGCCGCTCGGTGAGAGCCTGCCAAACCTCTGCCGGCGGGTACACGACCGGTGGTTCATCCGGGAACGGGATGTGCGCAATTTCCGATTGGTAGAGCGTTGCGAGGAAGTTGTCGGCACTGGCCGACCGGATCCGTGCGGCTTTGTCCAACTGCCCCGCCGATTCGGAATCGAAAATCGCAGCGGCAGTCGTGCCACTGTATGGGTTGAGTTCCCACGCGACGCGAGCCACGGCTTCGGCCTGTTCAAAGGCGTCTTCGCGGCCCAGGTAACCTTGGTTGATCAGATTTCGCACCTGATCAATCAGGCGTTCGAGCTTTTCATCGCGGGCGTCAATCTCGGAGATCACTCGCCGGTTGGCCTGGGTCAGCGCCTGCTGCCGAGCCACGGCCAGCTTGGTCTGCTCAAGCTTTAGTTTTCGGGCACCCACTTGCTGCTGGACATTGATCAGGCGGCGAACGAGTTCTTCCCGTGTCGTGGGATCGACATCGCCAGAGGCTTCGACGGTGCTCTGTGCCCGCTTGAGTTCGGCCAGGGCGGCGTCGGGATCGTTGGTGGCCGCCCGCTGCGAGGCGTCGATGACATTTTCCACGAGGCGCTTCAGAATCTGGACGCGGACCTTGATCAGCTCTTCGTTCTTCTTCAGCAGATCGCCCGGAGCAATCGTCCCGGGAATCGCGTCGTCGCTGTTGTCCACCCCCTCGGCCGGCGTCGCTTCGCCTGCCGGGGCTTCCGTGGCTGGGGCTTCGGTCGCTGGTGCTTCTGCTGCAGGAGTTTCCGGTGCGGGGGCTTCTGGTGCAGCCGGTTTCTCTTCAGCAGGTGCTTCGGCCGCTGGTGCCTCAGCAGCGGGAGCCTCAGGTGCTTCCGTTGCCGGGGCTCCAGCAGCGGGGGCGTCTTCTTGAACCAGGGCCACTTGCTGAATTTTGCTCAGTCGGGCCGAAGCATTGAGAATCGTCTGCGACTGGACATTCGTTGGGTCGAGCTGCTTCATCGCCCACGCGATCTGCCGTGCCCGTTGCAGGTCCCGCGCGGCCAGGGCATGCTGACCCTGTGCGGCCATCTGCAGGATCTGTTCCTCATGCACGCGGCGGGCGTGGTTCAGCAGTTCTTCGCCGACGAGAGGCTGAGAAAGCCCCGAATCAACGGCCGCCGCATTCCAAGCCGTCGCCAGGAACGTGTTACTCACCTGACCGGGCTTGCTTGAAACCGTCCACTCCAGCTTTTCAGGCTTGCCGTTCAGGGTCGCCTGCATCGTCAGATGCACATCGCCCTTCACCACTCCCTCGCCGACCAGCACGGTGTCCCGGTCCAGGCGAACGGGGGGCAGCGCGGGCAGGACATGTTCCAGCCGTGGCTCGGACTTCAGTTCGGTTGGGTAATAGACCGGTGCATCGGCCGCGGCAGCCAGTCTCGCCCCGATTTCCTTCGCTGGCTGCTGCTCGGCGATCAGGTCATCGACCAGCACCACTCCGCCAGTGTGCTGGCCCAGGATCCCCAGCAACTGCAGATCGGTTCGCGGACCGACGGCAAAACTGTGGACCGGAATCTCATGCTTGCGGAAGTCTGCCACCAGTGCCCGCATCGCGGCCGGTTCGATCAACTGGCCGACACTCATGCCGTCGCCAATGTAGATCAACGAACCCGACTTCGAACCTTCCAGAGTCTTGGCGGCCAGTTTCAGCCCGGCCAAGAGGTCGGTGGAGCCAAGGGGAACGCGCTTCCGCAACTTGGCCAGGCTCGCCTGCAGTTCAGCCGACTTGGGGTCGACGAAACCGCCGGTCAGGTCCTGCGCCTGGACATCGATCGCCAGCACTTGGACACGGTCGCCAGCCTTCAGCGCGGCAACGCAGGATTCCAGCACTTCCAGAGCCAATGTTCGGTGAGCCCCGATCTGGCTGGCGGATGTGTCAATCAGCACGACGTGGTCGCGGGCGGGCATCTGCAGCGTGGCATCCGCAGCCACGGCCCGCAACGAGATGGCGTAGTAGCCTTGTCCGGTGGGGGTGTCGTAGGCGAGCCATTTCGCCTGAGATTGGGGACCGGTCGGTTCGGCGGCGGGCGCGGCGAGGCCACACAGGCCGAAGGCCACAACAGGCATGCCACACAGGGCAATGCGGACACGTGAAAGCATAACTGGGGCTCCGCAGACTCAATTCTGAACCGGGCTCGATCCACGGTTCAAAGTTTTGGATGGCGTGCTGGCGACGCGTTCTCGACGCTTTCTTTCTGTGGTTCGCAGGATTTGGTTTTCCAACCCGCGACTGGAGTCCATCCATGTGTCAGTATGGGGAAGTGTCCGTTATTCGTGAGGCGAGTGCGACTTGATCGGCAATGGCTTCAAAGTTCGAATCGTCGGTAAACGCGGTGGAATTGATGCAGAGGGAACCTTGTGAGCGCGCTAACCGACACGACCTGCGGTCAGTTTACATTCAGGTTCGTCAAGCGATAAAGGAAATTCCCGGAAAATTCCTGTTTTTGACAGGAATTCTTGGACCACATGATTTCGATGTCGATTTGCCGTATCGCGCGGCTGCGGTCGCTGTTGTCCATTGCAAACCTTCACTGTCTTCCGTGAACAGACTTGGCGATACCTCCGGACTTTTAACCGGCTTTCCAAACGAAACGCCAATTTGTCATCTGTCATCAGTACTGTCCGGCTATTCACTTTTTGACAAAACTTAACTGCCTGTTCCTTTAGTGTTTGTGATAAATATGCGCAAACAAATCTCTGACTCGACCTCGTGGTCTGTTTTTGCGGAAAATGCCGAGTTTTCCGAGGATCTAGGGCTCGAATTTGCCTGAATCCGGATTACTGCTCTCCTAAAGTGATTGTGGGAATCAACTTATATCCGGACAGTTCTGATTTGTCATTTGTCATTTGGATTTCCCTCCCCTCACTTCCCATCCCGCAGTATCTCCCTCGCGGCGTTTCTCCCACACGCTCCCATGACACCGCCGCCGGGGTGGGCGGCGCTGCCGCACAGGTAGAGGCCGCGGATTGGGGTGCGGTAGTCGCTGTAGCCGAGGACCGGACGCAGGCTGAACAGTTGATGCAGCGGCATCGCGCCTTGGAAGATGTTGCCGCCGGTCAGGCCATAAGTTCGTTCCAGGTCGAGCGGCGTGAGGATCTGCCGGTGCAGGATCGAGCCGGGGACATTCGGGGCGTACTTGGCGATCTCGGCGATCACCCGGTCGGCGAACTCGTCCTTGCGTTCGTCCCATGAGCCACGCGCGAGCTTGTAGGGGGCATACTGGACGAACAGCGACAGGATGTGATGGCCGGGGGGAGCGATCGTGCGGTCGACCGAGGTGGGGATGGTCATCTCGATGATCGGCCGTTGCGAGGGTTCGCCATACTTGGCGTCGTCGTAGGCCCGCTCCAGGTAGTCCAGATTGCAGCCCAGATGTATCGTCCCGCAGTGCTGTGGCTGGACTTCGGTATTGCCCGGCCGTGATGTGAAGTTGGGCAGTTCGCTCACTGCCAGGTTGATCTTGAGGCTCGCGCTGGAGTAGTCGATGCGGGCAATTGCGGCGCGAAAATCTTCTGGGAGGTGCGCCGGGTCGATCAGCTTTTCGAAGGTGAGATGGGCGTCGACGCAGGAAGCCACGCGGCGCGTGCCAATCTCTTCGCCGGACTCCAGTTGCACCGCCCGCGCGTGCCCGTCGACAATGAGGATCTTTTTGACGGGTGCCTCGCGGCGGATCTCCACGCCTGCTGCCATCGCCGCCTGGGCCATCGCATTGGTGAGCGCGCCCATGCCGCCTTCGACGTAGCCCCAGACCCCGCGCGCGCCGCCGGCGGTGCCCATCACGTGATGCAGCAGCACGTAGGCGGTGCCGGGGGCGGAAATCGGCTGAAACGTGCCGATGATCGCATCCGTGGCCAGTGTGGCCTTGAGGATGTCCGATTCGAACCAGCGGTCAAGAATTGGCCGGGCGGCACCGGTGAGGATCTCCATCGCCTCGGGCAGGTCGCCACCGAGTGTCGCCAGGGCCTTGTAGATCGACCAGCCCTGGCGGGCGTCCCGCAGTTTCTTGCCCAGACCGATTCGCCGCCAGCTTTTGGGCATCGGCAGCAGGTCGGGCGGTGTGGACTCCAACACGGGTTCCAGGCAGGCGGCGATCCGTTCCAGCAGCGACTCGTAGTCGGGATAGCGGGTGGCATCCCACTTGGAGAACTTGGCGATCTCGCGCTTGGTCAGCTCCTTGTCCGGCCCCATCAGCAGCGAACTGCCATCTTCCCAGGGCGTGAACGACGACGGGCTGCGGGCCAGAACCTTGTAGCCATGCTCCTTGAGGCGCATCTCCCGCTCCAGTTCGGGCAGCAGCAGACTGACCACGTAGGAGGCGGTCGACACCTTGTAGCCGGGCCAGAGTTCCTCGGTCACCGCCGCCCCACCCACCAGATGCCGCCGCTCCAGGACCAGCACCTTCCAGCCCGCCTTGGCCAGCAGAAACGATGTGACCAGGCCGTTGTGTCCGGCACCAATAATGACGCAGTCGTACATAGAGGTTCATGAGGCGGAATGAAGGTGGATTGTCCGCCGCATTGTAGTGACCACGTGCGGGGACGCACGCCATCGCGCCCGGTGCCCGTCTGCATGTTTTCAACCACAACGGCAGCGCACACCATCAGCCCACTGTCGACCTTAACCGCAGCGCCACCTGTCAGCACGTTGAGTTGAAATCTGACGAGGGCTATGCTGGGCACACCCTGCCCTCAAAGCCTGCCGTCTGGAGAATCGCGTGGACGTCTCGTTGATGATCACCTGTCTGGGCGACGTGCTGCGTCCAGAGGCGGGTGTGGCCACGGTGCGGCTGCTGCGGCGGCTGGGAGTGCGGGTCCACTTTCCTGAGCGGCAGACATGCTGCGGCCAGCCGTTCTACAACAGCGGCTTCCTGCCGGGTGCCCGCGACATGGCGCGGCACACCCTTGAAGTCTTCGAAGGCGACCGTCCGATTGTCGTGCCCTCCGGCTCCTGCGCCGCGATGGTCAAGGTTGAGTACCCGCACCTGTTCCACGACGATCCGGTCTGGCACGCCCGGGCCCTGGCCGTGGCGGCCCGTACCTACGAGTTGAGCGATTTTCTGGTCAACCAGCTCAAGGTGACCGACGTGGGAGCGGAGTATCACGGAAAAGTCGCCTATCACTATGCCTGCCACCTGCGTGGCTTGGGCCTCAAAAGCGAAGCGATCACGCTGATCCAGAACGTGGCGGGCGTCGAGTATGTCCCGATGGAAAAGCAGGACCAGTGCTGTGGCTTCGGCGGCTCGTTCGCCGTTCGCTACCCCGAGATTTCGGGGGCGATGGTCGGCGAAAAAGTCGGCTGCGTGACCCGCACCGCCTGCGATCTGCTCGTCAGCACCGACACCGGCTGCCTCATGAACATCGGCGGCGCGCTGCACCGGAAGGGTGCGGCCCCCCAAGTGTCGCACCTGGCGGAACTGCTGGAGACACGGCAGCCGGGTTGACCCAAGGCCCGGAGAAAGATTGGCAATTCAATGAATTCCGGTCTGTGATGCTGATCGCAATTCTTACGTGTCCGACAAAAGTCGATGCGCTGCTTTCAACGGAATTTCAATTTTCACAGTAAAATACTTTTTCGCGACATCTGCCCTTCCGGGCGAGAGTTAGGACCGGGCAAAGAATAAAAGCACGCTTCAAGATGCTGACCGAAGGCCGGTCTTAGGCAACGAAAAGGGGAACCACGAATTTTCACGAATACGACGAATGTTACGAATGGCAACGAGCAGGATTCCATCGCCCGCGAAGCCATGCCGGTTGATCATTCGTGAAATTCGTAAGATTCGTGAAAATTCGTGGTTGTTTTATGACCGTACGATTCCCGCACCGTTTTGCCAGGCCTCTCGACTTCACCAACAAATTCATTCGTTGTCCCTGATGGCGTTCGCTGGTGGATACGGAGACAAATGTCACAGTTATTGTTGCTGCGATCCTTACTTACGTACTTCGCTGTAGAGGTGGTCGCACAGACTTTGAAATTTGAAATTTGAGATTTGAAATTGCCTTTTGTCGGACACCTCAAATCTCAGATCTCATGGATTGCGCGTTTTCGCAGCCGCCCGAGATCTGAATGACTGTTGTCCTACGGCGGTATTGACGCTGGTCTACAATCACTGCGACAGCCTATGGAAACATTCATCCGTCGCACGTGGCTCCCCGTTTCGGCGGAAGTGGCCTACAACTGGCATCTGCGGCCGGGTGCCTTCAACCGCCTGACGCCGCCCTGGGAACAGGTGCGCGTGGTGAAAGGCGCGCATCCGCTGGTCGACGGTTCGCGTGTCGAAATCGATGTGGCGATGGGGCCGACCTGGAAGCGATGGATCGCCGAACATCGCGGGTTCGTCCCTGGACGGCAGTTCCAGGACATCCAGATCGCCGGGCCATTTGCCTCGTGGACGCACACGCACAGCCTTGAGCCCGACGGGGCGGGTTGCGTGCTGGAAGACCGAATCGAGTATGCTGTCCCGCTCGGGGCAGTCGGGCGGATGCTTGGCGGCGGGATGATCCGTCGCAAGCTGGACCGAATGTTCCGTTACCGCCATGAAGTCACCGCCGCCGACCTGGCGCTACATCAGTCCGCAGGAACCCACCCCATGAAGATTCTCGTCAGTGGCTCAACCGGCCTGGTGGGCACCGCGCTTGTGCCACTGCTGATGACCGCCGGACACGAAGTCGTCCGCCTCGTCCGGTCGAAGGCAACCAGCCCCTCCAAAGAAATGGTGCATTGGGACCCGAGCCACGGCACCATTGATGCGGAAGGGCTGGAGGGCTTGGACGCGGTCGTCCACCTGGCCGGCGAACCAATCGCCAAGGGGCGGTGGAATGCCGAGAAGAAGCGCCGCATTCACGAGAGCCGCGGCCCGGCGACCAAGCTCCTCTGCGAGGCTCTGGCGAAGCTGCAGTCACGCCCCAAAACGTTGATCTCAGCCTCGGCCGTCGGCTACTTCGGCAATCGCGGTGACGAGATCCTGACGGAACAAAGTTCTCTTGGCACCGGCTTCCTGGTCGATGTCTGCCGCGAATGGGAGGAGGCCACCATTCCGGCCAAGCTCGCGGGAATCCGCGTGGTCAACCTGCGGGTGGGTGTCGTGCTCACTCCGCAGGGCGGTGCCCTGAAGGAGATGCTGACGCCGTTCAAGATGGGTGTCGGCGGCATCATGGGCAGCGGGAAGCAGTACTGGAGCTGGATCACACTGGATGATCTGCTGGGGGCAATCGTGCATTCCCTCAACACCGAAGCCCTTGTCGGCCCCGTGAATGCCGTGGCTCCGCAGGCGTCAACCAACCGCGAGTTCACCAAGACTTTAGGAAAAGTCTTGAACCGCCCGACGATTTTCCCCATGCCGGCCTTCGCCGCGCGGCTGCTGCTGGGTGGAATGGCGGACGAACTACTTCTCGCCAGCGCCCGCGTCGAACCAGCCCGGCTGGAGGAAACCGGCTACACCTTTCGGCATCCAGAGTTGGAGGCCGGACTGCGGCATGTGCTGGGGAAATAAATCCGGCAACGCAGCAGTCTGACGCCAAGCCTAGACCCGCACATCCAAAAACTGCCCGCGGCCGGCCTCAGCCGGTCGGCGTGGCTCAGTCTTCGCGTCCGCCGGAGCCCATTCATTCTCCTGGGACGCTTCGCTTCGCTGTCCCCAAGGGGTGCGGCCGTCGGCGTCGCGGTCGTCCACGCCATCCTGACCGTCGCCGAGTTCCCGATTGGCTTGGGCTGCGCGGTCGCTAGCCAGACCTTTGGCGGCGAGATCGCCTTCGACGCGGCTCCGATCGGCAGGTGACGCCAGTCGTGCTGTCAGCGTGGCTGCCAGTCCGGCAGCGGACATCGAACTGAGACTGCTCATGGCGGTATTCCGGGAACGAAACCCTGCTTGGTGCAGTAAGCTTAAGCCGAACGCACGCGTCTGACAGATGAATTTTTGATGAAGCACGTTCAAGGCATAGCCACCGCTATCCGACAGAATCGGCATTTCCGATTGCATAGATTGCGTCGAATTTGCCTGCGCCGGGAAATTTCCCAAAGAAACTCAAGAATCGGGCCAAAACCGACTTGGATCTCTGGAGTTGGATTAACCGATGTTGATGTTATACTGTGTCTTAATGCACGATTCCGGCACACCTGTCGCGGATCCGCTCGACAGGCTTCGCATTTGGATCCGCTGTCGGTGTGCCGGAATCGTGCGAGGCGGATCCCGCTCAACCCAATTACGCGGAGCAGAGTCCCATGCTGTCGATTCACGGTGCTTCGCGCCCCTACTGTGATGGCGTATCGCGTCGCGATTTCCTGAAAATCGGCGGGCTGGCGATGGGTGGCCTGTCGATGGCCGACATCTTCCGGGCGGAGGCTCAGGCGGGCATCACCAAGTCGAAAAAAGCGGTGATCATGGTCTTCCTGTCGGGCGGGCCGCCGCACATCGACATGGTGGACATGAAGCCCCACGCTCCCTCGGAGATTCGCGGCGAGTTCAGCCCGATTTCCACAAACCTTCCGGGTGTGCAGATTTGCGAATTGATGCCGCGCACCGCGCAGATGATGGACAAGTTCGCGCTGATCCGCTCGGTGGTGGGCTCGGAAGGGCGGCACGCGGCATTTCAGTGCATGACCGGTTGGCCGGTCAACAACCAGCCACAGGGCGGCTGGCCGTCGCTCGGTTCGGCGACCTCCAAGCTGCTCGGGCCAGTTCATCCCCAGGTTCCGGCGTTCGTGGGGTTGTCGCCCCCGATGAAGAACGCCACGTGGGGCGACCCAGGCCAGCCCGGTTTTCTAGGGCAGGCCTATGCGCCGTTTAAACCTGCCGCCGAAGGCCGGGCCGACATGGTGCTGAATGGCGGCATTACCCACACGCGGCTGGACGACCGCAAGCAACTGCTCGCCGGCTTCGACCGGTTCCGTCGCGAAGTCGATGCCACGGGTGCGATGGAGGGGATGGATGCCGCCACGCAGCAGGCGTTTGGCGTGCTGACCTCCAGCCGACTGGCTGACGCTCTGGATCTGACCAAAGAGTCCAAGGAAGTTCGCGATCGGTATGGCCATGGTTCTCCTGAACCTGCCGGCTATGGAGACGCCGGCCCCTTGCTGAATGACTACTTTCTCACCGCCCGCCGCCTGGTCGAAGCGGGTGTCCGTTGTGTGACTCTGGCCTACGGTCGCTGGGACTGGCATGGTCTGCCCTACGGCACAAACTTCGAGCATGCCCGCGAACACCTGCCGATGCTCGACCAGGGGATGACGGCCCTGGTCGAAGACCTGCATCAGCGCGGCATGGCAGACGATGTATCAGTCGTTATCTGGGGCGAATTTGGACGTTCCCCGCGGATCACCAAAGAAGTCGGCCGCGACCATTGGCCGCAAGTCTCGTTCGCGATGCTCGCTGGCGGCGGGATGAAGACGGGTCAGGTCATCGGCTCGACCAACCGCCTGGGTGAACATGCCGTCGACCGCCCCGTTCACTTCCAGGAAGTGTTTTCGACGCTCTACAACCGGCTGGGCATCGACACGAACAGTGCCACGCTCACCGATCTGGCGGGCCGGCCGCAGTACTTGGTTGATCATCGTCAGGCGATCAGGGAAGTGTTGTAGCATTTGGTGGGTCTGTGAATGCACCCCCGACTGGCCGAACATCATTTCGACCATATGCACCGCCTTGTATAAAATGGCGATCGCAGTCCACTCATGAAATCCCAATCCAAGAATTTGGTCGACAAACTCCTAGTTGTGGACTACCCATAGACCTGGATGCACCGCTCTGGAGTGAAGAAATTTCGGATCGAGTCCGGCTGCCCCGTCGGAATCTGCAAGACATCCGCGGGGTGGTCGGGGTAAATCTGCGCAAGCCGAAGATTCAGGTCGGTGATTTGATCATCAAACTCGAAGTGATAGCGTTGTCCGAGGGTGACGACGAACACGCGGATCCCTCCCTCTCCCCAGGTGACGAAGCAACTGCTCACCTCGGTTCGGGCCGTGCTCCAGGCATACAATTCCGCCAGCAACTCGTTGAAGATCTGCGCCCAATTCTTCTGATTCTCATGGGCCTGACACGCCCGCGCCGCCTCCCTCACTGTGGTGGAGAATCTGTCGTCGTTTTCCGCCGTGACCTCGACGGTCTGAACCGATTTGAACGAGATTCGGATCGGTTCAGTCGACGGATTGGCTGCAGGTCCGGCAGGCATTGCGCGGACAGTCGCCGCACTCGTTGATTCGCTTGCAGAGGTCACTGTTTTGCCATCCAGGTGCCTGACGGATTATGGGCGTTGTCGTTACTCCAACCGCGCAAATCCGTCAATCGTAGTATGAACTCGCCGAAGTCCAGTCGCAACAGGCGGACCATTGAGCACTCACTCGCTGGGCTGTTGGGCCGCATTCACAAGCCGTCATTCAATCCACGTACAATAAACTCGCCGAGTTCATCAGCGCATGGCAGATTGTGGTCAGGGCCTGAACTGTGGCTGCGTCCTGGTCGGCTGCGCCCACCGCCTGTTCCGTCAAACCGCGCAAGGCGGTCAACGTCAATTGGCGTTCCTCCTCGCTCGGCGGGTGGCTCAGGGCGATGAGCCACGCGGTGTCGATCTGTTTCGCGGGGTCGGTGCCGGCCTCGCGGAGCACGCGGCGGGCGAACTGTTCGGACAACTGCTGCACCATGCCGTTGTTCATCAGGTGCAGCGCCTGCGGAGCCACGGTGGAGTCGCGGCGTTCCAGGCAGTTGGGGTTCATCTGCGGGAAGTCGAAGGTTTCCAGATGCGACGGCAATTGTTTGCGAAACTGCTGCACATAAATCAGCCGCCGCCAGCCCTTCGCCGTTCCGTTGGGCGTGATCAGCCCGTCACCCCGCGGAGCCACGGTGTCGGCCGGTCCGCCGGGCGTTTCATCGAGCCGACCAGCGGCGAGCAGCATCGTGTCGTACAACGCCTCGGCGTCGAGGCGGACGAGCGGCATTCGCGAAAGCAGCGAATTATCGATGTCGCGTTGTTCGGCCTGCGAACTGACCGCCGAGCTTTGCCGGTAGGTGGCGCTGGTCAGCATCAGGCGGTGCATCGCTTTAAAACTCCAGCCTTGTTTCACAAACTCGCGGGCCAGCCAGTCGAGCAGTTCGGGATGTGTCGGCGGCGTCCCGGTTTTGCCGAAGTTGCCCAGGGTTTTGACCAGTCCGCTGCCAAAATGCTGCTTCCACATCCGGTTCACCACCACCCGCCCCGTGAGCGGATGGTCTGGACGGGTGAGCCACCGGGCAAAGGCCAGCCTGCGGCCGGTTTTGGTCGAGCCCGGCCACGGCGGGATCACGTCGAACGGAGTCTTGCCATCGGTCAACACCGAAGGCACACCAGGGCCGACAAGTTTGCCGGGTGACAGCGGGTCGCCCCGCCGGTAGACATAAGTGGGCGAAGGCTCGCCCCGGTCCCACAGTGCCTGCACCCGTGGCTCAGGCCGCTTCTGAGCCACCAGGGATTGAATCCGCTTCGTCGCGTCCTCTTCCAATTGCTTGAACGCCGGGTCAAGAGTTTTCAAGGCCTCGCGCTCGATCTTCAATGTCTTCTCGAACTTCTCCGCGAGTGCCTTTTGTGTGGCATCGCGCTTGTCGGCAGGCGTCTCCAGCATCACTTTCACCGCCGCTCGCTCTCCCTCTGGAACGTCCTGCAGTTTCTGTTCAACGAGCTTCGCCGTCAGTTCCTTCGCCTTATGTTCCAACTCCATCCGCAGAGCATCGGCTTCCTGCTGCAGCATGGCGTTACGGGCTTCCCACGCCTGGCGTTCGGCTGTGGTGACGTACGGCAGATGCCGGCCGGTGAGTGGATCCTGGCTGACCGGGCCAATGCCTGGCCGCACGTCGGGCTTCAGCCAGTTGTACTCGTCGTAGGCTCCCTTGAAGATGTCCACCAGGCGGTAATAGTCGCGCTGCGGCAGCGGGTCGAACTTGTGACTGTGGCAGCGGCAGCACTTGAGCGTGAGCCCCATGACGCTGGAACCCAGCACGTCGATCTCGTCGGCCACAACTTCGATCCGGTCGGGGATGAACCCGGTGATGTTGGCCCAGGTGGCGTCCGGCACCTGTCGCAGGAACGCCGTGGCGACCAGATTGTCATACATTTCTGGCGTGATGTCGGCCGCATGTTCGATGTCCGCCAGCTCGTCGCCCGCGATCTGTTCCAGCAGGAACCGGTCGTACGGTTTGTCGGTGTTGAAGGCGCGGATGACGTAGTCGCGATACCGCCACGCATACGGTCGCGGCAGGTCCTGCTCGCGCTTCCCTTCCGACTCTGCATACCCCGAAGCATCCAGCCAGTACCGGCCCCAGCGTTCGCCATAGCGGGGCGATGCCAGCAGCCGGTCGACCATTTTTTCATAGGCGTCCGGAGAGTTATCGGACAAGAAGGCCTGAACCTCAGCGGGCTCGGGTGGGAGTCCCGTCAGATCAAAGCTTGCCCGCCGAATCAGCGTGGCTCGTTCAGCCTCGGGGTTGAAACCCAGCCCTTTGGCGTGCAGCTTCTGCAGGATGAACGCATCCACGGGATTGTGGACCCGTGTGGCATCTGGCGTATTTGGCACGCTGGGGATGGCGACTTCAGTTGGAGCCTTGAAGGCCCAAAAATCGCGGTCCTTGTCGCTGACTTCAGTATCAGGCGTTGTCGTGGCGACATCGGGCAGAGTGTCGCTCTCCGGTGCGCCTGCGGCGATCCACCGTGACAGGGTTTCAATCTCGTCGGCTTCAATCGGTTTGATGCTGACCTCGACCAGACGGTCCAGCGGAGGCATTTCGCTCGCTCGGACGCGCTGAATCAAGCGGCTCATTTCGGGCTTGCCCGGGACAAAGGCCGGACCCGACTTGCCACCCTTTTTCATGGAGCTGACTGTCCGCAAATCGAGCCCGCCCTCCTGCCGATGCCGGCCATGACAGACCGTGCAATGCCGCAGAAGGATGGGGATCACATCGTGCTGCGTGACCGGTTTGAACGCGGCATCCGTCGACAGGCCCGCTTCGATCCACAGGCGAATCGTTTCCACTTCCGCCGAGGTCAGCCGGTCCTTCTTGGCCGGCGGCATCTCGCCTTCGTGAACCTTTTCAAACAGCACGCTTTCGTCCGCCTTGCCGGGAACGATCACTGTGCCAGACTCGCCACCCTTCAGCACGCCCGCCGCAGAACTCAGATCCAGGTCCGCCTTATGGGCCTTGGCACTATGGCACTCCAGGCACTTGGCTTTGAACAGCGGCAGGATATCGCGCTCGAAGGTCGGCGCATCGGCGGCGATGGTGGAGGTGCCGCACACCAGAGTGAACAGCAGAAAGGCCAAATACTGGGAGAAATTGGTCGCGACCTGCCGGGGCTGCATGCGGACCTCATAGCACATAAATCGATTGAACTAATGCTGCTCAAGCATACGCGCTGGCAGACGGATGCCGCCAGTCCGAGAGCTGCGCACGCCAATGTCAAACCCCGCCGAGCTTGCCTCGGTGGATTCGGGCCTTTGCACTACGTGCTCTGTCCTGCGACCAGCGTAGTGCAGAGGCCCTTTTCCATCGAGACAAGCTCGAAGGGGACTTCACCGCACAGAGTCGTAGGGTGTGTGCAGCGGCCTGGGATTCGGCTTCTTCATCGGTCTGGGCCGCGCAACACACCACGAACGTTTGGCGATTCGGCGTTTGACCAGCAACCTGCTTCATCGCGAAGCATTCTTATCTGCCATGCGTTCGGAGTTCCTCGTAACCCAAGTGCTTGGCAAACAAATCTGCTGTCGCGATTGAGTTCAGGCGGTCCACCGCTCGCATCGCAAGCATTTCCATTTCCTCGGATGGATCCGTGCTGCCGCAGCAAAGAAGCGTATCTTGGTGAAACAACCCCTCATTTCGACAGTCTTCAAGTGCCAAAACGAATGCCTCGAAGCGTTGCTCAGGGGTTGACCCTTCTTCATCGCGCGCCATCTTGGCAACTGTTCGCGAAACTGCATTGAAATGACGGTCCCCCGAATCTTGGTCCCATTCTGTGTAGATGTAGCCAATCGCATCATAGTCCGCTTCACGCTCCTCAACCCACGACCGCGTGCAGGCCGCAGAGAATAGGGTCATCACGTCGTCGTCAGTACATAACGCAAAACCGTGAATGTGGTCCGAGCCAAATTCGGTACACATGTCTGCATGCGCTTTGCGGATCGCGGCAGCGGTGGATTTCCTCAGTTTTTCATGAATGTTGGTCATGTTCGATGGGAGTCACTTTGGAAATAGGGAATCGTGTATCACATGCAATCGACCGCCACCTCACAGAGTCGTAGGGTGTGTGCAGCGGCCTGGGATTCGGCTTCTTCATCGGTCTGGGCTGCGCAACACACCACGAGCGGAGGAAGATTTGACCCGCATGGTGGGCGACATCGCCAGACTCTCGCGGTGTGTTGCGCGTTGCTTCACACCCTACAATTTATTTGCCTTCGGGCTTGATCACCCGCACCTGGATCTGCTTGGCGTCCCATCCCAGTTTGCCCGCCACCGCCTGCGGAAACTCCCAGCCCTGTGGCTCATGTTCGTACAGCCGCACTTTGGACCGTTCGGCGGCGAGAGCCACGGCTTCTGGGATGTCCAAAACCCGGAGTACGTTGAGGAAGTCCGGACCGGCCGGCTGGTGCGACTTGGGCAGATACCATAGATCCAACCGGGCAATGTCGGGTTCGAAGAGCGACGCATACAACACAAGGCCCGTCTGCCGGCGTTCGCCCTGGAGCCACAGCGGCTTCTTGCTGCCGTTCATCCCCAGTCGCAGCGCCTGCACGGCGCGGCGGATATCCCACACCTGCATCCCCTCCAGCGTCTGTCCGAGCAATTGGTAGCGGCGGCGATTATGAATCTGTTTCTTGGATGTCTGGTCGAAAGCCGTCGGTCCCACGCCACGCGGGGCGATCCACGCCATGCCCCATTTCTGCGAGGCGTACATCTTCTTTTCGGACTCCCAATCTTCCGGCGTCGCCTTGGTGACCGTCTGTGCCAGGTCCGCGGTGAAGTCGGTACTGAAGGCGACCTGCATGGTTCCGAGCCACTTGGCCCAGCCCTCGTCGTCCAGCGAATTCAGCACGACCAGATCCAGGTCATTGACACTCAGGCCCGCGCGATGGGCGAGATACAGCCGCAGGGTGACATCATGCTCGCTGGTAAAATCCCACGAGGTGAGCTGCACACCATCGCGTGCGACATTGAGGATCCCCTGCAGGTTCAGCGACTCCGGCGTTGCTGTGGTTTCCTCCGGCCAGCCGCCGAACACCTTGGACCGCAACTGCGAAAGCAACGTGTCGCGCTTCGTAGCCCAGTCGCTCGGACTTTCCGGAGTGGTTGGCGCTGGCGCAACTGTCGTAAACGATTCCTGAATCTTGGTGGTGATTTCGTCCTTGGGCAACTCTTCGAAGACCCGCAACTGCTTCGGTTCGAAAAACTTCACGGCGGTCATTTCGACCTGCGATGTGGGGTCGTTTTTGAGAAAGCGGTTGAACCAGCGGAAGGCATGAATGTGCAGCTCCTGCGTGTCCAGGTGCGGCCCCTCGGTGATCTGCAGGCCGAGCTGTTTGCCGGCCCCATACAACTGGTAGATGCGGCGGGCCTTCTCATGGACGCGGACCACACCTTCCAAGGGGAAGATCCCGTCCTTGTCGGTGTTGGAGATCAACAGCGGTCGCGGTGCAATGAGGGCCGCCACCTCGGCGAAGTCCCAGCGGTAGGTGTTGACGAAGTACATGCAATCGCAATGGCCTTCGACACAGCCATCGACAACATGGTTTTCGAGGTCGGTGATGCCAGCCACAGGCACGGCGGCCTTCACGCGTTCGTCGAGCGCGGCGATCCACCATGAGTACGCGCCGCCTCCGGAACGGCCTGTCACACCGATCCGCTCAGGATCGACTTCGGGCCGGCTTTGCAGATAGTCAATCGCCCGCATGCCGTTCCAGGCTTCGACACCCGCCGGAGTATAGCCCCGCGCGTTCCACCACCATTCATTCAGGTTGTGGGTTCCGTGATGAAACCCCTGCAGTTCTCCCAGTTGAATGGTGTCGATCGTCAGGCAGACATAACCGTTGCGGGCGAACCACGCGCCATGATGCTGGTACCCCGACTTGTTGCCGTAGCTCACGCCCTCGACAACTTGTTTGCTGTGTCCACACACATACAGAATGGCCGGCAGCTTCTCGGTGACCTGTTTGGGCAGATACAAGTTGCCCGTGACATACATTCCCGGCCGTGACTGAAACTGGAGCTTCTCGACCGTGAACAGGTCATGCTCAATGCGTCCGGTGATCACCGGCTGCAGTGGAGTCCGTTCCGGCCACGGCTCAAGTCCCAGCATCTCCTGCAACTGCCGTTTCGCTTCGACACGCTGTGCCGTCCAGTCCTCATGCGTCTTGATGCCGGCGAGGCAATTGTCGGCGAGCTGGCGTGTTTCGTTGCGAAAGTACGCGGCCAGCATCGCGTCGCCACGCTTCGTGTCGCGAAACAGTTCGGCCTTGGCGGGCGGGATTGGCGGAGTTGGCTGGGCGTGGACGACGCCTGCACGGGAAGTGGCCAGAAGCGCAAAACACAGGACGAAGACGCGCGAGGTTTGCAGATACATCGGTCAGCCTTCTTCAAAAGTGAATCTGGATCGCTGCACGCAGATTACGTTCAGTCCCACCGTTCAGCTTTGCAACGTTGCTTGTTGACAGGTCCAACGATTCACACCGACCCCTGAATGTCGAGAACCAATCAATGGCGTGTGGGACTTGGGACAGGATCGAAAGGATGTTTTTCGTTGGAAGCTGGTTCAAACAGATCTTTTCGCATCCTTTTTCATCCTGTCCCAAAGGCATTTACTGTGAAATTCCGCGCGGATCAAGCGGGGTCTTCATCCATCAGTGACGCCAACCGGTCGCGCAGGGTGTCGAGGATGCGGTAGATCGTCCGTTCGCCGACGCCGACGGTCGTGGCAATTTCGAGGTTGGTGCGGCCCTCCAGTTTGAGCAGGAAGACGTTGCGTTCCTGCGTGTCGAGCTTCAGCGACACCTGCTCGACCAGGTCCGCCAGGATCGCGGCCTCCTCCGGCTGGGGATCGCGGGCAATCGCGCGATAGCTGTCGAGGTCGCCGTCCAGGGGGTGTTCGCGGTCGAGGCTGCGGCTGGCTGACTTGTAGATGTCCACCTGCCGGGTCAGCTTCCGCAGGGTAAAGACCACCAGCAGCGACCAGACATCCTCCCAATTGGCGAAATCGAACCGGCGGAGCGACTGGCGCTTGATAAAACTGCGAAACGCCGACTGGACCAGATCTTCGGGGTCGACCTTGGCCCGCAGCCGCTCACTGAGTCGCGACCGCGCGAGCCGCACCAGCCGGCGGCTGAAGCGTTCAAATAACTCCTGCGCAGCCGCAGGGTCGCCCGCAGCCAGCCGCTCAAGCATTTTGTCGCGTTCGTCGTCGCCGGGCATGAATGTCCAGAGAGGAAGGCGGAGCATGGAAGAGTTTTGTCCATGTTACCGCCCCCAGGAGGGGAAGTCATCCGAGGACAAGATCGGAAGATCGGAGGTCGGAGGTCGGGCTGCACCAGATACCGAGGGCCGTATCGTGCGGACGATCGTGGATCAGCTCCAGCGGCTGATAGCGCGGCGCGGGTTGGCGCTGCGGACATGGTTGTCACCGGGAAGCGACAGAACTCAACGACTCGCTGGTCCGGCGCGGACATCGGTTGTGGAGATTCGTGCCACGGATGCCTGACAGAGCCGGAGCCGTGACTCCGAGAACTGCGGTCGGCGGAATTGGCTGGACGTCTTGGCGCACCTCTCAAGCGTTGAGGCGGGTCCTGGTTCAGTCTTCCATGGTCTAGGAAATTGGGCGAAAAAACCTGAACTTGATGGGCTTTTGAGGGCCGGATCGCCGTTGCCACGGTCAATCGGCTGGCTGGCCCGGAGGCAATTTGCTCGCGCAATTTGCCAGCGTGCGCGCAGCCGGTAGAATTGGATTTGCCAATCTTGGCATTCGGGTTGCAGCCGATCCGGCGATCAGGCCGCACGACGCGGAGGCATGCATATGCACAACAGCTCTCTTGATGCAGTGATTCCCTGGAAAATGTGGGCGTTTTCGTCCCTTGCGACAGCCTTCCGCGCGGTCGTCGTCCTGGCGGTGGTTTCGCTGCTCGCGGCCCCGGCGCGGGCGGCTGTCGACGACGATTACAAAGACGGCGTCGGACATTACAACAAAAGCCGCTGGAAGCTCGCCTCGGAGTCCTTCAAAAAGTTCATCGCGGCCAATCCCAAGCATCGCAGCGCCGAGAACGCCCAGTTCTATCTGGGGCTGGCGCTCATCAACCTCGACGACCACAAGCAGGCCCGCGAGGTATTGCGGACTTTCACCAATCTCTACCCGCGCGGGAATAACGCCGTGCAGGCCCTGTATTGGACGGGCCAGAGCAGCTATTTCCTCGACGACTTTCCGGCCGCGGTCGCCGAACTGACCGCATTCGTCAATCAATCGAAGGATGATCCACTGCTCGAACGGGCCTTGCCATACTTGGGTGAGTCCGAAGCGCGGCTCAAACACTACGATCTGGCGGCCAAATGGTTTGACCAGGCGCGGACCAAGTTCCCCCAGGGAGTCGTGATCGAGGAAACGGAATACGGGCTGGCCCGCGCCTATGATGAACTCGGCAGGCTGCCCGAGGCCAAGACCATCTATCAAAAACTGGCTTCCAATCGCACCGGGGAGCGCGCTCCCGACGCGCAGATGCGACTGGCGGCAATCCTCTTTGACGAGAAGGATTACGCCAAAGCCGCCGAGGCCTACCAGGTTGTCGAGGACAAGTTCCCGGAGAGCACGCAGGTGCCGCTGGCGCGGCTCAACCGGGGGTTCTCGCTCTATCAAAGCGCGGACTTCGCGGAGGCTGCCAAGGCGTTTGAGACGGCGGCAGCCACGGCGAAGAATGCCCCCGATGCCCGGTACTGGCAGGGGCTCAGCCTGCGTTCGCTCGACAAGAACGCCGAAGCCATTGATGTCTTCCTGGGAGCCTACGACAAATTCCAGGCGGAGCCCGGCTCCGAACGGTATTTGCTGCAGGTGGCTCACTGCGAATTGCGGCGCAGCGCGTTCGACAAGGCCCGCGAACGGTACATGCAACTGGTTGACAACTACCCCAAAAGCCCCGTCGCCGACGAAGCGCTGCACTCAGCCTGTCAGGCCGGACTCCTCGGTGGGCGGTTTGCGGAAACAGAAGCCCTGCTGTCCCGTTTTGACCAGCAGTTCCCCAACAACCGGCTGCGGCTCTGGCAGGAAATCCTCAAGGGCCGCCTGTTGCTGGCGACAGCCGCGGACGGCACGGCCGGTGATGGCAAGCGCGCCGCGGCGGTGCAAGTGTTTGAAGCCGTGACGTCGGCCAGCACCCTGCTGCCGGTGAAACTCCACGCCCAGTATTACATGGCGATCGCGCTCCAGTCTCAACGCAACTTTACCAAGCTGCTGGAGGTGACCACCGGTGTGGCCGAGGCCGTGGTGAAGGACCGCGAAATGCGGGAACTGACGGGGGTGTTCGTCCTCCGCGCCGCGGCCCGTCTCACCATCGGGAAGGCCCTGCCGATCGACATGTTGGAACCGAAGCGGCAGCAATTTGAAGCTGCGGCGGAGGAGGCTGAAAAATACCTCGCCTTGGAAAACCAAGGCCCGCTGGCCGACCAGGCGCTGTCGCTGAAATGCGTGGCACAGGCCCACGCGGGAAACACCGATGGTGCTGAGAGCACGCTGGCCGCACTGAAATCCCGCTTCCCCGGGTCACAACGGCTGGACGAAACCCTATTCGAGCTGGGTGATGTGGCTCACTCCCGGGGTGATTTTGCCCAGGCCAATGCCCTCTATGGCGACATTGTCGCGCGGCCCGAATCGTTGCTGTTCTCCAAGGCGCTCTTTGAACTGGGCTGGTCACAGTATCGCGGTCAACGATACCCCGAAGCCGCCACGAGTTTTTCCCGATTCGTGACTGCATTCGGCCGCGACAAAAACGCCGCCGAAGCCGCTTTCATGCAGGGGCAGTCGCTGCAGGATTCCGGAAAGATCGCGGAAGCTCAGCGAGCGTTTGAATATACTTTCGAAACCTTTGGACAGTCCGAGTACGCGTTTCGGGCGGGCCAGCAGTCTGGAAAACTGCTGGCAGACCTTGCCCGGTCGGACGAGGGGCTTGACCCGAAACAAATGGTCAACGTCGACCGGGTCTTTGCCAAATTGATCGAACGCTTTCCGAAGCATAACGATGCGGCAAAGATTCTCGATCGTTGGGCGATGTTGAATGTCGAAGCGGAACGCTTTGAGCAGGCAGACGCAACCTTCCTCAAATTGGTGACCGACTACCCCACAAGTCCGCTGGCCTACAACGCGCGGCTCAGTCTGGCGGAAAGCGACCTCGTCTCGAACCAGCCCGGAAAACTCGGCTCGGCGCGGGCGGCGTTTGTCGTTCTGTCGATGGAGCCCAAGGCGGAGGCGGCCGTCCAACAGAAGGCGCTGTTTCAGTTGATGCAGATTGAAATGGAGACAAAACGCTGGGAGGACCTGCGAAAGGTCTGTCGGCACTACTTGGAACGGTTCCCCCAGGGCGAATTCCATTGGGACGCCGATTTCCACGCGGCCGAGGCCGATTTTGAGCGCGGCATGCTGCCGGAGGCTTTGGTGAGACTGGAGAATCTGCGCCAAGGCAGAACGACTCCGCTGAAGGCTGATGGCACTCCCGCCGATACGGGGACTGGAGGCACCACCCCGCCTGCCGCGGATGCCGAGGCGATCAAGCGGACCAAATGGTACCCCCGGCTGTGGCGCATGCTGGCCGAAACGCAGTTTCGGCAAAAAAACTACAAAGCCGTCGAAGCCACGGTGACAGAATTCCGCAACGCCAATCCCGATTCCCCGTTCCTGTATTTTTTGGATGACACACTGGGACGGTCCTACAAATCGCAGGCGATGTGGGCCGAGGCCCGGACCGCATTTGAGCGAGTCATCGCCGACAGCCACGGCCGGCTGACGGAAACCGCCGCCAAATGCCATTTCCTGCTGGCCGAAACCTATTTCTTTGAGAAGGATTACAAGCACGCCCTGGACGAATTCCTGAAAGTCGAGATCCGCTACAAGTATCCCGATTTTCAAGGCCTGGCCCTGTTCCAAGCCGCCGCCTGCTACGAAAAGACCGACGAGTGGAAGGACGCAGTGAAAACCTATGAAGACCTGCTGCGCGACTTTCCGAACCACGAAAAGGCGGCTGAGGCCCGGGAGCGGCTGGAGGCCGCGAGGAAACGGGTGTGATCAACCGACTTCTTGATTGTTTCAAGGACGCCGATGCCAAAAATATTCCGAACGATGCGGAAGGATCTCGATGACAAACCCACGATTGGAGCGATTCGCGATTGTCTCGGAGTGCGTGTGCCCATAGATGTGGATGTCGACGCCAATGGCAATGTCGAGTTGAATGGAAAGGGAATGTCTGTCAGCCCCAGCCTGAATGCCTTTCCGCATTTTCTGATACCAAGAAGACTGCAGGAGTTTTTCCCCAAAGCCACCGGTTCAAATTCGCTGTTTTGTTTTTCCATGGGTGACGGCCCATTCGTTCCTTCTGGTGTGGAAGAGGGCCTGGATTTGGTCGTTGATCGTCCCTCTCATGGACTTGTCGTTCCGGCGCGGCTTGATGCCGCATCATTGCCAATCTTTCAGGCAAACCTTGCCGCCACCCGCGATCATTGGAAAATTGACGAATCGGTTGAGGTCTAGCCATGTCACCCCGAGCATTGTCGATGTCTCCTGATTATCTGGCGTCCGTGCGCGGACTTCGCGAGCTTCATCGGCTGATCGCTCGGGGAGAAGGTGAAGCGCCGCAGTGCGATGCGCTTCGCGACAGCCTGGAGGCGCCTTGGTATCGAATGACGGAGGCGGAGAAAGAACGCGTTAACCACCTCTCGGCCGATCTCTACTCGATCTCCGACTCACCCCATGCGGTTCAGTTGTTGACACCTGAAGCGGAGAGAGGGCTCCTGGCAGCGTTTGCGGCCAGAAAGGTTGGAGACTGGGATTTGGCACTGTCGCTGCTTCGTCAATGGGGCGCATGCCTGCAGCCTGCAGAGCTTGCCGCGCTTCGCGGCGAGATCTGGAGGCAGGCAGGTGATCCAGAGACCGCGGCTGCGTTTCGTGAACATGCTGTCACGCTCGATCCCTCCATCGAGAATGTTGATGAGTCGAACTTCCGGGCGCATGTGCTGCCAGGTCGCTCATGAAGGCGAAATTCTTTCAAGCCATGGATGTCGCGTTGCTCAAACCCCGCTCCGCTGTGCTGTTCCTGCTTCTGCTCGCGACTGGTCCAGGAACCGCGGTCGCCCAGGAGGCCGCCCCAGGACGGCCCGCGCGCGCTCCGGCAACGTCTCCGGATGCCGAAGAACTGCCTGCTGAAAACAAGGCCGTTGCGGAACCTGCTGGTGCTGCTGCCACCGAAGCCAAACCGCCCGCCGGTCCCGCCCTCGCTCCCCGCAAGGGGCCGCCGAAGCTGCCGCAGCGGCTGGACGAGTACATCCTGGCCGGCGGGCCACTGATGATCCCGATCGGGATCTGTTCATTCATCGCGATTATTTTCACACTGGAACGGTGGGTGGTCTTGCGGCGGAGACGGGTGATCCCCCGCGACTTTGTCGTCCGCTTTATCCAGCATTTGGAGCAGGGCAAGCTCGACCGCAAGTCGGCCCTGCGGCTGTGCGAAGAGAACGGCAGCCCCGTCGCCCGCGTCTTTGAGCATGGCGTCCGCAAGTGGGGCAAGCCGAGCGTCGAGGTGGAGCAGGCGATCATTGACGGCGGCGAACGGCAGGTCAGTGACCTGCGCCGCAATCTGCGGATTCTCAATGCCGTGGCCACAATCTCCCCATTGCTGGGGCTGCTGGGCACGGTGCTCGGTATGATCGAGACGTTCTACCAGATTGCCAGTATTCCAGGCGCGGCCAAGGCGGGAGACTTTGCCGGCGGCATCGGCATGGCCCTGATCACCACCGCCGGCGGCCTGGTGGTGGCGATTCCCGCCCTGGTCATTTACATGTATTTCGTGGGCCGTGTGGATGCCCTCGTCTCGGAGATGGACCTCGCGTCGCAGAAGGTTGTGAATCTGATTTCCGCCGAGGGCCTGGCCAATCCGCCGGCACCGACGGTCAAGACGTCCGTGAAGGCGACGAAGCCGGAACCGGAGGAGGAAGCGCCGAAGGAATCGAAGGAGAAGCGAAAAGCGGTGTAGTTGGTGTATTCTGGAGGGATGCACCCGAGTTCAGAGTGCCGGTATTCGAAGGCGACACATGAGCACACAGTCCATCATTGATTTGAATTCTCTTCAGTTGGATGGCACTTTTCGCCAGCATTTGGCGTTGGGATTGCGGGCCATTGTCGATGAGTCATTCACCGCAGCCCACGCCGAGCCAGTGGAGTCTCGATCTTGGGATGCGGTGACTGTGGGAGGATTGAGGACAGGCCGTTTCGTCCATGTCGAGTGCCTCACGCGCGACACAGGCATCATGTGCGGTGCCGATGAGATCCGCCAACTGCTCGACGCAACCGGTCGCCACGCATGGGCTGACTATGATGGCCGCGACAGCGCCGTCCTCTTTGTCGACCTGCTGCCTTCGGCGAACTGGGCCCATCCCGGTTTGGCCGTACTTTACGATCCGTGGTCATCTGAGTTCCATGAGCGACGGAAAATGTGGTTCCCTCTGGAGCCCGGTTCGCTGAGCATCCGGCATGCACGCTTGGCCACCGTTTTTGATCTGCCGAATACCGACCTACGGCAATGCTGACGAGCTGAAAAACGTCCTTGGCCGACTGCGGAAAACAAGGCCGACGATCACATTGACGGGTGCCACAGGCTGGCTTATGCCAAAATTCAATCACCGCCAGGCGATTCTCATCGGCGGGGGAATCACCAGTTCGACAAACTATCCACGGTATTGGAACGATTTGCTTCTGGCCTATCAGTAATCTCTGTCATTCACCGCCCGGAGGGCGTTCCCGTGCCGCTTAAGATGGCTGAACTGGAGGAGCCGCAGCTCAACCTGACGCCGATGATCGACATTGTTTTCAATTTGATCATCTTTTTCGTCGTGAGCATGCAGTTCTCCAACGAGCAGCAATTCGATGTGCAGCTTCCTTCATCCAGCAGTGCGCAGCCGCTGACGTCGCCGCCGGACGAGATCATTGTCAACGTGCTGGCTGACGGCCGTGTGGCGGTCAAGGATGAGATTTTGACACTGGACCAATTGCGGACGATGCTGTCGGAGGCGCAGGCGCGCTATGCCGACCAGGCGGTGCTGGTGCGGGGCGACGGGCGGGGGGTGCTGCAGCACACCGTGAACGTGTTTTCGGTGTGCCGGGCGGCCAGGATCGAGAACTTCTCGCTGGCCACGCAGACCCCGGAGGGTGCCCCATGAACGGCATGCCAGACATCATCCGCCACCTCCAGGCGCTCGACCCCGCCGCGCTCAAGCTGCCGCAACTCTTTCAGTATTCGCTGTGGACCGGTGCGTTTGTCATCACCGTCCTGCTGATGCGGATGCTGGTCACGCGCTGGGGCGACAACAATGTCACGGCCAAGGCGGTGGTGCTGTCGACCCTGGTCCACATGCTGGCGGGCGTCTGGACAACCACGGTGTTTCTGCTGCCGCGCAACGACCAGGGAGAGGTTCGCGTGCGTGTCAGCCAGATGCCCGAGCCGCAAACTCCAGAGCCACTGGCCGCGCCGCTGATGGACAGCGACAAGCCGGTGTGGGACCGGTTGCCATCGACCCCGAAACCCCATGCGGAGCGCACGCATCAGCCCGCCCGCCAACTGGTGATGGAGGCCGTCGAGAAGACCAAAGCGACGCTCGACATGACTCCCACGCTCCCGGAAGTCGCACCACAGCCTGCCCCCGAACTGAACGAATCCACGCCGAAGCCCCTGGTCGAAGAGCGTCAGCGGCTGACCCCGAAGGCGCTGCCCATGTCGCTTGGCGAGCAGACCGCCGAATCGCGCGCCGACACTGCCGACGGACCGACCCGGGAGCGAACCCTCACCGCCGCGCCGCGCGATTCCAGGCCGGTGGAGCGGATGTCGGGCGCGGCGGAAGTCCCGGAGAATGCGGCAACAATCGATGTCGCCAAGTTGAATCCCACCCCGCCCCCGATGACTGCAAAGACGGATGTGCCTCAGCCGCAAATCGTGGAATCCAACCTGCCTGAGCGGTCCAAGCCACAGATGAAATCGAAGGCTGGCCCCATCGGCGACGTGTCGGGCGCCTCGGCGGATGCTCCCGCGGAGGCGGCGACGGGCGGCAAGTTTTCCCGCACGCGGCCATCCACGAGCAAGCCCGCCGGCGGCGGAAAAGAGGGGGCGGTGGCCCGCGAGCCGGTGCACCGGACGGACGCAGACGAACCCGGTACGGAACTCGCCACGACAGCCGGTTCCAAATTGATGACCGGTTCAGCCATTCCGGGCCTGGGCGAAATTGAAGCCAAAGTCTTCGAACCTGAGGGCGAAACCGGTGTCGGCAAGTCCCATTCGAAGGTGCCGGCCAAATACCGCCTGCGCGGAGCCGCCAACCGGCAGGCGATCGCCAAGTCGCTGGGAGCCTCTGACGGGTCGGAGCGGGCCGTGGAGGCGGCGCTGGAGTGGCTCGCGCGGCACCAGTCGGCCGACGGCCGCTGGGACGGCGATGGCTTCGATGCCCAGTGCCCCGTCGGCGAGCGCTGCACAGGCCGCTCCGGGCTGGGCCACGAACCCGAGCAGATCGCCCTGCAAGGTGCTCAACTGCAGTTGCGGCAGCGTGCCGGAATTGAAGCCGATGCCGGGCTGACCGGCCTGGCGCTCCTGGCGTTTCTGGGGGCCGGTTACACCCACATGGAGGGCCTGTATGCCGACACCGTGGACCATGGCCTGCGGTGGCTCATCCGCCGCCAGCGGGCCGATGGTTACCTCGGGGTGACACGCAACCGCTATGCCGCGATGTACTGCCACGGCATGGCGACCATCGCCCTGGGAGAAGCCTACGGCATGACCCATGATGAATCGCTCCGCGAGCCACTGGAACTGGCGGCGGCGTTTATTGTCTCCATGCAGAACCCGATTGACGGTGGCTGGCGTTACCGCGAAACGGGTGACGCCGACGAGCTGCGCACCTCCAGCGACATGAGCATGTTCGGCTGGCAGTTGATGGCCCTCAAGAGTGTGGAGACCGTGGGCCTGCCGGTTCCACGGAAGACCTTGGACCTGGCGCGAAATTTTCTCCAAAAATCCGGCCGGGGCGAGAAGGGCGGACTGGCCGCCTATGGTCAGCCCAAGGGCGGCACCGGCATTCAGCTCGACCAGCGAATCAAGGCCTCCATGACCGCCGAAGCCCTGTTCTGCAAGCAATTGCTGGGCATGCCCCGCACCGACCCGGCCGCGCAGGAAGCGGCGGCCTATCTGCAGGAGCGGTTGCCACGCCGGTCACAGATGGACCTGTACTACTGGTACTACGGCACCCTGTCGATGTACAAGCACGGTGGCCAGGAATGGAACAACTGGAACGACGCGCTGCGCGACACGCTCGTGAGCGAACAGCGCAAGGGGGGCCATCTCGGCGGCAGTTGGGATCCGTATGCCCCGTGGGGCGACTTCGGCGGCCGGATCTTCTCCACCGCCGTGAGCACGCTGTGCCTGGAGGTGTACTACCGCTACCTCCCGCTGAACACAGCTGGCTCCAATCTGCCTCCGAAGACTTGACTCGGTCAAACACTTCCATGGCGGCAAGCGGTGCTATTCGCTGAACAGCCCCTCTGCCTGGACGGCTTCCAAGATTGGAGCGTGCAGAATTCCGTTGGTGGCGAGGATGCCGCGGTTCGCCGAGAGTTCCCGGCCCAGGGAAAAATCCAGTGGCTGGCCACGCAGGTCGGTGACGCGCCCGCCGGCCTCCTCAATCACGATCACACCCGCGGCATGGTCCCAGACCTTCTCACGGTAGGTCTTGTCCAGTGTGTGCCGCAGATAGATGGAGGCCTCGCCGCGGGCCACGACCGAATACTTCGCCTGACTGTCGAGCCGGCAGGGGGCGCTGGTGACCCCGGCCCGCTCCACGATGACGGTGGTCAGATCCTTGTTCTTGTCGCTGCTTTCCACGCGTTCACACCAGGTCGCCGTGGCGGCATCGGCCTGGTTGACCCGCACGGGCACCCAGTCGGTGTGAAACGGCTCGCCCGTGGGGGCAACAACCGCCTGGGCACCCAGGCCATCCCGCCGAGCGAAAAAAATCATGCCGTCTTTTGGGGAAATTGCCTGCCCCAGCTTCCCCGGCCGTTGTGCTAGATTCGGGCAGGCCAGCACGCCCAGCAGAATCTTTCCTCGTTCAATCAGTGCCAGGGCAATGGCGTACTGGCCGCGGCGAAGAAACCCCTTGGTCCCGTCGATCGGGTCCAGCACCCAGTAGCGCCGCGCGGGGTCGGGTGCCTGTTGGCCGCGACTGATCCAGTCGAGCACTTGCCCTTTCGCATTGCCGTTGCCGGCCAGCTCGGGCCGCACGGTTGCCACATGCTGTGTCACCATTTCGAGGCATGCGGCCCATTCCGGCGTCTGCAGTTCGTCGGAGCTTTCCTCAGCCATCAACGGGTCATTGGGAAAGTGCTGCGCCAGAGCAGCGCTGATATGCGCCTGAACTGCCAGGTCAGCCACCGTGACCGGCGTGCGGTCGGACTTGTCCCACCGCCCCAGCGTAAGTTCTCCCTGCACCGCGCGGGAGAGGGTCATTGCCGAATGGACGGCGGACAGCGCCACTTGAAGTTCGTTTTGGAGCATCGGAAGCCTTCGTCGAGCAGCAGGATCAACTCTGGGAGTTCACGCCTCGGATGGATCACTCGGCTCCACCGAGGCTTGAACCGCATGATTCCGGAACACCGACAGTGGATCCGGAGTGAGCGCCAGCGAACGGATCCACGACAGGTGTGCTGGAATCATGCAAACTTAACGTCGCGCACCCTCAAAATCGGTACCGTATTTTTGCTGGAGTTTCTGCCGCAACTGCTGTCGCTCGTCGCTCAGCAGGTTCCACACCTGTTCGCGCTGCTTTTCTCCGGCAGCGATGACGGAGGCCTGCTCCGCGCGAATCTGGCCCTGGTTGGTGTTGACCTGTGTCATCGCCGGCGTGCCCCCAAAGCCGGTGCCCCAGGTGAAGCCATAGGTGGGGGGGTAATAGTTCACATCGTAAGTGACGGAATTGTTGAGGCGGTTGACTTCGATCGGCACGCCGCGCAGCGAAACGGCCAGCGCACGCAGGTTGGAACTGACATGGGTGCCGAATTCCTGCAGTTCGGGATCAATCCCGTCGATCGACAGGCCTTCGATCTTCTTGGCAAAGTTTTCGTGCCACACGGCCATCTGTTCGTAGTTTCTGCGTTTCTTTCCGCCATTCTGGAGGTCATCAAGGCATTGTGTCACGGCGGTGTAATAGTTGCGGTTTCTGGCGATCTGCCCCTTGTCGTTGCCGGACGGAGGCGGGTTGACAGGCTTCCCGCCGGGCGAGACGACTTCCGGTGCGGACTCGGTGCTGGTGTCTTCCGTTGCCGGGGCGGTCACCAGACTCATCACCTGCCGGAAGCCCACATCGGACAAGGCAAAATCGAGAACGGCCCGTGAGCCATCCAGCTTGATCGTGCTGCTGTCGAGGTCTTCCAGGTAGGCGCCGGAGTTGGACAGCACTTCCAGGAGCAGTGGCTTGATGTACTGCGTCGGCTTGCCGCCGATCGCGCCTTCAAACTCGATCACAATCTGGCCGCTGATTTCCTTGTCGACATGCACCGTGAGCCGCACTCCTTGAATCCGCTCCAACAGCCGGGCCACGGAGTCGACGGCATCGGTGCCGCCCAGCGTCGCCGTCTGGCCCAGCATCTTGCGGACGATACCGGGGTCGACCATGTCCTGCATGTCGTACGCCAACACGATCTGGTCTTTGGAGTTCAGGGCGGCATCAAGGAACGCCGACGGCCCGGGAGCCCCTTCGGCCTTGGCACCTTGGATCCACCGGGCGATTTCCTGCCGATGTCCTGGGGTCATGCGGGCGAGGACGTTTGGCTTGAGCTGGATGACGTAGCCCCGGTCCGCGGCGCGCACGGCTTTCAGACTGGCCACCGTGTCGAAGTGCCCGTTGGTCTGCTTCAGAAACCCGCCCAGACCGAGCGGACGAGGCCAGACTCCCATCCCCAGCGTCCGCGAAACGTGCGAATCCTCAAGGTGAAATTCAAACGCCCGGATGACGAGGGAAACGCCGGGCGGAATGTTGGCCGCATTCTGCAAAAACTGGCTGCGACCGGTGTCGGCCCAGCCTTCGCTCTTGGCACGGGTGGTCTGCAGCACCTCGTCGATCCGCAGAACCGCCAGAGTGTTCATCTCGGCCGGAATGTAGCGGGCCAGTTCCTGCAGATTCGGCCCCTGGGATGCTTCTGTCGGCTGGCCGTGAGCCACGCCGCCCATCAACAATGCTGTCACCGCGAACAACGCCACAACAGAACGCATGGTTTCGCCCAACCTCTTCGTGTGCATGACCGATCCGCCAGCGTCCACCAGCACCAGCGCCAATGGGATGCATGTTACAATGGCCGATGGCCAAGAAACAGCAGGGAACGCACCGGGGTCCGGCCTGCATGAAATCCCAGATGGCAATGGATCCACGGTTCTCCAGCCATCGCCTCAAAATCAATTCTCAAGATCCATGAGCGACATCATCGCCCTCTTCGACATGGACAACACCCTGTTCGACTACGAGGGAAAGCTGAAAACCGACCTGAAATCGCTGATGTCAGCCGGGGAGGAAGAGCCAGAGGACATCTGGGACGAATCCAAACCGTGGCTCAAGGCGCGGATTGACCTGGTCACCAGCGTGCCCGGCTGGTGGCGGACCCTGCCCAAGTTTCAACTCGGCTGGGATCTGTACGACCTCTGCGACAACTTGGGTTTCGAGTGCCACGTCCTGACCAAGGGTCCGCGGCAAAAATCCTTCGCCTGGAGCGAAAAGGTGGACTGCATCCAGCACCACTTCGGCGACGCCGTGAACATCGACATCGTGGGGAAGGACAAACGCGGCAGCTACGGGCGCGTACTGGTCGACGATTACGGCCCGTACATCCTTGGCTGGCTGGAACACCGTCCGCGCGGGCTGGCGATCATGCCGGCCCACACTTACAACGAGGGCTTTGAACACCCGAACGTGATCCGCTATACGGGCGGGAACCTGGAGGAGATCCAGCGGCTCCTGGTGGCAGTGAAACAGCGCAGGCCGGGGGAACACTGGGACCGTTATTTGTGATTGTACTCTGGGCGCGAAGTTCTTTTCGAGCAACTACGAACCGATTGCGGGCACTGCAATGGTCATTGGCATTCGTCCCACGGTGGAATTCGCCTTCAAGCTGATGTTTGGGAGCCCCGAACACGCCCGCGTGACGATTCATTTTTTCTGACCGTCACGCTTTTTGGGGGGCGGGTCGGTAGCCGTTCATTGAGGCCGAGACCAAGAGGTTTTGCAGCCAGTTGTCGTGGTAGCGATGTTTGTTGAGGCGTTCGGCGGGAGACCGCCAGCGATC
>JAKFUF010000164.1 GCA_021732845.1 Planctomycetaceae bacterium | reverse complement strand
CCACAAACTCGCACTTCAACCCTGTCCCAGGTAAGACCATCAACTGGAGAGCCGGATGCGGGAAATCCGCCAGTCCGGTTCGGAGGGAGGGGGGAGCCGAAACCAATCGGCCCTCCCTACCCCTATCCGCGGCGTCGCCGCGACGAATCCCCGCGCTTCAATCCGCCAGCACCCGCACCGTCAGCTTGGACGCCGTCTCACCCCCCAGGTGAATCGTCTGCGTCGCCGGTTGGTAATCCTCGCGTTTCGCGGCATAGATGTTCAAAAACTGCTGGGGGTTGCGGTCGATCACGGGGAACCACGAGCTTTGCACCTGGACCATTATCCGGTGTCCCTTCAAGAAGCGGTGAAACCGGTCGCGCAGGTCGAACTCGATTTTGGCGGGCACGCCCGGTGCCAGTGGCTCAGGCTGGCTGAAGCTGTTGCGGTACTTCGCGCGAAACACCTCGCCCGCCAGCAGCATCTGGTAGTCGCCCATGCGGACTTCGCGCGGGTTCGGCTGGTTGTCGGGAGCCGACGGCGGGTACACGTCGATCAGCTTGACCACAAAATCCGCATCACTCCCTGTGGAAGAAGCCCACAGTGACGCGATGATCGGGCCGGCGATCACCACGTCCTCCGTCAGTGGCTCAGTCTCATACACCAACACATCCGGCCGCCGCGCGGCAAACCGCTGGTCCTCGACCATCCACAAATGCCCCTGAATCGGCCGCGTCTCGGCAGTAAACGGCACCGGCCGGGCCGGGTCGCTGATGTAGCTGTCTTTGGCGGGGGCTGCGGGTGGCGTAAACCCAACGCGACCGCCCGGCTGAAGGTACAGCGTCTTTTCCGTCGCCTTTGCCGGCGGCCACTGGTCGAACTGCCGCCAGACATTGGCTCCAGTTTCAAAGACCACGGCTTCGGTTTCCGTAGATGGTGTACCTTCAGGCTTCAAATGCCGCTTGAAGAAGGTGAACTCGATTTCGTTGCGATAGTGCTCCGCCGTCTTGGAGCCGAAGCGGATGTCACCCAGGGCATCGCCCGGCATAGAGTTCCACCCGCCATGCAGCCACGGGCCGATGACGAGAGTATTCTGATTCTTGGGGTTGAGTTTTTCGACAGCCCGGTACGTTTCGATGGGGCCGTAAAAATCTTCGGCGTCAAACCAGCCACCGACGTTGAGCACCGCGTGGTTGATGTTTTTGAGATGGGCCAGCGGCGTCTGCTTTTGCCAGTACTCGTCGTAGTCGGGGTGGGCCATGTACTCATTCCACGTCGGCACCCGGTCCTGCATGTGTTTGGCAGTCAGCTCGCTGAGAGTTCCCCCCTCCATGAAGAAGCGGTAGGAGTCCGGCGTGCCATAGTCGAACTGCTGCTTTTTCTCGCTGCTCGGACCGGTTCGTGCCCGCGCGTTGCCGGCCAGCCAGTTGAAGGTGTACATCAGCCGAAACGCGCCGTTGTGATGAAAGTCATCCCCCAAATACATGTCGATCGCCGGGGCCTGTGGCGACGACGCCTTCAACGCCGGATGCGCGTCGATCATCCCCCACACCGTCTGCGTGCCGGGGTATGAGATTCCCCATTGACCCACCCGTCCGTTGTTGTTGGGAACATTTTTCAGCAGCCACTCGATCGTGTCGAAAGTATCGGTGCTTTCGTCGGCGTCCTGAGGTTTGCGCTCGGTGAGGATCGGTCGCATCACCACGAATGTGCCTTCGGATTTGTACTGTCCGCGCACATCCTGATACACAAAAATGAACTTGTCTTCGGCAAATTTTTGCGACGGCCCGACCGTCTTGCGGTATTCCTCGCCATAGGGACCGATGCCATACGGCGTCCGCAGCAGCAGGAACGGAGCGGGCGCGGCAACGTCCCGCGGTGTGTAAACGATGGTGTGGAGTTTCACGCCATCCCGCATGGGGATTTGATACTCTGCCTTGGCATAATGCGCCTTGACGTCGAACGCCTCCTGTGCGGCGAGGGAGCCACCGTGGGACAAGAGAGCCACGGCACTCAGCAAAAACAGAGCCACGACCCGAACGGGAATTGACGGCACGCTGATCTCCTGGTGCGACGCGGTGAAGTGCAGGCGGCGGGATCTGGGCCGCATGATACACGAGCCACGCGGAGGATCCCAATCAGCGGCCACTAAAGTAGCCGAGTCACTCCGTGACTCGAAGCCGGTGACGCAGTCATCGGCCACGGCGCGGCAGCCGCAAAAAAAGCGGGCACAGGAGAAACTCCCGTGCCCGCTTGGATTCAGCAGCGATGGCCGTTACTTCTTCTCGAACTCCGCGTCGATCACATCGTCACCACCGCCAGCCGGCTTGGCACCGCCCGGGGCGGCACCAGCGGCAGCCCCTTCGGCGCCGGGCTGGGTATACATGTGCTGCGACATGGCGTGCATGGCGCTTTCCAGCTCGGCGATCGCCGAATCGATCGCGGCGGGGTCGTCGCTTTTTTCCTTCTCCTTGACCTTCGCCATCGCCGACTCAATGGCCGACTTGGAACCGGCATCGAGCTTGTCGGCGTGTTCCTTCAAGGCCTTCTCGGTCTGGTACACCAGGCTCGAGGCCTTGTTGCGAGCTTCGGCCAATTTCCGCTTCTGGCTGTCGGCTTCGGCGTTGGCTTCGGCTTCCTTCAGCTTCTGCTGAATTTCGGCATCCGACAGTCCGCCCGACTGCTCGATCTTGACGCTCTTCTCCTTGCCGGTCCCCTTGTCGCGGGCCGAGGCACTGAGGATGCCGTTCACGTCGATGCTGAACGTCACTTCAATCTGCGGCACGCCACGTGGGGCGGGGGGAATCCCATCGAGGTCGAACTGGCCGAGGAAGCGGTTGTCGGACGCCATCTTCCGTTCACCTTGGAAGACGCGGACCGTCACCGCTGGCTGGTTGTCGACTGCCGTTGAAAACGTTTCCTTCTTCTCCGTCGGGATGGTCGTGTTGCGTTCCACCAGCACCGTCATCACGTCGCCTTCCGTCTGCAACCCGAGCGACAACGGGGTCACGTCGAGCAGAACCACGTCCTTGACATCGCCGGCGATCACGCCACCCTGGATGGCCGCACCAACCGCCACGACTTCGTCGGGGTTCACGCCCTTGTGGGGCTCTTTTCCAAACAGTTTCTTGACGAGTTCCTGCACTTTCGGCACGCGGGTTGAGCCACCGACCAGCACGACTTCGTCAATCTGCTCGGGCTTCAGCTTCGCGTCTTTCAGGGCCTTGACGACGGGTTCGCGGCAGCGTTCGATCAGGTGATCGACGAGACGTTCGAACTCGGCGCGGGTGATCGTCAACTGCAAGTGCTTGGCACCGGTAGCATCTGCCGTGATGAACGGCAGATTGATGTCAGAATTCTGCTGCGACGACAGTTCCTTCTTGCTCTTCTCGGCCGCTTCCCGCAGCCGCTGCAGGGCCATCGGATCCTTGCGGAGGTCGATGCCATTTTCGGCCTTGAACTTGCTGGCGATGAAGTTGATCAGTTCTTCGTCGAAATCGTCGCCGCCGAGGTGCGTGTCACCGTTGGTGCTCAGCACTTCCACGACGTCGTCGCCGACTTCCAGCACCGACACGTCGAACGTGCCGCCGCCGAGGTCGAACACGACGATCTTTTCTTCCTTCTTCTTTTGGAGACCGTACGCCAGGGCCGCAGCGGTCGGCTCATTGATGATCCGCTCGACTTCCAAGCCGGCAATCTGCCCGGCATCCTTGGTCGCCTGCCGCTGGGCATCGTTGAAGTACGCAGGGACGGTGATCACCGCCTTGTTGACCTTGTGGCCCAGGTAGCTCTCGGCCGACTCCTTCAGCTTGCGCAGAATGTGCGCGGAAATTTCAGGAGGCGTGAACTGCTTGTCGCCCACCTTCACTTTGACGTATTCCGTCGGTGCCCCGACGACCGGGTACGGGACCAGTTTCTCTTCGGAGGCGACTTCGCTGTGCCGCCGGCCCATGAACCGCTTGATCGAGTAGATGGTCCGGGTGGGGTTGGTCACAGCCTGCCGCTTGGCGGGGTCGCCCACCAGGATGTCGGCCTTGTCTGTGAAGGCGACGACGCTGGGGGTGATCCGGTTGCCGTCCAAGTTGGCGATGACCTTGGCCTCGCCGCCTTCCATCACCGACACGACCGAGTTGGTTGTCCCCAGGTCAATTCCAATAATCTTCTCGCCCTTCGCCATGATTGTTGTCTCCTGACCTGATGAACTGATAAGCACCACAAAGGGCGCGCGAGTGTTTCAAATTTAAGCACCGGCCCCAAACGCCAAGCACCTGTTAAGCAAAGTCCATTCCAATTGTGCATCACAACTGCGTAAATATTGTTTAACCTGATGTCATGCAAAGAATTGAGTCATTTCTTGGATGACACACTTCGTGCCAGATGACGATGTGTGTGCCATTTTGGCACTCTCCGTCGAAGTGAGTCTGAAAACCAACCCTGCCTTTTTGGCATGGACCGTGAATTAGCCACGAGATTGGCCGAATCATTGACAGCGCGTGGGGGTACCTGTACAACGGAAGGCCATGAATCGGACAGGATTGCGGGTGAAACTGTTGCGACGGTTGCGCAAGATGGCGTGATTAAATCGTTTGCAGAGTCGCCAAAGTCAAGTTGCAGGGATGCAGACTAAACCCTGAGGGATCGTGCGCCCCACGAGCGACTGCCGGAAAGGCTGTGATGGCGAAGAAAGAGCTGCCCAAGAAGCCAGCCCCCTCGACCAAGCCCGCCACACCCAAAGACAATCCGAAAGCCACGGCAGCGGCGAGTGAAGCGGAGATCAGACGGCTTGATGGAGAGATCCTCAAGTTGATCAACCGTCGTGCGGGTTTGACGGTCAAGTCGATTCAGGCTCAGCCACATCCTGCCAAGGCGTTGTTCAGCCCTTACGAAGACCAAGAGCTGGCGGATTTGATCGAGAAGCAAAACCCCGGCCCGCTGCCTCCCGTGGCCGTGCGTGCCGTCTTCCGCGAGATCATTTCCGGTGCGCGCAGCGCTGTCAAGTTGATGCGGATTGCCTACCTTGGCCCCGAGTACAGCTTTACCCACCTCGCCGCGCTGGAACGGTTTGGGTCGACCGCGACCTATATCCCCGTCAACACCATCGCCGCGGTGTTCGAGGAAGTGAACCGCGGTCATGCCGACTACGGCGTGGCTCCCATTGAAAACAGCACCGACGGGCGGGTCGTCGACACGCTCGACATGTTCACCCGCCTCCCGCTCAAGATTTGCGGGGAAGTCCAACTGAACATCCATCACCACCTGATGGCGAAGTGCCAGCGCAGCGAGATTACTGAGATCTACAGCAAGCCCCAGGCGCTGTCGCAGTGCCGCGACTGGCTGGCGCGCAACATGCCGCAGGCGCGGACGATCGAAGTCACCAGCACTTCGACGGCCGCCGACATCGCCTCCCGCAGCCCCGGCACCGCCGCGGTGGCCAGCCGCCAGGCCGCGCAGAAGTACAACCTGAACATCGTCGCCGAACGGATTGAAGACAACAAAGCCAACGTCACCCGCTTCGCCATCATCGGCGACGAAACGACCAAGGCCTCCCACCGCGACAAAACAGCGGTACTGCTGCAGATCGCCCACCAGCCCGGCTCGCTTGCCGACACGCTGGTCTGCTTCAAGAAGGGCAACGTCAACCTCACCTGGATCGAATCGTTCCCGCTCAAGGCACCGGATGTCGGCTACCTGTTCTTCATGGAATTTGAAGGACACGCCAGCCAGCAGCCCGTGCAAAAAGTGCTGCAGGACCTGCAGAAACGGGCGGTGCGGATGGAGATCCTGGGGTCGTATCCGCAGGCGAAGCCTGTGGATTGAAGAAATCCAAATGACAAATGACAAATGACAAAGTGGTCGTTCGTCGGCGGCGTCACAAACCAGAAGCCAATTTGTCATTTGTCATTTCGTCATTTGTCATTCAATACCAGCATTTGCCGCTCACTGAGCGGTTTTCCCTCCGAGTCTCGTCATGTCGAAGCTGATTCTGTTGCGGCACGGTCAAAGCCAGTGGAACTTGGACAACCGGTTCACCGGGTGGGTCGATGTCGACCTGTCTGAATTGGGCCGTCAGGAAGCCAAAGAGGCCGGGAAGACGCTCCTGGATGCCGGGATCAAGTTCGACGTGGCGTTCACCTCGGTGCTCAAGCGGGCGATCCGGACGCTGTGGATCTGCATGGACGAGATGGACCGGATGTGGGTGCCCGTGACCCGCGCGTGGGAACTCAACGAGCGGCACTATGGCGCGCTGCAGGGGCTCAACAAGGCCGAGACCCTGCAGAAGCATGGCGAGGCTCAGCTTCTCGCCTGGAGGCGTGGCTACGCCATCCGTCCGCCAGCGCTCGATGCCACCGACCCGCAACACCCCTCCCAAGACCCGCGTTACGCCGGCGTTCCCCGTGAATCACTGCCGGCCACCGAATCCCTGGACGACTGCCTGAAGCGCGTTCTGCCCTTTTGGAACGAACAGATTGTCCCGCACCTGAAGCAGGACAAAACCGTGCTGATCGCTGCCCACGGCAACAGCCTGCGGGCACTCGTGAAGCAACTCAACAACATCTCTGACGACGACATCGCCGAACTCAACATTCCGACCGGCATGCCGCTCAAGTACGAGTTCGACGCCAACCTGAAAGTCCTTTCGCACGGCTATCTGGGTGACCCGGAGAAGGTCAAGGCCGCCGAAGAGGCGGTGAAGAACCAGGCGAAGGCCAAGAAGTAGGGAGTGGGATAAGCAGTGATGCGGCGGGAGGGCTCCAGCTCCCGCTGAGCCGCGGTGAACGGTGGGTACTGTTCCCTCAAACTTTTTTCCAAGAGCCGGAGCTGTTCGTGGCTCGCGGCTCTGGAGGACCAGAGCTCTCCCGCCACATTGCGGAGGGCATCAAAACCCTCACTTCTTCGGCTTCACCAGCAGATAATCAATCCCCACCATATACCCCTTCACCGCCGCCGGGTTGCTGCCCGTGATTTCCAGGGTCAGTTTGTGTTTGCCGGCGGACAGCTTTTGGGCTCCCAGTGTCAGCAGGCCGGTGGTCACCACATCCGCTGAGGTGTAGCAGTCGATTGGTTCTCCCAGCGGTTCACCGTCAACCGACGCCTTGACGATGCCATAGTCGCGGGCCATGGTCAGCGCCGCTTGAATCTCCTGGGGACCTTCCGTGGCGACCTCGAATTCCAGTTCGAGGCGGGCACCGGGTTTGCCGCCGATCCAGAAGAGTTGTTTGTCTCCGCTCCAGCGGTCTTTGTTAAAGCCGCTCATGGCTTGCACCGAGGTTTTGCCGCCGGTCACGGTGACGGTGAGGTCTTCGCCTTCGAGGGAGTGAGCCACGCGGCCGGTGGCTGTGTCGATCTCGGACTTCGGTCCACGAATGAATTTGGCGGCCGGAGGAACGACGACCGGCATGGGCTGGGCGGCCTTCCACGTCGCTTCATCGACAACCTTGCGTTCGTGCACAAGGACGTGGCAGCCGACCATGCCACCCACCAAGATGTCCGGCAGCTTGTCGGCGTTCACGTCGACAATGCTGATCTGCCGGCCGATCCCCGCTTCGCCGTCGGCTTTGTGCGGCACCCAGTCGACACCCTTAGACGTACGCACCAGCTTGAACCAGTAGACCACAGCTCCCGCGTCCCACATCGCGCTCTGCTTATGGTGTGAATAATAAGTCTTGCCGGTGATGATGTCCTTCAGCCCGTCTCCATCCATGTCCGCCAGCGCGACGGAGTGCAACTCGCTGATCACCAGCCCGTAATGGTTCTGGGCGGCTTGGTCGCCCATGATCAGGTGCTGGAGGAAGACCGGTTCGGCCCCGCTTTTGTCCTGTTCATACCAGGCCAGACCGAAATCGTGGGCTGCCAGGCTGGTGATGATGTCGTTGTCGCCGTCGCCATCCACGTCGTAGGCGTACATCTCGGCACCGCCGTACGCATCGGTGAAGGGGGCGGCATGGAACGTCCAGCGGGAGGTGCCCGGTGCCTCGGCCGGTTGTTCAAACCAACCAGCCGCGGCGAGAATGTCCTGCTTGCCGTCGCCGTTCACGTCACCGACACCCAGCCCGTGACCGAACTGTTTGGGGGCAGCCACGTCCGAGACCTGATGGAATTTCCATTTCTCGAACGGCTTCTCGGGGTTGATCTGGGCGAAGCCGAATGAGCCACCGAAAGTGCAGACGAGTTCCGGGGTTTTGTCGCCCACCACGTCGATGAAATGCGGAGATTCGTTTGCCACGGAATCGAACACGGCGTGCTTTTTCCAGTGCTGCCCGAGCCCTTCCGCCTTGGGATTTTCGTAGACGTAGGCCGGAGTGGCGGGAAAGCCGACGACGAACACGTCGTTCCAGCCATCGCCGTTGAAGTCATAGACCCAGTTGAAAAAATTGTCGGCGTAGCCTTCGCGGTTCTGCGCTTTGGGTGGGTAGAGTTCGTGCTTTTTCGTGAACTCGGGGCCTTCGTACCAGTATGGCCCATAGACCACATCGGCCTGGCCATCATGGTTCAGGTCGCCGGCGTTCGCCCCTTCGGAATAGTACACATCGTCCAGTTGCTGGCGTTTGAAGGTGTGCAGCGCGAGATCTTCGCCGCGCACCTGGGCTGAAGATTGAGCCACATGGCAGAGGAGGCCCGCGACGACCAGTCGTGCCAACAGGCCCGGACGGGAGAACAGGGGACGAGCGAAATCACGCCACATGGTGGGCCTCTGCGGTTGGGGAATCAAATTCGCGATGCCTGCCAGAGTACAATCGCGGTGGGAAAGCGGAAAGGATCCTTGGCCGAAGGGCGGATTTAACGACAAGGTCCGAAATCTGAACGGCTGCGACACAACCCAATTGCCTTGAATGTGGCTTCGGGGGAAATCCCCAATGCCGCGGCAGGCGGGTTGCGTCCGGGGGGCGGGGCGATATGATTCCTACTGCGGTGCCACAGGTGCGCCGAATCGAAAACTGCAAAGAATAAAGTGAGGAGCGTGTCATGGGTCGCACCCTGACGTTGACTTTCGACGGGAAGAATGAACTGCTGCTGAAGGCCATTGAGGCCTACGCTCAGGCCGACCTGTTCGAAGACGAAGAGGGCAAGAGCGTGCAGTTGTCCGCCGAAGAAGTCGCCATGAACATGCTCATGGAAGGCTGCCTCGAATGGGTCCAGGATGTCGCCGGACTGCCGGAAGATCTTGAACAGCAGATCTTTGAAGAGTTCGAGATGGGCGAAGAGGAAGGTTGTGACGAAGAGGGCTGTGAGCAAGACCACGGCCACATGAACAACTGATGGTTGGCGGCTGGCTTTCCGGAGGTGCATGGAAAGACCAGGTGACGAAACGAATTTCAGATTTCAAATTTCAGATTTCACAGTCTGACAAGTCACGGCAATCTGCCTCCTTCGCTGTTGTTGCTGGAAGGCATTTTACTGTGAAATTTGAGATCTGAAATTTGAAGTTTCGCAGGTCGCGAAGAGATTTTGTCAGGATTATTCAAGGGCAGCGCCGTGGCCGATGTCGAGACATTACTCGCGGAGGCCAGCCAGATCCTCAAGACGGTCGACCCTTCGGCGTGCCTGGTTTTGCCCCGCGTGGTCCGGCGGGTCATCAAGTCGGACAATCAGTTCGCTGGCTTTGCCGTGCTGGTCCCGCACCGCAAAAGCTACATCCTCTCACGCGAACGCCTCCTCTGGTACACGAGCGCCGATGAACTCGGCCCCGAACCGCCCCGGACCGAGCAGGTGGTGCTGCTGGCGCACCCGGATGAGCAGGAACTGGAGGGGATGCGGCTCACACAGTTGCTCCGTGAAGTCTGGCGGTCGCTGTTTCATGCCCGGGTGCATGTCGAACTGAATTCGGAAGTGGCCGTCGGGCGGCTGACCCCCACCGTCATTCATGCGCGGATCGATGAGATCGGACAGTCGGTCTTCGACGAGATCCAATCCGTTCTGCAGAACGAAAACTATCTGCTGTACCCCGGGAACCGCGTCGAACTGTACATCGAGTTCGCCTCGGTTTACCTCGAATTGCGGCACTTTGCTCCGGACTGGCTGTATAGCTACTTCCCGGCGATTCACGACTTCGACCATATCGATTCGATCCTGGCGCAGGACATCGACAGCCTGGCCTTGTTCCAGAAAACCTGCCTGCCCGGCGCAGCGCTTCCGGGCGAACCTGCCGCCGAGCTGCTCGAACCGACTGTCCGGCAGTTGCTGGAACGGGCAAACGAAGCCAGTCAGCGGGGAAACGCCGTCAATGCGGCCCTGCTCCGCGCGCATGCCGAGGCGGTTGTGCCACCGGCCTATGTCAGCGAATCACAGCGGAGTGCCGGGCTGGAGCTGGACCGGCTGTCGCACCGGCTGCAGCAGGCACTGGATTTTCCGGCTGACGAAATCCCGCAATGGCGGCGGGCTCTGGGAGCACTCCTGGCCAATTCCCGCCGGGGATTTTGGCGACCTGACAAGCGGATCCTGTACGACCTCCAAAACATCTGTGTGGACCACGAGCGGGATGTTCATGTCCTGAACCCATTGGGATGGCTGTTGACGCTTGGGCGGACGCCACTCAAGCGGTCGTTGCCGCACCTGCGCGATGTGCTCGTTGCCCGGCACCTGCGGCGGGCTCAGGCGCGGCTGCCGGCAGCCCAACTGGATGCCGTCGACCGCGAAGCCCTCACCCGGCTGGTGCGACAGTCGGCCCTGGCAGCGGACTTGCGGCTGCGGTCGCAGTTTCGGCCCGTCCTCGCCGAAGCGCTGCAAAGTGTCGGCCTGCAGGCGCAGAATCTGCCCGAACGCGTGGCTGTCAGCAAGGTGGTCGAAGAGCTGCTCGACAGCGTGGTGGAGCGCGGGTATCTGAACTTGGGCATCCTGAGGGATGCCGTGTCCCGCAACAACCTGAAACTCAACGATTTTCCGGACGATGCCACGGCCCAGGCCGCCCGCAAGCGACGCCTGGCAGTCCGGCCGAGCCTGAACGGCCACTACGTCGAAGAGCCCGCCGCACCGCAGCCGGTCGAAGCCACGCCTGCCAGATTCTCGGTGGGTGCCGCATTGTGGCGCTGCCTGGTGATTGTGGGCCGAATTTGCATGGCCCTGGTTGGCTCGCCCAAAAGTGAGGATCCGCTGCTCAAGGCCAATGCGCAACTTTCCAAGTCTCTGGACGGCGTTTATCGCCGGGCTGAAATATACCTCCGCGCTCTGCAGGGCTTCAGCGCGGTCATGTTTGGGACACCGGTTGGGCGGTTTCTCACCCAATACTTGATCCTCCCCGTTGGCGGATCCTATGTGATCCTGATGGGGCTGAAGCATCTGGAACATCTGGCCCGCGACCTGCTGCTGCATCAGCCGGCCCATGAAATTGCTGCGGCCGACGGTGTTCAAATCCACGCCAGCCAGGCGGCGTCCACGCATCACGGACCGGTCATCCCCGATTCGGTGACATGGGTGGTGACGTCGCTGTTGATCTTCGGCCTGCTGCACATCCCGCCGTTCCGCCGTCTGGTGGTGCAATATGGGCTGCAGTCCATCTACAAAATCTTCCGCGGTGTGTTTTACGATTTCCCGATCTGGGCGCTGCGGATCCCCGTGGTTCGGCGGATCCTGTTCAGCGGCCCCGTCGTCTTCCTGTGGCGGTTTGTGATGCTGCCCGCGGCAGTCACCGCCGCCGTGTGGCTCGGAGTTTGGATTTTCAAAGCCGAACTCTCGATCTGGTGGTGGACGGCGATTTTCTCCATCATCAACATCGTGCTGAATTCCCGCATCGGCCGCGACATGGAAGAGCTGTCTGCGGAGTGGGTGGGAAAACTCTGGTACCGCATTCGGGTTCAAATCCTGGTGGCGCTGTACGAACTGGTGATGGACACGTTCAAGCGCCTGCTGGAGAACGTGGAACGGGTGATGTATGCCGTGGACGAGTGGCTTCGCTTTCGCAGCGGCGAGTCGCGTCTGGCATTCGTCAGCAAGGCGATTCTGGGTGTGGTCTGGGCGGGTGTGACCTACGTTTTGCGGTTCTGCATCAACCTGCTGATCGAGCCCCAGATCAATCCGATCAAACATTTCCCCGTCGTGACGGTCTCGCACAAGATCATCCTGCCGACCCAGCCCTACTGGGCCGCGCTGTTTGTGGTGACTATGGGCAGCGCCTGGGCGAATTTTTTGGCGGTTGGGATCGTGACCGCCATTCCAGGAATCTTTGGATTTCTCGTTTGGGAACTGAAGGAGAACTGGCGGCTGTATGCAGCCAACCGGCCCAAGTACCTCGCGCCGGTCATGATCGGCCATCACGGCGAAACGCTTGGCCGACTGATGAAACCGGGCCTGCATTCGGGCACGGTGCCGCGGCTGTTTAACCGGATCCGCCGCGGCCATCGCAAGAACTATCTGCTTCGCTGGCGCGTGGCGATCAAGCGCTACCACGAAGAGCTGCATCATCTGGAACAGGCACTGAAGCATTTCTTCGAGCGGGAGTTCATCGCCCTGCTCCACGAATGTCCGTCCTGGCACTATCCCACAGTCAACGTGGGCGAGCTGCATGTCGCTTCCAACAGCCTCCAGGTGGAAATCGTCTGCCCCGACGCCGGCCGCGAGAGCCTGTGGCTCTGCTTTGAGGAGCAGTCCGGCTGGCTGGTCTCAACGGTCTCAGAGCCTGGTTGGCTGCGGACCCTGCCAAACGATCAGCGCGAACATTTGGGCCTGGCTTTGCTGGGGCTCTACAAACTGGGCGGGGTCGACCTGATTCGCGAACATCTGGCGGCGGCGTTCGCTCCACAGCAGTTTCCGTACGACATTCGTGAACAGGCCCTGGTTCTGTGGCCAACGGGCGATTTCGCCCAGGAGATTCACTACAACCTGGATGAGCGCCCCTCCCGCCCGCGTCCGCGGCTGCTGGCCCGAAATCTGGCCCTACCGGAACTCGACCCGCAGCGCGTTTTGTACAATTACCAAAAGATCCAATGGGCGAACTGGGTTCAGGCGTGGGAGTCGAAGTCGCCAGCCGTGGATTTGCAGGTGGTTCGGCACCCGGTTCATCTCCTGCCGCCAGTGGACCGGATTGAGCCACGCCATTTGCCTCCGGCAGATCTGGCGGCAACGGATTCCCTGGCTGCCGGCTCGCAATCATCCTGAATCGAGTTTCCATGAGCCAGAATCTCCACGATCTCCAGGTCGCCGCAGGAGCCACCCATGACGTGTCGGGATCGGTCGCGCATTTTGGCAATCCCCATGCCGAATACGCGCGGGCGAAAACCGAGGTGGCGCTGTTCGACCTGACAGGACGAACACACATCGAAATGACCGGCAAAGACCGCGTCAAATTTCTGCATTCGTTTAGTACCAACGACATCAAGTCCCTCGCCGTCGGCAGGGGCTGCGAGGCGTTTCTGCCCACCATTCAGGGCAAGGTGCTGGCCCACCTGTTCGTCTTCGCCGAGGCCGACTCGCTGTGGCTCGATTCAATCCCCGGCTGTGCCGCGCAGATTGTTCCCCACCTGTCGAAGTTCCGCATTCGCGAAGACGTCGAATTCGTTGACCGCACCAGCGAACTGGGAGTTCTGTTTCTGACGGGTCCCGACGCCGAGGACTGGCTGAAACGGCTTGACTTGCCGGTCGTGCTCAGCCCGCTCCAGCACGGCCGCGCCAGGAATGAGCGTCTCCAGGTTCGCAGGGTTGACCTGCTGGGTGTGCCCGGTTGGGAACTTTGTCTGCCGGCTCAGGAGGCCGCTGCGCTCTGGACGCAGATCACGACGGCCGGAATTAAGCCGGCGGGGATGGATGTGTTTCAAGCCCTGCGGATTGAAAGCGGCATGCCCTGGTACGGGCTGGACATCACGACCGACAATCTCGCTCAGGAGGTGGCCCGCACCGCCACGGCAATTTCCTTCAACAAAGGCTGCTATCTGGGCCAGGAACCGATTGCCCGCATTGACGCCCTCGGCCATGTGAACCAGGAACTGCGTTCGCTGCACTTCGCGTCGGTTCCCGCTCCCGCATCCGGCACTCAGTTGTTTGGGGTAGAGGACGACAAGGCAATCGGCAGGATCACTTCGTCTGTCATTTCGCCTGCGGATGATTTGCCCGTCGCCCTCGGCTATGTTCGCCGCAACTTCAACACTGCCGGGTCGCTGGTGCGGTGGAAGGACGGGGAGGAGTGGGTGAGCGGGAAAGTTCGAATGACAAATGACAAATGACAATGAGGATCAGTGGCTCGGATCCGCCTTTCACAGGAGATTGAAAGGAATGCTCGAAGAAACCAAGAACCGCGAATCATCGCATTGGACAGTCGTGGCATGGATAGCGGGGCCAATTGTCATTTTCGCGATGATAACCGGCGGACTGTTCTCACTGGCGTGGCATGATGTGCAAACCCAGGTTGACATGAAATATCCAGAGCCAGCCGAGACGAGATTTAGCAGAATTGGGCTTGAGGACCGAATGCCAGTGTTGAAGTTCGAAATTTTGGTTTCCGGGAAACCGAAAACAGAGTTTTTCCTCCTCTGGCAACTCTGGCCGTTCCGAGAGATTCTGATCGGTGCGCGGTGACGGCGATTGTGGCCAATGTTCAAAGTGATCACGGGGGCCGAAGCGGGGGTCGATTTCCCCGCCACGTTGCATGTCGACAAGAGCGGTTCGGCAACTTCCAAAATGGTGATTGAGCACCGCCGTGCGGAGGTTTCTAGCGCGAACACCGCTTTTCTATTCCTCAACGCAGCCTGAGCGTCTTGTTGAATCCATCTTTCCAAATGACCGCACCCATTTCCCGCTGGCCTTGGACGACGGTTGCCGCGCCCGTGATCGGGATGCTGCACTTGCCGCCGTTGCCGGGCAGTCCGCGGTCGCGGTTGAGCCACGTGGAACTGCTGCGGTTTGTGCTGGCTGATGCCCAAACCTTGGCGGTTGGCGGCGTGCATGCCTTGATGCTGGAGAACTTTGGCGACACGCCGTTTTATCCCGGCCGCGTGCCGGCCGAAACTGTTGCAGCGATGACGTGGCTCGCCGCCGCGGTGCGGCGTGAGGTGCCGCTGCCGCTGGGGATCAACGTCCTGCGCAACGACGGCCAGAGTGCCCTGGCGATCGCCCATGCGGTTGGTGCGGCGTTCATTCGCGTCAATGTCCTATGTGGAGCCCGAGTGACCGACCAGGGGCTGCTGACGGGGATCGCCCACGACCTGCTGCGCGACCGCGCACGTCTCGGCGCAGACGTGCAGATTCTGGCGGATGTCAACGTCAAGCATTCGGCACCGCTCGCGCCGCGGCCGCTTGAAGTGGAGACGAAGGAGTTGTTCGAGCGGGCCGGTGCGGGCGGAATCATTGTCACCGGGTTGGGCACGGGGCAGGCCACATCGCCGACGGATGTGCAGCGCGTGGCGGCGGCTGCGGGAAGTGTCCCAGTGCTGGTCGGCAGCGGAGTCGATACGGCCTCGATCGGCAGTTACTTCCCTCACGCTTCCGGCTTCATCGTGGGCTCGTCGTTGAAGACGGATGGTCAGATTGACATGCCCGTCGATCCGCAGCGGGTTATAGAACTGATGTCGACTTGGAAGGCCGCCACGGGGTGATCGCCCGTAGTGACATCCATTTTGCGGAAGTCACGCTGCCCGATATGATCCATCGTATGAAGGCATCCGTCCTACGGAGATCTCGGTTCCATGTGGCCTGACGCGTCCGTAACGGAACGCCTGCTGCGCCAGGCCCAGGCGGGCACCCCGGCGGCGGTCAGTGCGCTGCTGGACGAGCATCGGAACGCCCTGCGGGTCATGGTGAGGGGGCGGATGGACCGCGCTCTTAGCCGCCGGATCGACGCCAGCGACATTGTGCAGGATGTGCTGCTGGAGGCCAGCCAGCGGTTGGAAGCGTATTTGCGCGACCCCAAGATTCCCTTCCAGCACTGGCTGCGGCAGATGGCCCAGGACCGGATCATCGACACGCACCGCCGGCACCGTGTGGCCGCCCGCCGCAGCATGGACCGCGAGCAGACACTGTCGCCCAACTTTGGCGACCGTTCATCGCTGCAGCTTGCCGCACAGCTTCGCGACCAGCAGTTGACTCCCGCCGCAGCGACGCTGCGCAAGGAGCTGGAACGGCGGTTTTTGGTCGCCTTGGACCAATTGCCTGAAGAGGATCGCGAGATTGTGGTCCTGAGGCACTTCGAGCAACTGTCGAACACCGAAGCCGCCCAGACGCTTGGCCTCAGTCCGCCGGCTGCCGGCATGCGCCATTTGCGGGCGATCCGCCGTCTGCGAACCATCCTGGGAGAAACCCCGTCGATGAACGGCCTGGGTTAGCAGTCGTTTCTTTCTGGCTGAATTTGAAACAGAAGCAAACGAAGGTAACGAAGTTGTTGAGCAGGGATTTTCGATGGGTTGAACGAGGTGCTTGTTCGACGCAAATGAAGACTTTGTACTGAGAAATTTTAGATTTCTTCAGTCCTCAAAAGTGGCGGGCGCCGAATCAATCCCCAGTTGCCGGGTCACTCCGTGACTCGGCGTTGGTCACGAAGCAACCGGTCAACCATGCGATTCTCGCCGTTGGCACTTCACTCTTTCGGCTGCGTCACCTTCAGCACTTGGTCCACGGCGACTTCCTTGACCTCCTGCGTTTTTCCGCCCGGCCAGCGGATCACCAGCTTGTCGATCTTGTCGATTTTTCCCAGTCCAAACGTGACCGGCAGTTCGACCTGCGACAGATAACTGCGGGTCGGCATGACCTGACGGGCGAACACCTGGCTGTTCGCATGCACCTCGACCCACGCCCCCAGCGCGTTGCGGTTGGAGAGCGTGCCCTCCAGTTGTACCCGCAGCCTGTGCGCGCCCGTGGACAGGTCGTTCCGCAACAGGCGTGGCTTGCCACCGGTCGAGGTCAGCACGATATCCAGGTCGCCGTCGGCATCGATGTCGGCGTAGCTGGCACCGCGCCCCACGAGCGGGACAAAGAACTCCTTGCCGCACTCCGCAGGGCCGAGCGGCAAGAACTCGGTGCTGGATTTGGCCCCGCAGTTCCAGAACAGCGACGGGGCCTGCTGGTAGGTCTGGCTCCGCTGCACCTTGCTGATGTCCTCGTCGAGGTGGCCGTTGACGGTCAGCAGATCCTGACGGCCATCCAGGTCGGCATCAAGGAAGAACACGCCGAACTTCAACTGCACGCGCGACTGCGGGCCAATCCCGGTCGCCTCGGCGTAGTCATTGAACCGCATCGGGTCCTTTGTCGCGCAGTACAGCGCCGTCGGTTCGTTGGCGAAATTGCCGATTGCCAGCCCCATCGTCGCGTCGTTGCGGAACCGGGCGGCATCAATCCCCATCGCCCCGCGGGCATTGCCCGCGCTGTCGAAGGCGATGCCGGTGTCGACGCCCATTTCCACAAACTTTCCGTCCTTCGTGTTGTGGAACACCAGGTTTCTGACGGTGTCATTGGCGACCACCAGATCCATCCAGCCGTCCGCATCCAGGTCGATCGGCATCAGCCCCAGCGATTTGGAGAGCGGCACCTTCGTGTCGGGATTTTGCACCCTGACGCCGGCCACTTCTGAAATGTCGGTGAACTTGCCGTTGCCTTCGTTGCGGTACAGGTAGGGGAACGCGCCATCATACGCGTCGGGGCGGCAGTACGCGCGGACCTTGCCATCGAGCGTGCAATCCAACTTGCGGTCGGTTTCCGCGCTCCACCGGACGTAGTTGCCCACGAACAAGTCGAGATCGCGGTCGTTGTCGATGTCGACCCAGCCACAGCAGGTGCTCCAACTGTCAGCTTCGCCCGCCAGTCCAGCGGAGGCGGTGGCGTCCTCAAATTTTCCCTGGTTGTTGCGGTACAGGCGATTGCTACCCAGCACCGAGAAAAACAGATCCACCCACCCGTCGTCGTCATAGTCGCCGCAAGCCACGCCCATCCCGTAAAAGGGCTGGTCCAGCCCCGTTTCGGCGGTCACATCACTGAACTTGCCGCCGTCGTTGCGATACAGCGCCATGGTGGGCGCGGGACCCGCGTTTTTGTCCGGCCAGTGCGTGGAATTGACGAATAACAGGTCCTGCTGGCCGTCGTTGTTGTAGTCAAAAAAAGCGACGCCCCCACCCATCGTTTCCGGCAGCAGCTTTTCGCCGGTGGCTCCGTTCACGTGCGTGAAGCTGATGCCCGCCTCCTGGGTGATGTCCGTGAACGGGATCTTGGGCGGATCGACCTTGGGCCGTTCGCGCACCGTCGGCAGGGAGACGTTTGGCTTCACCACGACTTCAGGCGGCTTCTTCGCGGTGATGTAGAAGTATGCCCCCGCCGCCGCGCCGGCCAGCACGACAAGCAGCAGCAGTGACTTCCGAAAAGCACTGCCGATCGCCGCGTCATTGGCACCGGGCTCGTCGTCCGCACCCGGCCCATTGTCGGGACCGCGCCCTGGCGAGTTGTTGACCGTCATTCTTCACCTCCAGCCTGTGCGGCATCGGTTTGTGTCTTTATTGGCTTCAATTGCGGGGCAACCGCGGCGGTGGCCGCGGGCAGACCTGGGGCTCCCGGGCGGTGCAGCGGGTAAATCACGAGGGCTTCGGCGGCATGGTTCGCCGCCGGGTTGTCCTTCCGGGCCTTGTTGACCGCGAGATCGCGGGCATTGTCGTCGGGCTTATAGCGCAGATGGGCCAGATGGTGCTCCTTCGCCTTGGCGTCCTCTTTCACCAGGGCCTGGAGCAACGACAGATTGTAATGGGCCGTGGCATCCTCGGAATCGACTTTCAGCGTCCGTTCAAAAGTATTGATCGCGTCCTGAAGAACCGCGTCATACGCTTCCTTGGCGTCGGGGTCGCGCTCCAGGTTCCGGGCATGGTCAAACAAGGTTTCGCCCAGCTCGTTCATGACTTCGATGTCGAGGCTGAAGTCGAAGCCACGGTCGATCATCTCCTTCGTCCGGCCGTCGACCACGCTCTTGAAGTGTTCGATCGCTTCGGGGAGGTGCCCCTGCTTGCGGTTGATCTGGCCGCTCAGCCAGTCCAGCGTCCAGCGCGGAGCCACGGCAGCCGGCGGCTTGAATGCGGCGGCGCGTCCCAGGGCCGCCACGCCGTCATCGTACATGCTGTCGGCGAAGTAGACCCGTGCCAGGTTCAGCGGACCATCATACCGTCCGAGTTTTTCGACTTCCTTGAAGGCCGCTTCGGCCTGCCGCAACTCCGACCGCCCAAACGCCGGCGGCCTCCGCGTCCCCTCCAGACCCAGGCCGATGCCATAGTCGTTCCAGCGCTGCCACAGATCCTTCTCGGCAATTGCGGACTTTTGCGGCGGAACGGTCTCGGCCACCCCCTCCACGGGGAAGGTGATCGTGTCCATCGCCATCGTCGTTACCGGCAGGTTGTTGATGTACTTCGTTCCCGGCGTGTATCCGTCGATGGTGGTCTCGCCCGGCTTCAGCGATTTCGCGACGAATTCCATGTATTTCTGGTCGAATTTGCGGTACTGCAGCCGCATCTCGACGGTGACCGGAGCGGTCAGTTTCTCGGGCAGTTCGAGTTCAAAGTGCACGGTGTTCCCGGCTCCCGGTGGAACCTGCTTGTTGTAGAGCGGGACGAAAATGTCCTGCGGATTGCGGCGGTCGATCCGCTTTCCATTCCGGTCGAGCATGTAGACATTGATGAAGTGCGACCACGGATCGACGGTTCCGTCGTCACCGATCCCGCCGTTCATCCCCAGTACTTTGCCACCGCTGGTGACTTTGAGCGCAACCCAAATTTCATTGGAGTCGACCGTCCCCTGTGTAAGCGGGTGGCCGATTTTCAAGGTCCGGACGACGGTCTCCAGCAGGTATTTGGAGCCGGGTTTCAGCGTGGGAACCACGGGACGGAGCGGCGCGTGCAGCTTGCCATCGACCGTGCCCCCCTCTTTGATCCCGAAAATGTCGACGCGGGCCACGCCGTTCTTGAGGAATTCTTCGTGCCGTTTGACCGTGGCCGCATCGCCTTTCACAAAGGCCAGCCCTGTATTCGCGGCGGGAAACAGGTGATCGTGAATCTTGAGCGTGCCGCTGTCATCGAACAGCTTGGCGCCAAAATCCTTCGATGCCATCACCGGCATGTGGCACACCGAGCAGTTCTCGAACGCCTTCGGTGGATAATAAAAGCTGCGGGCTCCATGGCCCGAGGCCCCGCTCAGCAGGTAGCTGTCGTAATGATTCTGACCGCGTAAAAACTCCTTGTAGTGGTTCAGTTCGTAGGGCAGATGCACCTTGTGGCAGGTCGAGCAGAACTCCGCCGACTTGTGCAGGGGCTTTAGAAACGTCTGCTTGTGAAACGCCGGCTTCGCCTTGATGAGCTGGTTGTTGATGTATTGCAGCACCGCATTGTCGCTGCGGGCGAACGGATAATGCAGCGGTTCTTCAATGGTGTAGGCCGCGTTCCCCTTGGTGCTGTCGATATGGGTGATCGAGTGGCAGGTCGTGCAGGTGATGCCGGCTTGCGAGGTCGCATGCTTTTTCATGTCAAACTTCGGATCGTCGAACGCCCCGCTGAAAAACGGCACCGGGTCGTGGCAACCCGCACACCACCGGGAGGCCTTCACGCTGCCGTCGCGCTTCAGAGAAACCTCGCGGGTTTCGGAGACGCTGGCCAGATACATCGGATTGTTGAATGAACTGAGATGATGGCTGCTGTGGAACCAGCCTTCGTACGCATCCTTGTGACACTTCAGACAATAGGAATCCATCATCATGGTATCGGCCGGGATGAATTTTCCGGTGGCCGTGTGTGCCAGCGAAGGCTGAAAGTACTTTTCGCCGTCTTTCGAGCCCACTTCGTTGAACTTCCGCGGATCGATCGACTGCAGGCCGACCATCAGGGCCACCGCGACCCCCACGGCAGACAAGTAAGAGATGCCGATTTTCCACTTGATCCGCGGCCCCACCAACCGGTGCAGCCAGTACAGCCAGATCGCCGCCAGGGGAGCGGCAAAGTGCGCCCAGTAGACGAAGCTCCGGGCCACGGGATGCCGCAGATCCAGCACGCCTTCAATGCGGAACAGCAGCAAACCGCTGACGAGGACGACAATTCCGGCGATGAACAGCGCGTAGCCCACGCGAATCGCCCGTTTGTTCTTGCGGTTCCACGAGGTCACCATGTGGATGCTGCCGAACGCCAGGAATGGGGCGATGAACAACAACCCAAGGGCCACGTGCAGCAGCACCATCCAGTGATAGAACTGGTTCTCGAAGTTCACGCCGCTGCCGCGCGTTTGGGCGAGCCAGTTCTGGAAGGTGATGGAAACCAAATACAGAGCATTCGCCCCCAGCAGGGCGAATAGCGCGAACACGATGTACAGCAGGACTTTGAGGCGGGGCGAGACCGCAGGGACATAACCCCGGGGCGTTGGAACAATCGTTTTCGGCGTGATCGCCATCGACATGACAGGGGATCTCCACGACAGGGAAGAGGGATGCCTCGTCCGCGCGGGTGAGGTACAGATCGGCGGCGATCACCTCGTACTCACAAGTCCGTGGAGGGAGATGCGTCAGCCAGCCTTTCGCCCTGGACCCGGCAGACACCGGGTGGCAACAGAGGCCGATCGTGGCGGGCGGTCCAGCCGCTTAAGAGCCGGGGCCGTTATGGAGGTGAGTGCCGGGATGGCAAGCCACGACGTGGCAGTCCGCGAGGGCAGAAAATCAGCCCCTTTCCAGACCCAGCGCTCCCTGAGGTCCTGTCGGTCAGGCACCGGAAGCGAGTCCTCGGAAGGGTTGTCACGGCAGTAAGGGCCGGTGCAGCGAGAGCCCGGTGGGTTGGCGGGATGATGTGTCTCGCCAAGTTGATGCTGAGCAGCGGTGTTGTCCATCGCTGACTTGGCCGATGCCCCGACACGCACGTAGTCGCCACACGAAGCCAACGCTGTCGCCGGTTGCAGCCCGCAACAGACGAAGGCAACGCCGATGGCTGCCAGAACAACGTGCCTCATGGAATGCGGCATTGATACGCAAAATCGGTCGCCGTCGTGTGCGATGACGGGAGGTTTCTATCGGGGGATGTGAGTCGTGAAGAATGAGTATCCGACACGCGGGAAGCAGCGTCAACCCCATGGATTCAGTCACTTTTCGCATACAACGCAGTCAAAATTGGCAGACCCCTCCGGCAACACCCGCTCCGCTTCCACCGCTCCGCTTCCACCTCTCCGCTTCCACCTCTCCGCTTCCACCTCTCCGCTTCCACCTCTCCGCGAACCTTACATTGCAGCAATGTTTGTCACTGCAACTCCCAGCATCTGCGTGAGTTCCGTGCAGTGGACTGGCGGGAATTGCCGTCTTTGCGGTCAGAGTTCCGTAATGTTTGGTCCGGGTCGGGTGGAATCACATCATCCGCTGATCAAGCTTTTTCCCTCGGACCGAAAATGAGGAGGCAGGTGTCAATCCATTAACGAAGCAGACCGTCGGCCCGCGCCATCGGCTGCACGCCGGACCCTTGCATGAAGCCAGCACATCCACGACCGGTGTGCTGGAACCATGCAATCTGATTTGGAGCGCGTGAACATGCTTGTCGAAATGTGGGATACGCTGCGGCACAATCTTTTCAAGCCGCTGATCCTGTTCTTTTACCTGGGCTTTAGCATCCCCATTCTAGGGGTCCCCTTCGAGTTTCCAAAGGCGGTTTACCAGGGCCTCGTGATTTACCTGCTGGTCGCCATCGGATGGCACGGCGGCGCCGAACTGGCCCAACTTTCGGGCCGGGAACTGGGGCAGGCGATGATGTTCATGGGGGTGGGGTTTCTCACCAATCTGAGCATCGGACTGCTGGCATTTTGGATACTCCGCACCTTCACCAAGCTGCGACGCATTGATGCCGCAACTGTGTCGGCCTACTATGGCTCCGATTCCGCCGGAACATTCGTGACCGCCGTCGGCGTGCTGACCGTGGCCGGAATCAAGTATGCCGCCTTCATGCCGGTAATGCTGGCGGTCATGGAAATTCCCGGCTGCCTAGTTGGGCTGTACATCGTGTCCCAGTTGCGATCGTCCGGCATGGACGCGCTGGGAAACATGCCCGGGGAAAAGGGTTATGACCCCACCGCTCAACGTCCCGCCAGCGAGGACGACCATCCCGGTGAAAGTTCCCGTGACACTGTGGCTCCCCACAAGGTCAGCAACGCTGAACTCGTTCGCGAAGTGTTCCTGAACCCCGGACTGTTCCTCTTGTTCGGCGGCATCCTGATCGGCTGGGTGACACACGCACAGTCCTTGCATCCCAAGTTTGCCGAAGACTTTCTGTTCGGCAGCATGTTCCAGGGGCTGCTGTGCATGTTCCTGTTGGAAATGGGAATCACCGCAGCGCGGAGGCTCAAGGACCTGGGAACCGCCGGCCGCCGGTTCATCTGCTTCGGCCTCCTCGCGCCGAACATCTTCGCGACCTTGGGAATCTACGTGGCTCACGCCTTCAGTCACGCGTCAGGAATCTGTTTCGACATCGGCACCTATGCCCTGTTCGCCGTGCTGTGTGGCTCAGCCTCTTACATCGCCGTTCCCGCCATCCAGCGTCTCGCCATTCCGGAAGCCAGCCCCTCCCTGCCCCTCGCCGCTTCGCTCGGGCTGACCTTCACTTACAACGTCACCATCGGCATTCACCTCTACATTCTCGTCGCCCGCTGGCTGATCCGAGCATTTCCGGTGGTGCAGACATCGTTGGGAGGTTGAAGACTTAAATATCCTTGCGCGTGCGTACAGACAGCGTGCAAGTCCAAATCGATGCTGGGCAACCCCACCGAATTTTGTTCGGCGGGGTTGCTTCATTTTGCGTTGACCGATTCTTGCGGATAAGACACGAGCCGTTGTCACATTCGCCTTGTTCTGTTCGAAAGCGGGCGGTAGGATCCGCCCCCTCTCAAGACACCAATTTCCAAGTGCAACCACCGGGATCTGTTTTTGGTCTCGTGGTACTCCCGCGTCCGTCAGGGACCGTGTCATGCACGTGTCGCTGCAATTGAATGAACGAATCCCGCCGGTCATGCGGCGGGTGGTGGGCACGCTGTTGCTGGCGTGGTTGGGGTGCTTTGCGTCCGGTTGCTGCTACTTCAACAACCTGAACGGCCCCGAGCAGTTCGAACGGGGGTACACCCTGGTATTGCCAGGAATCGAGGGGCCGAGCCATTTCAATTCCGACATCGCCCAAGGGTTGCGTGACGGCGGCTTGGATACGGCCATTGAAGTTCACGACTGGACTTCTGGCAATTTCGTGAACTTCCTGTCACATCTGCGCAGTGTGCCACGCCACAGGCGGGAGGCGGAAAATCTGGCAGCGGAGATCGTCGCCTATCAGGATGCCTATCCCGGTCGCCCGGTCCACCTGGTGGGGATGTCCGGAGGTGGCGGAATGGCATTGTTGACATTGGAGCAACTGCCCGCCGACCGCCGGGTGACGAGCGTGATGCTGCTGGCTCCGGCGATTTCGCCGCAGTACGACCTGCGGCAGGTTCTGGACCGAACCGAATACGGCATCTGGAATTTCTCCTCGCTCGGCGACATTTTCATTCTCGGTGCCGGTACTTCCGTGGCGGGTACCATCGACGGCAAACACTCTCCCTCGGCCGGAATGGTCGGTTTCCGCCCGCCTGCGGACGACCCAGACGCCTACCGTGGCCGCGTCCGCGAGATCCGTTATTCGCTGGACATGGCCCTGGATGGCAATCTGGGTGGCCACATGGGCACTTCCAACCGCAGCTTTATCAGAAAGCATGTGGCCACACGCTTGGCGTCGCTCCCCGACCCGAACACGAGCAGCGGGCGTGCCGCGGAGCAGCCACAGCCGGAAGCGAGTCAGACACCGGCTCCAGGGCAAGCCGACGATGACGTGCCGGTTTCGGCGTCTGAGTATCAACTGCACCTGTCGCGCGCCCACCGTTGAGCAACCCGGAGTGGCATGGCCTCTTCAGGCCCGCACCCGGACACACGACGGCGTCATACCAAATGGACGCGGAAGGGCACAAACCGGCGCAAGCCCTCCAGTCAGGTTCGTGAATTTGGGCGTGAACCTTTTTGCGTCGGCTTTTGTCCATCCAGGCGAGGGTGGCGATATTTCGGCGATTTTCATTTCGGCGGTATTCCAGGAGGGCCAATCATGACTGCGCATCCAACATGCCGGCGAGCCTGTGGGAGACGGTTGGATTGGGTTCGACCTGTTCCCAAAGGCTTACAGCTCGACGGCGGCCTTGCGGATCTCCCGCGCCGCCAGGATCGACCTTTGCGAGCCTGGTTTCCTCCTGATGACGAAAAGAAAACGACCCCGTAAGCCACGCAGCTTCCGCTGGGAGGATGTCTGCGGAAAATTGGGAACGGATGACGGCATCGACCCGCGCGAATGGCTGCGGGGTGTCAAACGCAACCCGAAGAATCGAAAGACGATGCAGTTGTGCCACCAGGTTGAGCGGGAACTTTCGTTCGCCCTCTCAGCCTCGCCGGATGCCGTGCTGCAAGAACTGTCGCTGATGGTGGTCACCCCGGCTCCGCATGCCGGGCATCTCAAAGTGACCATTGGTGTCCCTCCAGGAATTCCATCCGCCGTCGCTCAGTCGCGGCTGGTGGAGGCCACGGGGCATCTGCGGGCGGAGATGGCCCGCGTCGTCTCGCGGCGAAAAGTTCCGGAGATCACGTTTGAGTGCCTGCCGCTGACACCGACGGGCACCGGGTGAGTTCCTCGCGAATGGCGAGTGCATTCGACGTGGAATGCACTCGCCCTCATTGTTCCTGGCCCAGTGTTTTGACCCCTTCGCGCATCTGGGCCACCACCGCCCGCGTCCAGTCCAGCCGTTACTCTCCCGGTTCGGGAGCCCAGGACCGCTTGTGCTACGGCTTTTTCTACGCCCTCCCCTTTCGTCCCCGGCCGCGGCGCGGAAGACTCGACTGCCGGAGTTGCCCGCCCGGGCACTGGTGGATTTTCACAAGTCCCAATCCTTCATCGACTTCCGATGCCAACGCTGTCGTGTGTCCCACGGTTTTCTTGCCTCAGACTCGTTATTGACAGGATCTGGACGTGGGGGCATAATCCCCGCCCTCGCAGCCTCCTCTCTCAAAAACCAATTCTGTTGGACAGCCCAGACCATCTGCTGACCCCCAGCAGATTGGGGGGACCGGTCCGTGTGTATTGACGCTCTGTTGTTTTCGATCTGACGAGTCTTCCAGTGGGAGTGGCCGTGCCTGGCCGGTTTCGTCCATCGCAAATCCTGCAGAGGTTGTTGCCCAGCAAGGCAACTGCCGTCGTGGCGGCATTGGCGGTGGTGTTCCTGGCGCTGTGGCTGCCAATCTCCAAGGCCGCCCCGCCCGCCCCCCGCCAAGGTTCGGGAGCGGCGACCGTCACCACTGAACGCGATCCCATCCAGATTTCGGCCGATCTGGCCCAGCAGTGGAAGGATGGCGACGAAACGATCACGCTGTTCCGCGGCCAGTGCCGGGTAACACAGGGTCAGACGCATCTGTCTTCGCGGCAGATGGTGGTCTGGGAACGACGCGATCAGCGTGTGTCGCCGGCGAGAACCCATGTCAGTGTCTATCTGGAGGACGATGCGCGGCTCGATGAGCCAGGCAGGACGCTCTCTTCAAATTCCATGCTGTTTGACCTGCTGACACGGTCCGGCGTGAAGATGTCGCCCCAGAAGCCCCAGCCAACCGAGCCGGCGCTGAGCGATCCATTGTACATGCATGCGGTGCGGCGGCGGACGGGTGCTTTGCCCGCCAGTGCGCGACAAGCGGTGGCCAAGCCCGTTGCCAAACCGGGCATCAAATCGATTCTGCCCGTGCAGTTTCAAGAGCCCGAGTTTCCCTTCGACGTGCCGCCGCTGCTGGCCCCCGATGATGAGCCGGTGCCGGAACTGCAAAGCGTCCAGTTGCAGCCTCAGCCGACAGGTGCTTTGCGGCGGATCCGCGTGTTCCCCCGCAGCGCTGTCCGTTTCAACGTCGAAAGCTTCGAATCGAACAACACGACGCCTCCCGAGCAGGTCTGGATCATCACCGGTGGTGTGAACCTGCTGGTGGATCAGGTCGACCCCAAATTGGGGACGGTCGACATGTCGGCAGACCGGATCGTGATCTGGACCCAGATGGGTGACGAGGGTGAATTCACAGGCGAAGGCACCGTGCAGTCAAGCGATGTTCCCTTCCAGGTGTATCTGGAGGGGAACATCGTGATTCGGCAGGGAACCACCACCCTGCGTTCGGCCCAAGCCTATTACGATGCCCGGTCCGAGAAGGCCCTGTTGATCAAGGCCGAAGTGAAGAGCCAGATTCCGAATTTCCCGCCCAAGGTCCGGGTTCAGGCCGAGCGGATCCGCCAGATTGCCAAGGACACGTATCAGGCCCAGAAGGCGTTTCTCACCACGAGCCAGTTCGGCGTACCTGGCTATCGGCTGCAGGCGACCGACATTCTGCTTGAGCCACGTGATGCGGATCCGTGGTTCTTCTGGGGTGGCGAGAAGCCCGCGGAACTCAATCCGGAGACGGGAGAGCTGGAAAAGCCGAAGACGCTGTGGGCCACAGCCCTCCACAACAAGTTCTTCGTGGAGAAGGTTCCCGTCTTCTACTCGCCCTACATGACCTTCCCCGCGGAAGATCCGAACATCCCCCTGCGCCAAATTTCGGTCCAGAACGACCAGATCTTCGGCCAACAATTCTACACCACCTGGAATCTGTACAAGCTGTTCGGAACGGAGCCGATCGGCAACAGCAAGGTCAACCTGCACCTGGATTATCTCAGCCAGCGCGGCTTTCAGGGTGGGCTTTCAGGACAGTACGCCGGCACCAACCGCCCGTTGCTCTCGGGACCGTTCAGCGGCGAGTTCGGCGCCTATGGAATTTATGACACCGGCAAGGACAACCTGGGTGGCGACCGCCGCGATCTGGAGCCCCGCGACAAGGAACGCGGACGGCTGAAGACCCGCGACCGGCAGCAGTTGACGGAAAGCCTGAGCCTGATCACCGAAACCGGCCTCCTCAGCGACCGCAACTATTTCGAGCAGTACGACGAGATCGACTACGACTCCGGCAAGGACTATGAAAACCTGGCCTATCTGCTACAGCACCAGGACAACTGGAGCTGGTCGGTGATGGGCCGGTATCGGGCGAATGATTTTTACACTCAGACTCAGTGGCTCCCGAAGGGCGACCTGTACGGACTGGGTGAACCATTGTTCGGCGGCCGGCTGACCTGGTCGTCGCACACCTCCGCGGGCTATGCCAACCAGCGCATCGCCACCGCTCCGACAGACCCGACCGACCTGTACACCGTGCTTCCGTTCGAAGGGAACGGAGAAGGCGGCGTCTTCATGACCCGGCACGAGGTTCAGGCACCATTCCTCCTGGGGCCGTTCAAGCTCTCCCCCTATGCCATGGGCGAAGCCGCCTACTGGCAGGAGGATTTTTCCGGAAATTCCCTCAGCCGGTTGTACGGCAGTGCCGGGTTCCGCGGCAGCATCGAGTTCACGCGGATTTTCCGGGAAGTGCAGAGCGACCTGTTCAATTTGAATGGGTTGGCACACAAGATGGCCTTCGATTTTGACTACTCATTCAGCGACTCATCGCAGTCCCTGTCGAACGTGCCGCAGTACAACGAATTCGACGACAATGCCCAGGAACAATTCCGCCGGCGTCTGTTGGTCAACACCTTTGGCGGAGTGCTTCCGGCGACCTTTGAGCCACGGTTCTATGCCCTCCGCAGCGGTACGTCCCACAACGTCACCGCGCCGGCTTATGAGCTGGTGGGATCTCAACAGGCGCTGCGGCTGGGCTGGAGGCACCGCCTCCAGACAAAGGTCGGGCCGCTCAACGCCCAGCGGATCAAGAACTGGATGACGGTGGACCTCGAAACCACGTTCTTCCCGAACGCCACCAGGGACAACTTCGGGGAAGACTTCGGTCTTTACGGTGCCCGCTACAACTGGTACATCGGCGACCGCACGACGTTGACGGCAAGCGGCTACTTCGACACGTTCGATGCTGCTCAGCAACTTTGGTCTCTGGGACTCACCAGCCAGCGCAGCACACGCGGCAGCATTTACGCGGGCGTGTATCAAATCGACGGGCCAGGACTTCATAGCCAGATTCTCACCGGCAGCTACTCCTATCAGTTGAGCGAGAAATGGGTCACCACGCTGGGGACTGCATACGATCTGGGCGAGAAGGCAAACCGCGGCCAGTCTGTCACGCTCTCCCGGATTGGTGCCGACTTCATCATTCACATGGGAACTGTCATCGATCCCAACAAGGGCAGTGTGGGCGTCGGCTTCACGGTCGAACCCCGCTTCGCGCCTGTGGGCTCCGGTGCCACACAGCTCAGTTCGCTGCTGGCTCCGCAGCAGAGGTGACACCATGACGCGTCGACGAGCACCCTCCGGTTCGTCCGTGGCTGATTCGCCGCGCCCGGTTGCGTCACGAACCGGTTCAGCCTGTTCAGGCTCGACTGGTTCCCGGCTGCCGCGTCCGCTCTGGCGACAGCGGCTGATTCAGGCTGAACGGGGCTTGGCGGGGGGGCTGCGGCGCGACAGTACTTTTTTTGCCCAGTTCTTCGGCTGGAGCATTGTACTGCCCACCGGCTTTGTCCTCGGGATCAGCACACCGAGCTGGATCCTGGTGCTGCTGTGCCTGACGATGGTGCTGACGGCGGAACTCCTCATCCAAAGTCTGCGGCTGCTACTGACCGATCCCGAGCGGGAGCGGACTGCCGCTGAAGGGCATGCACTGGCACTCCTCTCAGCCGCCAGCCTGGTGTCGACCGCCGGTGCCGCCATCGTGATCGCCATCGTCTTCTGGCAACGGTGGCTGCAGTTGATCTGAGCCACTCCCTTACAGAGTGAACTCCGAGTCACCGTGTTTGTCCAAGCCGGACCGGCAGCTTGCTCGCGGGCTGAGGCGATGTTTTCCAGATCGCGCTGGAGGTTGCTGAGCCATTCAACCCAGGGCTTGCACCGGCTCGCGCCGTCCGGTGAGCGAGAACCGACCCACGGGGACATGACAACAACATGTGTCACGCCCCTTGCCAAGGCAGCCGATTCGCATTCATTCGCGGTTCCGAAATTCAACTGGCCGACATCGGTCAACAGACATGCGGGGAGAAACCGCAAATGAACGCGAATCGACGCGAATAAAGGCTGTTGGTTCGGCCACGGGATCGGAAGTGAGGCAAGGATCAACTCCAGATGCATGTGCCGGCCAATGTTGCCAGAACAGCATAAAGTCGTCCATTGCTCCAAGGACCGCCTCATCAATAAAAGCGAACTTTATGTCGGCAAATTGATGGTGGCATAAGTGCGTGACATTGATCGGGTCGGTAAGGCAAAGATTGATCCCGGAGGGATCACAGCTCTTAGCCGGGGGTTGAGCGAAGTGTCGACAGACACGAAGCGACACCCCCGGAAAAGCGATCGTGACGAACGCACCCCGGCAGGGGTGCCAGCACCGTTGCTCGCTGTTTCAAATTGCGAGATTCCGGAACACCTATCGTGAAGCCACTCGCTCTGGCTCCACTGGCGGTGTTCCGGAATCACGCAAGGCTTGCTGCGATCCCTCCGGACCGGATCTCCTCTCGATCCATGACCGGGGGTGTCGCTTCGCTCACCCCCCGGCTAAGGACTGCGGCAAGAATAACTGTCGACTTTTGACAAGCCGTACAGCCAATGAGCCGGAGGGCCTTAGCCGGCCTTAGCCCCCGGTTGGAGGATCATCGGAAGACGCCAGCGCCACGAACCGGACGCTAACGCGTGCCGGCTGATGAATCTGCCCTCAATCAGTCCATCCCAATCAACTTCACCATGTTATTATTGCCGCGATCCCTAAGCGACCCGGCGCAAGCTCTCCGGTGAGCCTCAAAGTCGTCCAGTCACTCCGTGACGGGGATCGAGTCACGAAGTGACTTTGCGGTGCCCGAGTGAGGACGTTCAGCTTGCGGGCGACGCGGCGGGATGGCTCCAGCTCCTGCTGAGCCACGGTGAACGGTGGGCGCTGCTTGGGTGTGTGAACGATTCGCAAATGACTCGAAAGTCCTTCGAAAACGCCGGATCGTCTGTTGCCCGCAGCTCTGGAGGACCAGAGCCCTCGTGCGCTTGCACGTTTGTTGAATCGGCGGGTGAAAGTCCCAGCCAGGAGGTTTAAGTTTGATCCTGTAGTCGACCGCAACTGCGTCGCCGTGAGGCGGGGTGGGGAGCAGCGGGAGATGATTGACC
>JAKFUF010000081.1 GCA_021732845.1 Planctomycetaceae bacterium | reverse complement strand
CCCTCACCCAACACCCCCGCACCCAACACCCCCGCACCACGCATCTCGCCGAACCTCACTGAACGGCATCTGAAGGAACTCCAGGCTTCCGGCCTCACGGACGAAACGATTGAGCTCGCAGGCATTTACTCGGTGACGGACCCCTCCGCAGCGGTGCAGTTGCTGAACTGGCACTCTCCCTCAGGTGAAGTCGTTCCCGCCATGGCGTTTCCGTTCGCGTCTCAAGCTGGTGTGGTCGACTACCACCGCCTGAAGCCGGACTGCCCTCGTCACAGCCGTGGAGAGGACGTCAAGTACGAGTCGCCGGTCGGTGTGCCAAACCGCCCCTATTTTCCTTCACGCCACCGTAGCGAACTCGCTAAAACTGAAATCCCGCTGTTTATCACCGAGGGCGAAAAGAAAGCGCTGTGCGCCGACCAGTACGGCTTCTGCACGGTGGGCCTGACGGGCGCTTTCGGCTGGAAGCAAAAGGGCCGCGACGCGCTGCTGCCTGAGCTCCACGATCTGCCCTGGAGGGGCCGGGACGTTTACATCGTCTTCGACTCCGACGCCAAGGACAACCCGCAGGTGCGTGCCGCCGAACGCAAACTTGCGCTTGTGCTGCAGCGCCATGGTGCTGTCGTGAAGATCCTTCGGATTCCGCCTGCGGCAGACCGCTCACAAAAGGTTGGCCTCGACGACTTCATGCTGGCGCATGGCCTCGCTGAGTTCCGCACGCTTGTGGACAGCGCCGTGGCACCGGGTGACTCTGACACTGACGCTGCACCGAGTGCGTCCAGCCTCGATCCGGCAACGACCGTTCAACAGTTTCTTGAACAGGACTCGACCGATGGTCAACCACACCTCCGCTACCGGAATGGCGATTGGTACGCGTGGAACGCTGGCGGCGACAAATTAGTTTCTGAAGACCCCGTGAAGCTGCGGTACACACGCCACTTGAACTCCCTCTCCACCAACGTGACGACCGGCGTGGTCGAAAGCCACAAGCTTCAGTTGCGGGCTCTGGCTGAACTTCGGGATGTGGAAACGACCCCGGCTTGGCTCGGTGAGCCCTTGGTTCCCGGGAACCCCCGCGATCTGCTCGTCTGTCGGAATGGACTCGTAAATCTGCCGTCTGTCGTCGCCGGTCGAGGCATTATTTACCCTCATACGCCCCGGCTGTTTGGAGCCACGCCACTCGAATTTGACTTCGACCCAAACGCACCGCGTCCAGACCGCTGGTTTCAGTTCCTCGACGAGGTCTTCGGAGATGACTTTCAGTCGAAGCGGCTGCTGCAGCTCTGGTTCGGGTACATGCTCACGTCCGACACTTCTTACCAAAAAATGATGGTCATGATCGGCCCCAAAAGGAGCGGCAAGGGTACGATTGCCGGCGTGCTCCGCGCGCTCCTGGGGTCGACGAACGTCTGCGGCCCGACCTTGGCCAGTCTGGCGACAGACTTCGGCCTCGCCCCGCTGCTTGGAAAAAGGCTGGCGATCATTCCAGATGCGCGACTCGGCAGTTTTACCGGCATCGGCGGCATGGTCGAGCGGCTGCTGGCGATCACTGGCGGAGACCTGCTCAGTGTGAACCGCAAGCATCGGGAAGCGGTCGACGTGCAGCTCCTCACAAAACTCATGCTGCATTCGAACGAAATCCCGCGACTTCGCGACGCGAGCACGGCACTCGCTTCTCGGATGCTGCTGATCCAACTGAACCGGAGCTTCATCGACCATGAGGACTTGAGCCTGGGGCACCAGCTCCGTGAAGAACTCGCCGGCATTTTGCTGTGGGCAGCTTCGGGGTGGCAGTCCCTGCAGGAGGGTGAGAGGTTCGTAGAGTCGAGCACCGCGGCTGCTCTTCGGGCGCAAGTCGTGGCGTCCATGAGCCCGGTACAGCAATTTCTCGATGAAATGTGCCTTTTCGCACCAACCGCGACTGCGTCGCACGATGAACTCTACAATGCATATAGAGCGTTTCAGCAGCTCGAGGGCTGCGAACACACCGTGGTAAAGGCGGAGTTTGGCCGCCTGTTGCATGCCGCGGTCCCGGGCCTGACCGACACCCAAACACGCGCCACGGGACGGCGCCGCTTCTACGTCGGCGTCATGCTGCGGCCTCGCCCTGGCACCGGTGCAGGGTGCCAGTAAGGGAATCCACTGAAATCCCTGTTCCACCTGGAGTGAAAACGATGGACGAAATCAATGCGCAGGACAATCTTGCCTCCAAAGAGTCGGAAACGGAGCAATGTCCGTCCTGGCCGCCATTTTGGCTGGCACAGTGGCTCGCCGCCAATTCTGGGCGTGGTTGTGCGCCAGTCGAGGAGGCCGGCTGCCCGGCCCAGCAGCCCGTCGCCTCGACGGACCCACAAGATTGCGTGGCAGCCGCGGAGGTCTCCCCCGAACCCAGGCCGGAAACCCGGGTGCCAGCTCGCCCTGCCCTTAGCCGTCAGGAGTTCTTGAGCCGGCGTAACGAGGGTCGGCAGCAACAGCGAATTCATGACAAAACTCGTTCCGACGACTGAGAGCAGAAAATGCCGATCAAAGTATCGTTTCAGGGCCGCACATACACCTTCGACCTGTGGAAGCCGACCAGCGTCGCCTGCGCCAGCCCCATCGCGCTGCAAATCGTGTCGACCGGCCTGGAGGAAACTCGGCCCGACCAGGCCCCGAATGTTCTCTTTCTGGCGGCATCCGATGGGACTCGGTGCGTTTTGGTCGAGCGTGTCAATCTGGCCCCTTTCATGCAAAAGCACCGTAACGGAGTGCTGATCATGGAAAACGCGGCCCATGTCCTGGCGGGCCTGGCTGAGCATGCCCAGTCGTTTGATCTCTATTCCTCGGTTGAACAGGGCCGGGTCTGGGACATTGGTCTGCTCAGCCGGCTGCACTGCCTTGGAACAGTCGGCGATCCCAGGCAATCCACACTGGAAGAAATTGCCGCCACCCATCTTGGGGACGCCGCCAGCAAGGAGTTGAGGTCCGTCCGCAGTTCGGACAGCAGGCTCTGCAGGCACATTGGTCGGCCGCTGATGTCCATCCCCTCGACTATTCTTAGGCATGCGGCAACATCAGCGCTCGCCATTTGGGCTCTGTTTCCCGTTCTGACCAACGCGATCAGCACCCTGCTGGCGAGCAGCACAGCGGCCCGGGGCAACTGTGGTGAGACCTGGTTGGACAGCTGCAAGGATCTGCACGGACCCCTCACGCACCACCTTCAGGTCAAGGCCGCCATTGTCATGGCGGGCATCAATCGCGCGGGAATTTCGGTCGATGTCGGCCGCGTGGGCGATCTCCGTCATGAAATTGAGTCCGCCGAGACTTCACTCCAAGCCGACCTGCGGCAAGAGCTTAAAAAGCATCTTGCGATATTCAGGAGCAGCCGTCTGAACCATCAGCATATCGGCGCGACCGCTGCGCACCTGACGGCACATGGGCACAGCAGCACCATGCTGCCGCTCTCTGGCGATGCCGAGGCCAATTTCACCTGCAACATTGTGAAGGCTTTGGGCGATTCCTGGGCGGCGCGGCTGCAAACATTTCGCACGAATAGGTCAATTCGCGACTCGTACCTTTCGAAAATGCTGTCCCCGAGGATACACCCGAATTTCGGAGTACTGCTCAAGACTGGTCGCACCTTCTGCCGGGGCATCAATCTGCAGGGCATTCCGCGCAGCGGCAATTCGACGGCGGACACCCAGCGTGCGCTTCGACGCTGCTTTGTTCCTCGTCCTGACCACGTGTTTGTCGATGTGGATTATTGCCAGATTGAACTCGCCGCTCTGTCGGCTGTCTGGGACTCCCAGTTCAAGATTGGCGATTCGCTCAAGACCTTGATCAACAAAGGTGAGGACGTCCATCGACTGCTGGCCGCAGAGATCCTCAAGAAGCTCGCGGCAAACGTGCAACCCCATGAGCGAAACAGCATTAAACCCGTGTCGTTCGGACGGCCCGCGGGAATGGGGGTGTCAGCAATCCAAGAAATGGCACGGAAAAACTACAATGTGAGCCTCGCCGAGGCGCAGATTCGCGAAGTAATCGCGGCTTACCATCGACTGTGCCCAGAATTGGACCAGTGGCTTCAGGACGACATCAATCCTGGGGCGATGTTCACCAAAGATCAAGGCTCCGTGCCAAACAGCGGTGATGCCCCATTCTCCGCAACGGCACCGTTTCCGCTTCAGGCCCTCCTGCGTGTCTTGAAGGGGGAGTCCCCGCTCGCCCATGGGCTTCGCCGTTTTGCCCCGGCGGATGCAGAGCGCCTGTGGGAGTGTGCCCAGCAGTGCCAGTCAAAACTGCCGCCTGACTTGGCGGATCAACTCCGCGAACGACAGCCCAGCGAACAGTTGTCGGATGCGGTGGTGGAACTTGCCCGACAGCAGTCTGTCTTCACACTGTCAGGCCGCCTGCGCGCCAACGCTGGATTCGCCGCTTGTCGGAACACGAGCTTTCAGGGGGCCGCTGCCGATGGTGCGATTGAGTCGCTGTGGCGTATCTGGAGGAAGGGATATCGAATCGTGAACTTCGTTCATGACCAGATTGTCGTGGAAGTCCCGAAAGTGAAGGCGGCCGACGCGAAAAAAGAAATTGAACACTTGATGATTGAGGGCATGAATTCCATCATCCCCGGCGTCCTGATCCGGGTGAAGAGTGCGGTGACCAAATCGTTCGACCCGGTCGATTTTTAGGGAGGAGATCGGATCGGCTGAGGGCGGCACCATGCCGGAACCAATCTCCAGGCGCAGGTCGCGATTCTCGAAGATCAAACAGCGGCTCCTTCGGTTTCTGTGGGCTTGACGACACGCGGGCAATAGCGCGGTGCCGGTGGCGTTTTGTCGGTTCGGCATTGCCAGAAGCCGTCCCTGGGGTGGGTGTCGCTCAGATGGTCGGCGTGCAGCTGCAGCAGGGCCTCGGCCCTGGCCTCCATCCAGAATTTCTCGCTGCCCTTCATGCGCCGGACTTTACCGCCGACTCGATGTGGCTCGATTTCACCGGCAGCCCGGCCTGCCGGCACGAGGGGTAGTTCATCCCCGACCGCCACATTGGCTCGACATCCATCACCCCAAGGGCCGCATCCAGGCGGCGAGGTCCAGAATCGCCCAGACAGGCCTCCCCACCGGACACGGGCGGCGCCTGCTTGCGGTCCGGCAGCAGACGACGCCAGAAGTTCTGGACACCCCGCACGTCTTGCAGCACTTGTTGAACGTTACTGCATGGCGGGTTCTGCAAGTCTTCAATGCCCTGCGGGCGTACGGCGAGAGCTTCCCCGGCGACGCCTGCCAGGCGGTGTCAGCAGCTACTTCGAGGGCCGCTTGGACCGGATGCCGGAGTGACGCATCTCTGGGTTCGGGGGTATGCCCGGGCCAGTGGTGAGATTGCAAGGGGCCTTCCAACACGTGAAAGACCGGCTGGAATGCATTGGGTAAGCAAGCCCCGCAGCATCTGACTCAACGGCGAATGAGAGACCTGCCAGGCACACTCCACACAGCGAATAATCAACCGCCTACACCCCGAACGACACTTGAGCTGAACGAATTACTTTTTAGAATTCCCATAGTGGAATTTCGTACCGAGGTTAGGCGTGCAATCAACAAAGCCTTGAAGCTCTTCCGGCAGGTCATCCTTCAGTTCCGCTAATTTCTTTTTGCCTGCCAGGATCGTGCCATCGAAGTAACTGGGCTTACACCACTGCCCATGATGATCACAAAGGACTTTCATCCAGTGGGCCACCTTGCGGTTCTTCAAATTGAAGAGCTTTTTGCCGTCGACGGTCAGGGTGCATTTGTCGATGTCTACATGAAATCGTGGAGCTGGAGTTGCCCCGCCTTCGTTCTGTGCCCCGGTACCAGACTCTGGCGATTGCACGGAAAATGCACCGCGAGAAAATGGGGCAGGTTCAGCTTCTGGCTCAATAGGGCAATTCCGCAGAGCGGCGGCGACTTGGCGAAGGTGAATCGCCATCATCGTAAACGGGTTGAATGGTGGGATTTTGTCCCATCCACCAGCACTGGCCGAAGTCATTAAACGGCACATCAGCCAAGAAATGGCACCGCGGTCCTGTCTATCGTGGAAAACTGGGGCTTCTGGAATATCGCCGCACACCTGGCTGTAAAGGGATGCTAATTCGTCAGCCACCTTACGTCGCAGTTGGAACTCTGCGACTTCCGGTGGCTTTGGATAGTAGCGATCGTTGTTGAATAGAAGTGCCTTGTCTTCTGCCGCGCGCGCTACGTCTTCAAGATTTGCGGCGGCGCGGTCATTTTGTGAGGTAGACATTCTGGCACCGGGCCTTTGTCCAGATCTTCCAATCCGCGTCCCATGTCTTTGAAGCAGCGCGGCGGGGGGTGGGGACCTTCGGTTTGTGAGGAATGGGTCGTCTGAAAGCCTCCTCAGCATTTGCCCAGTGTTGTTGCAACAGCAATGGCCCTTGTGCTGCCACCGCCCCTTTGGATGCTGGTTGACCTTGCGGGTTTAGAATTATTGGTTCGAATGCCATCCAGCGTCTCCGCCAATTCTTCGATGCCCTGGCGATTTTCAGAGGGTTTCATTCTGTTTCATTTGCGGTGGTGATTCAAGCTCAGACATAGATCAGACATCAGTTTTCGGAAGTCGGTGATCAGAAATGATGGGCGACGCGATTCGCATCCGGCGCAGAGGTGCCGCCTTCGCCCCCCACGACAGTGACAGTTTCGATCTCGATGCCGACGCAAGATTCGCTCAGACATCTTGAATCAGCACGCCACCGCCCGATTACCGCAATGTGTGCATGAACCATGTGGTGCCGTCGAGACCTCCAACGCCCTCATTGCTGTGTCAATTCGCCCGGTGGCTCGGTACGAGCTCGTGCTGGCCCTCTGCGATTGTTTGATTGCCAGTGGTCAGCCGGCCGAGGGAGATAACGTCCGGGATCACATGGTGACCGCGTCATACCAGTGGCGTCGCGATTATTTTGAATTCGACATGCTGTGATCAGGTGACAGTGCCACAGCGGCGCAGGGGAGCAGCCAAGAATTTGATTGATATGGGCTTGGCCCCCGGTTGCAACTTTGGCGTTCAACGCGAATCGTCGACGAACAGACGAATCTCACCACAATCTCTTTCAACAAGTCATACCCCGAAACTACCCCGCACTGGTGAAATGATGTGAAATTCCTCGATAACGAATGAGCGTAATTGACATCATCCCCACTTTTTGTAACCTATTCTCCAGTCCACCTTTGTGGTGTGCTGTCCTTTGGTCGAGAAGCGTTTTTGGTCCTGTTTGTCCACGTTCGAATCGTGGCTGGGGAACTCGGACGCAAGTCTAAACAGTGCCGAACCTTACGGTTACCTGAGGACCACTCAGCGCGGCGTAAATTGTGGATTACTACCACAGTTACTACCACGATTGGGGCTCCAGATGGCACGAAAGCGGGTAAAGCCGCCCTACATGCTCCACAAGGCGACGGGGCAGGCGCGCGCCAAAATCGACGGGAAAGATTATTATCTGGGCGCTTTCGGCAGCCCGGACTCTCGCGACCAGTATGACGCCCTGATTGCCGAGTGGCTCGCCCAGCAGGATCCCAAGGCCTCCAGGCTGACCATCGACGAACTGGCAATCCTTTTCGTCCAGCACTGTGACGAATACTACCGGAAGCCTGACGGCCGCCCCACAGGCGAAGCCACCAACATGCGTGGCGCAATCCGGCCGCTCCTGAGTCTCTTCGGCTCCATCCCCTGCCGTTCCTTCTCTTGCCGGCTGCTCAAGCAGTATCGCGAGAAACTGATCAAGGTAGGAATCTGTCGGCGCTCCTGCAATCGGAATGTGATCCGGGTTCGCGGCATGTTCCGCTGGGCGGTGGAGAACGAATACATCCCCGCACAGGTCTGGCATGAACTGTTGGCCATGAAGGGGCTCGCCGCCGGCCGATCGGCTGCCGTCGAGACCGAAGCCGTGAAGCCCGTCCCCCAAGAGCGGGTTGACGCTGTCGAGCCACACATCAGCCGTCAGCTCTGGGCATGCATCCAACTGCAGACCCTGACAGGGTGTCGCCCCGGTGAAGTCCTGCAGATGCGCGCCTGCGACTTGAACATGTCCGGCAACGTCTGGGGATACCGGCCGCAATCCCACAAGACCCAGCATCACCGAGAAGAGCGGGTGATCATGATCGGTCCCCAGCCGGGGTGCTGGGATGCTCGAAGAAGACCATCGAGAACGGACTGGCGGAGCTGGACGATCTGGCGGACAATCCCGTGTCCGGCGGCCGGGCGGCGGTCGAAAAAAAGGATTGCCGCCGACCCCCGGCTTGAGGAAAACCTGACCTCCCTGCTGGACGCGCGCACCGCTCTCGACCCGGACGACGAGGAGACGCTGTTCACGGACCTGTCGCCGCGGACGCTGGCGGAGCTTTGACGCCATCTCCGGCGTGCGGTCAACGTGCTGGGTCGTCTTCTTAAAGTCGGCGGGCAGGCCGAACTGGTCGAACTCCAGCTTTTGTCAGGCCGTGTGGTCGGCCGCCCACTGGTCGCGGTCGGGCACCACAACGAGCCGATCCCCGCAACACCTGAGTTTGTCACGGATGTCGCAAAGTCCTTGCAGGCAGCCGGAATGGCGTCTGGTTCGATTCTGGATGGCGAATAGGTGGGTCGACGCGATGGCCAGCCCGAACGCCTGTACCTGTTCGACATGCTGCAACTTGAAGGCTACTGGATCGGCGGGGAAGGAATTTTCTACCTCGGGCACATCGTTCAAGACGAGACGCCACAGCACATCCAGCGACCACGAAGCCCGGCTGAAAAAGCGGTGGTGCAGCGAGAAATGTCGAATCCTTGTTTGTAGGCCGACCGGGCTGCCTCCAAGTCACCGATCTGCAGGCTCACCTCCCCAGTTGGTTAAGCGACACCGCAAGGGAACACAGGCCACTTGCTCAACGATCAACAGTAGATGTTCAGCCTCAATGGAAGGCCAACGTGAAGATCCAACATAGGCCGCATGCAATCAGCAGGCGGCTTTTGTTCGCTTGTCCGCGCGGGATTCTCGGATGAGCGGAAACAGGCACTCGAGGTGGAATATTGACTCATATCTTGGAGCTATGCTGGGCCACCAATCGCTTCCCGGTGCCGACGACCTGCAGGGTGACTACAGCCCAGCTCGTCTGCCAATACGATTGGCAAGCCATGCCGATCGCACAGTTGACATGGCCCGCTGACACCCTTCGTCAGCCAACTGCGACAGCGCCTTTCAGTTGGTACACACTGCCGCTCATGATGCACAAAGCGCAGGTGGCTCTTGCCAAGCGGCTCTCAATTATATCGTATGATTCGGGGTCACCTGATGTGCATCCTCACGCTGACGATCACTCCGGATTTGCTTTCGGTGTCCCGGAACCATGCAGGTCCGTTCAGTCAGCGGCTCACGTCCCAGATATTGGCTGAGCCACAGTGATAGCCGGTGAAAAGCTTCCTGCCGTCCGGGGAGACCATGAGGACACCGGCACGGTTGTCATCCGGCTCCAGTTTCAGACCTGTTTCCCGCTGCGCAGATGGAACAGGCGGATCTTGTCGACTCCCAAGTCTTGCGGATCGGAAGTGGCGACAGTGGTCCATCCGGGGAGACACAGACGCGCCAGTCATTGGCATGTGAATGCTGAAATTTCAGTCTCAAATGGCCCGTTTCCCGGTTCCAAACAGAAAAGTAACTCTCGGGATTGGTCGCCAGAGTCCGCCGAGCGGCGGTGAAATCTCCGTTCCATGAATACCGCTCGATTTTGAACATGAGGGTCCGTTGAAGATCGCGCGAATTTCGCGTGAAGCCGCAGCTTGTGGGTTGTGGATTGGCGGCATCCAGGGGAGAACGGTGGCGAGTTCGGAGAGTTGCCAAACATTTTGGATGCAGCCCCTGAGAGCGCGGCTTGATCATGTCCCGGACTACCTCTCCAACGGCCCCCGTCCTCGGCCTGGGCATATTGCTTCTGGCCATCGGATTTGCGGCATTCCAGTGGATGAGTCATTCGCCTTCGTCATTGGCCTCGGGGCAGAAGACTCTGCGGCTGGCGGTGACCGACGTCGAAGGCATGGAGGCGCTGCAACGCGAGTTCGGAGCCTTCCGCGACCGGCTGACGCTGCAGACCGGACTCCCGATGGAGTTTTTTCCCGTCTCGGACCGGACTGCCGCCGTGGAGGCCCTGGCCGGCGGGCAGATCGACTTGGTGATCACCGGTCCCGCGGAGTATGTCATCTTTCGCAGCCGGACTGCGGTCGAACCGGTCGTCGGTTTCTTACGGCCAAATTATTTCGCCACGGTCTCCGTTCGAAAGAGCTCGGGAATCACCAGACTTCAACAACTGCGCGGGAAGAAGGTGGCACTTGGCGATATTGGGTCCACATCCAAGCATCTCGGGCCGTTGAAGATGCTGATTGAGGCGGGAGTCCAGCCCGACCAGTTTACGCCGGTGCATACGAGCATCCAAGCGGGCTGGGAGGCCCTGCTGAGCGGGGACGTGGACGCCTTCGCGACCACCAGCGATAAAATCGACCTGGTGCGGGCGAAAACCAAGGACCACGGGACAGACATCCTGGCACGGTCGGGCCAGTTGCCGATGGACGTGCTGCTGGCTGCCGAAGCGGTGCCTGAAGAGATTCTCAGCAAGATCCGCAAGGCTTTCACCGCGGATTCCGCATCGCTGGTCAAGGCAATCCTGGAGGGGGCCGACAATCAGAAATATGCTGGCATGAGTTTCAGCCCGCAGGTTCAGGACTCTGACTACGACGTGGTCCGCGAGATGTTTGTCGCGGCGGGACTCGGGCACCTGGCGACAGTGCACAAGCGTGAGGTCGGCAAGGAGTGAATCGCCTGACCGTGCCAGCACCATTCGCCGGACAGGCTTCCACACTGTCCCGGCCACCTGCCTTGAACACCGGCGGGCCATCGCTGCTCAACGTGCAGGATGTCTCCGTGATCCGTGGACGGCAGTCGATCCTCAGTGGAGTCACGCTGGAGGTGCCGCAGGGCCAGTCCGTCGGGATCCTGGGTGCGAACGGTGCCGGGAAGACAACGCTGCTCCGCTGTTGTGCCGGGCTGGAATCGGTGAGTTCAGGAACGGTTCGCCTCGGCGGGCACACTGGAAGCAACGGGGACACGCTCACACGCACGCGGGTCGGAATGGTGTTTCAGCAGCATCAGCTTGTCCGGGCCTACTCCGCCCTGACAAACGTCATCCATGGGCGGCTGGGCCTCGCAGAGGGATGGCGCTGCTGCTGGCATGTCACGGCCCCGGCGCATCTCCGCGCGAAGGCCATGGCGTGTCTCGAGCAGGTGGGAATGGCCGGCAAGGCGATGCGACCGGTGGCTGACCTGTCAGGCGGCGAAGCACAGCGTGTCGCCATTGCCCGCGCCCTGATGCGGGATCCGGAACTGCTTCTGGCTGACGAACCGACAGCCAGCCTCGATCCGACCGCCCGCCTTGACGTCATCCGACTGCTCACCTCGCTGACGAGGCAGTCCCCGGCGTGTCTCCTCGTCTCCATTCATGACGAACACCTGGCCCTGGCGACAATGGACCGAATCGTCGGCTTGAAGGGCGGCCGCGTGGTGCTCGACGCTCTGGCGGCGGAGGTCACGCTGGAAGAAATCCAGAGCCTCTATGCGGCCGTGCCGCAGGATGAACCATGCTGACACAGGCCCCGGGGGAAAGTCCGTTGGTTGTGCCTCCCCGATTCAGCAGCGAGTTTGTCAGCCGGTTGTTGCTGGCGGCGGCCATCGTCATCGTGCTGGTGTCAGATGCCGCCTCCATGGGTGTCTCTCCGCAGCGACTGCTGGAGAGCCTCCCCAAACTCCTGCGGTTCCTTGCCGGAATGTTTCCGCCCGACTTTTCCCACTGGCCGATGATCTTGCGAGCCACCTGGACAACGCTGCGGATCGCCCTGCTCGGCGCGGCGGTCGGCCTGGCCGTAAGCAGCGGCCTGGCGGTGCTGGCGTCGCGGTCGCAGTCGCCGTCGGCCTGGGTCTGCCGCGCAGTACGGTCGCTGCTTTCGGCCATTCGGACCATCCCGGAGCTGATCTGGGCGATCCTGTTCGTCATTGCGGTGGGCCTCGGTCCGTTGGCGGGCATTCTGGCGATCACCTTCGACACTTTGGGTTTTGCCGGTCGATTCTTCGCCGACGCCTTGGATGACGCGCCGCAGGCGCCCCAGGAGGCGCTGCGGAGCTTCGGCGCATCGCGGTTGCAGGTGCTGTTTGGTGCCGTTCTGCCAGAGGCCCTTCCCGCGCTGATCGGGATCGCACTTCATTCACTGGAACGGGCGATCCGCGCCTCGGTGATCCTCGGTGTCGTGGGTGCCGGCGGCATCGGCATCGAGCTGATGGTTGCCATCAAGCTGTTCGAGTACCAGCGTTCGCTGGCCATCATTATTTCAATTCTGGTGGTTGTGATGGACGTCGAAACCGTCAGTTCGCTGTTGCGGCGGCACGTGCAGCGGACGGTCGCCGGCCGTCACGCGGTGTCATGAAGAAACCAGCGGCCGCAGGCCGTCTCATGGAAACCGGCGGTCACGGGCCGCCTTATGGAAACTGGAGAAGACATGCCTCAGAGAGTCGTTGTCGCGATGCTGGACGGTTTCGGAACCACGTACTTCGACCAGCGGGTGACGCCCGGTCTCGCGCGCCTGGCGGAGACCGGCTTCCATCGACGGGTCTCCGCCATCTTCCCGTCCGTGACCAACGTCAACAACGTCTCGATCTGCTGCGGGGCCTATCCGGACGAGCACGGCATCATCGGCAATTCGTACTACGACCCCCAGACGCACTTGGCCGCGTACATGAATGCCGCCGAACTGATCGAGTGCGAGACGCTGTTTCAACGGGCCGCGCGGCACGGTGTCAAGTCGGCCCTGCTGACATCCAAGCGCAAGACCACCGAACTGCTTTGCCGCTCGACTGAGATGGCAATCGCGGCGGAGGTGCCTCCCCCCGAGCTGGTCGAGAAGTTTGGCCAGCCGGCGAACATCTACAGCAGCGAGATCAATTTCTGGCTGTGGGACGTGGCGATCGACATCCTGCAAAACCGACCTGACATCGGTGTGCTGTATGTCCACACGACCGACTATCCCATGCACATGTGGGCTCCCGAACGGGATGAATCGCGGCACCACCTGCGCGGGGTTGACGAGCGCATTGCCAAGGCGGTCGCCGTGGCTCCGGACGCTGCATTTTACATCACCGCCGATCACGGGATGAATTTCAAAAAGCAGGCGTGGGATCTCGGCCGGCTGCTGGCCGACAAGGGCACGCCGGTGAAATTCACGCTCTCGCCAGAGCGCGACTACTACATCAAGCATCACCGAAATCTGGCCGGCTGCTCGTACATCTGGCTGAACTCCGCTGGCGACGCCGGCCGCGTCCGTGAGATCCTGCTGGAAACGCGCGGTGTGGAGGCCGTCTTGACTCGGGAAGAGGTGGCGCAGCGGTTTCATCTGCCTCCCCAAAGGCTGGGTGATCTGATCGCGCTGGCGGACAAGGACACGATGTTCGGCGATCTGGACATCACCTACGAGGAACTGCCGCCAGACTACCGCAATCATGGCTCGCTTTACGAAATGGAAGTCCCTTTGATCATCTACAACCGGGACGCGCCATTGCCGCCAGCCGGTGAATTTGTGGCGAACAAGGATCTGACCCGCGCGCTGTTTCGATGACTGCCGCAAGCGCCGTCTCGCCGTTCTGAAGACAGACACCGTGGCGGCTGTCAGATGAGGCCAAAAGTTCTCGCTCGCAGTTTTTCACTCACCCCGCTCACCAAGGCCCCCCCACCATGAACCGTCGCTTCATCGGCTGCCTCTCGCTGGCGCTGGCACTCCTGCCCCTGTGCGCCTCGTTCTCGAATGCGCAGCAGGCAGAGGCCCCGGAAAAGAAGACCTACCCCACAACCATCGCCCTCCCTGAACACGAACCCGTCAAGTTGGAGCTGATTGCCAAGCTTGGGAAAGGTCCCGGCAGGGAAAACTCAGGAATTGTCAAGAGCCGCCAGCAACCCGACCTGTTTTGGATTCACAACGACTCGGGCGATGAGCCACGCGTTTATGCTGTGCATGCCGACGGCACCGACTACGCGGGCAGCCGCGCGTCCGAGAACCCCGGGACGCTTATCGGCGGAGCCATCAATGTCGACTGGGAAGACATCGCCGTCGACGACGCCGGCCACCTGATCGTGGGCGACACCGGCAACAACGGCAACGACCGCCGTGACCTCGTTCTATATTACCTGAACGAGCCTTCTGCCAACGCGACACGCACAACCGTGTTCAAGAAGGTCTTCTTTCACTACCCCGAACAGAAGCAGTTTCCAGCTCCCAAGGACGATTTCAACTATGACTGCGAAGCGATGTTCACCGTCGACAACGTTGTGCACCTGATCTCGAAAAACCGCAGTGGCACCGAAGGCAAGCTGTATCGCCTGGAAGACCCGCGGCCGGATGTTTCCAATCCGCTGAAGCTCGTGGAAACGTTCGATTTTCAGGGCAAAGTTGTCGGCGCCGACGCTTCTCCCGACGGCCTGAGGCTGATCGTGATCACCTACGAATCCCTGTGGCTCTTTGAGCGGGCCTCCAAAGACCAGTCCTTCTTCGCCGGCAGTATTTCCTGGGCTCCCTACAAAACGAAGCAGGTCGAGGCCGTCTGCTTTGCCGACGACAACACGCTGCTGCTGGCCGACGAGGCAATGGGTGAACTCTATTCCTGCTCGCTGTCACAACTCCACCTGCTCCGCGCCGTCCGGGTGGCCGCAAAGAAGCCGTAGCGCTTTCCATGGCACAGGGAAGCCGGACAGGCGGAGCAATTCGAATGGGTCCGTGCCACTTTCCATTTCAATGGGAGGGAGTTCGGCCGCACACCGCGGATGAACTCCAGCGGCGGGTGTGGCACTGTGCCACTGTGGCCAGCGTGTGTGGCACTGTGGCACTGTGCCACAGGCTCTGCCGGCACTGCCAGGCCATCCTGCTTGATCCGCCGGGAAAACAAAACACGACCTTGCCCTTGGCGGATGAAGCCGCCGAGATCGCCTTTACGGCGGATGGTTCGCAGGTGCTGGTCGCCGACGCCGCCGGTCGCATCGTTCCTTTCGCGGTTTCGAGCGACCGCCCCGAACAGCCAATTTCGTCTCACCGGTTACTGCCCGTGCTGAGGCACCCTGGCCCGCTCGGGTCCGCCCAGTACGCGAAGTATCCACCAGGTCGCCGCGAACACCAAAATCTGAAGAGACGTTCACAGAGGCGGAACTTCTTGAAGCCCTTCAAAACGCGGAAGCGGCGGTCAAAACCACCGAGGAATCGCTCGCCAAACTCCGCGAGACTGTTGGACAAGTGAGAAGGATCCTCTCCGCACGCCAGTCGAACAAGCCCTGACCGCGTCAAGCGCCCCGTACGACTAATGGCGATTTGAACTTGCTGGCATGGATCGCAGTGGTGATGACGCTGATCGGCGTCAGCATGGCGTACACCGTCACCCCAGCGAATACATGTCGTTGGCTGGACCAATCAGGCCGGTAGTCCCCAGCGCCTGTTCGAAAGGCATGAAACCCGCGGAGCGGAGCATTTGCCCCGTCGAAGCAGATTGCTGTCGGGGGCCAACCGTTTGGCCGGCGCGAATTCGGTGAGACTCGGCTAGTCCTGAACCAACCATATTCCCGTAACGAATCTTCCACGATTCCGGGCCAAAAGTCGAAATCCTTCCGCGATTTCCGGGATACTGATAGTTAAATCCAATTCAGGATGAGAACCCGATTTTTGGTGCGTACAATGGTGGTTGGACAGTTGCCCACAGGGGAGCATGACGAGAAGTTGAATCAAGGCGGGACGCAGGAATGGCAGGCCGGACTTGGGGAAATGGGGCCAGCTAGGTCAGGGCTTACCTATTTCTTGAAGCAGAACAGGTACTCGTGGCCGCGGATCACCAGATGGCCGTCGGAGACTGCGGGCGAAGCGGTGACGGCGTCGTCCAGTTGCGTTCTCGACAGCAGTTTGTAGTTGGGCTCGGCGGCAATCGTGAAGACCTCGCCATTGTCGTTGATCGCAATGATCTTTCCGTTCACCAGAATCGGCGACGCGGTGACACTGCCGTTCAGCCGTTTGTTGTCCCAGACCTTTTCGCCCGTGCGGGCGATGTAACAGCCGGCGATGCCACGGTCGTTGACGAAAAACAGGTTCTCGCCCCAGATCAGCATGCAGGGGACATAGGGCAGGGCCTGCTTCTCGGACCAGGCCAGACTGGTCTTCGTCACGTCTCCCTTGCCGCCCAACAGCACGGCCGCAGTGTTCCGGTTGCCGCCCCCATTGCCACTGCCGACGACAGCCACGCCCGCGCCAAAGACGGGTGAGCCGACTGTGCGCAGGGAATTGCCGTTCCAGTCCCAATGCCAGACTTCGGTGCCTTTTTCCAGTTGAAATCCGGCGAACCCCATGGTGCTGGCCGTCACGACTTCCGCCGGCCTGTCAGGCTGTTCGTAAATGAACGGTGTCGAGTAGCAGGCGGACTTGGCGGGACGGGGCGTGTCCCACAACACTTTCCCGGACTCGGCATCCAGCGCGAGCATCGACGACGTGCCATCCTGGTCGTTCGAAAAAATCACCTTGTTCTGATGGACAATTGGCGAGTGGCCGGCACCGTGCTGGCTGGCGAACGGGCCGACATCGTGCGTCCAGACTTCCTTGCCCGCGAAATCGAATGCATGAATGGCCAGCTTTTCGCCGTCCCAAATCGGAGTGTAGACCCGCACCCCATCCGTGGCTGGCGTGCCGGACGCGAGCGAATTCTTCTTGTGAATTCTGGCGGTCGCTCCCACTTCACTGGTCTGCCAAAGCAGTTTGCCGGTGGCGAGTTCGATGCACGCCAGCCCGCGCTCCTTGCCGTTTTCACCTTCCGTGTTCAGGAAGATCCTGCCACCCCAGATGATCGGAGATGAATTCCCGCCCCCTGGCGGCTTAATCTTCCAGAGCGGTTTCTTCCCGTCGAACTCCGTCGGACACGCCTCGTCGTTAACGATTCCCGTTCCATTGTCACCGCGAAACCGTGGCCAGTTGTCGGCCCTGGCCTGGCTCAGCAGAGCCAGCAACACGAGCCCGCCGCAAAGGGTACGAACAAGAAGCGAGTGTGACATGAGGAAAACCCGTCATGAGTGTCGCGCAAGGGAGATCGTCCGCGTCCCAGTCATGGTCCGCGGACGGATGGACTCAATTTCATGCGTTGTTATATGCGGTGAAATGTCGAGACGGAAGCCGAGACCGGGTCGAGGGGATGGTATCGCCGACGGAACGGGCACCGGTCTCGTCCATCCATTCGGGCGACCGAATGAACTCCATGTCGAGGCGGCCGCCGTCGGGCTTGGTCATCGTCAGGCCGATCATGCGCCAGGTGGCGGCGTCGATCGGGGTGTCGGGGAGGTGCTGACCCGCCAGTTCGGGGTTCTCGGCGAGGACCCGGCATGTCGGTGATTTGATCCTCAACCCCGCGACACCGAACTCACGTTGACCCAGTGACGTGCGGTGGTCAAACACCGCTGCGGAATCGCATAGTGGGCAATATGTCACCGCGAGGGGAGTCTCGCCGATGGTGTCATTGACGATCTCGTGGTAGTTGAGAATTGCCAGCGGATACGCGCGGGTTTCCTGATCTCATTGATCGTCACGCCAGTCCTGACGTTCGACGAACTGATCGGGATCGTGCGGGAACTCCATCAACTGAGCGCGGAGTGCGCCGCGATTCCCGAGTTTTTCTGCGACTTGGTGTCGCCGGACCCGGACTCCGATCCGCGTGACCCGAACAACTGCGCCGAATGCGCCCGCAGTTATGGACCGGACTACACCGGCCCCTGCGAACACTGATTACCCAACCCCGCCGCGCCATGCTGCGCCCAGCCGGCGCATCTTTGTCCCGTGTTACCGGTTCCCCTTCAGAGAGTTCTCCATGTCCCACAAAGTGACCATCAAAACCGAAGTCCGCGACCCCGCTGCCGCGGCTGCCGCCTGTCTCCGACTGGGATTGCCTCCCCGATCGATGGACGCCATGAACTGTTCAACGGCCAGTCTTCCACCGGACTTGGCATCCAACTGCGCGGCTGGCTGTTCCCCGCTGTGATCGACACGGCGACCGGCACGATTTCCGCCGACACCTATGGCGAGCGCTGGGGAGCAGGCGGAACTCGACAAGTTTCTGCAGGGTTACGCCGTCTGCAAGGCGACTGCCGAAGCGCGACGCCAAGGTTATTCCGTGGCCGAACAGCCATTGCCGGATGGCTCGATCAAGCTGACCGTCAATGTCGGAGGCTGGTGATGCAACTCGTCATCACGGCCACTGGAACCGTGCGCTGCATCCACAGCGACGCGCTGCCGCTCAAGACGCTGGGACGCCTCCAGATTGACCGGGCATCCCACGTTGAACCCACGCCCGACGGCGACTGGACTGCCGACCTCTCGCCCGTTCGTGGTCCGCTGCTTGGACCGTTCTCCACCCGCGGCGAAGCGCTCGCCGCCGAACACCAGTGGCTCGAAGCCCACTGGCTCACCAACCCCGATTCTGGAGTCGCCCCATGAAGACAATCGAAATTCTTGTGTCCCCCACGGGTCAGACGCAGATCCAAACCAAAGGGTTTTCCGGCAGCAGTTGCCGGCAGGCCAGCAACCGCGACATTTAGACCCATGGCTTGATGCTGACGATTGGACCGATTCTCCGCGAATTTGGACAGGCTTGCCGACTACCCTGGGCGGCTCACGGGTCTGTTCGACATCTCATGGGACTGGCCGTCTGTCGAACCGCCCGCATACCTGCGGCAACTCTCCCCGCGACTCTACCGCGAAGAATGCGAATGGGTGCAAGCGCGGTTCAACGAAGCGGTGCAACTGGCCGAACAGGCGTTTCTGGACGAACTCTCGAAGTTGATCACGCATCTGACGGTCAAGCTGTCCGGCGCGGACGATGGTCGCCAGAAGCGGCTCAACGAAAGCGCCGTCGATAACCTGACGACGTTCTTCGAGCGATTTCGCCGACTGGATGTAGGCTCGAACGAACAGTTGAACGCGTTGGTGGAGCAGGCACAGCAACTGGTCGAGGGAGTCACGCCACAGGAGCTGCGCGACAGTGCCGCGCTACGCCAGCAAGTAGTGGAACAACTGGCCGGCACGCAGGCGGTGTTGGACGGGCTGCTGGTCGATCGACCACGGCGAGCCATCCAGCGACGGGCGATTCCTACTATCTAATCGGGTATGGCTTCGGGGGAAGTGGGTAATGAAGTGGAGGGGACAGGCGGTAAAGTCCTCGCCGGGCGGATGCCGTTGAGGGCGCTCCGGTTCGACGGCGGATTGAAGTTCCGGGCGCTAGAACGCACGGCCCACTCTAAAGCGTCGAATGAGCCGCCACGCAACGTACGATCAACCGTGCTTTTGACCACTAAATCGCCTTCCGTGTCTTCGTGGACTGCAATGCCTTCGGGATAGCGTCCGTAGCTTTCCTGGCACCAGGTCCACACATTGCCGTGGACGTCGAAGAGCCCGAAATCGTTCGGCTTGAGGCTTCCCACAGGCCACGTTCGTTCCTGACCGTTCTTGTCGTACCAGGCGTATTTCTGCAACAGTTCGTCCGTCTGGCCAAAAAACCGACTGGTCACCGCTCCCGCGCGGGTGGCATACTCCATTTCGGCCTCGGTCGGCAATCGATAGCCGCTCAGACTTAAATAGTTCGCCTTCAGCTCCACATCCGTAGCATCATCCGCTCCCTTGATCGCGTAGCACCACTGATCGTCGGCAATCCCCTCTTCAGCGCTCAGCCAGTTACAGTATCGTGCTGCCATATACCAGCTGGTGTTAACCACCGGCACATCCGCTGACCGGGAATAGATGGCAGGCAGAGAGTAGTCTCTGTTAAATCTTCGATACTGGTCCAACGTCACCGCCATAGACGCCAGCGCAAACGTCCGGCCAATCCGCCGTTTGTGCGGAATTTCATCTTTACCTCTATCGGGTTGAGTGGAAGGCGAACCCATCACAAATTCCACGGGGCCGGGAAGTACTACCAAAGTCTGCCCCTGGCCATTCACGTACCACTGCGCCCGCGGCGATTTGTGCTGCGACAAACTCTCGGAAAGCATTTTGAGCCGAATCTCACGCTGCGTCTTGTCATCCTTCGCCCGCTCCGAGATTGCTGACTTCAGCCACGTCTCTTGCCTCCATGTCCGCAACAACCATTCCGCCGCGCCATGTAACCCTGGGTCGGCCTCTGTGCGGTAGATTTCCTGCAACTTCGGCAACATCGTTTTCCGGGCGTCGGGCGGCAACGCCTGTTCGCTGTACTCTCCCAGCGCCAATAGCAACGCGCGGCGAATCGAAATGTCTGGCTCAACGTCGAACCGCTGGATGATCTGCGCGACCCCAGCTCCCATGGGGCTGATCCGATGAATCAAATAGCTCCGCACACGTGGCTCGGCGCTGTGTTTCAGTAGCGGCCAGACCTTCGCCCCTTGGCCCATTCTCATCAACGCCACCCCCGCATTCGCCTGCCGTTTCGCCAGTTCATCACGCCTCTTATCCGAGCAAGGCAATTCAGCGGGCAGTTTCATCTCGAGTACGCTGGTTAGCACTGCCAACCCATTTTCGCCCCATCCCTTGAACTTCGAGAAGATCATGTCGAACTGCTTTTCATCCGCCTCCATCAGCAGCTTGGATAGATTCGGCAGGTCATCCGCGGCATACTCCGCCAGGATGTCCGTCACCAACGAACGCTCCACATCATCTTCGGCGGCCCCAAAGATCTTCGCCAATTGCGGGAACAGCTTCGCCCGCACGGGACGCAGCGCGTCCATCCAGATCGACAGAAACACCGCCGGCACCTTCACCAAATCGTCGCCCACGGCCGCCTGCGCTGTCTCCCACTTCTTGCTGTCCGGGTCGTATTGCGCCAACGCCGCCGCCGCCCGCAGCCGCTGCGATTCTTTCCCCTTCTCCGGTGCCTCAACAACAGCCCACAGCTTGTCCAGGTACGCGGCCTTGTGCGGCTCCAGGGCATCGCGGATGACAGAAATCTCCTGCGGCTCGGCATTCAGGAGTCGCTCATACAAGTGTTTCGTCTGGCTCGCGTCCGCAGGCAACAAGGCCAGGCTGACATGGAGCTTTTGCCGGGGCGTGGTCGTGGAGCGGTTGTTCTCCTCGTGCAGGCGTGAGTCGATCCACCGCCGATAGCCGGACATGGCGTTGATGACCGCGGGAACCTGCGCCGTCTCCGCAGTCAGCAGGGATTTCACCAAGCCCGCCGCTTCTGTCGCCTCCCGTTGCTCCCGCACCTGCTGCCGAACCGTAAGTCCGACAAATGTCGCGGCAACGACAAGCAAAACTGCCATTGTCCCCCGCAGCCCGTGATATCTCCGCGCCCGGCCCATCATCTTCCGCTGCGTCGGCGTCCAGTTCTTTTTCACCGTCAACCACCGGATCTGGCACCACTGCCACAGCGATGGCAGTTGCCGGTTCTCGGGCCGCGCATTCCACACCGCCGTCCGATCCGCCAACAACAATTCCGCCCGACCCTGGCGGGTTTCCTTCTGCTTCCGCGTCAGCCAGTCCCGCAACGAGGGGACGAGATAGTCGTGCGTGAGCTGGTAGAACCGCCGGGCAACTCCCGTCTGCGCCGTGGCTGAATCTGGCACAGACTCGCCTGCGTCGGCTTCGTCAATTGGCGTGATCAGCCGCAATTCGGTGTTCAACAGTCGCAACAGGTCGGCAAAGTCGGCCGGCCGGCGGTCGTAACCCGAGGCGGCCAATAGGTCCGCTTCCGACTGGCGGTGCCCCTTGATCCCCGTGCCACCTTCCGGCAGCAGCACCTGCAACACGCCGCGGGCGGCGAGTTCGTGTCGCCGGGAAGCCACGGGTGCCGACTTGGCGCTGAAGGTCTCTTCCAGAAACGTCACCCCCACGCCAGACACGCCGCCAATCTCGCTGAGCGTGGCCACCGTCCACGGCTTGGCCTTCACCATTTCGGAGAACAACGCCAGCCGGACCGAAATCACCTTCGACTCTTCCGCCAGCCCTTCCACCGCCTGATCGAGAAAGGCCTGCTGCTCTGCGGTGGGTTCTCCCTCGGGTAGTTGGCCGTAGGCCCGACCGAAAGCGGTCAGCAGCTTGCGGGCGTGGGAAACGTCAAACAGATCGATCGCCGTGAGGTTGCGGCCTTCCTGGAGCTGAATGTCGAGCCGCTGAAAGAACCGGCTGACCGGCATGTAAAAATCATCGCGGATCATCACCACCGCCTGGAGATGCGTCCCGTCGCACTGCCGCAGTGCAGCCACCAGTGGCTCAGTTTCCAGGTCGCGATGGGCGTACAGCCACTGTTCAAACTGGTCGATGACCAGCAGGGTCTTTCCGCCGGCTGCCGTGGCTCCCGTCTGCCCCCGGCCCTGCAGCCAGCGGGCCACGGCGGCCGTGACCTTGAGTGCCAGGTCTTCGGGAGTCTCGAAGTAGGCCACTATCCGGTCGGTTTCCAGTTCCTGCCGCAGCTTCACCAGCCGCTCGGCACCCGGCCCGGTCTCGCGCAGTGTCTCCGGCCAGGCCGCTTTGGGCGCGACCAGAAAAATCAGCGTCGGCCGGCCCAGCTTGCGGGCCTCCCGATACTCCAGCTCCGTGATCGATGCCGCCGCGCCCGCCGGCACATAGCCGTACCGATGGGCAAAAATCCCCACGTACAAGTCGCAGCGGCGGACATCGGCCAGGCAGAACTCGGCGGGCCGTTCATCCGCCGCCCCGTAATGCTCCATCGCGCTGCAATCCAGCCCCGCCGTGTGCAGCGCCTGCAACACCCCGGCCCGGTGGGCGACCAGGTCCACATAGCTGGACGACAGGTACACACGCGGACTGGCGGTGGTTCCCGCCCCGCGACGAAGTTCAGTCAGTGTCCGCACCAGTTCGCTGCCCGCCTCGTCGGGCGCGACGCCCCGCAATGTCTCGCGGGCGGCCCCGACTGGCAACCGCAGGTTCCGCAGACCCCGGCAGAGCCGCGCTTCGGTGTCGTCCGAGGTGGCCTCCACGTAAACCGTGCGGACCTCGGGGCTGAGCCGCGGCAGCAGGCCGGCTTTCATCAGCGATGACTTTCCGCAGCCACTGGGTCCATAGATCAACCCCACGGAAAACGACTGCGCCGGGTCGGGCTGTTCGATCCGCGACTTCCAGAACCGCAGGCTTTCAGGCAGGCCGTCCCGGTCGCGGGGACCGGGGAGCAGGTCCAGAAAGAAGTCGGCGTCGCCGGCATCAAACGACCGCAGCCCTTTGGGGACCACGCGGGGTTGAGCCACGGGTACCGGCGCGGGCTCCCTGAGGACAATCGGCTGGCTCGTCGAAGCCGTGGCTTCCGGCAGCGTTCCGCGGGTCTGCGCGGCCAGCAGATGCCGCAGGTCATCCACCAGGTCATGCGCCGTGGCATAACGGTCGGAGGCCCGGCGGGCCAGCGCCTTGAGGCAGATTCGTTCGGCTTCCGCAGGCAGGGCGGGCTCGAACTGCCGGGGCGAGGGGGCATCGGCCGTGGCGATCTTGTCGATCAGGGCCGAGATCGTGGATCCTTGGAACGGCAGCCGACCGGTCAGCATCTCAAACAGCACCACGCCCAGGCTGAATAGATCCGAACGGGCATCCACCCGATGCCCTTCGCCCCGCGCCTGCTCGGGTGACATGTAGGCCGGCGTCCCGGTCAGCGTCTCGCCCGTGCCAAAATCCTCTTCACGCAGCGCGAGCCCGAAATCCGCCAGGATCGGCTTGCCTGTAGTATCCAGCAGAATATTGGCCGGCTTCACGTCGCGATGCACCAGCCCCTTCGCGTGGGCGTGCCCCAGCGCCTCGGCCACGTCCGCCGCCAGTGACAGTGAGTCCCCCAGACTGAGGCGCGGCCCCTTGAGCCGTGCCGCCAGATTCGCCCCTTCGACATACCGCGAGACGACGTAGCACAACCCATCCGGCGTCCGCCCCACATCGAAAACCGGCACGATGCCAGGATGCTCCAGCTTCGCCAGCGTCCGCGCCTCGGCCAGGTACTGCGCCAGGTCTTCGGGCCGAGCCACGCGCCCCGGCTGTGGCACCTTGATCGCCACGTCCCGCTGCAACTCGTCGTCGCGGGCGAGAAACACCCGACCAAACGCCCCCTCACCGAGCAACCGCACCACGCGATACCGGCCAATCTGCTCCGGAATCGCCGAAACATCCCCCAACCCAGCAGGCTCCCCTCCCACATCCGGAAGTTGAGTCCGTGACGGATCGGTGCCCTGCCCGACTCGCGTGGAAGTCGCCTGATCCACCTTCGGCAACACGTCGTCTGCCATTTTTCAACCCTGCGAAATCGCGCGACACTGGCCCTTGCGTTACACGATTGTGGGCAATGCCGGGGATCTTCGGCAAGGATGTCAGTGGCGATGTACCGAGATCACTTGAGTTTGAACTGGCCTGTGCTGGATGTATGCTGACTCGGAAAGCCACCTGATTTCATGAACTGGCTCCACCCCCATGCAGGCGCTCATGCAGACGCTGCGCATTTTCATCTACAGCCCCGGCGATGTGTCTGAGGAGCGGGACCAGGCCCGGCGCGTGATCGACAGCCTGCAGCGGCAGTACAGCGGCGTGACATTGCAGGCGGTGATGTGGGAAGACCTGGCGCTTCCCGCCACGGCTTCGTTCCAAGAGAGCATCGATGTCCTGCTGCATCAGCAGCCAATTGACGTGGCGGTATTCATCCTCTGGTCGCGTCTCGGCAGCCCTCTCGGCGCGGCGATCACGCGGCCCGAAAGTTCCACCTGCCACAGTGGCGCCAAACTTTAGCGATCCCTATCCAATTGGCTTGTCAATAACTGCAACTCGACGCGACGCAATTCTCGGCCGCGGGGATCATTTACAAACTGATTGACCGTCGCCAACTGCTCCGCGATACAAAGAGCTGTATCGATCCATGCAGTAACGATTTCCTGTAAGCGGATGACCAGTGCTATTACCTCGGCCTGAAATTTACTCACTTCACCTGCGAGCGATCAGAACGGCACTGCGGATTTCCCGATGCGGCTCCGACGTTGCTTGAGTTAGAGTCGTATCGGTCGTCCTCGCGCGGTTTCGTGTTCTTCGTGCCTTTCGTGGTTATTCCTTCACGGAATGATGGTCGAGATTTCGTTCACTTGGTGAACTGAACCACGAAAGGCACGAAGAACACGAAAGGTCGAACCGCGAGTCACACAATCTTCCACAAAGGAGAAAGCGCCGAGTTCAAGTGAAAGGTTCCCGGGTCGATTTCGTCGTGCGATTCTTTCATGCCGGGGTATTAGATTCCCTTGGAAAGCATGAAACTCTCAATCGTTTCGACGACGGTTTGAGGTTTAAAAACTATGCCGAGGTCGATCATCTCGTGCTGGACCGCCATCGGTTCAAAGTGAGTTGGGATTGGCACCGAGATGATTCTACTCAACTGTGTTCGAACAAATACTTCAGCAATGACTCCGACAAACAATAGCCTTGAGGCACCAACAATGGTGTTACCTCGTTTGTCGCAATAGGCCCCCTGGTCGATAATAAAGACGGGACTGCCGCTAGATCCGCCGAAAACAGATGCATCTATCAGAAATCGTGGAGTGCCTTCGAAGTCTACAGCTATTGGTGTCGCCGTGGTTCCCCTTCGTGCAACTGGTAGAAAATTCTTGCTATCCCATACTCCGTTTGGATAGCCGATGAAGGTTACTGGTTCAATTGCGTCCAAATCGCTGATTTGTGCAGATGTTGGCATCATCGAGTCTAATACCATGCGCCTAAAAATCTCAATTCCCTGTTCGCTTTGAATCTGTTTTTCAATTGGCAAGAACGGGCTGACTGCAATATCCACATCTGGAGACGGGTGGCCGTGCCAGTTATTACTCCAGTCTTGGAAGTCGACACGAATGCATTCTCCTAATTGGGGTGCATCGTCCTTTCCTCTATGAAACGTCAATGAGCCTGAGACAGCATCGACGACATGCTTATTGGTGACGATAAAGGGGAACGTCATCTTGTCTTTTTGATACAAGAAGAGGAATGATGTTCCAGATCCGCTCGAACCATTTTTAAGAACTGTGTCTACTCGCACTGTGGTAAAAAACAGTTGTTCTGCGTGTGACTGACACTGCATTGCGGCACCAATTCTTGTTTGTTATGAAACGTCCAAACCTACGACCTGTTGGAGATCGAGCCGGCTACTACACGTAAGGAAGCAGGGCACGCCACCAATGGCATGCCCTGCAAATCTTCATTGTTCAGGTGCCAGCTTACTTCTGCTTCGCCTTAAACCCCTTCACCCGTCCATCCAGCGTCTTGTTCGTCTCTTCCAGCGCGAACTTCAGGTATTCGTCCTGCTCGTAGACGAGCGATTCGACGGCGATTTCGGAGGCTTTTTCGGCCTCGGCACCGTCGAAGTAGCTCAGAGCCCAGACGGCCTGGAGGCGGACGCGGGGGTTCTCGTCGTTGACTTGAGCGCGGAGCAGTTCCAGCGGTGAAGCCACGCGGTCGCGCCAGTAGGTCAGGACTTTGGTGGCGGCGGCGCGGGCGTGGGGCTCGGGCGAGCGGAGGACCAGTTTCAGCAGGTCCTCGTTAACCACGTTGTGGCTCTGGTGCAGCCACAGGCCCTCCAGTTGGTGATGCGCGTAGTCGGCGTGGTTCTTGTCGAGGGATTCCAGCCAGCCACGGGCGGCGGCGATCACTTCTTTTGTGGGGCGGCCGGAGAGTTCAATCCGCGCCCGATGGCGGATGCGGTCGTCCTTTTCGGTCAGCAGTGGCAGCAGTTTGTCGAGCGTTTCGCCAGCAATGGCGACCGGCTTGACCAGTTCGCGGCCTTCATACCGCACCCGGTACACGCGGCCGTGAATCTTGTCGCGGCTGGGATCGCGGAGGTTGTGCTGCATATGGCCGATGATCGGGTTATGCCAGTCGGTGAAATAGATCGTCCCATCGGGAGCGACTTCGACATCGGCGGGGCGGAAATTGGGATCGGACGAGGAGACGATCGGCTCGACTTCCGTGGCTCCGAAGCTCGAACCCTTGTCCTGCAGCTTGTACTGCAGAATCCCCTGGAAACCGATCACGTTGTTGACCAGCAGATTGCCGCGATGCTCTTCCGGGAAGTGGCTGCTGCTGAGCAGTTCCGTGGCGGAACAAGGCCGGGTCCGCTGCTGATACACCTGCGGCGGTCGGCCATGCTTGTTGGGATAATCGAGGTCGCCGGAGAACAGCAGGGCGTGATATGGTTGGGCACCAGTTCCGTCCCAGACAATGTCCTGGCCCCAGCGCTCAAAGATGTGCCCATGGGGATTGGCGAAGCCGAACGAAACATAGACATCGAACTTCTGCGTCCGTGGCTCATACCGGAACACCGCGCCATTCGCCACGCGGCGTGTCTTTCCCCAAGGGGTTTCGACCTGCGTTTGATGGAACGTGCCCTCCTGGAAGTAAACCGCTCCACCGGGGTCGAGAGCGAAACTGTTCGCGGTATGGTGTGTATCAGCCGTATCCAAGCCGTGAAGAATCCGCTCCCGCACATCGTATTTGTCGTCGCCGTTGGTGTCCTTGAGGAATGTCAGGCCGGGACCCTGCGCGAGCAGCACTCCGCCGTTCCAGAATTCAAAGCCGGTGGGGTTGTGAATGTCGTCGGCGAAGGTGGTGCATTTGTCGGCCTTGCCGTCGCCATTGGTGTCTTCCAGGATGAGCAGCTTGTCGCTCATCGGCTCGGTGGGCTTCCAGTGCGGGTAGGAGGGCCAGGTGGACACCCACAGCCGCCCCTTGGTGTCGAACGCCATCTGCACTGGGTTGTTCAGTTCAGGGAACATGGCTTCGTCGGCAAACAGCTCGACTTTCATGTTCTTGTGAACGGTCATCTTGGCGATCGACTCTTCGCCGCTGACGAATTTGTGGACGCCGCCGGGCAGTTCGCCGGGCTTGTTGGAAATGACCGGGATGAACGGCGAGACGTTGGAGTCGTTCGGCTTGGCGACCTTGCCCTGAGCCAAGGCCCAGACGACTTTGTCGCGGTCGGCGGTCATCTGATCGAGGACTTCCAGTTCGCGCTGCCCGACGGAGTAGTTCGACAGCCCGTCGCCGTAGCCACCAGGTCCTTCGGAGAACTTGAGGAAGGCCCGGTCGCCATAGGTCGAGTAACCGTCCGTGACGCGGTAGCGGTTGAACCAGTAAAAATTCTTGTCGTTGATCGCCTCGTGCAGTGCGGCGACTTCTTCCACCTTTTCCGTCCGCGGGCCGAAGAGCGACTGGTCGATGTGCGTCGCAATGGCCCAGTCACCCAGCGAATTCTGGTGAACCCCATTGATGGTGCCGGGGGACGAAATCTTGATGCCCGTCTTCGCGCCGACCCGCAGCGTGTCACCATTGAAAATTCCCATGCTCGTCGTGAACAGGTCCACGAATGGCACTTCGTGGGCTTTGGCCACTTCTTCCATGGCCGTGGTGTACATTTTGAGCCGCCCATTCGCGGCGGCGACCTGCTCCTTCGTGGGCAGGTTGGAGTCGGCAATGAACTCCTGCGCGATGGGGGAGAACAACACGAGCCGCGGAGCGGACTTGCCGTTGTACTTCTGTTCGAGCGTGTGCTTGATGAACGCCGCGGTGTTCGCCTTGAACGCCGGCAGCCCGGCTTCGCCCGCCTGCGATTCTCCGTAGCCGAAGAAGGCGAAAATCACGTCGGCTTTGGTGTTGGTGAGCTCGAAACGGTTTTCCCGCACCTTCCCCTGATCACGGGAAGAGAGCTTCTGTGGCTGCGGGCAGGGAGCAGAACCACTGAGCCACTCGTCGTGCGTGCCGAACGACATGGAACGCATGCGGTGGTTGGGGTTCTGCCAGCCGTCGATTTCGTCGCCGGAGTATGCGAGGTTGCGAAACACCAGTTCGTGGTTCGGATACCGCGCCTGGATCAGCGTTTCGAGCCATCCATAATGCTGCATCCGCTCGGCAAATGTGTTGCCGATGATGCAGACATGGTCGCCCAGTTCGAGTTTCAACGTCTGGCCGTGAGCCGTGGCTGCCAGACAGCCCAGCAGCAGGAACGGCATATACCACTTCGTCTTCATCGGGGATCCTCGAATCGGAGCGTATTGGACGCGGAACGGTACGAAGCCTGAACAGCCTTGCCTGCCTCCGGAACACCCGCCAGCAAATGGACGAAGCGACAGCGAGCCGCCCCACGACAGTTGCCCCGAATCATGCAAGGATGCAGTGTTGCAGCGAAGTATAAGAAGAAAGCCGTGAGACTCGAAGTCTGCGACATCGAATCGCCGGCGGGCCAGCATCTCAATCTGGGAAACGGCGTTTTATGACCTGCAACCCGACGCCCCGGCGAGCGGGGCACCTCAAGTAAGCGGCAGGGCGCAAGCCGTCCGGTGAATGAGAATCGACCCGCGGTGGCTCACCGGAGGGCTCGCGCCCTGCCGCTTCTATTTTGGCGGCTCGGCGCATTGCCGCATCAATTCTTCGCTACTTTCTGCGACATTCCAGGACGCTGACTTCCGCGCTGGTGGGCAGGATCTTGGTCAACTCGAATCCGGCCTTGTCGAACAGGGCTCGGTATTCGTCGGCGGCGCGCTCTTTACCGCCGGGGATGAGGAGCATCACAAGGTCGAGGAATTTGCCCGGGAATGGATCGTTGCCAGTGGGGATCACGCTTTCGATGACGAGCAGCTTGCTGTCAGCGGCCATGACGCGGTGGCAGTGGCCCAGGATGGTCAGGCACTTTTCCTCATCCCAGTCGTGGATAATGTGCCGCAGGATGTAGGCGTCGGCACCCTCCGGCACGGCGTCAAAAAAGCTGCCGGGGACGAGTTCGCACCGGTCGCGGACACCGGCCGCATGGAGCCTGGAGGCGGCGCGGTCCACCACGTGGGGCAGGTCAAAGAGGATCCCTTTCATCTGTGGGTACTTGATGAGGATCTCAATGAGCTGAGAACCATTGCCGCCGCCGATGTCGGCAATCACCTCAATGGCCGACAGATCGCAGACCTCCAGCACCGCACTCGATTCGCGGCCATGGATGCCGACCATGGCAGCGTCGAAAACCCGGGCCTTGTCGGGATGCTCGCCGAGGTAATCGAAGATCGGCTTGCCAAACATCTTGTCGAAAGCCACCTTCCCCGTGCGGATGCTGTATTCGATTTCGGCCCAGGCCTGAAACTGCTCCTCGCCGGACATCAGCGACAGCGCCCGTTTCGAACCGGGGACATCGCTCCGCAATGGCTCGGCCAGCGGCGTGAGCGCGTAGCTGCGTGGCTCACCCTCCGCGAAGATCCCCACGCTGGCCAATGCCCGCAACAGGCGATGCAGCGCGTCGGCATTGGTGGACGTGGCGGCGGCCAGCTCGCCGACGGACTTCGGGCCATCCTTGAGCAGATCGGCGATGCCGAATTTCGCCGCCGCATAAATGGCCTGCGAAACCCAGTACCCGGTAATCATCTGGTCAAGCTGCTGCTGTGGCGAAGGTCCGGACATTTGATCCTCATTCCTTTGACTGACGTGTGCGTCTTTAGGGATCCGGTCCCGATTGTCATCTGGACTCTCGAAATCTCTCATGCACCGTAGCTTGTCAATGCAGTCGTGGCCAAACCACCGATGAATCTGCCGACAACAAAAAGGCGGCGTCTCCTGTCAAATCCGGATATAATTGTCGCCGCTGTCAAGCATCGGCTTCAACCTCAATCCGCTCGACATTCGCCCGTGGCACGATCACCTTTTCGCCCTTGGCCATTTGGACCTCCAGCACGCGGGCTTTGGACTCGGAGGCCAGCAGGCGGGGTTCGTGGGGCAGGGCGGAGACGGTGCCGATCTTGCCAAAGTAGGGATCGCGAATCAGTCGGACAAGAACGCCGAGTTCCAGCCCTCCGCCGGAGGAAGCCGTCGGCGGCAGCGGCACTTGGGCGGCATTTTCCCAGGGGATCACCACTTCCGGCCGCAGCACGCCGGCGCGGATCTGGGTCGCTCCATTGACCGCGGCCAGGCTGCCCTCGCGGGAACGGAGCAGTTGGAAGCTCCGGTCCGCCATGGCGATGTCACCGAAGCCCTCCGTGACAATCAGCGTGAGCCCGACCCGCTCGTGACCCGTGACAGCCACCCCCAGGTCATTGCCGAGGAAGTCACGCAGATCCTGATCATCAATGCCACCGGTGACGATCGCGGCCACACCAAGCTTGACCGCCTTCGCGATCCCCCCGGCCGTGACCCGCGCCCCGCACACGATCACCGCCCCCCGGTGAGACTCGTTGAACTGCGCGTCGGTCAGCGCTTCCGACGGAGTCGCGCACACGCAGCGGATGGGACCGTACGCCTCGCCGCCGATCCCAAAGATCCCCTGAAGAAA
>JAKFUF010000172.1 GCA_021732845.1 Planctomycetaceae bacterium | reverse complement strand
GCCTCCTTGGGTGTGAACACACGGGACGTTTCGACAACTCCCCTATGTTTCCCCAACGGAGGCACTTTCTTCCACCGTCAACACCGAAAAACCCGCCGTTTTCCACAGCGGATGACCGGTTACACCCAAATCATCCTCGCTGATCCTCTCTCATCCTTCCACTCCTGTCCGAAAATCCTCACTCAAGACAACCAGTCGGCCCCCCAAAATCCGTGACGGTTGTCCATAACTCATCTCTACATAAGCGATGTACACACGCATCAAACACGTCACCGGCCGAGTCGCCGAATCACTTCGCGCACAAAAACAGCCCCGAACGACCGGTCCGGGGCTGCTTGGTGCACTCCGCCTTGAATCGCTGGACGCCTTTTAGCGGCCGCGGTCCACACGGTTGGCGATTTCTCCGCCGAACAGCCGCAGGAAGGCTTCGTCGAACTGCAGGCGGAACCGCATGCCGTTCTCAATCGGGCGGATTTCCATGGACACGGCGTCGCCGCCTTTCGCAAAGGCGTTGCGGGCACGGGTCTGGAAGCCGTCAGGGTTTTCGATCAGGTCCATCCAGTTGGCGACGTTGACAACCAGGTGCATGGGCAGCACCTGGACCGTGTCAGCCACGGGCTTTTCAACTTCGTCGATGGCGGATTTCAGCGCGGGCAGCGCGTTGTCGGCACCCACGGCGAACCAGAGGGCCTTGCCTGCGGCGCCGATATAGATCGAGGGCTTGCCGCCGTAGAGCCGCACGTCCTGCGGACGCGAGTCCTTGGCTTCAATGCGATGGATGGTGACACCCTTGTGCTTCGCCGCATCGAGCTGGACTTCCAAGATTCCCGGAGCACTCTTGAGCCTCGGGAGAATCTGCTCCAGGGCGGTGTTGAGGGCGCTGCCATCGGCGACGGTGATGCCGCCGATCAGCGAGAACGGCCCTGGTGGATCGCCCACGAACTGCACGGCGGCATCCATCTTGGCTTCGGCGACGGTGTTCTTCAGCACCTGGAACAGTTCGCCGATGGGGTTGGTGACGGCTTCCGGTTCGGTCGGATTGGCCTTGCTCAGGCCGACTTTCAGCTCCTCTTCGGCACCGGCCAGGGCCTCACTCCAGAAGGCCTTCGCCCGCTTGTCCAGCGTCATCGCCAGCGAGAAGGTGAACGGTGTCTTCGCCTGCAGGAGGTTGGAGAACTGGCTGCGGGCACCGTTGAGGGAATTGCAGAGCGTGGCGAACTCGGTGTCGGCCGTGGCGGTCAGCACCACTTCCAGCCCCGCGTGCTTGTCCTTGCCCGAGACCGACCAGCCGATCGTCAGTTCTTCGCCCTCGCCCAGGATCATTTCGATCTGTTCGAGGTTGCTCATCCCCGCCGCCTTGCGAATGCGGTAGGCCCCCTTGGGCTCGTTGTCCCGCTGCTGCAGATCGGTCTCGATCTGGGCACGCAGGAACGTCAGAAACAGTTCTTTCGTGTCTTCGGATAGTGTCTTGAGGTTGATCGACGCGGAAATGTCATAGCTGGCCGACAGGCGGGCGGTGAGCTTTTCCGGATCGGGCATCTCCCGTTCCAGCGCCGTCTTGGAGTTGGAAACGAAAGCATACTTCCCCGCCATCACCACGTAGACCGTCTGCCGGGGACCTTCGATTTCATAGGTGTTGTCGCCGGTTTTCCTGGTTTTGACCGGCCCCAGTTCCACGGTCTTGAGCAGATCGCCGATGTTGTCGACCGGCACGAACCCCACCGGTTCGGGCAGCAGGCCGTTCAGGAACACCATCAGGCCCATCGGGGCCTCGCGGGTCAGCCCCTTGAGGTCGTTGACGTTGGCCAGGAGGCCGTTCAGAGTCTCGGAAATTTCCGGCCGGCCGGCGGATTCGAAGGCCTGATCGGCACCCGACATGAGGCGTTCGACGCTGGCCACGTTGATGACGGCCAGTGGCAGGTCCAACGGCGCGGCCTTCTCCCGCTTCTTCTTCTCTTCCAGCTTCTTTTCGAGCTTCGTGCCCTGGGCAAACGCCTGCGTCGGCGACAATCCGGCAAATCCCGCTCCCACCACCGCCCACAGGGCGATAAATAGGCACCAATTTTGACGTCGAAGCACTGCCAGCATGGGATCCTCGGAACAGGAACGAAGCAAATCACTCGGCCGGGTTGAACTCGGCATGCCACTGTACCCATCCGCTTTCAAATTGGTTTCAGCAGAGGGCCCGGTGACGCCAGATTTTGGCAATCCCCGTCGCCCGCCGTCAGACGCTTCCACCAAGGCACCGTGGCTCAACCCGCGACCGGCAAAGAACGGCCTCGCGGCGCGACTGGTTCAGCGGAATTCGCAGGAATCTCGTGTGCCACACTTGAATCCTTCCCATTCCATCGTGCAGGATGCATCCTGACAATTCTCGCGCTCCGCTTTCGATCCCCTCACGGCCCCCATTCGCTGGAGTTGTGGTATGCCAACCGCCCTGGTTGTCGATGATCTGGCCACCGACCGTCGGCTTGCCGGCGGATTGCTTTCGCGTGAAGAAGGCTGGTCCGTGATTTACGCCTGCGACGGCGTCGAGGCGCTGGAGCAGTTGGAAGCCCATGTGCCGGACATCGTTGTCACCGACATGCAGATGCCAGAGATGGACGGCCTGGAACTGGTCCAGGAGGTCTGCAAGCGCTACCCGCTGATCCCGATCATCCTCATGACGGCCCAGGGCAGCGAGGAGATCGCCGTCCAGGCGCTGCAACTGGGGGCGGCCAGCTACGTTCCCAAACGCAAACTGGCCCAAAGTCTGGTCGAAACGGTCGAACGCGTTCACGACGCCCTGCGCGAGCAGCGGACGAACACGCGGATCCTCAACCGGATGGCCCACCTGGAATACGAACTGGTGCTGGACACCGACCTGTCACTGGTTCTCGCCGCCGTGGCCCACCTCCGCGAGGGGGTGACCGACATGCGGATTTGCGACGAAGCCGAACGGCTCCGGGTGGGCATCGCCCTCGAAGAAGCCCTGCTCAATGCCTTCTACCACGGCAACCTGGAGATCAGTTCCAGCCTTAAGGAAATCGACCACGAGGCTTACCACGAACTGGCCAAAAAACGCTGCGCTGAAGAACCCTACTGCCACCGCAAGATCTTTGTGAACGCCCGCTTCACCCATTCCCAGGCGGAGTACACCATCCGTGACCAGGGACCCGGCTTCGACCTGAGCACGCTGCCCGATCCGCATGACCCCGCCAACCTCGAACGCCCCTGGGGCCGTGGTGTCCTGCTGATGCGGACATTTCTCGATGAGGTAAACTACAACGGCACCGGAAACGAAGTCCGGCTGGTCAAACGGGCTGAACTCTCCCCCGAACAACTGGAGGCGGCTGTTCTGGATTGATCTGCTCGCACGTCTGCAGGGTGAGGATTCAGGGACAGGGTTGAAAGGATGAGACAGGATAAGAAAGGATCTTGGATCTTGTAGGAAGTTGGAAGCTGTCGTATTCACAGATCCTTGGCCGATCCTCTAACATCCTTTCTCATCCTGTCCAAAATGTCTGACCCACTCCCGTCGACTGTGATTTGCGTTGCCAGCCGGTGAATGCCCATGGATGACATTTACACACAAGTCTGGGACCGCACTGGCCTCAAAAACCCGGGCTATTGCCTGCTTGATGAAGGTGTCGTCGATTCGTGGCAGCTTCGCCGCCGGATGGTCGAAGTCAAACAGCAGTTGAGCGCCCGGACGCCGTTCGTGTTTCGCTCGGCCACCCGCTTCAATCAGCAACGCACCACCAAATTCCACCTGGATGGCGGGCCGCCACAAAACATCCTGATGCTGGGCTACGAGCCTTCGCAGGTGAAAAGCCGCCTGTTCCTCGCCGACCATGCCCGCGCCGCGCGCGATCTGAGCCGCGACATCTCAGAACTGGTCAGCGCCACCATGTTCGGCAACGATGCCCTGGTGCAGCCCTACGCGGTGGAACTCCCCGCCTTCGACGAACGCCACTCCTACATCCTGTTGATCAACAACTCCCTGGAAACCGGTGTCCTGCACAAGGCCGAGATGGTGACGCCCGATGATTCGAAACAGCGCGTCGTCAACTCCGCGATGCTCGCCACCGAGGGCGAGGAGATCAGCGACGAGCGGCTGCAGGACTTTTTGACGACAGTCGCCACCCGCGGGGCGTATTGATCTTTGGAAAGTCCAAAGTTGCCGAGTCACTCCGTGACTCGAAGTTCTCACGCAGTGAGCAGACATGCTGGCCGGATTGGCGATTCCGAGTGCTGTACAAAAGGTATCGCCGAGCGAGTCACGGAGTGACTCGGCGACTTTGTTGTCACTCTGTGACTCGAACTCGCTCACAGTGAGCAGACATGCGGGCCGGGTTGGCGATTCCGAGCGCTGTACAAAAGGTATCGCCGAGCGAGTCACGGAGTGACTCGGCGACTTTGTTGTCACTCTGTGACTCGAACTCGCTCACGCAGTGAGCAGACATGCTGGCCGGATTGGCGATTCCGGTCGCTGCACGACAGGGCATCGCCAAAGTTGCCGAGTCACTCCGTGACTCGAAGTTCTCACGCAGCGAGCAGACATGCGGGCCGGGTTGGCGATTCCGAGCGCTGTACAAAAGGTATCGCCGAGCGAGTCACGGAGTGACTCGGCAACTTTGTCGTCACTCCGTGACTCGAAGTTCTCACGCAGTGAGCAGACATGCTGGCCGGGTTGGCGATTCCGAGCGCTGTACAAAAGGTGTCGCCGAGCGAGTCACGGAGTGACTCGGCAACTTTGTTGTCACTCTGTGACTCGAACTCGCTCACGCAGTGAGCAGACATGCTGACCGGCTTGGCGATTCCGAGCGCTGTACAAAAGGTATCGCCGAGCGAGTCACGGAGTGACTCGGCAACTTTGTTGTCACTCTGTGACTCGAACTCGCTCACGCAGTGAGCAGACATGCGGGCCAGGTTGGCGATTCCGGGCGCTGTACAAAAGGTATCGCCGAGCGAGTCACGGAGTGACTCGGCAACTTTGTCACTCCCTGACGCGGCGACTTTCGGGCATCGGATGCTTCTCAAAAAACTCCCACATCAAATCGTTCGCCGAGATGTCCAGTGTCGAGCGGCCGAAGAGTTCCGAGGGGGACCGTCGGCCGGGCCACGTGTGGCCGCCGCCTTCGATCAGGTACAGCACCACTTCTGAACCGTCCTTTCCCGGCCCATAGCGGCGGCACTTCACGGAGGTGCCGTCGTCTTTTGTATCGGGCAGGTCGCTTTCCACGGGCGTTTCAGGGCAGTGGTCCAGCTTGACCCAGCACGCGATCGACTCTTCCACCCCCTTGAATTTCAGAAACTTCGGCATCTCCGCATTCTGGCCTGAATAGGGGACGATCTTGTCCTGCAGCCCGTGAAAATGCAGCACGGGAACCGGCCGGCTGGGGTGTGGATTGTCGGTGCCCATGGTGCCCCCGACCGGGGCGATGGCCGCAATGCGATCCGACATTTCGGCGGCCAGCCGGTACGACATCATGCCTCCGTTCGACAGCCCCGTCGCGTAGACCCGCCGCGGATCGACGTTAGCCACGGCCTGCAGGTCGTCCAGCAGTTGTCCCACGAACTTCACATCATCCGGGCGGTCCTCAGCCATCTTTCCCTGAAAGCCGCCGGAATTGAAGGTGTAGACGAGACCCGCATAAGTCCCATTGGGATAGACGGCCAGGAATCCGGCTTCGTCTGACTTCTTGCTGAGGCCCGAGATCGCCGTCATCAGCTTGGCGTTGGTGGCGGCTCCATGAAAAATCAGCACCACCGGAGTCGGCTTCGTCCGGTCATATTTCGCCGGCACATGCAACAGGTACGAGCGCTCCCGCCCGTCGACCGTCAGGGTGCGGGTCTGGTCGCCGGTGACGAGTGGTGACTCAACCTTGTCTGGTGAGGGATTGGCCTTGGTGGAAGTGGCGGTTCCCGGCTCCGCCAGAAACAGGATGGAAAGCAATAGCAGGCTGGGCATGTCGATCCGTGAGGGCTGACCTGTTGTGGGCGGATGTTACGATCAGGGTAGTTTTTGCTCGCTGCGGAACCCCTGGCGCGGATGGGTAGCTTGCGCCACCTTCCTCATCCGCTGTCGGGGTTCCTCTGGTAAGTCTTGCTCGCTGCGGAACCCCTGGCGCGGATGGGTGGCTTGCGCCACTTTCCCATCCGCTGTCGGGGTTCCTCGCACTGGTAGTTCTTGCTCGTTGCGGAACCCCTGGCGCGGATGGGTGGCTTGCGCCACTTTCCCATCCGCTGTCGGGGTTCCTCGCACTGGTAGTTCTTGCTCGTTGCGGAACCCCTGGCGCGGATGGGTGGCTTGCGCCACCTTCCTCATCCGCTGTCGGGGTTCCTCGCTCGCGGGTATTATGCGGCACTGGGCAAGTTCAGTTCCATCCCGCGAGCCGCTCCATGAAAACCGCAGCGATCCGCCGTCTCCGTCAAAAACTGGCCGCCGATGAAGCGACCTACGGCATGTGGATCACGCTCGAATCGGCCAGCATCGCGGAAATGGCAGTCGCGCTGGGGCTCGACTGGGTCGTCATCGACGCCGAGCACGGCCACCTCGACTGGGGCGACATCGTGGCTCACCTGCGGGCCGTCGAACGCAGCGAGACGGTCGCCCTGGTGCGGCTCGAAGAACTGAACGTCGCCCTCGTCAAGCGGGCTCTCGACTGCGGTGCCGACGGCGTCATTCTGCCCTGGATGGAAACCGTCGAGCAACTGCACAACGCGGTGCGGTTCGCGAATTATCCACCTGGCGGGGTCCGCGGGATTGGAGCCGAACGGGCCACGCAGTGGGGACGGCGGTTCGCGCAGCACGTGGCCGAAGCCAACGAGCATGTGCTGGTCGTTCCGCTCATCGAAACGGTGCGCGGCGGCAAGAACATCGACGCCCTGTGCCGCGTGCCGGGCATCGAAATGTTCTTCCTCGGCCCAGCCGACTACTCCTCCTCGGCAGGGTTTGCCGGCCAGTGGGAGGGGCCGGGCGTGGCTGAACAACTGCTGGCGATCAAAGACACGATCCGCAAACACAAAAAACATTGCGGCCTGCTGGCCACCAGTCCCGAAAACCTCGTGACCCGCCAGAGCCAGGGCTTCCGCCTGCTCGGAATCGGGGGCGACGCGGCGTTGTTGATGCGCAGCATGACCACCAGCCTGGCCGCCGTGGGACGGACCGTGTGAGGGCGGTTTTAGCGGCACGGCGCAAGCCGTCCGGTATGTAGGCGGCAGCGCGCAAGCCCTCGTTGTGACGCACAAGTTGCTGGCAGCGTGGATTTCATGGTGCCGCCCCCCGTCGCCATGGAATCAAACCCTACCGTTTGCCAAGTTACCAATGGCCCTGTCGACTTGTGTGCATCCTTATCGGCGCATCGCCGAGCGAGTAGCCACGGGGCTGGGGGATGATGCGGCCGTCGTAGACCTGGGGGGTGCCGGGTTGGGGGCGACCGGCGGTGACGCGGGCAATTTCGGCGGCCTTCGCGGCTTCGAGGGCGTCCGCTGCGGCCATGCGGCGGGCGATTTCGGCCTGCTGTGCCACTTTGGCGGCACGAATTGCGACAAGTCAGCGAGACGCCCGACGGCGTGCGTCAGGAAGTGTCCGCATTGTCACATGGCGGCTTTGCGACCCGGACCGGCATGGCTTCGCGGGCGATGGAATCCTGCTCGTTGCCATTCGTGAAAATTCGTGGTTCCCCTCTCGTTCCCTAAGTCCGGCCTTCGGTCAGCATCTTGAAGCGTGCTTTTATTCCTTGTCCGGTCCTAACTTCTCCCCCGCAGAGCGAGTTTTGCTAAAAAGCATTTTACTGTGAAATTTGAAATCTGAAATTTGAAATTGCATCAAGATCAGCGAATGGTCCTTTGTTGGACTCGTCAAATTTGAGATTTGAAATTCACTTTTGTCGGAAACTTCAGGTTTGAGATTTGACTTTTTTCGGACACGTTGAGTTTGGAATGTAACTTCTGGCCCATGGCCCAAATACTTCATCAGCAGGACAAAACTGTCAGGCGACTTGTGGTACAATCTGCCTGCGGGTGTACATCCAGTGGCAGGCGGATGGGGGATATTTTGGCGACCCAATGGTTTTATGCGATTGGCGATGAACGGTTTGGCCCGGTGACGGGCTCCGAATTGAAGGTGTTGGCGCGGACGGGAGTTTTGCATCCCGCCGACCTCGTCTTCAAAGAGGGAATGCCCGATTGGCAACCGGCCCGAAAAGTGAAGTCCCTGTGGGTGTCGCGCCGTTCAGTGGCCGACACCAGTGGCGTGGGCTCCAAGCCACCACCAATGCCGGCGCAGGATGCCGCTCCCGCACCACAAGCGGCCCCCGTAGCGGAGCAGCGTCCACAGACCTCGCCGCAGGCAGCCCCGCAGCCAACCGCCACGGCGATACCAGAGGCCCCCTGGTTCACCGACGCACCGGCCCAACCGGGTTTCAGCGAGGCGCTGTCGGGAGCGTTCGCGCATGCCGGCAAAGCGGCCGCGCTGCTCATCCGCCGGCCGCTGCAGTTGACGTTTTTCACGATGACGCTGCTGGTGCTGTTTGCAACCAGTTTGACGGGAGTCATCACAAGCATTGCCCCACCGGGCTCACTTCCGGGAGTGTTGTCCTCCGGCGGTTCGGCCAGTTTTTTCACCTTCCCGCTCTTCCCACTGTTCCTGATGGGCTATCTGACAGTCCTGAAGCAGATCGTGCAGGGCGAACAGCCATCGCTCGCAGCGTTTCTGGCCTTCACCCGGCATGGAGTTTCTTGCCTGTGGCACCTGCTGATGCTTCTGGCCGCCTATTTGGTGACACTGGCAGGAATCGCCTCCGTTCTCATCGTGATCGGGACGGCGTTTTACTTCGTGGCGGGGACGATCATGCTGGGTCTCAACACGGTGGGTTCGGTTGGATCGACGCCTGGCGCATCACAACACATGGATGTGAGCAGCATGGGAGGTGTAACAGTTGGCGGGCGCGGATCCCTGGCCGATTCCGCCGTGGAACTGGTGCAGGCCCTGACAACATTGATCATCAGCACATTGATGGTCACTGGATTCACCGCGCTGCAGATTGTGTTCTCCTATTTGGCACTGGATGTGGCCTCCAAGAATCCGCACCTGCATGGCGCAGGCTTCGTGTACGAGGCCTATGTCGAGACCCTGGCGATGTTCGGCCGCCGCTGGGTGGAGATCCTGCTGTGCGCCCTGCTGGCTGGGGCGGCTGTGCTTCTCACCAGTGGACTGCTGATGGGTGCGGCCTGGTTGTTCAACATGGTTCGACTGGCTCCACTGGCGATGTGGGTCAGGACGATTGCCGCACCCTTGCTGCAACTGGCGTTGGGCCTGTTCCTGCTGGTCTTCCAAGCCACCACCTGCCTCAGCCTGCGGGAACGCGAGGCGGCGTTCGTGCGGTGAGAGCTGCCAGAGGAAGCCTTTGAGAAAAAAATAATCCAATTTCAGATCTCAAATTTCACAGTCTGTGAAGCGGGCACCGAACTGTCTCCGAGCGCCTGCGGAGGGATGTCGTCCCACTGCAGGCGACACGCGCTCTGCTCAAAGACTTTTACTGTGAGATCTGAGATTTGAGATTCTTCGGCGGACGCGGACGTAGTCGCCCCCGCCCGCCTCATTCTCAGCACAGAAACACCTTTTTCAGCTCGGCAATCACGCTCTCGGGCATGGCGGCAACGACGCCGAGGGCACGGGCATTAATCAGGGCTTCGGCGGTCGACTCCAGGACTTCCAGGCGGTCGAAGGCATCCAGCACGCTGTTGCCGGTGACCAGAACGCCGTCGTTTTCCAGGATTGCCGCGGGTGACCCGGGCGACACATAGTCGGCGATCTGACCATCGGTGGCATACTGGATGCCATACGGAACCCGCTGCACATCCCGCAGAAAGATATAACTTTCTGGGATTGTCCGGGCGTCAAAAGTCGAGGGGGTGACGCTGAAGGCCGTGGCATTCACCGGGTGGGCGAAGACGATCGCCTCTACGCCGGGATGCCGCAGGTAAATGGCACGGTGCGCCGCGGCGGCCCGGCTGGGGCGCTTCCGCGACTCGCACTCGTCGCCCCGCACCAGAACGAGATCGCTCAGGTCCAGGGTTTCGCGGTCGCGCTGTGAGGGGGTAATCAAGAATGAATCGGCGTCGAGTCGGGCCGAAAAGCTGCCTTCGGTGCTGATCAGCAGCCGCTGGCGGCAGCCACGGCGGATGAACAGGGTCAGTTGCCGCCGCAGTTCCTTTTCTTGAATGCAGGCGGCGGAGGGCACAAACGGCTGGAAGTCGACGCGGCGGCTTTGCGCCCGTTCGAGCTGTTCCGCCGTCAGGCAGCGGACCTCACCGAGATGCCGGGCCTTGATGACCGTCTTGCCCGCGAATTCCAGGGCTTCAAAACGCTGAAAGGCATGGGACAGCGATTTTCCGCCCACCACCACGCCATGATTCTCCAGGATCACGCAGTCTGGCCCCTGCGCGAACGTTGCCGCGATGTTCTGTCCCAGCTTCTGGCTGCCAGGGCAGGCATAGGGGGCGAACCCCGGCTGGCCGCAGACGAAGTGCGCCTGGTGAAACAGCCGCGTGTCGGGCGTTTGGCCGCAGATGCTGAAGGCGACGAGAGCCACGGGATGGGCATGGACGATGGCGCGGATGTCCGGCCGGGCCGCATAGACGGCCTGGTGGAACGGGAATTCGGAGGAGGGGGGATGCAGGCCCTCGACCGCACCCGCGGGTTTGACGCAGACGATGTCGTTGCGGGTCAGGCTGCCTTTGTCGACGCGGGCTGGCGAAATCCAAATGTCGCCGTTTGTGTCGCGAATTGACAGATTTCCGCCGGAAGTGGTGGTCATGCGGTAGCGGTAAATCCGCTCCATCGTCTGCATGATTTCATCACGGGGATGAACCAGATCTCGCTGATCGGTCAATGGTGGATCCTTCACGTCGTAGGCCGGCAAGTGGGGGAATCCCGGTTGGGGCATCATGCCCGGATTCTGAAGGAACCGCAAGTTCAGTGGGAACGCCGCCGACTGTAGCCCGTGCGGAAATTTGTGGTCTCTCGTTGCCGATACCTTGCCCGCAGATCGGCGTCGGGCCGCGGTGTCGACCGATGTCGACGCATCGGTCATGTTGAGTTGGCACAGTGGTTATGAATTTTGCGTGAGCGGCCGAATGTGGCCGGTTGAAAACGACTGTTGCAAAACGCTATAGTAATGCGCTCGCGTCAACCCCAGTACCTTGGGATCGTTGATCTTCACATCCCACCTCCGGGACCAGCACCATGCCAGAGAGTGTTCACGACAAGTTGCAGCGCGTCCGAAAACCCCGAGTGCATCTCCGTCTGGATGTGGAGACTGAAGGTGCCGAAGTGGAAAATGAACTGCCCTTCGTTGTCGGCGTGATGGGTGATTTTTCTGGAAATCCCACAGGGAAGCTGAAGCCTTTGCGGGACCGGAACTTCACGGCGATTGACCGCGACAACTTCAATGAAGTCATGGCCAAAATGATGCCGGGGCTGGTGCTGCCGGATGTCGAAAACACGATGGCTGGCGACGGCACGTTCCTGCCCGTGCAGCTCAAATTCGACAACATGTCGAAATTCGAGCCCGGCGAAGTGGCCCGGCAGGTTCCAGAACTGAAAAAGCTGCTGGAGACCCGTGAAAAGCTCCGCGGTCTCGAGACGACCATGGGGTTCAGCCAGGACCTGGAGGGGGTGCTGGACAAGGTTCTGCAGAATTCGTCGAACTTGGAGCAGTTGTCGAAGGAACTCGGCGAAAACAAGCCGACGACCTGATTCCGGATGGTGTGTGGATCGCCCGCGCGAACTCGCGGCTCACTGTCTCTGTCCCAATCGATCAAATCTGGTCTCACACCGTCTGAGCCCTTCAGGAGTCAACGATGAGTGGTGAACAACAGGCCGCAGCATCTGCGGGTGCCGCAGGGGAAGCCTCTTTTCTGTCGCAGGTGATCGAGGCCACTCCCGAAAATCAGCGGGAAATGACGTGGCAGCGGGGCGAGGACCAGGAGACGGTCCGGGTTCAGGATCTGGTCCAGGCCCTCGTCGGCGAAGTGCAAAAGGGCTCGGTCAAGGTTGAAAAGGACGCGATGCGGACGATCAAAGCGGCCATCGCCAAGATCGACGCGGTTGTGTCCAAGCAGTTGGCCGCAATCATGCATCACCCCAAGTTCCAGAAGCTGGAAGGCACCTGGCGGGGCTTGCAGTACCTGGTGCAGAACACTGAAACCAGCCCGATGCTGAAGATCAAGGCGATTCAGTGCACAAAAGACGACATGAAGAAGGATCTGGAACGGGCCGTCGAGTTCGACCAGAGCAACATCTGGAAGAAGATGTATGAAGATGAGTTCGGCATCGCCGGCGGCAAGCCCTACGGGGCGCTGATCGGCGACTACGAATTCGAGAACCACCCGGAAGACATCGACACGCTGCAGCGGATGTCGACCGTGGCCGCGGCGGCCTTCTGCCCGTTCATCACCAGCCCGGCGGCAAGCGTCTTCAAGCTGAATTCCTGGACGGAAATCAACAAGCACCGCGATCTGGAAAAGATCTTCGACTCCCCCGAGTACATCAAGTGGAACGCCTTCCGCGACAGCGAGGATTCGCGGTTCGTGGTGATGGCGATGCCCCGCGTACTGTCGCGGTTGCCCTGGGGCAAGAACACCAAGAAAGTCGACGATTTCGACTTCGAAGAAGTCCCCCTCGGTGCCGATGGCAACCCGATCTCGGTAGACCACAACCAGTACTGCTGGATGAACGCCTCTTATGTGCTCGCCAACCGGCTGACCGACGCGTTCGCCAAGACAGGCATGTGCGTCGCCATCCGCGGCAAACTGGGCGGTGGCCTGGTGGAAGGCCTGCCGACGCATGTGGTCAAGACGGAAGACGGCGAATTCGACGCCAAGTGCCCCACGGAAATCGGCATCACCGACCGTCGCGAGGCGGAGCTGAGCAAGCTCGGCTTCCTGTCCTTGTGCCACTACAAGAACCAGGATTACGCCGTGTTCTTCGGTGGACAGACGATTCAGAAGCCCAAGAAATACGACCGTCCGGAAGCCACGGCGAATGCGTCGATCAGCTCGCGGCTGCCGTTCATCATGGCGGCATCGCGGTTCAACCATTACTTGAAGGTGCTGGCCCGCGACCGGATCGGCAGCTTCATGGAGCGCGAGGACTGCGAAAAATTCCTCGACCGCTGGATTCACAACTACGTCAGTGCCGACCCCAATCCAGACGAATACTCCAAGGCCCGCACGCCGTTGCGCGAAGCCAAGGTCGAGGTCAAGGAAGTTCCGGGCAAGCCGGGTTCCTACCAGGCGATCTGCTGGATCCGGCCGTTCCTCCAGTTGGAAGAACTGACCTCGTCCATGCGGCTGGTCGCCCGAATTCCGAAGCGGCCAGGGTGATCGGGTTGGCAAATTCTCCACGCAGGGACGCAACTTTGCGTCTCTGTGGACGAGAATCGAGGATGACGAGGAAACCGTATCCCTACGACGAACTTCATGCCTCTTCCCGCCGCCTCATCTCTGGTGTTGCAGACGGTGGAGCTTGAGGCTCCGCCGGTGGCGGCACCGCTGCCAACGCCGGAGCTGATTCGCTGGGAAGTGGGCACGGTCGATGGACGACCGAAGGCGAAGCCCAACCCCTTTCCGGATTTTCACGCGGCCCGCACTGTCGGCGAAGCGCTGGAGGCGCTGTTTGGAAGCCGCACTCCCGATCGGCAGGCTGCGCTCGATGCCATTGCGCGGCTGTGCGCCGCCATTGACGCGATGTTGACGGACCAGCTCAACGCGATTCTGCATCATCGCTCCTTTCAGGCACTGGAAGCGAGTTGGCGGGGGCTGGAGCATCTAACCCTGCAGGCGGTGGAATTGGATCCGGATGGTCCGCCGGTAAAGGTGAAGGTGCTCAATGTCAGTTGGCGGGAGGTCGAACGGGACTTCGAGCGGGCCAACGATTACGACCAGAGCCAGTTGTTCTCCAAGATCTACGACGACGCCTTTGGCATGCCGGGCGGAAAACCCTTCGGTGTGATGCTGGGCGATTTCGAGATCCGGCCGAACACCGCCGAACCCAGCGATGTCGACGTGCTGCAGCATCTCAGCCGGGTGGCTGCGGCGGCATTTTGTCCGTTCATTGCCGCGGCGTCGCCGGAGATGATCGGCCTGACGAGGTTCACCGACATGGAAGCCTCGGTGCCGATTGAACGGATTTACGAACAGCCAAACTTCATCAAGTGGGGCCGGCTGCGGCAGACCGACGATTCGCGGTTCGTGGCTCTCACATTGCCCCACGTGCTGATGCGGCTGCCGTATTCAAGCCGCGGCGACCGGACCGACGGCTTCGATTTTCGCGAAGACACCTCGGCACCGGACCGACTGGGCTATTTGTGGGGCAATGCCGCCTACGCGATGGGAGGGGTGCTGATTCGCTCGTTTCAGCAGTCCAACTGGCTCTCGGACACGTCCGGCGTGAAGCGTGGCCAGGAGAGTGGCGGCTTGGTGGTCGGGCTGCCGGCTCAGAGCGTGGAAACCGACCCCGAGGATCTGATTCATAAGTTTTCGACGGACCTGTTGGTGGATGACCACCTGGAACGGGAACTGTCGGAGTATGGGTTCCTGCCGTTGAGCCACCTGCAGGGGACGCAGTGGATGGCGTTCCTGAGTTCGACCACGATCCACAAGCCACAGACGTTTGACCGGCCGATCGCCACCATGAACGCGCGGCTGTGCTCATACCTGCGTTATGTCCTGTGTGTTTCCCGCTTCGCCCATTACCTCAAGGTGCTCGCCCGCGACCGGATCGGCCAGTTGGCGGAGGCGGGCGAACTGGAAGCGTTTCTGAATCGCTGGGTGAGCAATTACGTCACCGGCTCCGATGATGTGGATGACGAGACCCGCGCGAAGCGGCCGCTGCGCGAAGCGGAGGTTTCGGTGCGGCCCCGGCCCGGCGCGCCCGGAGCGTACGACTGCACCTTCTTTTTGCGGCCACATTTTGAAATGGAATCGATCTCCGCCGGCCTGCGGCTGGAAACTCGTCTTGTGGGCATTGGACAGCGTTAAGACTGCGCCGCGGAATTCGTTGAGGGGCCGGCAGATCAACAAAAATTTCAAATTTCAGATTTCAAATTTCACAGTAAAATGCTTTGTTGCGACATCAATTCCACAGGGCGAGTTACGCTCTTCGTTGCTGTGTCCTCGCCGACAGTTCGATTCGGGTCTAAAGACTGTGAAATATGAAATCTGAAATTTGAAATTCGTTTAAACATATTCGCCGACACAGTTCCGTCGGATTGACGCGTCAACACCTGGCAGAAACAGTCTCTGGAGTACTCGGACATGAACGCGCGGGATTGCTGGCTGGCGGGAGACTTGAAGGGGGCGGTCACCGCGGCGGCGGAGGTGGTCAAGGCCGCCCCAACCGACCATAAGGCCCGCACAAAACTGGCGGAGTTCCTCTGCTTTTCCGGCGAATGGGACCGGGCCGACAAGCACTTGGAGATCGTGAGCACACAGAACCACGAATCGGTCGCCGCCGCCCTGTTTCGCCAGTTGATCCGCGGCGAAACCGCCCGGCAGCAGGTGTTTGCGGAAGGCCGGGTCCCGGAATTCATCGGGCCCCCGACCGAGAGCATGCAGCTCGTCCTGAAGGCGATTGCCTCATTGCGGGCGGGTGACCAGGCTGAGGCGGCGGCGCTGTTCAAGCAGGCCGAAGACCTGCGGCCGCACCCCACCGGCCAATGCAACGGCCAGGCGTTTGATGATTTCCGTGACCTCGACGACCGCTTCGCCCCCGTACTGGAAGTGATCACCGGGACCGGCAAATACCTGTGGCTCGGCTACCACCAGATCGAGCATCTGCGTTTCAAGAAACCCACGACTCCGCGGGACACGCTCTGGCGGTTGGCGGAAATCGCTGTCGACAACGGCCCCGAAGGCGAAGTCTACGTCCCCTGCCTCTATCCGGGCGCAGCCACGCACACGGACCAGCAGATCCGCCTGGGCGGAGCCACCGATTGGGCGCAGGGAGAGATCAGCACCGGCGCGGGAGCACGCGAATTCCTCGTCGGAGACGGGGCGAAAACGCTGATGGAAATTCAGACTGTGACATTCGATCTGCCCGAGTCCGAATCGGCGGAGACGCCCGAAGAGGAGGCCTAAGGGAGCGGGCATGTCGGATGTCAACAATCCCCACGACAGGTTCGTCAAGGAGCTGATCTCGCGGCCCGAAACCGCGCGGAGCCTCTTGGAGACGTATTTGCCCGAAGAGATCCGCGTGTGGCTCAACCTGTCCACGCTCAAGCTGGCGGAGCAATCCTGGGTCGACCCACAACTGCGTGAACATTTCGCCGACCTGCTGTATCGCCTCGACTGGGCCGGACTGGAGAAGTCTGAAAAGCTCCGCCAGCCATATTTGCTGTTGCTGGTGGAACACAAGAGCCAGCCGGAGCGCGAGGTGGCCCACCAGATTTTGCAATACATGGTGCAGTGTTGGGACAATCATCTGAAGAAGGGAAAACTGCCGCTGCCAGTGGTCATCCCGCTGGTGTTTTATCATGGAGCCAGCGAATGGAAGGTGTCACTGCAGTTCGCGGCCCTGTTTGGAGAACTGCCCGACGAAATGCGGCCCCTCGTGCCCCACTTCGAGTACCAGTTGCTCGATTTTTCCGCCAACTCCAAGACTTTGATTCAGGGCGAGCCGTTCGTCCGAGTGGCCCTGAGTCTCCTGCGACTGGTCTTTCACCCAGACCTGGCGGTTGTGAAGGCGCAGTTGCCGGAAATCTTCAGCCAACTCCCGCCGAGCGAGCGGAGAACGATAAAATACCTGGAGACCATCTTCCGCTACCTGTCGACCGTCCTGCCGCTGGCACAGGTCGACATGGCGGTGGCCATCAAAGACGCCTTCCCGCAGCACGGTGAGATCATGAAAAACTGGGTGGATACGCTGATCGATGAGACGGCAGAGAAAACGGAACTGCGCATCAGAATGGAGACGGCCGTGGAACTGTTGAATCATCGATTCGGAAATGGCTCTGTCGATCTGGAAATGAGGGGACAATTGGAGAAGTTGTCGCTCGAATCATTGAGAGAACTTTGCATGGCAGTGTTGGATTTCAAATCAATCGAGGATCTTCCTCATTGGTTGGAATCCGCAGATCGCGAGTCTCTGTGAATAGCTTGGGAGTGGAGTGGATCCTCAGACCTTTTTGCACAGAGCACTTCGATGGAAACTCCAGACGAGAGCGCGGTCAATTCTGCATCGCCCGTCCTCGACGAGCAACGCATTGCGGAGAGCACTTCCGACGCCTTCGAAAGAGGCGTCGCTCGCGGGCAATTGCTGGTGATTCTGCGGGTATTGCGACATTACTTGGGGCACAAACCGATCGGTGCAGAGCTGGCACAGCAGATTGGGAAGTTGTCATTCTCTGACATGCAGGAACTCAGCTTCAAAATGCTTGAGTTTGAATCCGTGAGCACGTTGCGATGGTGGCTAAAAGTTCCTGACCGAGACAGGGAGCCCGACAATTGGGTAGATCGACTCATCGCCGAAGCGTTACTTAAGGGGAGACAAGAATTTCTTGTCGGCGTGCTGCGTAAAAAGCTTGGCCAAGATGTGCTGGATCTGGAGATCGTTAACAGTGTTGAGAAACTGAGCTTGTCCAAGGTGAACCGGCTCATTGAGGAATTCATCAATTTGGACGACGAAGCCGACATCTTGGAGTGGTTCAATACCGAGGTGCGATGAGCAGTTGACATCAATTGAAACCTTGGCAGGTCTAGCCTTAAAGGGCACCAGGATCTGTGAGAGCATCTCTGCTCCTGCGGCGATTGCATGGTGTGGATTCCCAGAACTACTTCACAAGAGCACTCCTGATGCCCTGGCCCGCTGAATTCAAGCCATTGACCGCTGCTCAACTGCCTCAGGCCATCTCCGGCTCGCGGATTGTCGCCGTCCACGTCTGGGCACCGTGGAATGTGCATGACCTCAAATTGCAGCCGCTGCTGGGAGAAATCGTTGAGCGATTTGGATCCACGACCGATTTTTACACCGTCAATACCGATGAAGAAGCCAGCCTGGAATTAACGACCACTTGGCGCATCACGAATGTACCGGCGTTTGTCATTTACCGGGGCATGACGCATGTCGCCACGTTTTATATGCGTGGAGCAACCGTCGAGGAGTATCGGGATCGCGTCAATGACTATCTCGCCAGCATGACCGAAGAGGCTCCAATCAAACCGCGTGCGAGTTCCACCGCCGTCGCAGCCCTTGCAGCCCAGCGAAATGAACAGCCAGGCAGCACGGTGCAGGCTCCGCCGACCAGAGTCGTGCCGCCCGTGGACAATCGACGGCACCGTGGCCTCCGGCTGGCACTCTTCGGAGTCTTCCTGCAGATTGCGAGTCCGTTCGTCGGGTTCTTTGGCTCGGTCTTGCTGTTCAGCCGCGCATTTGCTGCCAGAACAGAAGATGCAGGCGCGAGCCAGCAACGTATTGAGACTGCCGTGCGGCTGATGCTCAATCTGGTGGGCTTTGAGTTCGTTGGCGGCCTGGTCGGCTGGGCACTCGTACTACTCGCCGTTGTTGTCCTTCGGGCTCGCACGCAGTCACTCTTCTACTGGTTGGTGGTGGGGTGCATTTCGCAGCTGATCTTTCTCCCATTTGGAACATTGCTGAGCGTCTGCATGCTGCTCTATCTGGCCCGCCGTCATCACGAGTTTGTCGAACCCGACAATTTTCGGACCAAGCTTTTGAGAACTGTCTGAAACCAACATGCCCGAAATCGGCCGTGACCAACGCATTTCTTCCTCACTGCTGGACCGGCTGTTGCCGGTGCCGGCCGACCGCACATCAACCGACCTGCGGACGCAGAATGTGGCGGAGCTGCGGAAGAGCATCTGGACGGACTTGCGCAATCTGCTCAACACGCGCTGGCCGATCAAGGTCTGGCCGCCGGAATTGACGGAGCTGGAACGGTCGCTGGCGAACTATGGCATTCCCGACTTCGTCGGGCTGAATCTCAGTTCTCGTCAGACTCGAGAGGAATTGCGGGAGCAGATCGAGCGGGCGATCCGGTGTTTTGAGCCACGCTTCGCGTCGGTGGAAGTACAACTGCAGGACAACAAGGATTCGATCGACCGGACGTTGAGGCTGAAGATCACCGCCCGCGTGTATGCGGAGCCGATGCCGATTTCGATCGGCTTTGAACCTGTGGTCGATCCGTTGTCCAACCTGATCGAGCTTCGCGGCAACTCTTGAATGGCGTGTTTGGAATCTCATGAGCGACGAACTGCTTCCGTATTACAACAGCGAACTCAGCTTCCTGCGGAAGATGGGGGCCGACTTTGCCAAGGCGCATCCCGCCGAGGCCGGAGCGCTGGGAGTGGCTCCGTCGGAACGCGCCGACCCGCATGTGGAGCGGCTCATTGAAGGCGTGGCGTTTCTCAATGCCCGCACGCGGCTCAAACTCGACGATGACTTTCCGGAACTGTGCGAATCGATGATGGCGGCGCTCTATCCGCATTATCTCGCGCCGTTTCCCTCCGTGGCGGTCGTGGAGCTGACGGCCGACCCCAGCCAGGTGAACCCTGCCGAGGGGTACCTCGTCAAGCGGCATATGAACATTGAGACCCGCTCGGTCCAGTCCGAGGCGGCCAAGGGCGAGCCCTGCCGCTTTCGCACCTGCTACCCGGTGACGCTCTGGCCGATGCAGATCTCGCAGGTGGAGTTCGTGCGACAGCCGATTGGAGCACCCTCCGCCGCGCCGACCTCCGATGCTGCCGCCGCGCTGAAGTTTCAGATTTCGAGCGACCTTCCCGATGTGACGCTGGGCGAGTTCGGCGTCACCCGGCTGCGGCTGTATCTCAACGGGTTGTCGACGGTGATCAACCCGCTGTATCAGATGCTGCTCCGCGACTGCCTGCGGATCGTGATCGCCGCTTCGACGGCCGATCCTAAGCCACGGGTATTGAAGGCCTCGCAACTGCAACCGGTCGGTTTCGACCGCGATGAGGGGTTGATCGACTACCCCGAAAGGTCTTTTCTCGGGTATCGACTGCTCACCGAGTATTTCGCCTTTCCCGAGAAGTTTCATTTCGTCGATCTCGAACTGCCGGCGGGCACGCTCAAGGATCTGGGAGATTCGGCGCAGGTCTACATCCTGCTGAACGACTCCAATCCGGTTCTGGAAGAGAACGTCGGGAACGACACGCTCAAGCTGGGCTGCACGCCGATCATCAATCTCTACGCCCGACGGGCGGAGCCGATTCAACTGCGGTCGCACGAGGAAGAGTACCGCGTCGTTCCCGACCAGCCACGGCCACTGGCGCATGAGGTGCATTCGATCCGGCGGGTTTCGGCGACATCGGCCGAAGGATCGGTGGAGTACGAGCCGTTCTTCTCCATTCGCCATGTCCGCGGAGACGACCCACAGCGCTACTGGAGCGCCTCGCGCCGCCCGGCGGCGCGGGGGGCCGAGCGGCGGGATTCTGGGACAGAAGTGGCGCTGACCCTCGTGGATGTCAACTTTCAACCCGATGTCGCCCGTGACTGGACGTTGGATGTCGAGGTCCTGTGTGTCAATCGCGACCTGCCCAACGACATCCGCTTCGGCGGTGGCGAGCCAAAAATGGAGATCCAGGGCGTGGCTTCGGTCTCGCAGGTCGTCTGCCTGACGCGGCCCACCAAAACCCGGCGGCCGGAACTGGGGCTGGGTGCTCGCTGGCGGCTGCTGTCGCACCTGTCGCTCAACCATCTGTCGCTGGTGGAAACGATCGGCAGCGGTGAGGAGGGGCCGAAAGCGCTGCGGGAGATTCTGCGGCTGTACGACGTGACCAATTCTCCGGCGACCGCGGCTCAAATTGAAGGCCTGGTTAAAATAGCGACGAAGCAGGTGGTGGGCCGGGTCCGCGATGGCTCGGCGATTCCGGGCTTCTGCCGCGGTCTGGAAGTCCACCTGGTGTTCGATGAAACCCGTTTTCCCGGCTCGTCCGGCATTTTCCTGTTCGCCTCAGTGTTGCGAAGGTTTCTGTCGCTGTATTGTGCTGTGAATTCGTTCGTGACCACCGTCGCGTTCATTCAACAACGGGAAGGAGAGCTGTATCGATGGCCCCCGCTGGCCGGCGAAAAGCCGCTGCTCTGATCACGTCGTTGAAGTCTGAGCCACAGCGGTTCGAGTTCTTCGCCGCCGTCCGGTGGCTCGTCCGCATGGCGCGGGCCAGTGTGTCTGGCTGGCCGTGGCAGGGTGAGATCCCTGGCGGCGACGCAGGTCCCGAGCGCGAGGCGGTGCGGTTCCGCTCTCACCAGTCACGGACCTATGCCGCGTCGGCGGTTCACAAGCTCAAGCCGCCGGAAAAGAACAAGCCACCGGAACTGGTCGTCACGGTGATGGGACTCACCGGCCCCAATGGAATTCTGCCGCGGCATTATTCGCAGTTGGTGCTGGACACGCTGCGGCAGAACCACACCGCGCTGGCCGACTTTTTCGACCTGTTCAACCATCGCGCGATTTCGCTGTATTACCGGGCGTGGGCCAAGTATCGCCTGCCGGTGAGCTGTGAGCCGTCGCTTTTGGCGCGGGATTTCGGTGCGGAGGATCCGGTGACGCGGGCCTTGTATGCGCTCGTGGGCCTGGGTTCGGCGGACTGGCAGCCGGCGACAAACCGGTCGACGATGCGCGGCCAGTTGAAGCTCCGCGACGACACGTTTCTGTATTTCGCCGGGGCCTTTTCCAACCGCGCCCGCAACGTGGTGACGCTGGAGCGGATGCTGCAGGAACTGCTGCAAAGCGATGTCCGCGTCAAACAGTTTCAAGGGCAATGGATGAACCTGGCCCCCACCGAGCAGAGCCAACTGGCGACGAAAAGCAATCCGCTGGGCGTCAACGCGGCGCTGGGAGAAACCGCCCTGGCAGGCAGCCGGGTGTGGAATGTGGACTCCAAAATTCGCGTGGAAATCGGCCCGCTCGACTTGCGGACGTTCCGGCGGTTCACCCCTGCCGGCGACCTGCTACGGCCGATCAGCCAATTTATTCGCACTTACGTGGGGCCATCATTCGATTTCGACATCCTGCCGATTCTGGCGGCGAACGCTGTTCCACAGACGCAATCAATGGCCGGCATGGGAGCCTCGCGACTGGGCTGGGACACCTGGGTGCGGGCAAAGCCGTACCCCCGCGATGCCGTCGATGCCGTCTTCGCTCATTCCGGCCAGCCTGAGCCCGCCGCACAAGGTTGAACATACCGCACAACATGGGGCCTGACCCAAGACACTTCTCCGAGGAGCAGAGATGGCGACAGTCAATTTGAACGAGCTTGTGGGCAAGCTGAGCAATGTCTGCAAGCGGAGCCTGGAGGCGGCGGCAGGGCTGTGCCTGTCGCGGACGAATTACAATGTGGAAGTGGAACATTGGCTGATCAAGCTGCTGGAGGTCGCGGGCAGCGACCTGGCGGCAATCCTGAAGGAATTTGAAGTTGACTCGTCGCGGCTGACCACCGAGCTGACCCGGTCAATCGAACGGTTCAAGACCGGCAACGGCCGGGCGCCGGCCCTCAGCCCGCAACTGGTCACTCTCGCCAAGGAGGCGTGGCTCCTGGCCTCCATCGACTACCAGTCGCCCAGGCTGCGTTCGGGACACTTGCTGTGCGCGATTCTCGGGGACGCCGAGTCCGGCCGGCTGATGATCCAGTCGGCCCCGCAGTTGGAGAAGATCAACGTCGAGGCCCTGCGCAAGAGCCTGACCACGCTCACGTCCAACACCCTGGAAACCGAAGCCCCCACGGCCAGCGCCGCGCCTGCGGCGGCACACGGCGCGCCGGGCAAGGGCGGTCCCACCAAGACGCCGAGCCTCGACCAGTACACGATCGACCTGACCGACCAGGCGCGGAAGGGGAAGATCGACCCCGTGCTCGGCCGCGACTCGGAAATTCGCCAAATTATTGACATCCTGATGCGGCGGCGGCAGAACAATCCGATCCTCACGGGCGAGGCGGGTGTCGGCAAGACGGCCGTGGTCGAAGGCTTTGCCATTCAGGTGGCTGCGGGGGAAGTCCCGCCTCCCTTGAAGAACGCCGCCGTCCGCACGCTGGACCTGGGCCTGCTGCAGGCCGGGGCCGGCGTGAAGGGCGAATTTGAAAACCGCCTCAAGCAGGTGATCGACGAGGTGAAGAGTTCGCCGACCCCCATCATTCTGTTCATCGACGAAGCGCACACGATGATCGGTGCGGGCGGGGCGGCGGGGCAGGGCGATGCCGCCAACATGCTCAAACCGGCGCTGGCCCGCGGCGAATTGCGGACCATCGCCGCCACGACCTGGGCGGAATACAAAAAATACTTCGAGCGCGACGCCGCGCTGGCCCGCCGCTTTCAGGTGGTGAAGGTCGAGGAGCCTACGGAAGCCTCGGCAGTCGAAATGATGCGGGGGATGGTCGCCACGCTGGAAAAACACCACAAGGTGCGGATCCTCAACGAGGCGGTGCTGGACGCCGTCAAGCTGTCGCACCGCTACATCTCGGGCCGGCAGTTGCCCGACAAGTCGGTCAGCCTCTTGGACACGACGTGTGCCCGCATCGGGTTGAGCCAGCACTCGACACCGCCGCAGGTCGAAGACCTGTCGCGGCAGATCATGCAGCTCGGGCGGTCGATCGACCTGCTGCAGCGCGAGATCCTGACGGGTGCCAAGCATCAAGAAGCCATCGAAGCGCAGAGGGCTCTGAAAGCCAAAGCGGAAGAGGATTTCAAAACGATCGAAGTCCGCTGGAAGCAGGAACTGGAACTGGTTAAAGAAATCGGTGCCCTCCGCGACAAGATCGAGGGCCGCCCCGCGGGAACCGTTCCCGATCCCGCCGCACCGGCCGCCTCCGCCCTCGTGGCTGCCGCCTCGCCCGCGCCCACCGGCGAGGCACTGGAGAAGCTCCAGGCCGAACTGCAGGAAAAACAACAGGCGCTGCGCAGCCTGCAGGGGGAAGAGCCCCTGGTTCACGAGTGCGTGAACTCCGTGGCGATCGGCGAGACCGTGGCCTCCTGGACCGGCATCCCGGTCGGCCGGATGATGGCCGACGAGGTGAAGACCGTGTTGAATCTCAAGTCGCTGATGGAGGAGGCGATCATCGGGCAGTCGCACGCCCTGGAAGAAATCGCCCAGAGCATCAAGACATCGCGGGCTAACCTGACCGATCCCAGCAAGCCGATCGGCGTGTTCCTGCTGGCCGGCACCAGCGGCGTGGGCAAAACCGAGACCGCCATCACGCTCGCCAACCTGCTGTACGGCGGCGAGCAAAACATGACCGTCCTGAACATGTCGGAGTTCAAGGAAGAGCATAAGGTCTCGCTGCTGATGGGTTCGCCTCCGGGCTACATCGGCTACGGCGAAGGCGGCGTGCTCACCGAGGCGGTGCGGCGCAAGCCGTACAGCGTGGTGCTGCTGGACGAAATGGAGAAGGCGCACCCCGGCATTCAGGATGTCTTCTACCAGGTGTTCGACAAGGGAGCGATGCGCGACGGCGAGGGCCGCGACATCAATTTCAAGAACACCGTGATCCTCATGACTACCAACGCCGGCACCGATCTGATCAAGTCGCTCTGTGCCGACCCCGACACCATGCCCGACGCCGAAGAGTTTGGCAAGGCGGTGTTCCCTGAACTGCTCAAGACGTTCAAGCCGGCGTTCCTGGGACGCGTCAAAATCATTCCGTATTACCCGCTGGGCGACGACGTGATGCGGAAGATCATCGAACTCAAGCTGGGCAAGGTCGCCCGCCGCGTGAAGGAGCACTACAACGCCCCCTTCACCTGGACCAACGAACTCGTCTCCGCCGTGGCTGCCCGCTGCACGGAGGTTGACACCGGGGCCCGCAACGTCGACCACATCCTCACCCGCACGCTGCTCCCGCAACTGTCGACGCAGTTCCTGTCGCGGATGGCTGAAGAGAAGGCGATTAACCGTGTGAATGTGACCGCGGGAGCCGATGGGAAGTTCGTGTATGACATCGAGTAAGTGCCACGTTTCCTTGTAGCTCCAACAGGTTTCATGAAATTTGGACAAGATGAGAGAGGATAAAAGAGGAGAAGAAAGGATTTATTGGCACCAGCGTTCAACCACAAGATCCTTTCGTATCCTGTCTCATCCTTTCCAATCCTGTCCAAAAACCCTCTCTTCAAACATCCCAGTGTCGCCCTCTCGGTTTGCGACACATCCTACTCCCAAATTCGTGAGATCCTCATGTTTTCCATCCATTTCGCACGGTTCACCGCCTTGGCGATCTGCCTCGGGCTGGTCGTCGCCGCACGTCCGGCCCTGGCCCAGCCGGCGGCCGCCGCGCCGCCCACCTATGTCATGTTCGTGCTGGACTGCTCTGCCAGCACCGCACTCAAGGATCTGCCGGGTGGAAAGCAGCGGTTTGACGTGATGCGCACGGAACTGGGGGCGGTCATCGAAGAGCTGTCCGCGGGCCATCGCTTCGGTTTGACCGCCTATGGACATCGGGCTGGCTTCGACAAGTCGGGCGCGGTCAAGTTTCGTGGTGAGCAGGTCGAAGGGCTGCTTCCGGCCACCGACGCAGAGGTGCTGGTCCCCTTCACCGAACACGGTGAGGGACTGGAGAAGCTGGCTCCCTGGGGACAATCGCCGGTGTACCTGTCGCTGAAGGAGGCCCTCAACGGGTTCGGCAACGTCCCGCCCGAGGCGAAGCGGCGGATCGTGCTGTTGACGGACAGCGTCAATTCGCAGATTGGTGGCGTCGCCGAGCCAACGACCGCGCTGAACCTCGATGAAATGCTGTCGGGTCCGCCTTATGACAAGACACGGCTGGACATCATCGGCGTCAAGCTGCCGACCGAAGCGGCGCTGGCCGAAGGCACCGTCCCGCCCGCCAACAGCGTGGCGGAATTGCGCCGGCTGGCGGCCAGAACGAAGGGCACCCTGGCCAATGTGGAGGATGTGTCTGGTCTGAGAAGTCAACTGCGGCGGCTGTTCGGCCTTGAGGTCAAGGAACCGGCCAAACTGGCCATCGCCTCGACGGAGCCTGGGACCATCACTGGCACGGTGAAGTACCGTTCCAAGCCGGCCGCGGGCATCAAGGTCACCTTGAAGGGCACGGGCCGCTCGGTCAAGTCCGACGCCGAGGGCAAGTTCGAGTTCAAGGATGTCAAACCGCCGAAAGCCACGCTGGAGGCCGATGGCTCCATCAAGAACGTCACCCGCACCGGCACGCTGGCGGACGTGGTTCCCGTTCCCAAGGGGGGCAAGGCGAACGACGTGGTGATCGAACTGGAGTGAGCAGGTCATCAATGGGCAGCAAAGGCTTTCATGACACCACAGCAGCAAATTGCATTAGGACACTTGGGCCGTCTCACAGAAACGGGACGGAGAGGTGGTGATCCTTCTGATCAGTGCGCATATGACGTCGGCGGCTCGGAGAACGGCATCCAGCTTTTTCAGATGGGTGCGACGGATGCCGACATGCGGCACTTCACCTTATTGCCGGAGTGGCACTACATTACCCTCCGCGAGTGTCCGGTCAGCGACGCCGGTCTCAGGCACCTTGCCAGCCAACAAGGGTTGCGGTTCCTGGATATCGGAGAGACTGAGGTAACGACGCTCCACTCGCTCCGCGGGTGCGTCCACATCCGGCAGCTATGGTGCGACCGACTTGAGCGAATGACCGACCGAAAGGCGGCAGCACTCAGCGGCTTCAGCGAACTGTGGTTCTTGGACTTGGCCTACACCGACACTGGCGACATCACCGCTGAACGGCTGGCTGCCCTCACCGGACTGCGGAAGCTCAGTCTTCTCGGGACGAAGATCTCCAATGAGGGGTTGCGAGCGATCGGAACTTTGCCGAACCTCGAAATGTTGAGCCTCTACCGGACTGCAGTTACGGACGAGGGATTGGCCCACTTGCATGAGTTGCCAAAGCTCCGGCTTCTTGTGGTTGGCGAGACTTCGATTACAAAGAAAGGGAGAGCGGCATTACGGCGAGCGTGTCCCGATCTCAAAATCGAGGATTACTCAGGTATTTACTGACCATCTAAAACGAGCCGAGCAAGACGTTGTACTGGACCTCCGCTGATCGTGCGCGATAGGTTCTCACGATTCCGAAGCCCGCGACCACCAGCGAATTTCGCTCGACGGGAGTGAATCTGCGGCCGGCCTATGGCAGAATGGCCGAGCGCCGCAGTTTCACCCCCGTTGCATCGGATCTTCATGAACAACGACTCCTCCGCGGCCGCATCGCCAGACGCAGAGACGCCCCCGCCCGGCCAGTTGCCCCGTGTCCTCGGGCTGTACTCCGCCGTGTTCGTGGTCGTGGGCTCCGTGATCGGTTCAGGAGTGTTCCTGAAGGCGAACAAGATCGCCAGCGCGCTCCCCGATTTCACATCGATCATCAGCGTCTGGGTGCTGGTGGGAATCGTCACGCTCTGTGGCTCACTGGCCCTCGCCGAACTGGCGGCGATGTTCCCCCACGCGGGTGGCACCTATGTCTACCTGCGGGAGGCCTACGGCCGGCTTCCGGCCTTCCTGTGGGGCTGGACCGAATTCTGGATCATCCGCACCGGCTCGGTCGGGGCGCTCTCCTGCGCGACCGTGATCTATCTCAACCAGGTGGTGCCGATCTCGATGGCCATGCAGGAAGCCCTGGCAATCCTGATTGTCGTGGGGCTGGCAATCGTGAACGTGGTCGGCACCCGCTGGGGGGCCGGGATGCAGAACGTGACCACGATGATCAAGGTGGGATTTCTCGGAGCGATCATTCTCCTGCCGTGGCTTATGGGGCAGATCCACCCGGAATATCTGGCAGAGCGGATTTCCAAGCCACCGGAGTATGATTTCTTCAAGGCCTATGGCCTGGCGATGATCGCCGTGCTGTGGGCCTACGACGGCTGGATCAACATCGGCCCGGTCGCCGAGGAGATCCATCACCCACAGCGAAACGTGCCCCTCGCCCTGATCTTCGGGGCACTGCTGATCATGGCGGTCTATGTCGGGGCCAATTTCAGCTATCACCTCGTCCTGCCGATTCACGACATTGCCGAAGTGCCGGGCACCAAGCGGGTGGTGGTGGCCGACCTCTTCCGGCAACTGTTTGGACCGATCGGAGCCAAGATCGCCGCGCTGGGGGTGATGTGCTCCACCTTCGGCGCCGTGAACGGCAACCTGCTGACCGGCCCGCGGATCTGGTTCGCCATGTCCCGCGACCGGATGGTTCCGGCGGGCCTGTCCCGCATCCATCCGCGGTGGAAGACCCCGGCGAACGCGATCATCCTGCAGGCGGCGTGGACGGTGACACTCATTGTGGCTGTCTATGCGCTGAACTCCGGATCTGCAGCGCCAACCAAAACAGACCCCAGCGCCGGAGCCACGGCCGAGGCGGCGGCAAAAGAGCTGGCGGCAGCCGGCAAAGCCCACGACGCCTTTGACGCCCTGACTGACTTCGTGATTTTCGGCGGACAGATCTTCTATGCCCTGGCCGTCGGGGCGGTGTTTGTCTGCCGCCGCACGCATCCTCACCTCGCGCGTCCCTACCGCACCTGGGGATACCCGTTCACCCCGGCCATCTATCTGCTGGCCTTTGTCGCCGCACTGATCTCAATGCTGGTGGACAAGTGGCAGCAGTCGCTGGCCGGCTCGGTGATCATCCTCGCGGGGGTGATTTACTACGCTTACGTGAGCCGCAGGTCGGGCGCGTGATTGTCGATTTTCGACCCGCGCATGTTGGAGGTTCCGCAAACAATTTCGTGTTCTTCGTGCCTTTGGTGGTTAAAAGAACCATCTGAACAGAATCTTGCCGCGTGCCCTCCATTCGGAAGACGAATGACCACGAAAGGCACGAAGAACACGAAAAACTGAACGGCGAATCACACAAAGATGAGATGTCGGATGGCATCTCGAACGTGTTCGCGCCGGCTGAAGCCGACGCTACAACAGGTGCCGCGCCTTGATCTCCAGATACTGGCTGACCAGATCCGCGGAAAGCTGTTCTGGCAGAACGTCAAGAATCAGGAGGCCGTTGCTCCGCTGCAGGTTGGCAAGCTGCCGTGTTTGTGTCGAAATCATGCTGGCGGCGGCCGCGATCTGAAACGCGGCGACATCCGTCTGAGGGACGCTGTTCACCCGTTCGACCAGCGGCACGTTTTTCAGGAAAGCACCCAGCACCAGGTGCGTGCTCCGCAGCTCGCGCATCTGCCGGCTGACCGCCGACAGGTGCTGGTCGTCCATGCAGTGGGTGAGCAACACCACCAGCGACCGTTTGCGAAACCGGCGGCTCAGCTCGCTCACCATCAGGCTGTAATCCGAAGCTTCATAGCGTGGCTCGATGTCGTAGACATTCTTGATCATCGTCTGGATGGCACCCGCCCCGCGCATCGGCCGCACCCAGCGTTCCACCTTGTTCGAAAATGCCAGCAGCCCGACATTGTCATGCTGCCGCAGGGCGATGTAGGCCAGCATGATCGCCGCGTTCAGCGACCGGTCCAGATGCGAGATGCCGTCGACGGTGTTGCACATCGACCGCCCGCAATCCAAGACGATCAGGATGTTCTGATTGCGTTCGACGACGAATTCCCGGCTGATCAGCTTTTCGTGCTTGGCACTGGCCTTCCAGTCGATGTGGCGGAACTCGTCGCCGCGCCGATAGTCGCGAAGGCGGTCGAACTCGCTGCCGCGCCCGCGCAGCCGCGAGAGCTTGACGCCCGCGTCGGCCATGCGGTTGCGCCGCGCCAACAGTTCCACGCCGTGAACGGCCTGGATGTCGGGGAACACCTTGACGGGCAAGGGCAGCGCCCGCTGATCGTGATACTGCCAGAGCCACAGGCGGCTGCGGCTGCGGAGGTAGACGCTGCCAAAGGCGTTCGGCCCGCGATGCTGCGGCGTGACATGGTACACGCGGTAACGGGCACGTTTTGGCGTCAGCGTGAGTTCGAACGGCAGACCGTCCGTGGAGCAGGGCATCGGCGGCTCATCGTGAAACTCGAGCTGCACGTGGCTGAAGTTGCGGTTCGTGAGCCAGATTTTCACGGCGTTTCGCGCACCAACGCTCATGGCGTCGCTGGTTTCCCGCTGCACCTCGACGCGGGTCAGCGACGGGGTGACGAGGAGGTCGATGAAGGCCACGAGCATGATCGCGCCGTTCATTCCCAGCCCGCCCCAGTGCAGCGCAGTGGCGGCCTGGGGCGGAAGGGTGGTGAAGGCACTCAGAATCGCGGGCAGCGCCAGCGGAATCATCGCGACTGCGAACAGCCGGAACATCAGCCAGCGCGGGGTCATTTCTTCGGCGCCTCCACGCTTTCGAGAATCTCGCGAATCGCGTCGTCGGTCGAGGCCCCTTCGATTTCCGCCTCCGGCCGCAGCCGCACGCGGTGCCGCAGAATCCACGGCGACAGGGTCTTCACGTCATCGGGAATGACAAAGTTCCGTCCGCTGCAGGCGGCCATCGCGCGGGACGCCAGCAGGATGTTCACGCTCGCGCGGGGGCTGGCCCCGATTTGTACGGTCGGCCAGTTGCGGGTTTTGGCGACAATGTCCGTGATGTAGTTGATCACCGATTCCTCGACGATCACCTTCGAGATCGACTGCTGAATCTCCAGCACGATGTCCCCCGTCAGCACCGGTTCCAGGCCGAACAGCGACAGGTCGCGGATGTCCCGCCCGGCGGCGTAGTGCGTCAAAATCCCGCGTTCTTCTTCGATCTTGGGGTAATCCACCAGCAGCTTGAACATGAACCGGTCGAGCTGCGCTTCCGGCAGCGGATACGTCCCTTCCTGCTCCAGCGGGTTCTGCGTGGCGATGGTGATGAACGGCCGGGGCAGCGGGTGGGAGACGCCATCGACCGTGACCTGCCGTTCCTGCATCGCCTCGAGCAGTGCCGACTGTGTTTTTGGCGGGGCACGGTTGATTTCGTCCGCCAGCAGCAGGTTCGTGAAGATCGGACCGGGGATGAATTTGAACTCCCGCTCCGCCATCTGATAGATCGATGTGCCCGTCAGGTCCGAGGGCATCAGGTCGGGCGTGAACTGGACCCGTTTGAACTGCGTCGACAGCGCCCGGCTGAGGGCATTGACGAGCAGCGTTTTGCCCAGCCCCGGCACCCCTTCAATCAACACATTCCCTTCGCAGAACAACGCGATCAAAGTGCCTTCGACGAGATCATGCTGACCCACCAGCACCTTGCCAATTTCGCGGGTGGCACGTTCAAAGTGTTCCTCAACGGTGGGCATCGGATTTCCGGAAGACGTGAAGGGTGGGAACGCATCAAAAGTCAAAGAGCAGACATGCTAACCGCAAACGCGCACGACAATCAACGGCATGCATACCTTGCAACGCGCCCGATCGGCAGCGCGACGCGGCGGATAGGGGTAGGGAGGGCCGATTGGTTTCGGCTCCCCCCTCCCTCCGAACCGGACTGGCGGATTTCCCGCATCCGGCTCTCCAGTTGATGGTCTTACCTGGGACAGGGTTGAAGTGCGAGTTTGTGG
>JAKFUF010000195.1 GCA_021732845.1 Planctomycetaceae bacterium | reverse complement strand
TCCCTCAGGCTGATGTTGACTTGTGGTAGGTTCTTTGGCCTGTGGCCGCGGCTTCCCGGCGGGTCCAGAATTCGTCGAGGGTGTGGATGCTGCTCAGGCAGTCTCCGCGGAGCTGCAGGATGGCGCTGACACCGGGTTTGCTCCAGTGCTTCTCCGTTCCCTTCACGCGATGGTTGAGCTGCTTGATGGTCGATTCCACCAGGCAGGTGGTGATCGGCAGGCCCTGGCGGCGGTATTCCGGGTAGTTCATCCGCGACTGGTTTTCCCGAATGTAGTTCAACGCCCTGGCCAGGATCTTGCCGGGGCTGGCGGCCGGCTCATCGGGCGAGACCGGTCCCAGCTCCGCCAGGCGCGATTCCATCGCCGAGATCAAAAGCGTGGTCTGGCCGCTCCAGGCCCAGCGGATCCACTGCTGATACACCGGTGTCCCCGCTTCACGCGTCCTTCCGGCAAACGCCGCCTGAAACACGTAGGTCAGCAGGTGAATGAAATCCAGAATCTGCGTGAATCCGGAAAACCGTTCCTGGGCAATGGTCCAGTTGTATTTCTGGCCGTCCCCCAGAATCGCTTTCCGAGGAGCGGCGTAGAATCCCAGCGACCAGGCCTCGGCGGCGAGACGCCAGCCAAAGGCGGTGGAGTTCTCCGTGCAGGCCACGACACGCCGATAGACCGTGTCCGGCGGAGCGTAATGCGGGCGTGCCGCCTGCGCAAACGAAACATCCACATCAGGCGTGGCGTTCGTGGCCGGAGTCGAATCCACCGTGAAGGACCCGGTGGCGGAATCCGGGGTTTCCGCCTCGCCGCGAAACGGGTGGCCTGGTTCCGGCACACGGGCGTGCTTGATCTCCTGCGCCAGTTTGCCCGCGTAGGCGATGTCCAGAAAACCCTGGGGAATCTCCGGACAGGGGTCGCAGGCCGACACGACGCTGGACAGTTTCAGCAGCACTCCGCACTTGTTCCCCCGCCAGTGCGAGGAGGTACCGGTGGTGTCGGGTTCCTCGGGCTCTTCCGGCACGGGCACTGGTGCCGGCACGGGTGCCGTGGCCTCCAGGCTGCCCTGCGCGGTGACCCCAGTGGCGGATGGCGTGGCGGGTGCCACCTCCGCCGTGGCTGGCGGCGTGGCTCCCGGCTTCGCTGTGGCGGGAGATTCTTCGGACTTCCGGAGTGGTGGCTCTCGCTGCAGATAGCAGCCACCGTCAATCTCCACGGCCACGACCTGGGGAACGGGCAGCAATCCTTCCGGGGCCTTGTCCTTCTCCGTCAGCGGCAGAGCCTTGTAAGCCTGCACAGCCCGGTCACACTCGGCCTGACGTTCCTCGCCGATCCGCCGCGTGCAACGCTCGATCACCTTGGCGTCGAGCTTGATCCGCAGCAGTTTCCACACGACGTGGCTGGCTTCCTCGCACGATCGTTCGTTGGTTCCCAAATCCGTCAGTGCCTGCAAGTTCGCTGAGGTTCTTTCCAGTGGACATCGCCCATCATCGTCCGCTGGAGTCGGGGCTCGGCCTCCGCCGGAGCCCCGCGGGCCTGGCACGCCGGACAGCACTCGAGAGTTTCGGGCACGGCCTGCTGCGACTGGTCGCCGACGGCGGATTCCACGAAGCTGGTGGCCATCGCCTCGCCGAGTACCCGCCCCAGCACTTCCAGGTCGCCGAACTTCGTCCCCCATTCCGGTCCCTGTTCGCCGAACATCTCGCGGGACAAGTTCTGGCCGAGTTCTTTGACCGCCTCGCGCATCTGGGCCACCACGGCCCGCGCCCACTCCAGCCGTGCCAGTTCATCCGGCTCCGGAGACCACGACTGCAGGTGCTTCCGCTTTTTCTTCGTGCTCGCCGGCTTCGCGTCAGACGTGCCTGCCTCCGACTTCCCGACACCAGGCTTGCCGCCGGTGGATTTGTCAGTTGTGGATTTGTCAGCCCGAGCTGTAGTCGCTTTCGCCATGTCCAGTTCCTCCATGAACTTCCGATGCCGATCCTGGCCACTTCCCGCCGAGGTTCATACCACATCATCGCAGACCCGACAAACCATGTCGTGCGCCCGACCCGCTTTCCAAATGGCCTTGCGTCTGCCATCGGATCCGCGAAAATTAAACATGTGAGAGTCTTGATGGATTCGTAGGGTGAGGCTGGCAATGCTTGGACGGAAAAGGCGGATGCGGTGCTTTGTTTTAGTGTCGCTGCTGTCTGTGTTTTCGACGCAACTGCCTGCGGCGGAACCACTCACGTTCGAGCGCGATGTGCGGCCGATCCTGAAGGCGCACTGTTTCCACTGCCACGGTGAAGGCGACGAACTCAAGGGCCATCTTGACCTGCGGCTCAAACGACTGCTCGTTAAGGGCGGCGACGGCGGCACGGCGCTCTCCACCGAGAATCCGAAAAACAGCCTGCTGCTGGAACGCGTTCGTGATGGCGAGATGCCTCCCGATGGAAAGAGTTTGCCGCCCGGCACGCTGGAGATCCTGACGCGCTGGGTCGAACAGGGGGCCGTTGCCGGGCAGGAGCCAGAAGATCCGGCGGCAGCCACCATCACTGCCGAAGAGCGGGCCTTTTGGTCCTTTCAGCCGATTCAGAACCCGCCCGTTCCCATGGTGCAACATGCCGATTTGGTGAAAACGCCCGTGGATGCGTTTCTGCTGGCCACGCTGGAATCCAAGGGGTTGAGTTTTTCCGCGGAAGCTGAGCCACGGGTCCTGTTGCGCCGGGCGACGTTTGACCTGCTGGGCTTGCCACCCACTGCTGAAGAAATTGCAGCCTTTGAGGCCGACACCCAACCGGGCGCGTACGAGCGGCTGATCGACCGTCTGCTGGCCTCGCCGCATTACGGAGAGCGCTGGGGCCGGCACTGGCTGGACGTGGCCGGCTACGCCGATTCCGACGGTTACGTTGAAGCCGATCCGGTGCGGCCGTATGCCTGGAAGTACCGCGACTATGTGATTCGCGCCTTTAACAACGATATGCCGTTCGATCAGTTCATTGTCGAACAACTCGCTGGCGATGAACTCGTTCCACCACCCTACAAGAACATGACCGCCGAACAGATCGAGCGGCTGACGGCCACCGGATTCTTACGGACGGTGCCAGACGGCGTGGCCAGTGAGGCGGTGCAGAAGGTCGCCCGCAACGCGGTGATCGCCGAGACGATCAAGGTTGTCAGCACGTCATTGCTGGGAATGACCGTCGGCTGCGCCGAATGCCACAACCACCGTTACGACCCGATTCCCGCCGTGGACTATTACAGGTTTCGCGCGCTGTTCGAGCCGGCACTGGACTGGAAGAGTTGGCGACCGCCGCAAAACCGCCTGATTTCCCTGGCCACCGACCAGGACCGCGAAGTTTCCAAACAGATTGAAGCGGAAGCGGTCAAAGTCGATGAAGAGCGGAAGGTGAAGCAGGACGCCTACATCGCCGCGACGCTCGAAAAGGAGTTCGCCAAGCTGCCCGCGGAGAAGCAGGCCGAAGCGCGGGCCGCGAAGGCCGCCGCCGCTGACAAGCGGACGCCCGAGCAGATTCAGCTCCTGAAGGATTTTCCGAGCCTCGAAGTCAATCCCGGCACACTGTATTTGTATGACGCCAAGGCGGCTGCCGACTTGAAGGCTGAAACCGAACGAGCCACCAAAATTCGTGAGACCAAGCCCAAAGAGGACTTTGTCAGCCCGCTGACCGAAGAGGTCGGCGTGATCCCGGAGACCGTGGTCTTCTACCGTGGCGATCCGGACCAGCCGAAACAGGCAGTCACTCCCGCTGAACTCTCGGTGCTGGAGCCGTGTTCCACCGGACCGATCGCGGTCAAGGATGCGGCGGTGCCGACATCCGGCCGCCGTCTGGCCTACGCCAGAAACCTGACCAGCGGCAAGCATCCGCTCGTGGGGCGGGTGCTGGTCAATCGGTTCTGGATGCAGCATTTCGGACGCGGCATCGTGGCCACTGCTGGCGATTTCGGCTTCCTTGGCGAACGTCCCACACATCCGGAGTTGCTGGACTGGCTGGCCACCGACTTCATGGCCAATGGTTGGAAGCTGAAGCGGTTCCATCGGCAGTTGATGCTCTCCACCGTCTATCGGCAGACATCGCTCCGGTCGCCGGCGGCGGAGGCGCTGGATCCTGACAATCGTCTCCTGGGACGCATATCCGTGCGGCGTCTGGAATCGGAAGCCGTCCGCGATTCACTGCTGTCGATCAGCGGCAAGCTCAACGCAAAACTGTTCGGCCCCGCAGTCCCGGTGATGGAAGACGACGTGGGGCAGATTGTCGTGGGGATCGAGAACAAGAACGGCGAGAACCGCCCGGGCGAAGTCATCCCCTTGAAAGGCGAAGAGTACCGCCGCAGTGTCTACGTGCAGGTGCGCCGCAGCCGGCCGTTGACGATGCTGGAACCGTTCGACCTGCCGGCATTGGAGCCGAATTGCACCGCCCGCAACTCTTCGACCGTGGCTCCGCAATCGTTGCTGCTGATGAATGGCGACTTCGTCCTTGCCGCCGCCCGTGACTTTGCCACGCGGCTGCAAGCCGAAGGTGGGATGGACGTCAAAGCGCAACTGCAGCGCGCGTGGCGGTTGAGCTTCGGTCGTCCGCCGGCTGACGCAGAACTTCAGCAGGCAGAACTGTTCTTGAACGAGCAGCGGACCCGCTTTACGGACGCCAAGTCGAAGGAACCGGAACTGCAGGCCCTGAGCACGCTTTGCCAGGCGCTGTTCGGTTCGAATGAGTTCTTATACGTGGAATGAGCAAGTCGGATGGGTTTCCAGCGCTTCCAGCCCGTCCGGGGTCGACTTGCCTATTTGATGTGACGTCACCCTGCAGAGACCAAACCGCTTGAAAAACAGTTAGGATCGCGTCATCAATATAAGGGAGTTTTATGTCGGCGTGTTGAGGAGCACAGAACAGCAGTTTATTGAAAGAGCAGCGTCACCAAGGATGATCCCGGAGGGACAATATTTCTTCATCTCCGATTCTGCAATGGAGACTGTAAACTTCGTGGCTTCAATGGCTTGCGTTCTGTGCTTTCCTGGTTCCCGATTCTGAACTTCGTCGATTTTGACGGGAATTCTTGGTTTTTGACGGCAGTTGTTCAGAGATCGGTATTCAGAACGTATTCAGGAGTCAGAGCCCTGATTTCAGTCCCGGATTTTGCTTCCGTTTCGCATAAGAATTAAATTCATCCAAGCCATTCCCGCAAGCCTTCCCGTCAATTGAAGGAGTTTGTCGTTTGTTTTTCTGGGCATTTCTGGTTCAATGTTCGCTTGATTCCTCGGATTGAGCCGCCAGGAAACGTCAAATGGCAGATGAAGACTCATCTCCACCAAAAGAAACACGACGAATTTGGTTTTACCAGTCGGAGGACGGCATCCTTGGTCCTTGCTCAGCAGCCGAGATGCGTCGCCGTGCGAATTCAGGAAGAATCACTTCTGAGACCCTTGTAAGAAAAGGCGAGTCAGGAAAACGGATTGCAGCGGACCGTGTGCAAGGACTTTTAGAGCCCAAATCACTTTGCCTCTCACCAACTGGCGGCCACGCCTTCCCGGCGCTGATCGGCAATGCCGTGGTATTCGCCCGTTTTCGGGTTGATCCAGATCGTATGCGCATCCCCCTGCGTGTTGTTGGTTGGGGAAGTCACACGATGCCCCAGTCCCTGCAGGGCTTTGGCGAGTTCCGGGTGGTCGCGGTGCAGACCCGATTCCAGCGTCAGGCTGTCCGGGAACCATTGCTGATGCTGGCGGGGGGCGTCGACTGCCGCGCGGGCAGGCAGGTCGAACTCCAGCACATTCATGACCACGCACGTCACCGTGTTGATGATCGTCCTGCCGCCAGGACTGCCCGTGATCAGCAGAATCCGTCCCGGTTCGCCGTTCTTGCCATTTTCGCCAGGTGCAAAAACCATGGTCGGGGTCTGCGAGCTGAGCATCCGCTTGCCAGGGGCGACGATGTTGGGCTCGGTGCCGATCTGGCCCCCGCGCGTCGTCTTGCCGGGCTGCCAGTTGAAGTCGCCCATTTCGTTGTTGAGGATGAAGCCCGAGCCACGGACGACGACGCGCGAGCCGAAACTCTCTTCGAGCGTGTACGTATTGGCGACCGCCATGCCGTCCTTGTCGATCACGGAAAAATGCGTGGTGCTGGCTCCTTCGGGTCCAAGCGGGATCTCTGGCGCCAGGCTGGCACTGCGGGTCGCCTGTTTCAAATCGATCGTCTTCGCCAATTCTTGGGCATATTCCTTGGTGGCCAGCCGCTCGGGAATGGTGACGAACTGGGGATCGGCCAGATACCGCGCCCGGTCGCAATAGGCGCGTCGCGAGGCCTCGGCCATCACATGCAGGGTCTCGGGTGACCATCTGCCGTACTTCTTGAGATCGAACTGTTCGAGGATGTTGAGCATCTCGATCAGGACGATGCCGCCCGCCGGCGGAGACGACGAATAGATGTGATGCCCCCGAAACGTGCCGTGCTGTGGCTCACGAAGCTTTGCAGAATAATTGGCCAGGTCCTCGGCCACAATCAACCCCTTTCCCTCCCGCATTTCCGCCACAAGGGCCTTGGCGATCGGTCCCGTGTAAAATGCATCGGGACCCTGTTCCGCCAGGATTTCGAGCGTGGCCGCCAAATCCGGCAGCTTCATCGTGTCGCCGGCCTGCCAAACGCCCCCACTTGGCTTGCCATAGACGCGGCGCAGCTCTTCGAAGTTCTTGGAGGTGCCCAGCACTCGATTGATCGACTTCGCCAAAGCCACGCTGACGGGAAAACCGTCCTTCGCCAGCTTGACGCTCGGCTGCACCAGGGCCTTCCACGGCAGTTTGCCAAACTTCTCATGGGCGAGGGCCAGTCCGCGGACCGTTCCGGGCACGCCAACTGCCCGGTGGCTCAACGCCGTCGTGTCGCTGACAAAGGTGTCGCGGCCCGCCGCCAAAGGAGCGACCTCGCGGTAATCGACAAGCACCGGCGGACCCTCGACCGGCTTCACCAGCATGAACCCGCCGCCGCCAATGTTGCCCGCTTCGGGCCAGGTGACGGCGAGCGCGAAGGCCGAAGCCACGGCGGCATCGACGGCGTTGCCGCCCTGATGCAGGATTTCGGCTCCCACCCGCGACGCCGGCTCCGACACCGTGACCACCATCCCCTGCTTCGCCACCAGCGTCGACCCGGTCCGGATCTTGGGTTCGGCCGCCTGCGCCGGAACTGCGCCCCGGATGCTCAGAACAACCAGGACGACAAGCGACAAACGGAGCGGCATGGCGGTTCCCTGATTCGATGTGGTCGATCTATGCCGCGCGGCGTTTTGCCCGCACCCGGGGCACACTCTTCCAGCGACGATGCACCCAGAAGTATTGTTCCGGAGCGCGGCGGATCACTTGTTCGAGCGAATGAGTATACGCCGCCGTCAGTTCCCGCACCGCATCGACGCCCGCAAAATCTCGCGGATCGAACACCGCTTCGCAACCGACTTCATACCGCGGCCAGCCATCAGCCAGCACCTCTTGGCGGCGTGTGGCATAGCCCACAACGATCAATGCGTCGTGTTCCAAGGCCATCAGGGCGATCGACTTGTGCGTGGACGCCGGCTTGCCGAAGAAATCCACGAACACCCCCGATCCTCCGGCATCCTGATCGGCCAAGAGCGCCAGACAGCCCTTTCGCGACAATTCTTCGGTCATCGCCTCGAAGCCACCCTTCTTGGAAATGGTGTGGTGGCCGGTGCATTGGCGGAAGTTCTCGAACCAGGCGTGGAGCCACGGGTTGTCGAGGTCGCGGGCGACGACCCCCATTGGGAAACCGAAGCGGCCGAAAATCGAGATGCCCATCTCCCAGTTGCCGAAGTGCCCGCCCACCATGATCACCGGGCGGCCCGAACAGAGGGCGCGCAGGCCAACATCCTTTTGGTGAAATTCTATCAACTCGAGAGTTCGTTCCAGCCGCAGTTGTCGATGCAGGTGGATCATCTCGCCCACGAGGCGGAACAGATGCAGCCACATGCCGCCGATCAACCGGTCACATTCGGGATCGCTGCAGGGGACGCCATCGACCGCCAGCGCCTGCTTCAGATTCTGCCGGGCGACTTCGTAGCGGGTCCACTTGCGCGGCAACACTCGATGAAAAAACCAGGCCATCCCCCGCGCAATCAGCGTGCATTGACCCGGCGAGAGGCAGCGAACGAGGCCGACGAAGGTGCAAAACACGACGTATTCGGCGAATTGCCGCGCTCTTAATCCGAACTGACCCATCCCTGGACTCCCCACAATCTCTTCGATCGACCACTAAAACCGTAGAATGGGCTTCCTAGCCCGTCTTAAGAACAATTGACAGCCTGCCCTCGTCCCGACGGCCAAGGATGGCCATCCTCCGCAAAGTTTCTCGGGAACGTGCGCACCGGTCAACAGCGGTGTCGCAGCGGAGCAGGACAGCCGAGTATTTCAAACAATCAGCCGGAACGCCTTAGCGTCCGGTTCCCGAGCCTGCGCGATCGCCACTTTTTAGCGACGTTAGAACCGAGGTCTTACGGCGCCGTTAGGCCCCCGTTCTCGTCTCGCTGCGAACGACATCGCACGAGGTTCGGACTTGCCTGAAGACTTCCACTTCAGAACAATCGGCGTTCGTTGATGCAACCGATTCAAGATCTCCCGGTGAACTGATCCATGCACCACGCCAACCGACGCACCTTTCTCAAGCAATCCGGTGCTGCCGCCGTGGCTGGCTGGGCCGCCCTGCAGTTTGGCACCGGCACTTCCCGCGCGTACCAGGCGAACGAGCGTGTCCGCGTGGCATTGATCGGTTGCGGCGGCCAGGGCTCCAATCTGGGCGGGATGTTTGGCGCTCTCAAGCAGAATGTCGAAATGGTGGCAGTCTGCGACCCCGATACGGCACGCCGAGAGAAGGCCCGGCAAGCGTTTGGAGCCGCGCGGGCCGAGAGCGATTTTCGCAAGCTCCTGGATGACAAATCGCTGGATGCGGTGATCGTGGCGACACCCGATCACTGGCACGCCCCGGCGGCCATCATGGCCTGTGACGCCGGAAAGCATGTGTACGTCGAAAAGCCCTGCGCGCACAACATTCAGGAAGGCCGGTTGCTGGTACAGGCGGCGCGGCGGAACAAGGTCGTCGTGCAGCACGGCACGCAGTCCCGCAGCAATCCCATGGTGGCCGACGCGGTGCAGATGCTGCGAGAAGGGGTGATTGGAGATGTCTTTCTCGCCCGCGCGTGGGATGTGCAGCGTCGCGGAAATATTGGCCACAAGCAGCCGTCCGCCGTCCCCAGTGGCGTTGACTATGACCAGTGGGTAGGGCCGGCCGAGATGGTGCCGTTTCAAGAGAACCGCTTCCACTACAACTGGCACTGGTGGTTCAATTTTGGCACAGGCGACACCGGCAACGACGGGGCACACGAACTGGACATCGCCCGCTGGGGACTCGGCGTCGAAACGCATCCCTCCAGCGTCGTGGCGATCGGCGGCAAATATTTCCAGGATGACGACCAGCAGTTTCCCGACACTCAAACCGCCATCTTCGAGTATCCCGGTGACGGGGCGGTCGGGCACCGTAAACAACTGATCTGGGAATTGCGGCTGTGGAGCGGCAATTATCCCTACAACGTCGATTCCGGGATCGAGTTTCACGGCCCCAAGGGCCGGCTGTTCGTCAGCAAACGCGGCAAGCTCGAACTGCTGGGCGAGAAGAACGAAAGGATCACGGATCCCAAGCCCCGGCAGGCGGTCTCGCTGCCCGTCGCTGGCCACCAGCTCGATTTTGTCGACGCCATTCGCAACAACCGGTCGCCCAATGCTGAGATTGCGATCGGCCATCTGAGTGCGTCCTTGTGCCACCTGGCGAACATCGCCTCGCGGACAGGCACCGCGATCCAGTTTGACCCTGCCACGGAGACAGTGAAGGACAACCCCGCGGCCACCGCTTTACTGGGCCGCAAGTACCGCGAAGGCGGCCACTGGGCGATTCCGCAGGTGTGATGGGAGATCGATCAGGAAGAATGGACAGGATGAAAAAGGATCCAAAAGGATTGGAGAGGATCTGTCTGGATGGTCTTTCAGCGAAATCCCATCTCATCCCTGACGTGTCCGACAAAAGTCCATTCGCTGGTTTCAACGCAATTTCCAATTTCAGATTTCAGATTTCAAATTTCACAGTAAAATACTTTGTCGCAGCATCCACACTGTGGGGCAACAGTTACGTTCGCGCCATTGAAGCTCAGTCGACAGTTCGGTGTGGCTGAACAGACTGTGAAATTTGAAATTTGAGATTTGAAATTGGCTTTTGTCGGACATCTCATCCTTTGAATCCTGTCCCTCTTTCGCGAGTGGGTCAGCCTTGCCCTGCCTCTGGCCAAATGAAACAGCCGGACGCGCAACCTCCGTGCGCGGTCCGGCATACAGTCTGGTCGCAATCCTTGCAATCAGGGCTTCGCGCTTTGTCGCGAGCGCTGCTTCGCCCGCTTCAGTTAGAGGGCTGATTCTCCAGCCTCACCCGTACGAATGCGGATCACTTCGGCGAGCTGCGTGACAAAAATCTTGCCGTCGCCGACATTGCCCGTGCGGGCGGCCGCGATAATCGTCTCGATGATGGCCGGCGCGTGGTCGTCGGCACAGACGATTTCCACTTTGACCTTGGGAAGGAAATCGACGGTGTATTCCGCACCGCGATACATCTCCTTGTGACCCCGCTGGCGGCCGAAGCCCCGGACTTCGGTCACGGTCATGCCTTGGATTTCCTTCTTGCTCAACGCGTTTTTGACGTCTTCCAGTTTGAAGTGGCGGATGACGGCTTCAATCTTCTTCATGGAATGGATTCCTCTGGCTGGGTGTGGAAGTGTAGAAGTCTGTGAATCGCGAGGCCCAGCCTCACGCGAGGCCGGGCCTCAGCCGGTTTCAACCTTCTTGGATGACGAAGCCATGGTAGGCTTCGTTGCCGTGTTCTCCCAGATCCAGACCTTCAGTTTCTTCGGCAGCCGTCACACGGATGCCGATCGTGTACTTCAGAATCAGCCAGCCGGTGGCGGACATGACCAGAGTGTACGCTCCAACAGCCAGAATTCCCGTGATTTGGGGGATCAACTGATCTGTCCCCCCACCCATTAACAGACCCACTTTGCAGGCGGTTGTTCCCGTGGCAGCCATCGATACGGAATCGGCAAACAAGCCGACGCACAGGGTGCCAAAAACTCCGTTCGCCAGGTGGACCGACGTGGCCCCCACGGGGTCGTCCACACCCATCCGATCGAATGTGATCACGGAAACCACCACAAGCACTCCAGCGATGCCACCAATCAGGGCTGACACTGGGACAGAGACGACGGAACAACCTGCCGTGATGGCGACCAGACCGGCCAGGCAGCCGTTCAGGGTCATGCCGATGTCAGGTTTACCCAGCATAATCCACGCTGTTGCAGTAGCTGTGAGTGTGGCGATTGCGCCAGCCGTGTTGGTCGTCACGGCTATATGGCCGATCGCGACCGGGTTGCTGGCACTCATCGTGCTGCCCGGGTTGAAGCCGAACCAGCCGAGCCAAAGGATCAGGCAGCCGATCGTCGCAGCCATCATGCTGTGTCCAGGAATGGCCTTGGGTTTGCCGTCGGTCCCGTACTTGCCGAGACGCGGCCCGAGGATGATCGCACCCGTCAGTGCCGCCCATCCTCCAACCGAGTGAACAACCGTTGACCCGGCAAAATCGAAGAAGCCTGCGGTCCCCAGCCAGCCCCCGCCCCAGATCCAGTGACCCGTGATCGGATACAGCAGAATTCCGAGGAAGAACGTGTACGCGATGAACGCATGGTACTTGATCCGTTCGGCCACAGCACCGGATACGATCGTCGCCGCGGTTCCGGCGAACACCAACTGGAAGAAGAACTTGACCCAGAATGGAACATTGGCCCAGGCGATGGCACTGTAGGCTCCTGAAGTCTCTGAGGCGCTGCCAAACAGGAGGCCTTCAGAACCATAGTAGGGACTGCCATTGCCGAACATGAGCCCCCAGCCGAGCGCCCAGAATGCCAACGTCGACGCCGCGAACACTACGAAGTTCTTCGCCAGAATGTTCACACAGTTTTTGGCGCGACACATGCCCGATTCGACGCAGCCGAAGCCAAGATTCATGAAGAACACCAGCATGCCCGCGACCATCGTCCAGACGGTATCCAGATTCATGGCATACTTCGCCTGGGTTGCCTCAATGGCGGCCAGTCGTTCTTCAGTAGTAGGAGGCTTCTTTTCTTCCGGTTTTGCCGTGGCTTCGGGGGCTGGCGGTGTCGCCTCAGTCGTTGTGGGTGTTGCCGGGGTCTCACCCTGGGCCATTGTCGGCTTGGCACTCGTGGCGACGGCCACAACCAATCCGATGAAAAGTAAGCGCAGCCAAATTCTCATTGTGGGTGGACTCCGGATGAGTGCGAGCGTTTCAGGACATGCGCCGATCCCTGCCTCAGGATGGCGTCACCAAGAACAGACAAATGCCTGCGTCATGCGACGACACACTTTTGCAACTGTCGTGCCTGCACTCTGGGCACCGCCATCAGAGGTGGCGTAACTTGGATATGAGACGTGAGTTGTGGTCTTTACACAATCTTCAATTCTTTTCAGCCAAGTGTCTACGACGAAGCAGGTGCCTGGAATCTCGGCAGCGTTGCCTTTGCTTTGAGCAGCGAGTCTTGCGGGAGACTCGCCGTGGTGCTCCACCGCACTGGTGGTGCGAAGTCTTGCGTTCTGAAAGCAACCCTCAAATTACACACGAGGGCACTGGAGGGCCGTCGACTGAAGTCGACACCACGCTGACTGCGCGAGAATTGACGGCTGAAGAGCCTTGACCGCAACGAGCTGGCAGAGATTCGCCGCAACGGCCAAACCCTCTTCCCATCGGCGACGTATAGAGTATGATATTGCAGTTCGTATGCAATACGGACGATCGTCGTCGCTTCAGTTTGGCAAGGATGCCGCGAATTCTTCGGAGTCTTTGTCATGTCGCAGGGGAGTGTTGTCACGGCCGGTCCCCTTCCCAATTCACCGCATGAACTTCCGCGGGAGTCGGAAGAGCTTGGCTTCAAGCCAATTACGCCACTCGCCCCGTTGGCGCTGTTCTTCGGGATCTGCTCGGTCGCATCGATTTTCATCCCCGCTGCGGTGATGATCCCCGCCATTGGCCTGATGACGGGTCTCCTGGCGCTGATCCGCATTCATCAGTTCGACGGGGAAATGGGCGGCAAGTCGTTGGCGCTCGTGGGAACTCTCGTCTCGGGGCTGTTCCTGGTTTCCAGCGGCGGTTACCACGTCTATCGTCTAGCCACGGAAGTTCCCGAGGGGTACGAACGTCTCAGCTTCGCCTGGCTGGCCAAGCAAGAACCGATCAAGATCCGGGGCAAGGACTATCTCCCGCCCGAGGTCACCTCGCTGGAGGGACGGAAAGTCTACGTCAAAGGCTACATGTACCCGACGGGTCAACTTGAGGGCATCAAGGAATTCATTCTGGTCAAAGACACCGAGGAATGCTGTTTCGGCGGCAAACCAAAGGTGACCGATAAAATCCTCATCAAGATGCAGGATGGCCTGACGGTGGACCATCAGGAGTTGATCCTGGTGGGTATCGGCGGCATCCTGCACCCCAAGGCAGTCTACCTGGGCGGTGAAGTGACCACTTACTACACGATTGAAGGCACGCATTTCCGCTGATGAAACCAAGGGAGTAGAGTCTGCAGGGAGTGGTATGATGCGACGACCAGTTCCTAAACCCAATCTGCCCCTTTGCACCATTTTGTTGCTGGTGCTGGCCGTGAGCGGGTGCAACGACTCGGCAATTTCCCATGCGCCGGGTGCGTCAAAGAGCGAACCTTCCTCGGCGAGGCTTTCGACTCTCGGAACAGCACCGGTCCAATCCGCCGCTCAACCACCGATGGAGGCCCGTTCCGGTAAGGTGACGAGGCAGGTCGAAATTCCATCGCGCACTACATTGGCCTCAGCCCCGACGATCGAAAGCCTCGTTAAGCCCGGTACTTTCGCGACCGAGGGCGAAAACTTGCGGGTGCGTTTTCGGGATTTGGAATTGCGGCCCGCCATCGATCGAAAAGCAGTGACAAAAGCAGTCATTGAGACGATGCCAGAATCGTTGCGGAACTTGAACGGAAAGCAGATCGTCGTCAGCGGGTTCATGCGCCCGAGCTTTGAACTGACCGACATCCAGCAGTTCACCCTCCGAGAGGATCAGTCTCCAATGAACTTTGGTCCGTACCCCGAACCGGATCGCTTGATTTTCGTCCAACTTCAGACAGGTGAAGTCACCGATTACCTGGAGCAGAAGGCCTTTGACGTTTCCGGCACATTTCGGATCGAAGCGGTCGCCGTTACCGAGCAATCAAGCGAGAATGAGCAGATCGCCGCTTTGTATTTCCTGGACAATGCGCATATCCTTCCCCGTTGATGCCGCCGAACTCCACTTGAGTCATAGAAGATTGCTCGCGAAGGGAGAAGCCCGATGAGTCGCCTTCCTCATGCGTTCGGTTCATTCACTGGGCTGGCCGCTTCGCTCGTCTTCCTCAGCTTGATCTGTGGTTGCAATGACCCGCTGGTGTCGACAATGCCCGGCGCGCCTGTCGGTAGCTCAACCCCTGCTGCAAAACCGGTGGTTCCCACTGAACCCGTTCTCACGCAGCGCGACCCTGCGAAGACTGAAGTCTCGATCCCTGTCACGGCTGCGAAGCTGGTCACAAAACCGGAAACCGTGGCCCCGCCATCTGCGCCGGCCGCCGTCACGACTCCGGCAGTTGCTGTAGCCACCCCAATAGTCGAGGAGCCTCACAAGGTCGAAATCCTGATCAAGGAGAAGACCTTCAAGCCGGAGGGACCGGCCAAAAACCTGCGCGTCAGCTTCGATGACCTCGACCTGCTGAAGGTCATCAATATGAAGCCGGTGACCAAAGACTGCATTGAAAAGATGCCGCAGTGGCTCAAAGACCTGAACGGTAAGCAGGTCGTCGTTCGTGGCTTCATGAAGCCCGCGTTCATGTCCGAAGGCATTGAAGGGTTTGTCTTTGTGCGCGATTCGAGCCAGTGCTGCTTCGGCCCCAACCCCACCGTGCATGACATGATTTACGTCCGGCTCAAGCTGGATGAGACCACGGACTACATCGAATTGCGGCCGTTCGATGTCTCCGGCACGTTCCGGATTGAACTGCTGGAGTCCGATGATTCCATTGCCGGGCTCTATTTTCTCGACAACGCCCAGGTGCTGACACGCTGATTGAGGCATTTCGAACGCAGTGCTGTGCCCACTCATCCACAATCACGGGCCATCATGAATTCACGGATTGCATTCGGGCTCAGGTATTGTGTTGCAATGGCGTTTTTGCTGGTTGCATGCGGCTGCCATGACTCGCTGGCGGATGCCGGGACACCAGATCAGACGGTGGCTGATGTCGTTCCAACAGCAATTTCGCCGCCTGCTGCGGCTGGACCGGTGGCCGGTGCGCTAAACATCTCTGATTCTGATGAGCCACGAAAGGTGGAGATTCTCATCAAAGAGCGGAATTTCCACCCCGAGAAGCCGCACCAAAGTCTGCGGGTGAGCTTTGACGACCTAGATCTGCTCAAAGTCATCAACATGAAGCCGGTGACGAAAGACTGCATCGAGAAGATGCCGCAGTGGTTGCGCGACTTGGATGGCAAGCAGATTGTCATCCGTGGCTTCATGAAGCCCTTGGAGTACATGACGGACATCGAGTCGTTCCTCTTCGTGCGGGATTCCAGCCTCTGCTGCTTTGGTTCCAACCCGCTCATTCACGACATGATCTATGTCAAACTGAACCCTGAAGAACTGACAAACTACATCGAATTGAGGCCATTCGATGTCTCTGGCACCTTTCGCATCGAGTTGCTGGAGGATTCAGACCGTCTCTTGGGGCTGTATTTCCTCGACAACGCCCGCGTGCTTACGCGTTGATCTCCACCTGTCGTCGCTTCTTACACATTGCACAGCCTGCACGCTTTTCCGCGCCTGTTTGGCATTTTTGTGTGAAATCTCTCGAAATCCCACCTCCTCACGGCTAAAATTGTGCGTTCCGGATATCAGGCCGGATTCTAGGCATGCCTTTGAAGTGAGGATCTTGTGGCTACGCAACCCCAGCAGACCGAACAGAAGCCGTCGACAACCCTTCAACTCCGCGGAGCGGAAATTCTCGTCGAGGCAATGATTCGGCAGGGCGTAGACACTGTATTTGCCTACCCCGGTGGTGCCAGCATGCCGATGCATCAGGCATTGTCGCACCGCACCGACAAAATCCGCACAATCCTTCCCCGCCACGAACAGGGTGGCTCATTCGCCGCCGAAGGCTACGCCCGCACGACCGGGAAGCCCGGTGTGTGTCTGGCGACCAGCGGGCCGGGAGCCACGAATCTGATCACCGGCATCGCCGATGCCAAGATGGACAGCATTCCGCTGATCGCCATCACCGGTCAGGTGGCTCAGCAGGTGCTGGGGACCGATGCGTTCCAGGAAACGCCGATCGTCGAAGTCTGCCGGGCGGTGACCAAGCACTACTACATGATCACGAAGTTCGAGGACATCCCCCGGATCGTCAAGGAGGCGTTCCACATCGCCACCACTGGGCGTCCGGGACCGGTGCTCATCGACTTTCCGAAGAACCTGCAGCTCCAGACAATGAACGAGGAGCCGGATTACGACCCGCCGATGCATCTGCCCGGCTACCGGCCGCAATCGGCGACGGTCAATCCGAACCAGATTAAGCAGGTGCTGGCGGCCATCAAGCGTTCCAAGCGGCCGGTGATCTACGTCGGCGGCGGAGCCATCGCCTCCGGTGCGGCTGAAGAACTGAAGAAGTTCGCCAAGCGGACCAACATTCCCGTCGCCATGACGCTGATGGGTCTCGGCGCGTTTCCGGGCAGCGACAGCCAGTCGCTGCACATGCTGGGCATGCACGGCACTGTCTACGCGAACTTCGCCGTGGACGAGGCCGACCTCTTGCTGGCTTTCGGCGTGCGGTTCGATGACCGCGTGACCGGCAAACTAGCCGAATTCGCCAAGCACGGAAAAATCGTGCATGTCGACAACGACGCCTCGGAAATTCATAAGAACAAGGAAGCCCACATTCCCATCGTGGCCGACCTCAAGGAGGTGCTGGCCGCGATCAACCGGGAGATGACCGACGACGACATTCCGCAGATTGACGACTGGTGGAAGCAGGTCAATGCCTGGCGTGAGAAGTACCCGCTCACCTACCGCGATCAGGGCAACGACCTGATCATGCCGCAGTACGCCATCGAAGAGCTGTACCGGCAGACACGCGACCAGGAAGCCTACGTCGCCGTGGGTGTGGGCCAGCACCAGATGTGGGGTGCCCAGTACTACAAGTTTGATCAGCCACGCCGCTGGATGAGCAGTTCGGGCCTCGGCGCGATGGGCTTCGGCCTGCCGGCTGCCATGGGTGCCCAGGCCGCGCATCCCGGCAAGCTGTGCATCGACATCGATGGCGACGGTTCATTCGTGATGAACGTCCAGGAACTGGCGACGCTGCACTGCGAAAAGCTGCCGGTGAAGGTGTTCCTGCTCAACAACCAGCACCTCGGCATGGTGGTGCAGTGGGAAGACCTGCAGTACGGCGGCAACCGGGCTCACACCTATCTCGGGCCGATTGACCATCCCGAAGCCACGGGCAAGGGAACGGGTTCGTTCGGCGAGACCTATCCCAACTTCGTGCAAATGGCCAACAGCTTCGGCATCGCCGCCGCGCAGGTCCGCAGCAGGAAAGAATTCCCCGCGGCCCTGGCCAAGATGCTCGCCCACGAGGGTGCCTACGTGCTCGACATCCTCTGCCCCTACCAAGAACACGTGCTGCCGATGATTCCCGGTGGGAAGACGGCCAAGGACATCATCTACGAGCGGATTTGAAAAGAGCTGGCGGATTCCAGGAGCGCTTCGGAAATATGGGGCGTGCCTGGAATCCGTTGGAGGTTAGCCAGCGCATATTCTTTCGAGCGAGCCGAACTGGATGAGATATGCCATCGGCATCCCTGGAGAACTGGAAAACCACTCGTCGAACAGCCCTGGACGAGATCGTGAGTGCTCATCGAAGTGTGGGTGGTAGCGGACGTGGCCGCCGCTACGCCACCCAGCAAATCAATCATGCTTTCGCTGTCCTTCTCTCAGCACAATTTCAGGGGTTTTGTCGCGACCTTCACTCGGAATGCGTCACCCACCTTGTTCAGAGCGTGTCGCCGCTCAGCTTAGAATTGCATGCAAGATGATCTTGATGCAAAACCGAAAGCTTGACCGTGGCAATCCTAATCCAGGCAATATCGGTGCGGACTTTGCACCCTTTGGACTGGCGTTCTGGGATGAAGTGAAAAGACTGGACATCAGAAATCGGTCGCGTCTGAATTATTTGGAAGACTTGAATTCTTGGAGGAATGCGATCGCGCACCAAGACTATTCCAGATTTCCGAAAGGTTCGACTCTTCACTTTCAAAGTGTCAAAATCTGGCGGTCTGCCTGCAATCAACTCGCAATAGATTTTGACGCGGTCTTGTGTGATCATGTCCAGTCAATCACTGGCGTTCGACCATGGCAGTGAGCAGTTCCCATGAAAGCTTTGTTCCAAGTCGGAGATCCGGTAAAAGTGCCGTTAGGACGAGGCCAAGGTGCTGGGGTAATCTCGGAAGATCGCGGTCCGATTGGCATTCGCGGGGGGCACCTCTATCAGGTGCTGGTCCCAATGGATCCGTTCGAGCCCGCAATTTTCGAGTTGGCTGAAGATGAAATCGAAGCTTTCCCGCAAGCGACTGAAGTCCATCGACGACCGATCGAGAAAGAGAAGATTATTCACTATCTGAAGCTCGGTGGCCTGATTTCGATCCTGCAATCCGGTGCCTCTGGGGGCGGCATTGCTCCGCGAGTTTGGTTGTGCCGTGATCAACTGGGAAATTTGACGCATACGTTTGCTCAAGAACGCGGCGTCGTCGGCGGCGAGACAGTCCCGTCTTGGGCCGCTCAGTTCGGCAGTATTTTCAAATCGAAGCAGAAAGAAGTTGCCAGCTTACTTCACAGTTTTGGTCTCGATGTGAAACAGGCGGCGGATGTCATTCGGGCCGTCGGCATCGTGACTCGCTGAATTTCGAGGTTCCGTGACCAAACATGTTTTTTAGGTCCGAATTTCTCGCACAACGCATTGGGCGAGTACTTGTCGAGGAGACGGCGGAAGACAGACCCCGGCGACGACACGGCGTCGAACAGCGTGGCCGACGAATGCAGCTTCATATCGTCCGGAGAGCCGAGGATCTCCCACGCCGAGAGGCCATCATGCGTCAACAGGGCTTCCGCGCACTCGATCAACCGTGGACCGAGCACGGGATGGATCAGGTATGCTTTCGCCTCAGCCACACTTTTGACGGCGTACAGCTTCGAGGTTGCGCTGAAGCCCAAGCCATCGAACTGTGGGAACACATACCACATCCAGTGCGACTGCTTGCGGCCGGCGCGACGTTCCTGCAAGGCCCGAGCATAGTCGGCCTCTTGAGCAAGGACGAAGCGCTTCAGATCGTAGGGATCTTCCATGTCGCGTTCCCTGGCCACATTCGCACAGTCCAACGCAATGAAGCACTACGGTGGCTGATCCCGGCTATTCTACCTGCGGAAAGCGCTGGGGCAAATCTGTGCTCACACCCCGCCACGCCGCTAGGCTAGGGATGGCCAGTTTTCGAAAAATCAGCCGGAGGCCGTTAGGCCCCGGTTCTGCTTTCGCGAACAAGCGGCGATCGCACACGCCCGGGAACCGGACGATAACGCGCGCGTTAGTAGCGCGCGTTAGCGTCCGGTTCTGAACCTTGCGCGTTCGTTGGGTTTCAGCGAGAAGAGAACCGGGGCCTAACGGCCTCCGGCTGATTCAAGATTCCCTCACGTCAAAAACTGGCCAGCCCTTTCACACGCCACTGGCGGCCAACTCGGGCTGCCTGGCGGGAGACGCATGCAGGAATTCAGCGACCGTCGCCGCGATCCGCTCCTGGTCGCCAGGGGTCAGATCATAAAAGAACGGCAGGCGGATCAGCCGTCCGGCCAGGTTTTCGGTCAATGGCAGGTCGCCCGTCTGATATCCGTAGGTGCGGCCCATCGGCGAGTCATGCAGCGGCACATAATGGAACACGGCCATGATCTCGCGGGCCTTCAGGAACCGCAGCAAGGCGTCGCGCGTGGGCTGGTCGGGCAGCAGGATATAAAAGATGTGGTGGTTGCTGACACATTCCGGTGGAATGGTCGGCAGCTTCAGCAGTTCCTCGTCAGCCAGTGGCTGCAACAGCCGCCGGTAGTTCTCGTACGCCCGCTCGCGCCGTTCGGAAATCGACTCCATCTGTTCGAGTTGGGCGCAGAGAAACGCCGAGGCGATTTCGCTGGGGACGTACGACGATCCGACATCCACCCAGGTGTACTTGTCGACTTCGCCGCGGAGAAACTTGCGGCGGTTGGTCCCCTTGTCGCGGAGGATTTCCGCTCGCTCGAGCAGCGTCTTGTCGTTGACGCAGAACGCGCCGCCTTCGCCACAAATGAAGTTCTTGGTCTCGTGAAAGCTGTAAGCTCCCAAGTGGCCAATCGAGCCCAGTGCCCGGCCGCGGTAGAAGGCATTCACCCCTTGGGCCGCATCTTCGACAACGACCAAGCCGTGAGCCTCGGCGATCCCCATGATCCGGTCCATTTCGCAGGCCACGCCCGCGTAATGCACCGGGATGATCGCCCGCGTCCTGGGTGTGATCGCCTGTTCGATCAACATTTCGTCGATGTTGAGGGTGTCGGGGCGGATGTCGACGAATTTGGGAATCGCCCCGAGACGGGCGACAGCGCTCGCGGTGGACACGAACGTGTACGACGGCATGATGACTTCGTCGCCCGGTTCAAGCTGGCAGAGCATCGCCGCCATCTCGAGCGAAGCGGTGCAGGACGGCGTCATCAGCACGCGGCCGATGTCAAACCGCTGTTCCAGCAACCGCGCACAGCGCTGTGTGAACACCCCGTCACCCCCCAAGTTGCCCAGCGTCACCGCCTGCGCGATGTAGTACAGCTCGCGGCCGGCGATGAACGGGCGGTTGAAGGGGATGGGAGGCATGAGGGTCTGCCTGGGAGGGACAGCGTGTTAGGTGGGGAATGACAAATGACAAATGACAAATGGGCCAACTGTGGACGGACGATGTCAACGAAAGCAAACCTTAGTTTTGTTGTAGGCCTTCAGCAACAAGCGACAATTTGTCATTTGTCATTTGTCATTTGGATTTCTTCCGCGTCCTTTGGATTTTCTACTCGTTCGGCATCACCAGACTCGCCGTCACTTCCCTCCCCGCCAGATTGAACCCCAAGTTGCGGAGCCAGTTGGGCACCGGTCGCAGGTTGGCGGCATTGGTGGGCCGCACGCAGACGGTGACCCGCACTTCATTCGCCAGCAGTGCCGGGCTGCCAGTTTTCGGGTTGCACACCAGTGCGTTGGCTGTGCGCGTGTCGCCCTGGATGTCGATCCGCAGGTTGGAGGTTTCCTGGATGCCGGAGACGACAATCTGCACCTGATGCGGAGCCAGGAAGCGGTTCGCCGTGGCTACGGCCACATCCCGCCGCGTGTCGAGCGAAGCCCCCGGAATCTTCGTGACTTCGCGCGTGGCTTCGGTCGCGGCCATCACGACGGACTCTTCCAGGGCGAGCAGAAACCCGAACTCGATGATCGCCAGCGTCACGACCAGCAGCACGGGAATCGCGACGACCAGCTCCAGCGTCTGCACGCCCCGGCGCAGCGCTGAACTGCGAGAAGGATTCTTGAACCGGGAAGATGGAGGCGATGCTTGCATGGAGCGATTTCAGCGGCTTGGGCGCTCTTTGAAGTGGCACACAGACGGCCAATTCGTCATTGGGATTTGTTCATTGAGTCATTGGCCGCCAAAGACCGCACTCGTAACCCACTTCGGCAGCAGCCGCGGCCGCTTAGATGTTGATGGCGTTGATCGCGTTCGCCAGGTCGTTCAATTCATTGATCAGCGCCGAGCGGATCGTGGTCAGGCCGACCATCACACCGAGTCCGACCAGTGTCACCAGCAGCAGGTACTCGACAAACACCGAACCACGGCGTCCGGCAGCCTTCCGCAACAATTTTCGCATTTTTCCGACCATCAGTCTCTCCTCACAAGACCCGGCGCAACGACAGACCCATCCCGTGGAGGAACCGAATGCACGTCGCATGCCAGCGGACCGGAGGCTTCAGTCGGCACGTTGGTGGTGCGGGGCCGCCACGGCAACCCCTGAAGCAAGTCGGAAGAGTGGACAGTTGAGGCTTACAGATTGCTTAGAGATCTGAACGCCCAAATACGCACCACCAATTTTGAAGTTCTTGAAGATGGCGACGCCTGAATCAGCCGGAGGCCGTTAGGCCCCGGTTCCGACCCCAGCCAAAATGCGGCGATCACACAAGTCCGGGAACCGGACGCCAACGCGTTCCGGCTGATTTGTCGAAATATGGCCTCTCAAATCTCAGATTTGAGGTCTCCGGCAAAAGTCGGGCGTCTCAGTTTCAACGCAATTTCAAATTTCAGATTTCAAATTTCACAGTAAGATGCGGTGTCGCAGCATCCACACTGCTGGGCAACAGTTACGTTCGCACCCTTGAAGCTCAGTCAACAGTTCGGTGTGGCTCCACAGACTGTGAAATTTGAAATTTGAGATCAACTTTTGTCGGACACGTCAATCCTTTCGTCTCCTGTTAAAAATTTGCCTTGGCGACCTCTTTGGGGACGGCGTCCTCTTCCAGTGCCGGAAAGCGCTCCCAACGCTTTGTCGTCGGCGGTGGGAGAGGCGCGGCGGGGATCTCCGTGAGCCAGTTGAGTCCCGGCTGCCGGATGAGAATGCAGGCCTGCTCATCGGCGTAGACCTGCCGCCAGTCGGGCTGCGCAGCCACGCGTTTTGCGGCCAGCGAGCCAGTCGGCAGCAGGGCAATCTGAACGGGTTCCACCCTGAGAATTTGTACAGCGCTGGCTTCGTTCGAATTCGGTGAGAGGAGCGCGAGATAGGCTGACTCCAACTTCCTTGAATACACGGTGCGGTAGCGGCCATCGAAGGCCACGGGGTTGGCGGGAAAGCGGTGCCAGATCAGGAACTGACCCCAACCGTACTCCGTCAGCAGGTTGCCGCGGAGATTGTGGTTGCGCAGATACTTCACCGCCCGCACGGGCATGCCCGGCGTGGCCCGGGTGGCATCCACGGCGATGTCCCAGGGGCGAAGACCCGCCTGCCAGAACGGTGCCGTTGTCGATAGTTGCAGTCCGAAAAGGACGATGGCGGTGGCGAACACGACACGCCATTGTCGTATCCGGCAGCTTCGCCAAGAGGTGGTGAGACGCGGCAGAAGCGTGGAAAGAGCGGTGTCGAGGGCCTTGGGCAAGAGGATCAGAACGGTGATGTTGAGCAGGGCAATGTGGCGTACATGCTGCAGCGCCTGGTGTGAGACGACGGCGAGAATCAACACGTCGAGCCACGGGAGCCCGCGGCGCGCGATCCACGCCGCGCCGATCAGCGCAAACGGAACATACAGGGCGGGAATTCGCCCCACGGCCCACAGCGGCTGCCATTCACGGACGAACTGTTCCGGCACCAAGTGGTCCCACAGCATCGTGTGCATTTTCCAGCCGTATGGATTCATCAACGTGGCTGCGCACGACAGGGCAAATACGGCCAGCAGAGCGAAAAACCGGGCCGCGTTCCGCTTCTCGACCGCGACGGCAACCGCCGCCGCAGCCGCAAACAGGCCTTGAATTGCCAATCCGGCGAGAAAGCCACCGTGGAGATTGACCCAGACTGCGATCACCAAGGGGAGAAACCAGACTGCATATCTGCCAAAATAAAGTTCAATGCCGTGTGTTAGACCGGGACGGGCTGTGAAGCCCATACTAATGATGGTGTCTGACTCGTCCCAGTAGTTGCGCAGCACACTCAATGTGAGCGCAAACAGCCCGAACGTCGCCAGTTGCGGACGGATGAAGACAGTGAACTCCGCCAGCGTCAGGGCGGCAAAGAACAAGACGAATGCTGTTCCAGCCACGGAGACGCGGGAGCGAATCATCCGGCAGGCCGCGACCGTGAAGACAATTCCCACCCAAGCGTTGCGATAAAGCCACAGTCCGAGGTTGCCCAGGGAGTTCCAGAGCCCGCCAAAGATCCATTCCGTGAGCCACTCGTGATTGATCCATTCCGCCCCTTTGGCGGTGAAGGAATAGGGGTCGGTGGCCAGGGCAAACACACCTGCCTCGCGGGCATCGAGCCCATACTTTGTGTGGCCCCAAAGGTCGGGGTCGGCGATGGTTGTGCCACAACAATAGACCGCGGCCACCGTCGCCAGCAGCATGCTTTGCCAGGCGCGGTGGGACGAAGGAACGACCTGCGATTTTGGGGGAAGCAAGATGCGCATCGGGTGTTCTTCAAGGGTGATATGAGTCTTCCGGCAGGTCATATCAAGGCAACTCACATGCCGGTGGGTGGCTTGCCGACTGCCAACGCATGCAGGCCTTGAACTACATCCCGCCAGTGGTCTGGCGGACCTCGAAATGCGCTTTTACTGTGAAATTTGAAATCTGAAATTTGAAATTCTTCTGCCGCGAACCAGCGTCACCACCCCTATATTCGTCGCGGCCAACACCACTTCTGATCTGACTCCGCCTAGTCCAGCCATTCTTTTCCGCGAGGTACAGAAAGTGCATTTCCGTGGGTCACTGCGTCCCCTTTGCGCTTTGGCATTCACTCATGCGGCAAACGATTCCACCACGGCGCTGGCGAAAGCGAGCGGGCGGCATCACGCTCGAACTGATCGTCTGTCTGCCGGTCTTTCTGGCGCTGTTGGCGGCCGTGATCGAGTTCGGCGCGATTCTGGCGAACCTGAAGCCGGTGTCCGTGGCCAGCCGCTCCGGAGCGCGGATGCTGGCCCGCCTCCCGGCAGCCAGCTTTGACGCCGGCAGCATCCAGGCCACCGTCAACCAGCTCAAGGTCGATGTCGACCGCGAACTGGCGCATGCCGGCTTCACCAGTTGTTCTGTCGTGGTGCGGCACAACATTCCACCCGCGTCGGGCGCGGGGACGGTCACCACGGCGGCACCGGCGACATGTGCGTGTACCAGCCCACTCGTCCCGGCGCTCCCCGATGGCACGCTGAACGCCACTGACACCCGCAGCGGAACCATCCGCGTCACCGTGGCAGTGCCGATGTCGCAGTTGACGCCCAACCTGCTCAGCGCGTTCGGCTTCTCCACCACCAACCGGACCGTCGAAGAAACCACGACCTGTGTCTATGAGGGACAATAGCATGCGTCGAATGGCTGACGTTCAACCTCCGGCCGCGCGCCACCGCCGGGGCGGCGTGATGCTCTGGGCGATTACCGGCGTGCCGATGGCCCTGGCGATGCTGGCGCTGGTGACCGATTTCGGCAACCTGTGGCTCGCCCGTGTCGAACTTGAAAATGCGGTGGAAGCGGCAGCGCTCGCTGGAGCCCAACAGTGGGGCGACCGCGCCGACGATGCGACGAACCGCACCCGAGCCCATAACATGGCCAAGGCGTTTGGGGAAGCGAACGTCGTGGTGGGCAAGCTGATTCTCGTCGACAGCAACGACAACAACGCGAACACGAACAACAACGCCTCTCCGACCGGTGCGGTCCTGCTGGGTCAACTGACCGGCGAGATCTTTCACCACAACACGCCCCCCGCCGCGGTGACAGAGCGGGCCTGCAAGGTCGAGGTCGCCTATTCGCTCCCGAGTCTGTGGAAGTTTCTGGGCACTTTCACGATCCGCGCCAGTTCGGCCGCCGCCTACAACAATGCCACCGAAGGCGCGGGCTTTCCACGCCTGGTCCGCGTCACCTCCACCGTTCCGTAACCATCGGTGGTGTTTGACATCATCCGGGCAAATCATGGAATCGGGGGCTGCGCCACCTCCACGTCTGTTCCATCCTGGAACGTCACGACCGTCCGCGTTGTTTGCCATTGTCCCCCGAAGCGCGCCGCCTGGGTGTGAATCGTGGCCGTCCCGTTGGGGCCTGAAATCGGGTAGGTGATGTCCGCATTTCCTTCGGAGTTGCGAACGGAGATGTTTCCGGTCACCCACCAGCCGTTCACAATCGGCTGGCCAAGGCGCTGGATGACCTGCGGATTGGCCTGCGCCTGTTGCAGTGCGACGGCATACGGCTGGCTCGATTTCAACGCGCCAAACACGATGCCCAGAATGCCGGCGATGCAGCCGCCGGGGCACACACAGACAAACAGGCCTGCCAGCCCCAGCAGGAACCACCACCGGGACCAAAGCGGCTTGGCGGGTCTCACGCTTTCATGTGGCTCTTCGAACGAAACCATCAGCGGTCCTCGGTGGAGTGAATTGCCGCGAAGTTACCGCGATCAGGACCTTCACACAACTGCGGAAACTGGGGCCGAAACTTCCAGCAGGTCGACAGCCGGCTTGCTGTTGCAAAAGATGGTCGCCAGCCGGCCATAGGTTGGGGTGCCGGGCGGACACTGGAAATACTCGCGCAGCTCGTCACCAGGGATGATCCGCAGCACGGGACCCAGATCAATGTGCCGCAGCACATTGTGGTTGATCAAGATCCGCCCTAGCGGGGTCTTGCCGGCGACGATCTCTTCCTTCACCTGGGATGTCACATAAGAAAAATCAAAACGCACGAGTCCGAACTGCACCACCCGGCCGTTGTCCGCCCGGCGGAGAAGGATCTTGCGGTGATAGATCCCGTCGTCGTTGAACCCCGCATGCAGCACCTGCACGGTGACTGGCGTGCCATGGAAATTCTCCATGGTGACCGTCATGTGGTGCTCGTGGACCAGCAGCCGGTGGTATGGCTCCGGGACGAGACCGTGAGCCACATGCTCGGCACGCTCAATCAGCGACTCGGGGGAGGGAAACAGCGACTGCAGCCGGCTGAGTTCATCGAGAGCGTTCACAGTGTCTGGCCGCGGCGGGAAGTTTGGAGGGCATCCAAGTGGATCTCGGACGAGAATTTGGTGGGCGAGCGGCGCGATCAAACATGCGCTGGAATTGGGAACACCGATGGTGGATCGAAGCGAGCCTGCGAGCCAATCCACGACAGGTCTGCCCGATTCCGGCTAAAAGACTAAGTATAACGGACGGCCCGGTGTTCCGGTTCGAAATACTCCGTCAGCAGGCTGTCGACCTGCAGCAGCCCCTTGCGGGTCAGGCGGACTTCGTCGCCTTCCGTCGTGAGGTAGCCGGCGGCCTGCTGGTTTTGGAGCGGCGTCGAGAACTCCTCAAAGATGTTGACGCCAAATTTTTGGCGAAACGGCTCGCCGCGGATCTGGCCTTCCTTCATCTGCAGAACCAGTTCGCGGATCAACCGCTGGTGTGGCGTCACGACCATTGCCCGGTGGATCGGGAGGCGACCGTCCTCCAGGGTTTTGAGGTAGTCTTCCATCTGGTCGAGGTTCTGATAGTGGACGCCCTGGAAGTGGCCGAATGAAGCCACGCCGGTGGCCAGCAAGTCGGCCCCGCGCCACACGCTGTCGCGATAGACAAAGCGGTCCTCGCCGCGGTTCTTCACCAGCTCCTGGGCACTCGACACCTGGTATCCCGAGTCTGCCAGCGACTCAAACGCCTCGTCCACCCAGCGGCGTTTTGTGGCCCAGCTCGCCACGGGTGACGCCATTCCCGTTTGCTTCATTTCCCGCGAAATTAGCGTGTTGTGCGGGAGTTCCATCTGGTAGATGGTGATGTTGTCAGGGTCGAGTTTCCGCGCCTGCTCGATGCAGTTTTTCCAGTTCTCGTCGGTTTCGCCGACCATGCCGGCGATCAGATCGATGTTCACCTGCGGAAAACCAACCCGGCGAATCCAATCGTAGGCCCGGAAGATTTCTGGTGAGAGATGCGCCCGGCCGTTCTCTTCCAGAATCACATCGTTGAAGTTCTCGACACCCAGCGAGACACGGGTGATGCCGATGTCTTTGAGGGTCTGAACTTTTTCGAGGCTCAACGTCCCAGGCTCGCATTCGAAGGTCACTTCCTCCGCGTCATCCCATGAGACGGAGGCATGCAGCCTGTCGCGCAAAAGCCGCAACTGCTTGGCACTGAGATAAGACGGCGTGCCGCCGCCAAAGTACACGAACTTGAGCTTGCGACCAGTCACCCCCGCCAGGTGGCTCAGCAGTTCGTTCTCTTTCGCCAGACCCAGCACATACCGGTCGATCGCCTTGGCGTTTTGGTCGGTGTACACGCGAAAGTAGCAGAATTTGCAGCGTTTGCGGCAAAAGGGAATATGCAGATAGAGGCCCAGCGGGGCATCGGTTTTGGGGGGCGACTGCAACACCTTGTGGATCTCGTCCACAAACTCGGGCTGCCACTGAGAGAACGGCGGGTAATTCGAAATGAAGTAGCTGCCCACTTCGGTCGGGGCAGCCAGCGTCAACTCAGGAGCCATGCGGAGTTCTCAATTTGAAGACGGCCCGGTTCACTTCCAGGTGCGCTCGTGGGATGAACCAGTGGAAGCATCCATCAACCAAATTATATCCACCGAGCCCGCACACGGCTACGACCCGGCCGACCGCGAAGGGGCAACCCGAGACATTCTGCCGCTTCCATTAGAGCGGTACGGCGCAAGCCGTCCGGTGAGCGAGGACCTGCCGCTTCCATTAGAGCGGTACGGCGCAAGCCGTCCGGTGAGCGAGGACCGCCCCGTGGTGGCTGACCCGAGGGCTTGCGCCTCGCCGCTAACAATGGCTGGGGCGAAGACACCAAAGTAGCCGAGTCACTCCGTGACTCGAAATCAGAGCGGTACGGCGCAAGCCGTCCGGTGAGCGAGGACTGCCCCGTGGTGGCTGACCCGAGGGCTTGCGCCTCGCCGCTAACAATGGCTGGGGCAAAGACACCAAAGTAGCCGAGTCACTCCGTGACTCGAAACCAGTCACAAAGTGACTGGACGACGTTGCATTTTTCCGTGCGGCGAATGTCGCCATTCACTTGTAGCGGCACGGCGCAAGCCGTCCGGTGATGGATTTCCCACTTCGTGGAGGATTCACCGGTGGGCTTGCGCTCACTAAGAATGTGACCTGGACATGCGGCTGCGCTTTTTCTTCGACAGGGGCCGCACACGCCGTTTTCGAGTACGGTCGCGGGATTGAGATTTTGGTTGCTTGCGCTTCGGCGATGGCGAACACTTCGCGGGTTTGGTGGGCGCGCTGTTTGAAGGTGGTGCGGCGTCCAAGGTGGGCGCTGGGTCGAGGGTGGGCGCGAATGGATCAGGCAAGGCGGCCGAGGTTGGCGAAGTCGCGGCGGAAAGCGGATAAGTGGGGTTGTCGCTGGACTTGCCATCCAAGGTGGGCGCGAACTCGTGGCGCAGACTTGGTGCATTCACCGAAACTGTGGGCGCTGATTCTGTCTCGAGGGTGGGCGCGGAAAATTCGGGCTGTTGTGCTTCTGTCGAAGAGATCAGCGCTTCTACCTGGCAAGCCGCCTCGGACATCAACGCCTGCGCGGGTGCGGGCGAGGGCGACGCGGTTTCGTTCAAAGTCTCAATCGACGTGGTAAGATCTTCCGCCGCCGCGCGCTGATCACAGACAGGCGGCGCAGCTTTCTCTTGGCGTTGGCCTGTCCCACGGCCGCGTTCCGCATCAAAGACCGCCTTCGCCAGTTCAGCCGCGACCTCATCAATGATGACCACCGGCGGTGCCTGGGGCGGGACCTGTCCAACCGTGGCTTCCGCCTTTCGGCCGCAGGATTTCTTCGCATACCGGCCGCGCGGGTCCAGGTGGTTCAGGCAGTATTTCACCGCCCATGGCTCCCCCCGCTCCACCGCGCGGATCAGCCGCCGCAGCGACTTGCCCGCCCGCTCCGGTTGTTCCTCAACGTCGTCGGCCTCTTCCAGTTTCGGCTCGCGCGGAGCCCTGTTCGCCTGCGCTTCCGTCGGCGGCTGTGGCTCGTTGAACGGCGTCCAGAGCTGGTCCTCGCGGCACATGACGTAGTGGACCGCCCAGTCAATCCCCGCGTGCAGTGCCATGCGCAAATGGTAGGTCGCCCGCGACAACAGCATCCGCCGCGCCCCATCGCGCGCCGCCTGCAGTGCCGGCGCACGCTCAATCCGCTTGTACAGCGCCGAACGGTTGATCCCCACCGCGATCGCAACATACGACAGGACGCCGAGATGAGCCACGATGGCGTGGTACAAACCCTCGTCCGTCACCTTGCAATCCGCCCGCTCCTTCCGCGCCCGCCCTTCGCCGGATGGAGCCACACCTGGAGGGCTTTGGGGAGCCACCGAACCCTGAATGAAAACTTCCATAATTCACCCGACAAACACAATGTACCCATGTATCAACTACATTATCCGCCTGTCGTGTCGAAGTCAAACACAAAAACGACAGAATTTCTATGTCGTTTCGCGACGCCGGGTCAAGTAGGCGAGTCACTCCGTGACCCGAACCCATCCGGAGTGACTGGGCGACTTTGAGACTCCCCAGTTTGCTTGCGCCCTGCCGCTCGCTTTGGAGGGCAAGCCGTCGAGGAAGCCACGATGCGAGTCACGGAGTGACTCGGCGACTTTGTGTTACCTCTCGCTCGGCGAAAGGACGCGGGCGTGGTCCGGCGCGGACAAACACGGAGGCTCTGGATTCACGCTGTCGGCATTGTCGCCAGACGTTCGCGTTCTTTTGCGGGAGCAAAGGACGACATTACGCCCACTTGTAGCGGCACGGCGCAAGCCGTCCGGTGACACGCTGGGACAAACCGGTTGTTTCCATTTGTCGATCGGCGTGGCGGGAGGGCTTTGGTCTCCCGAACACGTCGTCCTCTCTCGAGCACCGCAACGTTGCCGAGTCACTCCGTGACTCGAACCCAGCCGGAGTGACTCGAACCCAGCTGGAGTGACTGGGCGACATTGAGACTCACCGGAGGGCTTGTGCCCTGCCGCTGTCTCTGAATTGCAAGCCGTCGAGGAAGCCACGATGCGAGTCACGGAGTGACTCGACTACTTTGTGTTGCCGCTCGCTCGGCGAGAGGACGCGAGCGTGGTCCGGCGCGGACAAACACGGAGGCTCAAGATTCGCGATGTCGGCATGTCGCTGGACGTTCGCGTTCTTTTGCGGAGCCAAAGACGACATTACGCCCACTTGTAGCGGCACGGCGCGAGCCGTCCGGTGATACGCTGGGACAAACCGGTTGTTCCATTTGTCAATCGGCGTGGCGGGAGGGCTCTGGTCCTCCAGAGCTACGGGCAACAGACGATCCGGCGTTTTCGAAGGACTTTCGAGTCATTTGCGAATCGTTCACACACCCAAGCAGCGCCCACCCTTCACCGTGGCTCAGCAGGAGCTGGAGCCCTCGTGCGCTTGCACGTTTGTTGAATCGGCGGGTGAAAGTCCCAGCCAGGAGGTTTAAGTTTGATCCTGTAGTCGACCGCAACTGCGTCGCCGTGAGGCGGGGTGGGGAGCAGCGGGAGATGATTGACC
>JAKFUF010000150.1 GCA_021732845.1 Planctomycetaceae bacterium | reverse complement strand
CGACGCTGGACAGGCTACATGCGTATCGAGCAACTCACATGGTGAACTCCTTTCAGTCCACAAGATCAACCAGGCTTGGCCTGGCGCACCGAATTTTCACGAATACGACGAATGTCACGAATAACAACGAACTGGATTCCGTCACCCGCGAAGCCATGCCGGTTGATCATTCGTGATATTCGTGAAAATTCGTGGTTAATTTATGACCGTACGATTCCCGCACCGTTTCGCCAGGCCTGTCGACTTCACCACCAACTTCATTCGTTGTCCTTGATGGCGTTCGCTGCTGGATAGGGAGACAAATGTCACAGTTGTTTTTGCTGCGACCTTAAGCACCGCGCCGCCTCTTTGCGGCTCATCAGGCTTCAACACCGCGCTGCAACATCACACAGCGTGATTCAGCCCTGGCGTCGCACCATTTCCTCGACCCACACCGGCACAAAGGGAGGCGTGCAGCCTTTGGAGACCGGCCAGTCGCGATACAGCCCGATCTTCTCGCCAATGGCAATGGCACGCTGGCGAAGCTTCGGCTCGTGGATGCCAATGGCGCCCAGCGTGTTGTTCATGGACCACTGAACCTCGGGCTTCGCCTTCGGCATCTCTTTCTCGATGCGGTCGAGGAGCGCCGGTAGGTCGAGGTCGGTGGCCCCCTTGTTGATGCGGCTGGCGGTGAAGTGCCAGCCCGCCCGGGCGGCCCAGCGATCCTTCGCCTTCATCCACTTCTCCCGCAGCGCTTCCTTTTCGGGATGCTCCGCGACGACATACGAGTTCAACCAGTCGGCCACCTGCGCGCAGGTGGTGGAACGCGTCAATTTGTCGAGTTCAGTCGCGGACAACGCCTTGGGCTTGATGATCAAGGTCGCCAGGAGTTGGGCATCGACGTTGCCGGTCTCCCAAAGCTGCAGCGCGAGTTCGTGATCGGTTTTGAGCTTCTTGGCGACCACGCGGAGGTCGCCCAGCTTCACGCCGAACTGGTTCTCAGGCGCGCCGGCTTTGGTGTTGTAAGCCCGCCGGGCGTCATTGCCGAGGGATTCGAGCTGTTTCAGGATTTCGGGAACGGTCATGATGAGAAATCATACAGTCAGCGGTGCACGGTTCCCACCAATCGCACTTGTGGCTCAGGACGGAATGGCCAGCCCACCAAACTGCCTGACCGCCTCGTACATCACCGTATTGGCCGTGCTGGCGAGGTTGAGGCTGCGGACGAGCGGTCCCATCGGCAGGCCCAGATTGTGATCGGGGTTTTCGGCCAGGATCGTCGCGGGCAAGCCACGGGATTCGCTGCCGAAGACCAGCACATCACCCGGTTCGAAGGGGGCGTCCCAGACCATGCGGCGGGCGGTTTTGGTGAGGTACCAAAACGTCTTGCCGGCAAGTTTCGCCTGCAAGTCCGCCCAGTTGTCGACCGCCTCCCAGTCGAGATGCGGCCAGTAGTCCATCCCCGCCCGCCGCAGATGCCGCTCATCCAAGTGGAATCCCAGTGGCCGCACGAGCCACAGCTTGGCGTCGATCGCCACGCACGTGCGGCCAATGTTTCCCGTGTTCTGGGGGATGTCTGGTTGATGGAGGACGACGTGGAGGAGGGGGTGGGCGGAACGGGTCACAGAGGCACGAGTCGAGGGAAGGGATGAGGAACCGTCAAGACACGGAGCACCGTTTGGAACAACGATCTTAACTCATCCGCAACAAATCCGATCTGCCATCCATCAACAAACTCCACTGGGTATTGGCATTTGGCCCGACTGATGTAATACTCTTTATTAAGAATGCTGCATCAGTCGGACGGGTCTGGGTGATATCCTAAGACACGCCCCGCACTCATTGAATATCTCCGCGGATGAATTCCCCATGCGGCGACTGCTCAGAACTCTTCTGGTCTCGACCGCGCTTGTCCTCGCCGCGGCCTTCACCCTCAGTGCGGCGCAACCGGAGGTTGACATCGCGGCTTTCATTGGGCAACCGGTGAAATTGGTGGTCGAGCCAGCGGAGATCCGTCTGGCCGGGCCACGGTCGATGCGGCAGGTGCTGGTGACAGGGCGTTACGCGGATGGCAGCGAGCGCGATCTGACGCGGTTCTGCGAGATGCAGGTCGAAGGGGCGGAGGTTGTGAAGGTCGGACGCGGGGGCTTGGTGCGGTCGCAGAAGTCGGGTGAGACGGTACTGGTGATTCGCGCGCAGGCGCAAGCAGTACGTGTGCCTGTCGTGGTCACCGATTTTGAAAAGCCACAGCCGCTCAGCTTTCGGCACGAGTTGATCGGGGCGCTCAACGTGGCGGGATGCAACGCCGGCGCGTGTCATGGGATTCCCAGCGGACGCGGCGGGTTCAAGCTGAGTCTCCGTGGCTACGATCCCGCGGCCGATTTTCTGGAGCTAACCCACTCGTCGCACGGGCGGCGAACCAACCGGTTTGATGCCGACGCCAGCCTGATCATGAAAAAGGGGATGGGGCTCGTGGCTCACGCCGGCGGCCCCAAACTGTTGTCGGCCAACTCTGTGCCACAGGAGTTCATTCGCGAATGGCTGGTACAGGGGATGCCGGATGACCCCGCTGACCTGCCAGCGCTGACCAGAGTCGAGGTGCTGCCGCGCAACCGCGTGCAACTGGCGCCAGCGCAGTGGCAACAGTTGTGCGTGCTGGGACACTTTGCCGATGGCAGCGTCCGCGATGTCACGCGGCTGACCGCTTTCAGCAGCAGCGACGATGGCGTGGCTCACGTCGACGCGAACGGCTTGGTGGAACTCAAGCAGACGGGCGAAGCCGCAATCCTTTGCCGCTACCTCGACCTGATCGAGTGTGCCCGGCTGACCTATCTTGAGCCACAGTCGAATTTCGTCTGGCCGGAACCGCCGACGAACAACGACCTCGACCGCCACGTGTTCGCCAAGCTCAAGTCGTTGAACATCGTTCCTTCCGAGCTTTGCACCGATGAAGAGTTCCTCCGCCGCACGTATCTGGATTTGTGTGGGATCGTGCCCACGCCAGATGAGTGCCGCGTCTTCCTGAACGATTCGGCATCCGACAAGCGCATGCGGTTGATTGATCAACTGCTGGACCGGCCCGAATTCGCCGATCTGTTGGCGTACAAGTGGCTGGACGTGTTGCGCTCCAATCGGCTCACGATTCAGATCAAGGGGAGCCTGGCGTACCGTCAGTGGCTGCGGAGCCACATCGAGCGGAATACGCCCTGGAACCAGGTCGTCACGGAACTGCTGACGGCCGGTGGCAGCACGTTCGCCAACCCTCCGGCCAACTATTTCCGCGGTCCGTATGTCCATGGCGAACCGGCGGTGCAGACACCAGAAAACCTGGCCGAAACCACGGCGCAGCTCTTCTTTGGGATGCGGCTGCAATGTGCGAAATGCCACAACCATCCGTTCGAGCGCTGGACGCAGGACGACTATTACCACATGGCGGCCTTCTTCCCGCGGGTGAAGGCGAAGCTCGACTCTGAGCATCCCGGCGGCCCGAAGCAAAACTATCCCTGGCAGTTGCGGGAAAACGGGCTGGTGATTTATGCCTCCGGTGCCGAAGAGATTTCCAATCCACAGTCGCACAAGGTGCTTCCACCCAAAGTCCTCGGGATGCCGGCCCCTGTCATCGCGCCTGATGCTGACCGCCGTGCGGCACTGGCCGAACTGGTGACCTCGCCCGACAATCCGTTCTTCGCCCGCGCCACGGTGAACCGCTTGTGGTACTACCTGCTGGGCCGGGGGATTGTGGACCCGCCCGATGACTTCCGGGACTCCAACCCGTCGGCGAATGACGCACTGCTGGATGCCTTGGCCCGTGAATTCATCGACAGCAAGTTCGATGTGAAACATGTGGTGCGGTTGATCGCGAACTCCCGCACCTACCAGCTCAGTTCGCATTCCGCGGGTGGGAACGAGAAGGATGAGAAGTACTTTTCGCATGCGTTGGTCAAGCGGAAACGGCTGACGGCGGAGTTGCTGTTGGATGCGATCTGCACCGCCACGGGCGACCCGGAAAAGTTCACGGATATGCCGGAAGGAACGCGGGCGGTCCAGCTTCCCGACGGGCAGGTGATCTACACGGGCGGGCGGTATGCCTCATGGGATCGACACCCGTTCCTGAAGGCGTTCGGGCAGCCGGCACGTGAAGCGGTCTGCGAGTGCGAACGCGAAAGCGACTTGAACCTCGCCCGCGCACTGGAAATGAAAAACGGCGAATTCCTGCTCGGAAAGCTCCGCGCGCCGGAAAACCGGCTGAGCCGGCTGCTGGCCAGGAACGCGCCCGATTCCGAGATCGTGACCGAACTGTTTCTGGCGACACTGTCGCGTCCGCCGCTGGCCGACGAAGCCTCGGCGGTGCTGTCGCATGTCGCCAGTGCTCAGAACAAACGGCAGGCTTGGGAAGATGTCCAGTGGGCACTTCTCAACACCAATGAATTTCTGTTTCGGCATTGAGAGGTCCTCCCATGATCACCCTGTTGGGCAGCCGCCGTCGCCTGTGTGATGGCATGACCCGCCGCGAAACCCTCAAGGCCGGAGCCCTCTCCCTGTTGGGCGGAGCCTTCAATCTGCCGAGCCTGCTGGCGATGGAGGAGGCCGGCCGGGTTCAGCCGAATGCCAAGGCCAAGAGCGTCATCCTGCTGTACCTGCTGGGCGGCGCGCCGACCCAGGACATGTACGACCTGAAGCCGAATGCCCCGGAAATAATCCGCGGCGAGTTCAAGCCGATTGATACGAATGTCTCCGGGATTCAAATCGGAGAATTGCTCCCGCTCTCCGCCCAGTGGATGCACAAGACGGCCATCGTCCGGTCGGTCAACCACAAGGCCGGGTGCCACAACCCACTGCCAAGCTACACCGGCCACGAGATTTCCCTGGCTGACACCACGAGCACCAAGGACACCTATGCCCCCAGCATGGGCTCTGTCTGCGAGTACCTGCGTCCAGCGACGAAGGACCTGCCCGACTATATCTATCTGCCGAACTATGCCGGTGCCGGCAACGCGGGTGGAACAGTCCGCTATCCAGGTCCCTACGCTGGGTTTCTGGGCAAACGCTACGATCCGTTGTTCTCCGAGTTCGACAAGAAGAAGGAACTCACGCTCGGAAAAATGAAGGTGCTCGCTGGCGAGCCGTTCCTGTCGCGGAACACGCGGCTGGCCGATGGGATCACGCTGGATTCGCTGAACGCTCGCGAATCCCTGCTGAAGCAGTTCAACCGCAAACAGGTCGGTGTCGAAGCCCGCTCCGCGCTCGATGACGTGAACCGCGTCCAGCAGCGGGCGTTTGGCCTGCTGACTTCGACAAAGCTCAAAAACGCCTTCGACCTGAGCACCGCCGATCCCAAGCTGCGCGACAGTTACTCCCGCACGCTGTTTGGCTCCAGTGCCCTGATCGCCCGGCGGCTGGTCGAAGAGGGGACCCGCTTCGTGAACGTGACCTGGGACTTTCCAGGTGACAACTCGTGGGACACCCATGCCGACAATTTCAACTGGCTGCGCGGCGCGCTGCCCGTCCTGGACCAGACGTACAGCACGCTGCTGGAAGACCTGGAGTCGCGGGGCCAGTTGGATGAAACGCTGGTCGTGGCGATGAGCGACATGGGCCGCACGCCGCAGGTGAACGCCAGCGCTGGCCGCGACCACTGGAGCTTCGGCTACAGCGTCGTGTTCGCCGGGGCGGGCATCCGTGGCGGCACCGTGCATGGAGCCACCGATGGGCACGCCGCCTTCGTGAAGGACCGCCCGGTCAGCACGAGCGACATCTGTGCCACGATCTACCACCTGCTGGGGATCGACCCCGAGATGAAGGTCTACGACAACGACCGCCCGATCGCCATCGCCCATGGCGGCAGGCCGATTTTTGAGATCATGAGCTGATTGAATCCGCGGTGCGGAACAACCCGAATCTACGGGCAGTTTTGCTGAAACAATTTCAAATTTCAGATTTCAAATTTCACAGTCTGTTGAGCGACACCAACCTGCCGCCAGAGCCGCTGCACGGGTCTCAGGGTTCGTTCACAATGCAGAGCCGCCTCAGTAAAGTATTTTTCTGCGAAATTTAACATCTGAAATTTGAAATTCTGCGGCATGATGCCGCTGCACGGTTCAAGTACGAAGAAGATGCTTCAATTTTGGGAGGCATGCGGTTGCGACTCGATTGCAATCCTCGACAAGGGGCGGCATGCTGGGGCGACTCCCATTCCAACTTCCGTGCCATTCCTGCCGAAGGTCCAACATGCGCCGGCCGCCCCTCCTCTCCGTGGCTCTGTTTTTCCTGCTGCTGAGCGGCGTTGGCCCGCATCACTTCACCGCGGTCCGCGGGGCAGAACCGAAGACGGAACTCAAGGTCGTCACCGACCGGCCCGAGGCGATCTACAAGGCGGGTGAAGCGGTCAACTTTCAGATTTCGCTCCTGCGCGATGGCCAGCCGCTGGAAGACGCGGAGCTGCACTTCCTCCTCAGCCTGGATGGCGAAAAGACGATTTCCGAAGGCAAGCTCACGTCGCAGAAAGAGCCGGTGAAAGTCACGGGGTCGCTCGACAAGCCAGGTTTCCTGCGCTGCACGGTGACTTGGAAAACCGGGGACAAGGCGAACTCCACGGCGCTGGCCGGCGCGGCCGTTGACCCATTGTCGATCCCGCCGAGCCTGCCGGTTCCCGACGATTTTGACGCCTTCTGGGATGAGCAGAAGAAGCAACTGGCCACGGTCGCCCTCGCTCCGGTCCTCACGCCGATCCCTTCGCCCAGTCCGGACATCGCCAGCTTCGATGTGCAGATCCCCTGCATCGGCCCCGGCGTGTCGGGCTATTATTCCCGGCCGTCACAGGCCAAGCCCAAAAGCTGCCCGGCCATACTGTATGTGCATGGCGCGGGTGTTCGCAGTTCCGTGCAGGGGAGTGCCAACGGTGCCGCCAAGCTCGGCCGGCTGGGTCTGGACATCAACGCGCATGGCATCCCGAATGGGAAGCCGGACACATTCTATGCCGAGCTGGCCAATGGCGAGTTGAAGGACTACCGCCATGCCGGGCGGGAAAGCCGCGACACCAGTTACTTCCGGCTGATGTACCTGCGGCTGATCCGCGCCCTCGACTTTCTGACGGCACAGCCGGAATGGGACGGCAAGGTGCTGGTGGTCACGGGCCACAGCCAGGGCGGCGGGCAGTCGATTGTCGCCGCGGGAATTGACCCGCGGGTGACCGGCTTCGCCACCGGCGTGCCGGCCATGTGCGACCATTCGGGCGAAGCCGCCGACCGGATTAATGGCTGGCCGCGCCTTGTGCCACGCGGCAGCGACGGCAAACCCAATGCAAAAATCCTGGAGGCTTCGCGCTACGTCGACGCCATGAACTTTGCCACCCGCACCAAGGCCGAGGCGATCTTCAGCGTCGGCTTCATCGACACCGTCTGCCCACCCACCAGCGTCTATGCCGCCTACAATAACGTTTCCGGCAAGAAGGAAATGGTGATCGAGCCGCTCATGGGTCATGCGGCACCACCGAAAATCATGGAACAGTTCAACGTGTGGATTGCCGCGCATATTGAGCGGGTGCATGGTCGGTCGGATGCCGCGAAATAGCGACAAGCGTAGGAACAGAACAGAGGCTATGTTAGGACAAGGTGCGGCCAGCGGATCGATGACGAATCACTCGGCGCGGGCACAACCCGCGCCGCCCAGTTCGTGATTCTTCATTCGCTGGCCGAACCGATCGAGCTTGAGATGCGTCCTCAATCCGCGAGTGTTGACAGCGGGTTGTGTGGAATTCCCTGGTCAGCGTCCGGTTCAGTGAATCACATGTTCGGCCGCGAAAACGTTCACGAGGAAAACTCTGATGCGAGTTGTTGGCTTTGTGGCTCTGTGTTGCGTGTCGTGCCTGCCCGGTTCCACCATCGCCGCCGAACCTACGCCGGAGTCGCTCGTCAAGCAGGTCATCGCGGCCGCTGGCGGCGAGGACAAGCTGCTCAAACTGTTTCGAACTCGCGAGACGGTCAATGTCAGCGCTGATCCGGAAAGGAAGGTGGCCGCGCGGGTCTCGGTCTACGAGCCACCCAAGTACTGGTGGACCGGAAAAAATGAGCGGGTCAAGGACGAGCAGAAACCAGATGAGCCGGCCATCTATTTGGTCTGGGGGTGGACGCTCGGGGTGCTGACGGACCCGGCATCCAAGTTGGAGGTCATCCCGGATGTCGTTGAGTCGGACAAGTCGGCGTTCGGGCTTCGGGTCAGCGGGACAATCTCTCCGGCAATGGATCTGTATTTCGACAAAGCCGAAAGCCGCCTCGTCCGCATCGACTGGCGAAGCGACATCCACCGCTTCAGTGATTGGAAAGAGCACAACGGGGTGAAGTTCCCCGCGAAGTGTGCCGGCTATAAGAAGGCGACAGGGAAGCCTTGGTACTTCAGTGAAATCATCGAATTGGAACGGCTGATGACGTTGCCAGACGGGCTGAAACGAAGGTAGCACCGAACCCAAAAGCTGCAGATGATATAGCGTGCTTGTCGGCTTTCTGTGCCATCAGGATCCCGACCGACATTTCCCCGGCAAGTGTGGGAAGGCTTTCGTTGGAATAGCCCGACGCCACCTGACTTGTCATCAATTCCCAGCACTCGATCCAACTCCGGCTGCGTGTTCCGCCTCCAGCAACTGCACCGGCGGTCCCGCAAAATTCTTTCGCGCGTGCCCCCACCAGCCCGCGAGCAGAAGGAGGCATGAGCCTCCCACAATCCACACTGCCTGTTGATTTGGTGGCTGCACGCCGATCAGCAGCAGGCCGCCGCAGCCGAGGACTGCCAATAGCGCCAACGGGCGGTACCAGATCCCCAGGTGCCATGGTCCCATGACGGTCCAGGTGCGGCCCCAGGCGATGCAGCCGAGCATCGCGGGGAGCACATAGGAGATGTAGAGAAACACCGCGCAGACCGCGGCGACGGTGGCATAGGGCAGGAAGGCGGCCAGCGACGAGAGCGTGGCCACGAGCCAGATCGACCAGACGGGAGTGCGGTGCGTGGGAGAGACGAACTTGAGCCACCGCGATCCGGGCAATCCGCCGTCGCGGGCAAAGGCGAAGGCCATGCGCGATGCGGAAGTCACCGTGGCCAGTCCGCAGAGGAACTGAGCCACGGCAATCCCGGCGATGAGTATCGAGGCGCAGGTCGGCGGCAGCACGCTCCGCATGGTCCAGGTGAAAGCGTGCTCGCCCTTGCCGGCGGCAGCCTCCAGGCTGGGCATCGCCAGGACTGTCACGGACAACAGGACCCAGCCACAGATGCCGGACACCAGCACCGACCGGACGATCGCCCGGGGCACATTCTCCGCGGCCCCAACCGTCTCCTCAGCCACATGCGCCGAGGCATCGAAACCGGTCAGCGTGTAGGCGGGCAACAGGAATCCCAAGAGGAACAGCCAGGTCACGTTTTCGGTGCGCGGCCAGGTGTCCAGCCCCGCCGGTCCGCTGAAGTTGTGGAAGGTGACCAGCCGGGTCCATTGCCAATGTTCGATTTGAAGAGCCAGCGAAACGGTGAGCACCAGCGCGACACCCAGAATCCACCAACCGCTGAAATCGGTCAGCCGGGTGGTGGTGCGGATTCCGCGGTGGTTCAAGGTGGCCTGCGCGGCTGTCACCAGCGTCACGGCGAGCGGCACCCAACCGTCTGGCAGCGGTGTTCCCAGGGAGCCATTGACGAACCGTACGAAGCCCACGTTGATGGCTGTCATGACGGTGACCAGTCCCGCCAGGTTGAACCAGGCGGTGGTCCAACCCCAGCCACGCCCGCCGAGGATTGCCGCCCAATGGTACAGGCCGCCGGCGGTGGGAAATGCCGAGGCGACCTGCCCCATGGTGGCGGCCACCGTCAGCGAGAACAGGCAGACGAGCGGCCAGCCCAAACCGATGGAAGCCCCGCCGACGCTGCAAAACCCCTGGCTGAAGGAGGTCACTCCTCCAGCCAGAATGCAGATGATCGACATCGAAATCGCGAAGTTCGAAAACCCGCTCATCCGCCGCAGCAGTTCCTGCTGATACCCCATCCGGCGAAGCTGGGCGACATCCTGGTCAGCCTGCTCCGGGTTGGCGTCCGAAGAAATCGAGGGTTCGCCCAATTGTCAGCTCGCGGTACGGTGGATGAGGGACGGAGTGAGGCGAGTCTAACCGCAAAACCGTTCGATTCGCCAGAAACACGCTCTGCGAGTTGCCGACGGACGCAATCTCCAATTTGACGTCTCCGACAAAAGCCCATTCGCTGGTTTCAACGCAATTTCAAATTTCAGATTTCAATTTTAACGGAAAACTGCTTTTTCTCGGCATCCACGCTGCGCGGCTACAGTTCCGTTCGCACCGTTGAAGCTCAGTCGACAGCTCAAAATTCCGTGAACCAGCTTTTGTCGGAGATACCAGTCATCGCGATCCCGGGATCTTGATTCACGAGCGGCTGCCGACGCCAGGGTCTGTCATGGCGCGGCCCAATCGAAAATCATCAATCGAAAATCGAAAATGACTACACCAGGGCGGCCACCGGCAGGCCAACCCGGTTGCGTCCCGAGGCTTTGGCAAGGTAGAGCGCCGCATCCGCGGCGCTGACCAGTTCTTCGGCCGAGGTGCCGTGAATCGGACAGGTCGCCAAGCCGATGCTCGTGGTGACGCGGAGCAGGCCGCCGCCCGGCAGGTCCACGGGCATGGACTCGACGCCCCTGCGAATGCATTCGGCGATGCGCTTCGCGCCTTCGAATCCGATGCCGACCAAAACCACCACAAGCTCTTCCCCGCCGTAGCGGGCGGCGAATCCTCGTTCCCCGGCACGAATCTCCGTGGCGAGGCGGTCGCGGAGGACCGCGGCCGTTTTCCGCAAGACCTGGTCGCCGGTGCGGTGTCCATGCTTGTCATTGACCGATTTGAACCGGTCCAAATCCAACATCAACAACGAGACGACGGTTCCGGAAGTGCGGGCGAACCGCAGTTCCTTCTGGACCTCTTCGTCAAACGTCCGGCGGTTGGCAAGTTCCGTCAGCCCGTCCTGATGTGCCATCTTCTCGACACGGGCCTGCATCAGCGTGCGGAACAGCGTCTCTCCCAAGAATTCCCCGGCCCAGGCCAGCAACCGCTGGGCCTCGAACGAAAAGCCCTCTCTCGAGTTGCGGGTGACCACCATGATTCCCGTGCGGCCGGTCGGCTGCAGCAGCGGCAGCACCATCGCCGACCCGATCAAGTGCGGAACGCCGATCTGCTGCAGCGCATTTTCGTCGAATTCGCAGGGTTCGGATTTGTCCTTGCAGGCCATCGCCAGCAGCGCTTCAAAGCGTTGCCACTGCTCCAGCACGCCAGGCGTCAGATTGGGACCCGTGCGTGCCAAAGCCTTGGTGTAGTTCGATTCATTCGCGTGCATGAACACCGCCGTGCGGGCCGCTCCGACCTTCTCCGACAGGTGCTTCAGGAAGTCGTCCAGCATGCCCAACGGCTTCGAGTAGTGCCTGTCGGCGATGGCCCGCAGTTCGAGAATCTCCTTGGTCGTCCGCAGTTGCAGTTGCTGGGATTCCTGGACCTGTTTGTGCTTGAGGCTGTACGTGACGGTCTGCATCAGCCGGCAGGCCAGCTCCATCTGTTCGGAATGAGCACAGCCTGGTGGGTAGAGATCCGTCGAGATGAACAGGCCAAACCGTTGTCCGACATCACCCAGCGCGATGAAGAACAGCGTGCGGACCTTCATCCGGTCTCCTGGAGCGAGGCGGTTCCAGAAATCGGTCTTCTGGATGGCCGCCGTCTCCAGGCGAACATAACCCTGCACATAGGCCAGGTTCCGCAGTGCCGGGTCGATCTGAAGTTGTGCGAGAGACTTCTGCGACAGGCCGCGGCTCGTCACAAGCGCCAAATCACCGGTTCCGCTCTGGTTCGCGGGGTCACGGTGGGTGCCCCCCTCACGTGTCTCGCTCCGGATATAAAATGCGGCAAAACCCGATTCGGGGTTGACGATGAACCTTCGCAGTACCAGCCCCAGTGCCCGTTCCGAGTCCTCCTGCGTGAGGAATTCCCGCAGGATCACATTTTCGTAGCGAGCCAGAGAGCGGTCCTTTTGTGCGAGGCTCAGCTCGCATTCCAACCCCTCCAGCTCTTCTTGAAAACGACGTTCCTGCCGGCGGCTGTGATTGAAGCCCCAGAGATAACCGACGTATTGCAGCAGACAGATCAATGTCAGTGCCACCAGCATTCCGCTGGAGACGACGTGGTTGAGTGAATCCAGCCAAGTTGCCAACAACATAAAGTCTTCCCTGCCTGCTCTGATCCCTGATTTCAATGCTGGGTCCGTGCGCCCGCTCTACGCAGGAAACGGTAGTTCAAAGCGCGAAGCGCGGCTGAAGTGAGCATCTGCCGCGATCGAGAGATAGCGCGGCTCACGCCTGATCTGCGGAATCTGCCGATTGTTCAGGCAGGGTGACGGACAACCCGCCGATTGGGCGACACCGCAACAACCCGCCACAGAGACCAGGGATTCAGGGGGACCAGCTCACGCTGCTCGACGGCGAGAACGGGGTGAATGGACCGCAGCCCGTGGGCTGCGCCCTCAACGCCCGTGGTGGTCACATGCGCCCACGCCGAGCCACCACCACATCAGCCGGATGAACTGTGGAAGGAGGTGGGATCGGCCCTGCCGGACAGCAAGGCCGTCCGGCAAGCCGACTCGCGGCTGCCGCGGCCGGGGAGACTGGTGTTCATTCTTTCTGCCCGCGAAAATGCCCCACAACCGTGTTGTGGAACATGGCCGGCGGACGTTACGACTTGGCCGGGTGCAGGCCGATGACCGGAGCGGTCTGTTCGACCTGTGGGGTCGAACCGGCAGCCGTGGCTTGCGTTTCAGCGATCGCAGCCTGAACTTCCGCGCGTGACGCCATGTAGTAGATGAAACCGATGGCGGAGACCACCAGTTGCACCACGCGGTAGGCCAGTGTGGAGATCAGGCCCACCCCCCCCGCGACCTGCCGATCCACGCCGGGGGCGAGGTTGACGTATGAGTATTCCACGGCCTTTTCCAATCCGCCGATCCCGTTGGGAGTGGGCAGCAGGCTGCCAAACAGTTCGGCGATGGGCATGAAATAGAAGTGTGTCATCAGGTCGAGCGTCCAGGGTTCCAGTGCCCGGCCTCCGCAGTAGAAACTGGCGATCAGAAACATGTGCCCGATGGTCCCCAGGCCGAGCGCTCCGGCCAGCACCCAGGGGCGCGACTGATAGTGAGCCACGCCGCTGAGGAGTTCGCCAAAAATCCGTCCCACAACCGGAAGCCGCGTGAGCCACCGGGAAAGCCCCCACTGCGTGACACCCGGAATGAGCATGCCGCCGACACACAGCAGCCCCACCACGGTTCCCAGACGCAGCAGCAGGGTGACGACCTGCGTTTCCGGGATCTTTGGGATGTCGAGGGGAAGCAGCGACATGAAGGCCCCCAGCAGCAGCAGCGAGATCATCCCCAGGACGCGGTCCAGAAAGATCGTGGCGACCGCCACCGTGCGGCGCGAGGGCTGGCCATGTGCCAGGATCACCGCCTTGCACAAATCTCCCCCGATGGCGCCGGGCATCACATAATTCAACACCATCCCGATGAAACCCAGGCGGACGGCGTCGCGCAGGTGAAAGGGGACATTCACCCCCCACACCAGCAAGAACCAGCGGGTGAATGTCGTCAGACAGGCGGCGATGCTCAACACGACGGCGGCGGCGAGAAACCCCCAAGCCACCTGCCTGTGCGACAGTTCATGGAAATGGGTCTGGTTGACCCAGAACAGCCAGCCAAGAATCCCCAATGCCACGGGCCATTTGATCCAGGCCCAGCCCCACTTGACCCACGACACAAGTTGAGTGATGGCGTTCACAGGCAGACACCGCGATTCCGAAGCCAGTTTGCAGTCAATGCGCATCCATGCCGTTCGACGTCCAGCCCCTGAGGATGCGGCCAGTCAAGTGTCGATTGATTTCGGTCTCGGATGATAGGCGGAATGCCCGCGGCCACATAGAGGAATTGACACCCGCCGCCGTGTGCGACCGTGTCCTCTCGTGACGCCGGGTGCCGCCATGCGATCGCGGACGAAGTTGTTGAAGTCGGCAAAATCGGCAAAGTTTGCCAGCCTGGGTGCCGATGACCTCATTGGCCGCGGCGAAGCTGCCGTGAGTATCGACGCATGTCTCTGGCCGTTCGGCCGAAAACCATCCCGACATCCACCGACCGGAAAGCCGAGTCTGGCATGGACGCCGCCCCGCGCAATGCCCTGCCCAGCCATCACGTGTTGCTCGCACTGCCCGTGGCTTGGCTGTGCCTCGCATGGCATGGTGTCGGCCTTTCTGCCGCGGAGCTGACGCCGCTGGAAACGCTCGGGCAAAAGATCTTTTTCGACACCACACTGTCGAATCCGGCGGGGCAGTCGTGCGCCAGTTGCCATGCACCCGAGGCGGGGTTCACATCTCCCGATGCGGATGAGAATTCCCTGGGAGCGGTTCACCCCGGTGCGGTGAAGACCCTGTTTGGGAACCGCAAGCCGCCCACAATCGCCTATGCGTCACAAAGCCCAAAATTCTCGGCGGGGGGCGAAGGCGAACCAACCACCGGCGGTCTGTTTTGGGATGGTCGCGTCGCCGACCTGCAGGAGCAGGCCACCAAACCGCTACTGAACCCACTTGAACAGAACAATGCCGGCGCGGCGGATCTGTTGAAGAAGCTCAACGCCGCGGCCTATCGCGCCCTGTTTGAGACGGTCAACGGCCAGGGATCGCTCGCGATCTCTCCGGACAACGAAGCGAAAATCCTCGACCGGATCGCCACGGCGCTGGCGGCGTACGAGGCTTCCAGCGAGATCAACCCGTTCAGTTCCAAATACGACGCGTTTCTGGCCGGGAAGGTGAAACTGTCAGAACAAGAGGCGCGGGGGCTGGAACTGTTTGAGGGCAAGGCGAACTGCTTCAGTTGTCACCCCAGCCGCCCGTCGGAGGATGGCAAGCCACCGCTCTTCACGGACTACACCTACGACAACCTGGGCTTCCCCCGCAACCCGAAGAACCCGTTCTACCGGATGCCAACGTCGATCAACCCCGATGGCGACAAGGCGATCGACCTTGGGCTTGGGGGTGTTTTGAAAGATCCAAAGCAGTATGGCCGGTTCAAGGTGCCGACACTCCGAAACGTCGACAAGCGGCCCACCGGTGGCTTCGTCAAAGTCTTTGGACACAACGGCTACTTCACGAGCCTGAAGGCCGTGATTCACTTCTACAATGTGCGCGACGCCGGCACGGAATCCTTTGATCCCGCGGAAGTCCCGGAAACCGTGAACCACACCGAACTGGGAAATCTAAGCCTGACCGACGCCGAAGAGGACGACCTCGTCGCCTTCCTGAAGACACTTTCAGACGGCTACATCGTTCCCAAGAGCCCGACGACACCGACAAAACCCCGGCAACCCGTGGTTCCCGCCACCTACGATGTGCCAAAACCAGCGGTGCCCGCGGAAAGCGGACCGTTGACCGTGCTGCCGCACGATTTTGCTGGGGCGCGACAGGCCATCCGCGTGTTCCGCTTCGTTGAACACAAACGGACTCGGTAGCGTGGACTTTAGTCCACTTTGATCGGTTTTACACTGTCCACCGACTCGGATCAGTACGTCGAGAGCGATTCCAGCGGCAGCGCGGCGGTCGAGGTGTAGCCGGTCTGGGTGACGCCGCCGTTGACGACCGCTCCGTTGATCACGGTGCCCGCTGGCAGGCCCGCCGTCTGGGTGGTTGGGTTGATGATGTACGAGCCCTGCAGTGGGGCTCCGGCGGGTGCCGAATAGGTGCCGCCGCCGTATCCACCATTGGAAGTCGGCGTGTACCCACAGCCCTGCTGACAGCAGCGGTTGCAGCAGCCCGTCGCTGCCGAAGCCACGATCAAGCCACCGAGAACCAGCGAGAAGGATTTGAGAGTCTGCATGTTCTGGATCCTGCGCGAAAGAAGTGGAGCTTCCGGGCCGTGCGGAAGGCCTGGAGGCAGGGACGTGAACCAGGGATTTGAGAGAGAGGAGAGGAGTTCGCTGCAAGCGGCTTCGTCTGCCATCGTTGACGATCCAGAGGATCGTCGCGTCATCAAACTTCAGGCAATTTCGACAGTCTGTGGCATGGGGCGAAAAAGTTCTGCGGCGGAGTGAAACGCGGTATCGTCGCCGGGGATTGCGAGTCCTCCCGGACTGTGGTCATGCGCATAAACAAAGGCGACTTCGGCGTCGTGGACAGTGACACGTGGCTGGGTCATCGGCAGCACCGCCCGGTGCTGGCCGCGCCACAGTTCCACGGCCGGAACACAGGCACCGAGGTCTCGAAACTGCAGTGAGTAACCCACCGCCTCTTTCCAGACCCGCACCTGCAGCTCCATTCGCTGCATCCACCAGCGGGCGAACTGCCGGTGCGAGGTGAGCCACAGGCGAGGCAACGTCGCTGCCGCGGCGAGGAGTTCCGTGAACTGCTGGGAAAGCTGTGGCTCAGTGGCTGCGGCATGCCAGAACACCGGCCGGCCTCGGCGGTGAGCGGCTGCCAGAGCTTGAGTCACGGGCGAACGCACCGGAACTGGGCTGAGGACGTGTGACGAGCCATCTCCGGAAGCGGCAATCAGTCGGGGAAACGGCGAGCGGGATGACCGCAGCCACTGGTCGTGCGACACCACGTCAAACCGGGTCCAGTTGGACACGGTCGTCAGCGTGGCCTGCTGCCCCGCAACATTTGTCGCGGCGTAAAGGAAGCCGAGGTTGTTCAGGGCGGGTATGCCGGGCAGTACTGACTCACCCGTGGTGAGCCACAAACCGTCGACGGTGAGCCCCGCGGCAAGAAACCGTTGTTGCCGGGTATTCCAGTGCGACAGGGTGCGTCGGACCGAGCTTTCCAGCGAATCCTCGTCTGCCGTCCATCCTAGTTCGTTGAACCCACCCTTTCTCAACCGGAGCAGAGCCTCGCCCCGCAACTGGCTGGGAACGAAGTGTGTGACCGGTGGCAACGGCGTGCCGGTCGCTTCCAACGACTTCTGAATTTCCAGCGTGCCGTCAAGTGCGGGAAGTGCGTCGTCGTCGCCACCCCGGCCATAACCCAGCGACAGGCACAGCGCGGCTTGGTAGGGAAAGGGATAATCGGCGATCCGCAGCCACAGTCCGCCCTGAGTTTCCAGGTCCTCTTTCAGCCGCTGAATGAACCTAGTGGCGACCGGACTGACACGGTCATTGGCACCCAGATTCTCTGCCGGCCAGCCACAGTCGGCGATGTCGATCGGCCGGCGTCCCGCCCGCCGCGCCTGACGTGCCTGCTGCACGCTGTGTGGCCGCCGCGAATCAAACAGGACGAACCGTCCCACATCCGCGTTCCCTGCCGAATACGCCTGCGCGGGAACGCCGACGGCGCGCAGCAGGTCTTGAACCTGTTGCGGCAGCCCCGCGAGCAGCAGTGGCAGATCGGGAAGTGTGGACAGTTCCAGCATGAGCAAACACAGCAAGACGACAGATTCAGCCGTGAACGGTTCACCGGCCAAGGGCCATCCACCCTGCCAACGCTGTGGCGGAGTGAAGGGGAGAACTTTGTGGAGATGGGGATTGAGAGAGGCTGCGAGTGAGTTCGGGGCGGAACAATACGCAGATTCACCAATGCGGTCAACGGGAGTTGTTTCTTGAGGAAAAATTTCGAAAAGGCTCGATTTGCCACGATTTCTGGAAATTCTCACGATCTATTCAGGGGCTACGATTGTGATTCAGTGGAATTTCAAATTTGACGTGTCCGACAGAAGTCCAATCGCTGGTTTTAACGCAATTTCAAATTTCAGATTTCAAATTTCACAGTAAAATACTTTTTCGCGGCATCCACACTGTGGGGCAACAGTTACGTTCTCGCCATTGAAGCCCAGTCGACAGTTCGGTGTAGCTGAACAGACTGTGAAATTTGAAATTTGAGATTTGAAATTGGCTTTTGTCGAACACGTCAAATTTCAGATTTCACAGTAAAAATTCTTTTGGCGGCATTCAATTGGCGCGGCGAGAGTTATGTCCTGCACCGCGGAGCTGGCGCTGATAGTTCGACGCAACTTGACAGACTGTGAAATTTGAAATTGCCGAGGTCGACACACCAAATCAGAGAGGTGCGAACTTCATTAGGATCGCAGCGAAAATAACTGTGAGGTGTTATTCGTGACATTCGTCTTATTCGTGAAAATTCGTGGTTTCCCCTTCTCGTTGCCTAAGACCGGCCTTCGGTCAGCATCTTGAAGCGTGCTTTATTCTTGGTCCGGTCCTTAGCGGCATGGAGTGGCTCATTTGACGAGCCCCCGGCGCGGCGAATGCCTTTTCGATTCGCCTTCTCGCACGGGCCAACCTCGGGTACATTTCCCGCCCTGTTGGCGATGGAGGTGCCGCATGCGGATGGCGTTGTTCGAAGACCGGATTGCGGACGATCTGCGTCCGCTGACGTGGCTGCGCCCGGTTTTCGAACTCCTTTGCGGCCAGTTTTCCGCTCGCGAACGGATGTTTCGCCTGGCTCCCATCACCGCGTGGGGGGCGTGGGTTCGCGAACTCCTGGTGGAAACGTACCGCGAAGAGCATCCCGAAGCACACGTCAATCAGGCGGGCTGGTTCCGCGAGGCCCCCACGCTCCTCTTGAACGGCCGGTGGCTTCCCGACGCATCGACGCTCGTGGATTTGCCAGCCAACACCGTGGGCGTGATTGACGGCACCATCGCCTGGATCACGCTGGATCCGACAGAAACGCCGCTGCTGGAACTCGACCAGTGGGAAGATGCCCTGTACCGGCTCGCACGATCCCGCACAAGGGTTGAGGCCGGCGGGAAGCTGCTCGCCCGACCGTGGGATCTGGTGAATCTCAACCCGGAACAACTGGTGGCCGATTTTCATCTGTCAAAGCACGCGGCGCTGCCAGCGGTCGACTCCCGCGTGGCACTGCTGGGGCCGCCAGAAAGAATTTCCATCGACCCGGCGGCACGGCTGGAGCCGTTCGTGGTGATCGACGCGCGGGGTGGTCCGGTCAGCATCGCCGCCGGCGCTGTGATCCAATCCTTCACCAGGATCGAAGGACCCTGTCACGTCGGCCGCCAAGCACAACTGTTCCGTGCCAACGTGCGCGGGGGTACGACCATCGGCCCCGTGTGCCGTGTTGGCGGAGAGATCGAAGCCTCGATCCTCCACGGCTACGTGAACAAGTATCATGACGGGTTTCTGGGTCACAGCTACGTCTGTCCGTGGGTCAATCTGGGTGCCTTGACGACCAACAGTGATCTCAAGAACGACTACTCCGCAGTGCGCATTCCGCTGGAGGGGACTCCGCTCGATACCGGCCTGACCAAGGTCGGGTGCTTCATTGGCGACCACACCAAAACCGGCCTGGGCAGCCTGTTCAATACCGGTTCGTCGATTGGTGTGATGTGCATGGTCCTGCCGGCAGGCGAACTGCTCCCCAAGTATGTCCCCCCGTTCGCCAGCGTGTGGCACGGGGAACTGGCGAATGTGTTTCCGCTGGACCGCAGTCTGGCGGCCGCCGAGATTGCCATGGAGCGCCGTGGCTGCGAACTGACGCCCGCCGCCCAGCGCCTGTTGCGCACCATTCACGCCATGACACAGGCCGAGCGCGACGCCCTGGCGGGCCGGCCAACCGTGCCGACGAAGCAACAGGCGTGAGGCACGGGGCGACGTGACCGTCACGTCGCCCGCATGATGTTGAACACCATTTCAGCAACGCATCCCCGGCCAACCCCCCCGCCTGTCGCGGGATGTTCAACCGCCGTCCGCGCCGATAAAGTTTCGACAGCAGTTGTCTTCGTCGGATTGCATCATTGAGCTTCGAACATGTCAGTTGAGATCGATGTCCTGTACAACGGTCAGTTGCGCTGCACGGCCACGCATGGTCCCTCCAAGGGGCAGGTCGTCACCGATGCGCCGGTCGACAATCATGGCAAGGGCGAGGCGTTTTCGCCGACGGATCTGGTCGGAGCGGCATTGGGAAGCTGCGTCATGACGATCATGGGGATCGTCGCCGAACGCGGGCAGCTCGATTTGGTGGGCACCCGGGTCCATGTCGTCAAGGAAATGATCCAGCAGCCGATCCGGCGGATTGGCGAACTGCGGGTGGCGGTGACAATCCCCGCGGAAAAAGCCGCGAAGCTGTCGGCGGCGGACCGCACCAAACTGGAGACGGCCGCCCGGCACTGTCCGGTGCATCAAAGCCTGCACCCCGACATTCATGCTCCCATCGACTTCGTCTACGAGGCCTGACAGCGGGACTTTGGAGCTGAGCGGAGGATGGGAGCCAGACCGCAGCCGGGTTCCGTATTCAACGGTTGGAAGAGGTTCGATGGAACTCGCTGTTTCGTCGCTTGCCACGCTCGCGTGGCTCAGCGTGGCCGGGGTCTTAATCCGCGCCAGACGGGCACTGACTGGAACGACGCTGTTGGGCGGCTGGCGTTGGGCCGTCATCGGCTCCGTGGCTTGGACGTTGGCATGGGCCGAACGGTTCCTCGGTCCGTGGGCGTATGCGGACCAGTTATGGTACCTCGCCGCCGTGCTGATGCTCTGTCCCGCGCTGGCGGCACTCGGTGCTCGCCGGCCGGTCTGCCGGGTCTGGGACTTCTTTGTCGTGCTACCGCTGATCCTCGCGCTGGGCTGGTCGGCGGCCGCCTCGGCCTGGGGCCATCGCGACCGCCCGGACGCATGGGGGCTCGATGAACCAGTCATCGTCGGGTTTCTCTTCGTGTTGGTCATGGGGGGAGGCAACTATCTTCCCACCCGCTACGTCCTGACCGCTCTCACCTGGGGCGCGGGATTGTTGTGCATTGTTCTGCCGCTCTCTCCCTGGTGGGGCCGGGGCAACTGGGATGCTGGTCGTGCCTGGGGCACGCTGTTGATGGCGGCGGCATTCTGGCTGGCCTGGCAATCCAAGGTGAACGCGGAGGTGATGTTTGAACATCCGCTGGGGCGTGTGTGGAGCGATTTCCGTCACGATTTCGGCCTTGTCTGGGCTCGGCGCATGCAAGACCGCTTCAATCTGATGGCGGAAAAAGAACGCTGGCCCGAACGGCTGACGCTGGAAGGGTTCGAAGCCGCGGAGATGCCGATCGCCACACCATCGCCCGGTGAAACACCTTCGCGCGGCCCCACCAGCGAATACACGCTCCGCTGGCTCCTGCGACGGTTTGTCGATCCCGAATGGGTCGATGCCCGCTTGAAGCCGGACGCGGAATCGTAAGGACAGATGTCCGTTTTGCTGTTGACAACGCAATTTCAAATTTCAGATTTCAAATTTCACAGTAAGATGCCTTTCCGCGGCATCAGGCCTTCCGGGTGAGGGTTAAGTTTTACACTGTGATGCGTCGCCGATAGTTCGACGTGGCCGCACAGACTGTGAAATTTGAAATTTGCTGACCGTCACGGATTTTGGGGGGCCGGCTGATTGTTTGAAAAGAGGTTTTTGAGACAGGATGTAAAAGGATGACAGAGGATAAAAAAGGATGTTCTCATTGAAAGCTGGCACAAACAGATCCTTTCCTCATCCTCTTCCATCCTTTTTCATCCCGTCCAATATCTAGGCCACCTTCATCTACGCGACGGGTCCGCCCCCAAAACCCGTGACGGTCAGGAAATTTGAAATTTGAAATTAACTTTGTCGGTCACATCAAGAGACGGATCTTCAAGAAGATTGACGGGTTGCCGTGAGGCTCCAGAACCGAAAGAATGCTCCGAGCCACTCTGTCTTCGTGAGAACCTTGGAATGTCCCTCTCGCTGTCGCCGCTCAGTTATTGCACGAACGTCCATGCCGGGAGGTCACTCGCCGAGGTTGACGCCGGGCTGGTGGAATATGCCGGCCACATTCGCCGCCGCGTCGGTGTTCCGGTGGCAGCTGGACTGTGGCTCGCCGCTCCGGTCATCCGCGAACTGCGCGAGGAAACTGCTGGCGGAGCAGGTGCGACAGCCGCATTGAAGCGGCTCAAGCAGACGCTCGAACAACAGCACCTGGCCTGCTATACGCTCAACGCCTTCCCGTATGGCGATTTTCACAGCACGCGGGTGAAGGACAACGTCTACCTGCCAGACTGGACCACCGCCGAACGGTACGAATACACCCGCGACTGTGCCCTCGTCCTGGCCGAATTGCTGCCACCGGGAGTCGACGGCAGCATCTCCACGCTGCCGCTGGGGTTCAAAGGGCATCCCGCAGGGTACGCCGCGGACTTTCTCGATCAGTGCATTGCGCGGCTGCTGGTGCTCGCCACCGAGTTGCACAAAATCGAACTGGCGACGGGCTCCACGATCCGGCTGGGCATTGAACCCGAGCCGTTCTGTCTGCTGGAAACCACCGACGAAACCATCGCGTTCTTCGCCCGCTTGTGGCAGGCCGCCGACAAATCCGGCAGCGGCGACGTGGCCCGCCGGCACCTGGGCGTCTGCTATGACGTCTGCCACCAGGCGGTTGAATTCGAAAACATCGCCGCATCGATTGGCCGGTTGGGAGCTGCTGGCATCCGCATCAACAAGCTGCACATCACCTGTGCGCTGCAGTTAGACAACCCTGCCAGCAACCAAGCCGGCCGCGAATTGCTGGCCCAATTCGCCGAAGAGCGGTATTTGCACCAGACCATGGGCCGCCTGCCCGACGGCCGGATCGTGCGGCATGTCGACCTGACACCGGAATTCGCCGCTCACCCCCCGGCCGATTTCCTGGCCGCCGAGCAATGGCGGATCCATTTTCACGTCCCCGTGAATTTGGAAGCCTGGTCCACCGCAGAAGACGCTGAGAACGCCGCACTCCGCACCACCCGCCCGGAACTGCGAGAGGCCCTCGCCGCCGTGGCTCAACTCGACTACGCCCCACACCTGGAAGTCGAGACCTACACCTGGCCCGTCTTCCCCGGGTCACAAACCGAGCAAATGGTGCAGGGGCTCACCACCGAGTTGCAGGCCACCCGCGAGTTGCTGCATGAACTCTCGCCGGCCATCGGATGAGGCACCCATGCTTTCCTCCATTTCATATTGCCATATGCTCCGATGTTGATGTAAAGTGGGTGTGGATGGGGCCGCTGATTCCCTGCGGCCATCCGCTGGGAGCACGCTCATGCTGACCGTTTTTGGTGACAAGCAGCAGTTCTGTGACGGCGTCTCACGCCGCAATTTCCTGAAGATCGGCAGCCTCGCCCTGGGTGGGCTGACACTGCCTGCTTTGCTGCGGGCTTCGGCTGCTGCGGGTGAACAGGCGGCGAGCCACAAGTCGGTGATCATGGTCTACCTGCCCGGTGGACCGAGCCACATGGACACCTACGACCTCAAACCCGAGGCTCCCACGGAGTACCGGGGTGAGTTCAAGGCGATCCAGAGCAAAGTCCCGGGGATGGACTTCTGCGAACTGTTCCCGATGCAGGCGGCCATCGCCGACAAGCTGACGATTGTGCGGTCGGTGATCGGTGCCGTCTCTGAACATGCTCCCGCCCTGCTGATGAGCGGTTACAGCGAAGCGATCGGCAAGCCACTGGGGCGGCCGGGGCTGGGGGCAATTCTGTCCAAGCTCAAAGGGCCGGTCGATCCGCGCGTGCCGCCGTATGTCAGCCTGATGGGGAATGCCGCCGGGCTGGATGCGGGCTATGCCGGCGTGGCTCACCGCCCCTTCACCCCCGATGGTCCCGGCCTGGAGAACCTCGCGCTGAATGCGTCGGTCTCCATGAATCGGCTGGATGATCGCCGGACGATCCTCAAGGAATTCGACCGCTTCCGCAACGAGGCCGATCGAACCGGGGCGATGGCCGGTATGGACGCCTTCTCCGCCCGGGCCTTTGAGATGATCACCGCACCACGCACGCGGGATGCCCTCGATTTGAGCCGCGAAGATCCACGCGTCCGTGCCCGCTATGGAGAAGCCACGCAGTTCCTCACGGCCCGCCGGCTGATTGAAGCCGGTGTCCGCTGCGTCACGCTCTCGATTGGCGGCTGGGATACCCACAGCAACAACTTCGGACACCTGCGCGGCCAGTTGCCAACGGTCGACCAGGCGGTCGCCACGCTGGTGGAAGACCTGCATGCGCGAGGGATGGACAAAGACTGTTCCGTCGTGATGTGGGGCGAGTTCGGTCGCACCCCACGGGTGAACGGCAGCGCTGGCCGCGACCACTGGGAACCCGTGATGTCCGCCCTGATCGCTGGCGGCGGACTCAAAATGGGCCACGTGATCGGCTCCACCAATTCCCGCGGTGAAGTAGCCGTCGATCGCCCGATCACTGTCCAGCAGATCCTGGCCACACTTTACCACGGCTTGGGTGTCGACCCCGCCACGACCCTCACCAGTTCCAGCGGCCGGCCGATGTACCTGCTGGATGAGCGGACACCGATCCCGGAGATGGTGTGATTGTTACGACGAGAGGATCGCGGCAGAAATGACGTTTCATGAGCCGGCACGCGTTAGCGCGTGTCGGCTCATTTGGTCAAGCATTTAGTCGAACACCGACAGTAATGTCCACATCCAGCGGTGATGCCATCAAGGGCAACAAATGAAGTTGTTGGCGAAGTTGGCTGGTCCGGCAAAGCGGTGTGTGAATCGTATGGTCAGGAATTTAACCACGAATCTTACGAATCTCACGAATTTTCAACCGACTTTGCATCGCGGGTGAAGGCATCCATCTTATTGTTAGGCGGAGGTAGTCACCTTGAAGGCTGGGGCTGAAGCTGACAAATTCGGTGCGTTTTTGGTGGCCAAGCTTCGTGACGCAGCGATCGATTGCGCGGACGCGTTACTGTCAGCACATTCGAAAGCCCCGGGGCTTCAATCGCTTCAAGCCGACCTCAGTCGCCTGACCGCCGAGCAAAGAGCCGTAGTTCGTCGTTGTGTAGTCGATGCTATCGACGGGGGCATACATGACTTTTTGTTCGCATTGGGAGAGGAATATGACAACGACTCTTCAATAGCGATCATCGTGGATGGCCAGAATATCGCGGCACAAAGCGATGGCTTACACGGTGAACCCTACATTGACGAAGGTTGGTATGCCCGTTTTAGCAAACACGGGGCATCTCCAGATCCGGCGTAATAAGCGGTTCAACCCGTCGGGTGAATAGTAACTTGAAGTGTGCCCTTCACCCAGCGTCTTATTCGGGCCGATAACCCGGCCCGCGAAGCACGCGGCCGGGGCGTGCGCCGGTGTACTTTCCACCTTCCAGCACGATCTGACCATTCACCAGCACGTACTTCATGCCGGTCGCTTCGAGGTGTGGCTCAGCAAACGTGGCTTTGTCCATGACTGTGGCATAGTCAAAAATCGCGATATCCGCCGCCTGGCCGGGGGCGATCCGGCCGCGGTCGTAGGCGAACAGTTCATTCGCCGCCACCGCGCTCATCTGAGCCACGGCGCGTTCGAGGGAGATCGCTCCCAGATCCCGGACAAACCGCGACAGCACGCGGGACAAAGCTCCATAGGCGCGGGGATGCGAGGCAATGGATGAGCCACCGGCGGGGCCGACATCCGTGCAGAAGGAGACGTACTCGGTTTGAATTGCCTTGACCAGGTTCGCCTCGCTCATGGTCTGAGGCAGCACGAAGGCGTCTTGCTTGGCGACGTCGAAAAACAGGTCCCAGGGATCGCGGTTGGTCAGCTTCGCCACCGTCAAAAGCGACTTGCCGTTGTGGCACGCCAGGTCGCCCCGCATTTCACCCAGCACCAGCCGGTCCCAGTCGAAGCCGATGTGCCGGTACCAGTTCTCGTAGTCGTCGCGGGTTTCCATTTCGGCGCGGATTTCGGCACGCACTTTGGCGTCGTCCAGCTTCCGCCGCAACACAACCGGACCTTCGGCGGCATGACGCGGATGAATGAACGCGGTGATCCCCAGCCCATTGTTGATGTACGGATAGATGTCGGCGGCGACTTGTTGCCCCGACGCACGCGCCGCCTTGATCCGCGCGATGGCCAGTTCCATCTTGCCCCAGTTCTGTCGGCCTGCGGCCTTCAGGTGAAAAATATGGACCCGCGCCTTCCCCTCCGCACCGATGTGTAGTGCCTCTTCGATCGCTTCCAGCAGCCGGTCGCCCTCGTTGCGCATGTGCGTGAAATAGCCGCCCCCATGCTCACCAGCGACCCGAGTCAGCGCCACCAGTTCTTCGGTGGAGGCATAGACGGCAGGCGGATAGATCAGCGCGGTCGACATGCCGATCGCTCCGGCCTCCATCGCCTCCTTCACCAAGGCCTGCATCTGCTGCAGCTCTTCCGGCGACGGGCGGCGGTCGATGTCCCCCAGCACCAACCGCCGGACCTGCGTGTGGCCGACGGTTTGGGCAACATTGATCGGCATGCCACCGGCATCCAGCTTGGCGAAGTACTCCCGCATCGTGGACCAGCCAGCGGTCTTCGCAGCATCGCCCGCCAGCGGTGCGGCAGAGACCCCCTCTCCGGCATTGATGGTGGTGATCCCCTGCATCAACAGGTTCATGGCGGCCGCGGGGTTGTCGATGAGCGGCGATCCGGTCTGGCCCATCATGTCGATGAAGCCCGGCGTGACATACAGCCCCGTGGCGTCGACGACCCGCTTGGCTTCGCCTGTCAGCCGCCCAATTTTGACAATTCGCCCGTCCGCGATTCCCACATCGCCGATGTACCACGGCGCACCGGTGCCGTCGACAATCCTTCCGCCACGGATGATGACATCGAAGTGGTCGGCGGCATGAAGAGGGGGTGTGAGAAAGGTGAGCACAGCAACGATCAAACACGAAAGCAGGCGCATCAACCGCTCCAACAGGGGTCAGGAAAACCAGCCGATGTCATAGCGTAGCGATTTCGTGGGTGAAAGTCGCAAAGCGGACCGGTCAGGCCGTGAATGGAATCGAGCCACGGAGTGACTCGGCGACACTGGTCGCTCCAGCAATCCTCCAGACGCCTCGGGCATTGGGCGACGTGCCATCGCAGGCTTCGTAGAGCATCCGCCAACGGACCTCGGCTCCGTTTTGCGGAAGCGGGAACAGACACATTTCCGAACACTTCACCGCATCCCAATGCGCGCCGGGAGCGAGGATCGGCGTGGCCTCTTTGGTCCAGTGGAGTCCGTCTGCGGAGGCGGCACGCAGAATGTTTGCCCGGCCGGGGGACTCGTAGCCGGCGTAGTACATCACGTAGCCGGCCTCTCGGAGTTGCAGGATCTCGGGGGCAAACGCGACCACGGCGTCGTGTGCATCTCCCGGTGCGAGGCGAATGGCAGGCTCGAGCTGAAAGGTGGTTCCGCCATCTGAGGAGACAGCGCTGATGATGCCCCGCCCGCGCTCCAGGCAGTACAGCCGGATCCGGCCATCGGCGAGGAACAAGATCCGCGGCGATCCATAGTTGACGCCTGTCGTCTGCAACCGGTCGCCCGGTTCGACATGCCAGGTCAGCCCATCGTCAGACACCGCGCTGCGGATGGAATTCGTCACGGCATGTGAGCCAGGATTGCATTCGAAATACATCCGCAGCCGGCCACCGTTGCCAACGGGCACCACCTCGCCGGAAGCCACGCGAAAGTCGCCAGCACCGGCCATCGCAGGGGAGAGCCGCACGCCCGGTTCGGGAACGAAGTGGATCCCGTCTGGCGAGATTGCGCTGAGGATCCGCGCGGTCGAGTTCTCGTAGTCATTGGCTCCCTGAGGAAACCCGGCCCGGGGCAAGATCTGCGTGTAGTACAACCGAAAGCCACCGGTTGGCAGGGCGATCATCCGTGGGCTGACCGCACCGCACACACCGCTCCGCCGGGCGGTCGATGGCCATTGCGCCTCCGGCAGCGGGTTGGCGTCGTCATCGGGTGGGGCGTCAACGACGATTTCGACATCCCGCAGCCACGCGCGACCGGGATCGGTGGTGGCACGATGGACAGCGGGCGATGCCGCCCGCGCGCTGGCAAGATTGATCATGAGTAGCAGCGCCGTTGGTTTTCAACTCTTGGACGGCGACAGCATAAGACCTGAGGATCAATCGGCAAACCGTGCTCTGCGAACGAATTTGCAGAATCTTGAGCAAGACAGCCTGCCTTCGATCGTTACCCGCGAGCGAGGAACCCCGACAGCGGATGAGGAAGGGGGCGAAGCCGCCCATCCGCGCCATGGGTTCCGGAGCGAGCAAAAACTTATCTGGATTGCAGCGTTTGCAGGGCCATCAAGGATTCAAAACCGTCCAGGCCAAAGCACTCGGCCAGCAGTTGCAGCACCGAATTCGTGGCTCCATTCGCCAGCTCGACCCGCAGGCTCATCGCCCGCGTGAGAAACTCTGGCTGGTTGTGCATCTGCTCGGCGAAGCGTCCCGCCGCGAGCCGCGCCCGCGTCGGATGCAGGCCCAACAGCGGGGCCAGTGTCTGTCCGGCGGCATCCAGATGTTCGGCCAGGATCTGCTTCACGAACAAGGCGAAGGTGGGCATCTCGGCCACCATCGCGGTGTCGTTCGACTGTTCCGTGGTGAACGTCTGGCTGAAGGAGGCCGTGGGGCCACGCGGTGCGAACTGAAATGACAGGGGAACAGAGTCGATTTCCACTTCCGGCTCTGGCGGGTTGTCCAAATGCGTGAAGGTGGTGTCAGCATTCGTGGAAGAGGGCGGCGGCAGCTCGGAGTCGACGGGGTGCGTGTCGAAACTTGCCAGTTCGACCGGCAAGTTGCCCAGCATCTGGTTGACCTGAATGAGCCGCAGCGCAATCTGATCGTGCAGGGCTTCGATTTCGCCGGCGAAGGAGTCGCCCCGCGCATCGTCCAGCAGGTCGTCGGCATGCTCCAGAATGCGCTCGGTCATCCGCTCTGCCAGGATGTCACGCACTTGATGCAGGATTTGCAGGGCACGGTCGCGGTCGCTCATTGAATCTCAATTCCCGTGAGTTCAATCTGTAACTCCGATTCTTCTCCAACCATCGTAGGGAGTGACGGAAGCGATCCGTGAGAGATGGCGCCCGAGAATTCAGCGCCGCGAATAAAGAGGGCCGGATGGTGCCGAATGTGCCGAAGTCAACGGCGGGCCAGAGGGCCATGGTTGCCTCCGCGACTGAGGAGGCACGCAAGAGACAGCGGGTTTATGGGAACTGCCGGACGAACTGAGTGTGTGCGCACGCAGTTCGGTCGGGCGTCAACGGGCATAATGATGCACCGGACAACTCACCTCCAACAGGTTCCCACCGGGCCAGATGCGCGCGAAGCGCGCATCTCCAAGCAACCCGAACAGGAAACAACGACTACTGTGCAGCCGGAGCGGCGGCACCAGCGGCAGCCTTCTTCGCCAGCTTGCTCAACCGGGACTTCAGCCGGGCAGCCTTGTTGCGATGAATTGTGTGCTTGCCCGCAGCGCGGTCGAGATGCTTGGCGGCCAGGCGCAGGGCGGAATCGGCTGCGGCCGCATCAGGAGCGACGGCCAGCTCGCGGGCCTTGCGGACCACGTTGCGCAACGTGGTGCGGGCGGCGCGGTTGCGGAGACGGTTCTTTTCGCTTTGTCGTACCGCCTTGCGGGCGTTTTGATTGTTCGGCATGGTTCGACGGGCGGCTTGCCCCAATTCCTCTTGTTAGTCATGCAAGATCTGACAGAGAGCAATCGGCTGCCAAACTGGCCAACATGGCCACTTGGCAACTGGCGTTCTGGGATCGTGCAATGTTCGATGGAAAATACAGTTCTTCCCCCGGCACCCGGCGGGGGAATCGCACAGTCTATCGCTCTTTGAAATCGAATGCCAGTGAAACTGAAGAATTGGCACTGCGCCCCCGACTTGAATCAGTTGGCATTGATCTGTCCAATGAGCAAGGTTGCCTGCCGGCAGTGAGAGGCAGCGGCTGGCTTGAGGTCGGGCAAACGTTGACCGATCGATCCAGAAACACTGGGGGAGTTGAAACAATGCGGTCCTTGAGTCTGTGGTTGCCCGCGGCCTTGCTTCTGGCGGTTCTTTGTTCCGTCCCCACCCACGTGTCGGCCGCCGAGTGGCAGGCGGGCGTGGCTAAAGCCAAGATCACTCCCCGGCAACCGATGTGGATGTCGGGCTATGGCAGCCGCGATCACCGCTCCGAAGGGACACTGACCGACTTGTGGACGAAAGTGGTCGTGCTGCAGGACGAGCGCGGGGAACGGGTGGTTCTCGTCTCCCTCGATCTTGTCGGCATCCCCCGCGACATCGCTCAGAAGATCTGCGCCGCCCTCAAGCAGATGCACGGCTTGGAGCGCCGCCAGATCGCGTTTTTCTGTTCGCATACGCACACCGGTCCGATGGTCGGCTCCAATCTCGCCACCATGTTCGACTTGAAACCCGAAGACCAGGCGCTCGTCGACGAATATGCCTTGGAATTGCAGGCGAACATCCTTGGCGCGGTGACGTCCGCGATTGAGAAGCTCGCGCCATCAAGGCTTTCGTGGGCCAATGGGCATGCCACCTTTGCCGTCAACCGCCGCACCAATATGGAGGCCGCCGTTCCGCAGGTCCGCGTCTTCGGCGCGCTCAACGGACCGGTCGACTACGACGTGCCGGTACTCGCTGTCCGGAGTCTCAACGGAGAACTCCGAGCCATCATTTTTGGCTACGCCTGCCACTCGACGGTACTGTCCTTCTATCAATGGTCGGGCGATTACCCCGGCTTTGCCCAGATCGAACTGGAGAAGGCGCACCCCGAAGCGGTCGCGCTGTTCTTCGCCGGGTGCGGTGCCGACCAGAACCCGCTGCCCCGCCGCGAGGTGGCCATTGCCGAAAAGTACGGCAAGATGTTGGCAACTGAGGTCGATGCCGTCATCAATGGTGTCATGCCGCCGGTCAAGGGTGTATTGCGGGCTCACTATGAAGAGGTTCCCCTGCCCTTCGACACCCTGCCCACGTTGGAGAAACTGCAGGCGGACACGAAGGAGGCCAACGTCTATGTCGCCCGTCGCGCCAAGGCCCTGCTGAAGCAGATCGAGGCCGGGCAACCGCTCTCTCCCACGTACCCCTATCCCGTACAGCTCTGGCGGCTGGGCGACCTGCAGTGGGTCACGCTGGGTGGCGAAGTGGTCGTCGATTACTCCCTCCGCATCAAACGCGAACTGGGCCGCGAACACACCTGGGTGGCCGGTTACACGAACGACGTCATGGCCTACATCCCCTCCGCCCGCGTCTTGAAAGAGGGTGGCTACGAAGGCGGCGGAGCAATGCTCTATTACGGCCTCCCCACGATTTGGGGGCCGGCCGTCGAGGACACGCTGATGAAGGGGGTCCACGGCCTGGCGGGGCAACCGTGAGCGACGGCGACGGGGGCAAACTTCCATTGCCCCGGTCGCCGTTCAATTTGCACATCATCCACAAGTTTCAGCTTCACAGTCAGATTTGTTGAAACACCCGCCATGTGGATTGATCCAGAGACGATAGGATCCTCGGATCAAATCGATGTCTGCATCCTGGAAATTGAGTCGCACATGGATGTCAGCACGTGGATCCTCGACAGCGACATCCGGACGGAAACGCGAGTGTGAGTGCACCACGAATGGATTGGTGGCGAGCACTCTTGGAGCATCGCCTCGTTCTGCCACATCGAGAAGCTGGAAGACCACGATCGCCCAATGGGGA
>JAKFUF010000069.1 GCA_021732845.1 Planctomycetaceae bacterium | reverse complement strand
CGATCACCACCGGGACGCTGGGGGTGCGGCAGGCGAAGGCCAATGACGGCACGGCGTACCAGATCGAACTGGACGACGCCAACGACGTGGACTTCGTGGCGGCCTTCAACACCGCCACGGGCGGGACGATCACGTTCCAGGACGTGGACGACCTGACGGTCAGCACGGTCGGCGCGGGCCACGAGTTCCCGACCCTGGGGACGGTGTTCGGCACGACGAGCGGGATCGTCAGCACCAACGGCGACATTGAACTGCTCGCGGGCAGCAGCGGCACCGGCTTCCTCTCACTCACCCAGGCGATCTCCACCGGCACGGCGGGCACGACGGTGAACACCGTGCGGTTGACCGCCTTCGGCGACATCACCCAGACCGCGACCGGGACGATCACCACCGGGACGCTGGGGGTGCGGCAGGCGAAGGCCAATGACGGCACGGCGTACCAGATCGAACTGGACGACGCCAACGACGTGGACTTCGTGGCGGCCTTCAACACCGCCACGGGCGGGACCATCACGTTCCAGGACGTGGACGACCTGACGGTCAGCACGGTCGGCGCGGGCCACGAGTTCCCCGGCGCGGTCGGCACCGCCTTCGGCACGACCAGCGGCATCGTCAGCACCAACGGCGACATCGAACTGCTCGCCGGTTCTTCCGGGACCGGGTTCCTCTCACTCACGCAGGCGATCAGCACCGGCACCGCTGGAACGACGGTGAACACCGTGCGGCTGACGGCGTTCGGAGACATCACCCAAAATGCGACGGGGACGATCACGACGGGGACGCTGGGGGTCCAGCAGGCCAAAGCCAACAACGGGACGGCGTACCAGATCGAATTGGACGACAAGAACGACGTGGACTTCGTGGCGATGGTGAACCGGGCCACCGGCGGGATGATCACGTTCCAGGACGTGGACGACCTGACGGTCAGCACGGTCGCCGCCGGGCACAGCTTCCCCTCGGGCATCAACACGGCCTTCGGGACCACCAGCGGGATCGTCAGCACCAACGGTGACATCGAACTGCTGGCCGGTTCCAGCGGCACCGGGTTCCTCTCACTCACGCAGGCGATCAGCACCGGCACCGCTGGAACGACGGTGAACACCGTGCGGCTGACGGCGTTCGGAGACATCACCCAAAATGCGACGGGGACGATCACGACGGGGACGCTGGGGGTCCAGCAGGCCAAAGCCAACAACGGGACGGCGTACCAGATCGAATTGGACGACAAGAACGACGTGGACTTCGTGGCGATGGTGAACCGGGCCACCGGCGGGATGATCACGTTCCAGGACGTGGACGACCTGACGGTCAGCACGATCGCCGCCGGCCATAGTTTCCCCTCGGGCATCAACACCGCCTTCGGCACGACGAGCGGGATCGTCAGCACCAACGGCGACATTGAGCTGCTGGCCGGTTCGAGCGGCACCGGGTTCCTCTCACTCACGCAGGCGATCAGCACCGGCACCGCTGGAACGACGGTGAACACCGTGCGGCTGACGGCGTTCGGAGACATCACCCAAAATGCGACGGGGACGATCACCACCGGAACCCTCGGCGTGCGGCAGGCGAGCACCGGTTCTGGCCACGTTGTGGAACTCGACGATGTCAACGACGTGGATGTTCTGGCAATCCTCAACCGCTCAACCGGCGCGGATCCTGGATTCGTCGTGTTCAGGGATGTCGACACACTGACCGTTGAACGTGCCGGTGATGGACATGTGTTCCCAACCGTGGGCGTGCAGTTCCCGGACATCAGCGGAATCACATCCACCAATTCTTACGTTCGGGTGATGGCCGGGGCGCAGCTCACGATCAAGAAGCAGATTCAGGCCTTGACCACGGTGGACCTAATCGCCGTGGGGATCAGCCAGGAAACGTCGATTGGCGACCCTACCTCGCAGGGCAACATTATCTCGCTTACAGAAGACATCACACTGGATGCGAACACGGGCAACTTCAATTCGGTCAACACCGCCTTCGTTCAGACCCCCGCAAACGTCTTCCTGTCTTCGAACACGATTTCCCTGGGCAACACCGCTGGCGGCTCCATTCGGGCCACCGGTGCCGGTTCCGTTGTGAAGCTCGCTCCCGACACTCCGGCGACACCCATCAATCTCGGGGACGGGGCCAATGTGGCTGGCGGCTTTGCCCTGGAGCAGATCGAGCTGAACAACATCTTCGCCCCGATCGTGCGGATCGGGACGGAACGCATCGGCACCGATGTCGTCGTGGGACCGTGGGTGGGGGCGACAACGGGCAACATCGCCTTTACGGGAGCGTTCACCGCCGCCAACACGTTTGCGACCGACTACCTCTCCCTGCGGACCGAAAGCAGCGTGATCGCCTCGGCGGGCCCGGTCAACCTGACCAGTGGCGCCCAGAAGCTGGTGATCCACGCCGGCACAACCAGCACGGCGGCTGGCGGGTTTGTCACCCTGTCCAATGCGGGGAACGACTTCACGCGGGTCACGGTGCTGGCCACGCACGACGTGACGATCGTTGACGAGAACGACCTGATCCTGGACAGCCTCGACAGTCTTTACGCCAGCGCGCCAACCGCCCACTTGCGGAGCCTGAACGACCAGGTCTTCGACCGTGTGGAGCCGACAGTTGAGGGCGGCATCATCACCACGGACGGCGCAGTGACTGTGTCCGTCGGCGGCAACCTGACTGTGATGGAGCGGGTGCGGAACACGAACGAGGTGATCAGCATCGTCACCAACAATGACATCCGCCTGACGGCCGCCGGCAGCATCACCCTGGCCACGACGGGTGATGTCTTCCGGACCCCACCGATGATGGTGCCGACCCTCGTCGACAACGGAGGCGTGTACGTGCGGGCCAACTCCGGAAACAGCGGAGCTGGTTCGATCACGATGATGCAGGATGCCGGCGACACGGCTCTGATCGATGCCGGCAAGGGGCTGATTGAACTGCGGACGACGTTGGACAGCGCGACGACATTCGCCAACGGTGGCTCGATCCAAATCGGGCGGTTGGTCACGACCAACGTCTCCAAATTTCCCACGGATGGAACGGCAACTCCCGCCAATCAAACAACGGCGGCCGTGACAATTGTCGCCGGCGGCGCAGTGACGGATGCGGGCGACACAGGCGGTGACGATGTCGTGGCCGCTGCCGGTGGATTGCGGGTGGAGGCGATGCAGGGAATCGGAGCCACGGGGCCTGTGTTCAACACGCAGGTGGACACTCTCTATGCGATCAACCGCGGAGCTGCGGGTGACATCAACATCACCGAGACGGACGGCCTTCGGATTGTCCGGGCGCACCAAACGCTGGCGAATTCTACAGGCTCCATCGATCTGCGGACTCCGAATGGCAACATGGAGGTCGCGATCAACCCGGTGGCCCTGGACGGCCAGGTGGAGAATGTCAGCACATTCCTCGGGAATATCACGCTGACTGCTGGCAGCGGTGCCGCCAATTTCGACCTGACGGTCAACGACGGCCTGCTGACGCGGGGCGGCAATGTGTCGCTCGTAGCGACGCAGAATCTGACGAGCAGCCTGGCCGGTACTGTCACAACCACTCCAGCCAATGCGACTGCAGCGGGCACAGTCACCATCCAGTCGCAGCGGGGCGATATTTCCCTGGCTGGGACAGTAAGTACGGTTGGTGGGCCGGGTGGAAGTGGATTGGTCAAAGTTGAGACGCTTTCCTCAACGGCAGGTGTGGGAGCCATTCGAGTCCGCGACATCTCAACCCGCGACACTACAGGCACGGTGCGAATCACGGCCCACAGCGGTGGGAGCAATGTCACATTGGACGGCCGGATCGTCGCCGAAAACGCGCTCGTAAGAATCACATCAGAAGCCGGTGTGATCGACAATCACTCCGGAACGCGGGACATTCGCAGCGGCATGCTGGCGATCGAGGCAAAAACGGGAATCGGCAGCGGCACAGGCGAGGCCCTGACGCTGGAGACAGAAGTCAAGCTGATCGCGCTCAAAAACGTGACCTCGGGTGACGTGCGCATCGACAATGTTTCTGACCTGGTGGTTGGAACAATCGAAGACATGGCGGGAACGGGTGACGATTTAGTCGGCATCCACCTGACCACAACATCCCTGAGCAGCGGAGTGTTGAGCCTGACAAACGCGGGCACTCTGCTGGTCAATGACAACGTCTTTAATGTCACCGGCGGAAACTCGGTTCTCACCGCGACGGGCAACCTGACGCTTAATGCCTACATGGCCGGGCTGCGGGCCGATGGGAAAGACGGAAAACAAGAGGGGGGTGATGTCACGCTGATGTCGTCGGGAGGCGACATCGAGATCAAGAACCAGCCTCCGGTCAGCTCGGGCCAGCTGCCGTCAAAGACTCCCACGGAACTCAGCGGGAGAACGAAGAGCAGCGAGCTTCCCGAGATCAAGACTGAAGGCGCGGGCCAAATCAATGTCATCGCCAGCGGCATGGTCAAGATTCCAACCGACAATACGGTGCTGCTCGAGAGCGGAACCGGCACCGTTCGGAATGTTCAGCGTGTGGGGCTGACACCGACGCCCACTGGAGACTTGTCAAATGACAAGCTTCTTACCGACATGTTCGGGAATGTGCCGGCCAGCCTTTACAACATCCAGACCGACCAGGTGACATCGTTCGGTGATGCCTTCGTCACATTCACCTACGGGCGGCCGGGGGAAAAGAACTACACCGTTCTCGTGGACTGGTCGTTCAGCAACCAGGAGGCAACTCCGACACAGTCCCCCACGATTGTCAAGACAGGGGAAAACACCTTCGAAGTCGATCGCCGCACCTCGTTGAATGTCACAAACAGCGCACGGTTCACGATTGTGACGGCAGAAATGCTGAAGGCAGCCAACGGCGGGGTGGAAGTAGTCGGTCCCGTGACCATCACCTTCAATCACGCCTACTCGGGCAACCCTGATCCCCGCAACAGCGCCAGCCCGATCATCGTCAATGTGCGGGTGATGCAGGATACGAGCGTAGACATGAAGAGCACGTCTACGACGGATCCAAAAGGCATGCCGTTGATGACGACGAACATCAACCTCGTGTCGCATGCATCTGTCAGCGGGATCACGGCCGCAGATTCTGCCTCAGTTGGACCGCGTGACGGTGTCAGCCCTGACGGACTACCAAACCTGATCAATGATTTCACCCGCAACAATCTTCTGAAGCCCCCGTCGAATATTGTCACGAACGGTGTGGGACAGGACGGCAGGCAGATGCTGATGAACGACGGACAAATTGTTCGCTCGAATCCGTTCAGCATCGGACTGGACGGCACGCTGGTGGTGAACGAGGACGGTACTGCCGCTCCCGAGAATCCCTTCAGGTCCGGTTCTGTCAACCGGTTCATTGATGTCACGCAGTTCGTGGCCAATTCGGCCACGGCGGTGGTCTTCCTGCCAGTTCCCGGCGAAGGGATCGGGCTATCGATCATCGACAACACGGCTCGGCCGCTGGAAGTCACGACGACACCGGTCACGACGATCAACTTTGTCCGCGAGTCGACCCAGGTGCCGATCGTGGTCACCGCCGAACAGCGGCTGACGCTGCAGTCGGTGGACACCCGGACCGACAACAATAGTGGATTCTTCCTGCAGGTGATCGACCCGGTCACCAACGGGCTCAAGGTTGACAAATCCGGCAAGGAGCTGGTCTTCAGGATCAAGGGCCTGCTCAACCGCACTGAACTGCTGCAGAAACTTCCCGCCGGCAAGTACAAGGTGGTGTTCCGCGACCAGTCGGGCAATTTCACGGAGGTCTTCGACCTCAATATTCAAAGCAAGGGTCAGGAGGCCGACGGCGAGGTCAACACCGACAAGCAGAAGGAAGACCCCGACTTCCAGATTCCGGACAGTCTGAAGGAGAAAGCCGATCCCGCGATGGGGAACGCGGCGGACGCGCTGCGGGACGACAAGTTTGCCGCATGGATGGCCCGCCGCGGAGCGGCACCGAAGCGGGAGACTTCTGACCAGGTCTTCTCCGGGCGGCTTGAGGCCGAGCCAGAAGGCGAGAGCGAGGAAGCTGGCGCGGGTGAATCGCCGGCGGCACCCGCCGGGGGGCTGGCCTACCCGCTGGCCGGCGCGGCGATGCTGGTCACAGGATCACTGCGGGCGAAGGCGTCCACGGGGGACTGGGGCGAGGAAGTGGATGCGGCCATGGAGCAGTCCGCGAAAAAGCCCCTGTCGCTGGTGGCGCGGTTCCTTGAACGAATCCGCCGCGCGGCCGGAATCGACAAAAGTGGCTCGGATGGCGATGCCGGAACCGGTCGCGAAGAATCATGACCCGGCATGGGATCTGTCGGAATCTTTGAAGGGGACTGGCCCGGAGTCGGGTGGTTTCAGTACTGTCAATTGCACGCACCAAATCGTCGCGGCTGGAAGTCTTCAACCGCCCGGAGAAATAGAGCATGTCTGCCTGCCAACATTGCCGTGCCCCGCTGAATGACGCCGAGTTGGAGAGCGGTCGCTGTTCGCACTGCGGACAGGAGTTTTCCCAAACCGCCGGAAGCGACACAGTGCCCCTGGATCAGGGGGTTGTGCCGGAGCACGATGCGGCGTTCGACCAGACCTTCGAACTTGACTCATCGATTGACCTGCCGGCCTATCAACAGTCGGGCGAGGACTCGTCGTCGTTTGAACTGCCGAAGGCCAGGAAACCTGGCGTTTATCCGCAGTCCATCATGGAGAGTTCCGGGACGGTGGATCTGGACGCACGCGAATCCGGGGAGACTTTTTTCTTTCCCGACAATTCTCAGGGCAGCCGACCCGATGCGGGCATGGGAACGGTGCAGATTCCTGATGGGGGTATTGCAGGAGCTGGGCAGGATGAAGCCGGCCGCACCATGCCGCTGGAAGAGGGTGTTCCGGTCATTGGCCCGACCGTGGAGATTGAGGAGGGGGTCATTGTTGGCGACGGCGGCCAGACCATTCCCCTGGAAAGCGGCGTGCCTGTCGATGGCGGTGGGCAGACGATGCAGTTGGAGGAGGGGGACGAACTGGACCTGAATGCCGCCGGGCAGACCATGCCGCTGGACGACATCGACGCCTTGGACCTTGGCGGCGGGCAGACGATGCCGCTGGATGACAGCGTCGATCTGTTCACGCCGGTGGATACGGTTCAGTTGCCGGATGCCCCCGAGCCCGCGGAAGACGGGGGCGGACTTCGCACAATGCCGCTCGACGGGAATTTCGCCATGCGGGCGCAGGGCGGTGCCACCATCGAAATCCCCGACGACATGCCACCGCTGGGCAATCCCGCGGAAATCGGTGCGATGCGGACCATGCAGATGGACGAAGGCGTGGCTCCGCCCCGGTCTCAACAGGGTTCAAGCCAGGGAACGCCGCCGGTCCCCGACCGGGGCGATGGGACGATGCCCGATATCAGCCGGTCCGCCCTGTTGTCGGATGAAGGCAGTCCGTGGGGCAGCGGCAGCGGAAGTCCCCACGGCAGTTCCAGTGAACCGGAACAGAGCAGTCGCCAGACCTTCGTTTCCGATGAATTCTCCGCCAAACCCGACGAGACGGCCGTCGCCGACGGCGCGGTGAAGAAGGATGTGGATCAGGTCCTCCGCACGATGTGGATGGAGGCTGACGCGGACGCCAATCCCGGCATGACCCTGCGAGCCCGCAAGGAGGAGGTTCGGCCGGCAGTGTCGCCCGGCGAACTGATCATCAAGAACCGCGTGCTGCGGAAGAAAAGCGACCAGACGGCGGGAGAGGTGGACTACGAACTGGAGAAGGTGCTGGGTGAAGGCGGCATGGGCACCGTCTGGCAGGCGCGGCAAACCTCCATCAACCGGCATGTCGCGCTCAAGATGCTGAAGGGGGAGGCGAAGGACGAGGAGAAACAGCGGCTCAAGTTCCTCGCCGAAGCGGTGGTCACCGGCGATCTCGACCACCCGAACATCGTGCCAATTTATGATGTAGGACGCGACGAGCATGGTGCCCTGTTCTATTCGATGAAGAAGGTCGAAGGGACTCCGTGGAACAAGGCCATCGGCAAGAAAACCCTTTCCGAAAACATCGACATCCTGCTCAAGGTGTCTGACGCCGTCGCGTTCGCGCATGATCGTGGTGTCATCCACCGCGACTTGAAGCCCGAGAATGTAATGATTGGGTCGTTCGGCGAAGTGCTGGTGATGGACTGGGGGCTGGCCCATCCTGAAAAGAAATTCCGCAAGAGCAGCAGCATCTCGCGGACGCAGGCGATGGGCGGCACGCCGGCCTACATGGCACCGGAAATGGCAACCGGTCCCATGGAGAAGATCGGCGAGGCGGCCGATGTTTATCTGCTGGGAGCGATTCTTTACGAGATTGTGACGGGCCGGCCGCCGCACGGCGGGAACACGGCGATGAAATGCCTCATGTCCGCCGCCCGGAATGAGATTTTGCCGACCGACAAGGCCGGCGAACTGATCGACATCGCCTACAAATGCATGGCGACCTCGCCGAGCAAGCGGTATGCCAAAGTCGACCATTTCCAAAAGGACATCAAGCTCTACCAGTCGCACACGGAAAGCATCGGGCTGGCCGAGCGTGCCGAAGGCGATCTCAAAGATGCGAGTGTTTCCGACAACCACGAAAATTTTCAGCGGGCGATTTACGGATTCGAGGCGGCCATCGAGGAGTGGAAGGAGAACGATCGCGCGAAGGCCGGATTGTCCAGGGCCAAACTGGCGTTCGCCAAACGGGCTCTGCGCCGTGGCGACTACGATGCTGGCATCGAGGCGCTGAGCAAGGAGGAACCGGCGCACCGGGAGGTTCTCAAGCAGCTCAACGACGCCGTCGAGATGCGAAATATCCGGCAGCGGCGGCTCAAGCAGTTTCAGCGGCTCGTTGTCGGTCTGGCGGCAACAATTCTGGTGGGCGTGTCGATTTCGGCGTTTGGGTTCTACCGGCAGAACCAAGTGGTCATCAAGGCGCGCGACTTCGCCGTGACCCAACAGGGGATCGCCGAAGATAAGACGAAGGAAGCGGAGAAGGAACGGAAGGAAGCGGACAAGAAGCGGAAAGAGGCGGAGGACGCAGCCATCGCCGAAAAACTGGCGACGGAGAAGGCCGAGAAGGCCACTGCCGCGGCCGTGATTGCCCGCGACGCGGCCAAGGCCTCCGCAATTGCCGCGGAAAAATCCGCAGCGGCAGAGCGGCTTGCGGCGGCCAGTGAAAAAGAAGCCAAGAAGCGCGAGCAGTACGAGGCCTACGTTGCCCGTATCGGCCTTGCCGCGGAAAAGATCAAGGAAAACGCCTTCGACTCCGCCCGCGAACTGCTCGACCAGTGCAAGCCCAAGAAGGACGAGGAAGATCTGCGCAACTGGGAGTGGGGCCGCCTCGTGCACTTGTGCAGCCTCAACGAGAAATCGTTCACCTTCCCGGTGCGGGTTGGCGCGGTCCGTGTCAACCCCGCCAACCGGACGCAGTTTCTGGTCGGTACCTGGGGTGGAGTGGCTCAGATCTTCAGTTTGAACGGCAAGGATGGACTGGTGCCGGAATCCGCCAAACCAATCCAAGTGTTTGAACACGGAGCCAACGGGGCGCAGTATGTCAATGCGGTCGCTTGGTCTCCCACCGGAGAGATGGTCGTCACGGCCGGCAGCGGCGGGCGTGGCGAGAGCAAGCAGTATGTTCAACTGTGGGACGTGAAAAGCGGTTCGCTCAAATACGTGTTCAAGGGGCATACTGATGACGTCACCAGCGTCGTCTTCTCCAAAAATGGGGACAAACTGCTGACGGCATCCTACGACAACACCGCCCGGCTCTGGGATGTGGCCACCGCGAAAGAACTCGTGGTGTTCCGGCAGTTGCACCGCAACACCGTCTGGTCGGCGGAGTTCGACCCAACCAATGAAAACCGGATTGTCACCGCCAGCGAGGACGAAACGGTCCGGCTGTGGAGCCACGATGACAAGGGCAACGTCCAGGAACTAACCCCACCCTTCATGGGGCATTCGGGTCCGGTCTACTCGGCTGTCTTCACCAAGGATGGTTCGAAAGTGGTCAGCGGAGGCTACGACCAGCGGATTCTCGTTTGGGACCCGGCTGGGATTGAAGAAGCGGACTTCGCCGCGATCGCCAATGGAGAGACTCCAGAGACCAACCGCCGGACACTGGCGCAATACCAGGAACTGCGCGGCCATCGCGGCGCGGTGCGGTCGGTCAGTTTCGACAAGAACTATTCCAAGCTGCTCTCGTGTTCCGAAGACAACACGGTTCGGGTCTGGAATGTTCCACAACTGCGCGAGCTCAACTCCGTGCGGGATTTCGACCCAGCCTTGAAGTCCGACATCTCGGCCGACGCCGGCCAGAGTGGCGGGGATTCCCGCGTCATCCGCGGCCACGACACGCAGGTCCGGTCCTGCTGTTTCGTGGATGAGCAGGGCGAACAGATCCTGTCGGCAAGTTTTGACCAGAAGGTGAACCTGTGGAAGAACCGCGAAGCCACGCTGCTGCGGGCGCACAAGGACGAGGTCCTGGCGGCCAGTTTCAACCCCCGCCATGCCAATGAAATTGTCACGGCCAGCCGCGACCGGACGGCGCGCATCTGGAACCTCGCTGATGATGCCCAGGCCCCGCTCTCACTGGATGAAGGTCATGCCTTCCTTGCCTCGCGGGTGGTGGCTCTCCCGGAACTGGGCCGCCTGCTGACCAGTGCCGGCGACGGCACGGTCCGCCTGTGGAATTCCAACAGCGGAGCGGAAGTTGGTGTTCTCAGGGGAACCGGTGCGAACGCGGCCCTGGCTGTGCATCCGCAGCGCAAGCTGATTGCCACCGGCGGCCCAGCGGGGCCGAAATCCGAAGTGCTGGAGAGGGCGACCTATCTCGTCCAACTCTGGGATCTTGAAAAGCTGATGAACTCCGCCAAAGCGGACGAATTGATCGAGCCACTGTATTCCAAGGCTGTTCACGAGTCTGAAGTCAGTGCCCTGGAGTTCTCGCCTGATGGCAGCCAACTGATGTCTGGCGATGGCGGCGGAGCCGTGGTCTTCTGGGACGTTTCCGAGGACGGAAAGAGCTTGAAGAAGCTTTCCTCCGAAGGCGTTCACATCGACCGGGTCTCCGCCCTGGCCTATCTGCCGAACCCCACGGGGGGGCCAGTCACGCAGGCCGTTTCGGCCAGCAATGATGGTTCGGTGGCCCGCTGGGACACCAAGACTGGCAAGGAGATCAAGGGGCTCAACCTGAGCCTGAAATCTGAAGGCCGGCCCCAGGTTTTGTCGATGGCGGTCACTCCCGATGGCCGGACGATCATCACCGGATCGGCTGATGGCTACGTCCGCCTGTGGGATGCCACCAAGACTGAGACCTATGCCTCACGGCTGTCACTGCGCGACTTGCAGAAATCCGGCGAGTCAGACACCACGGCTCCGGCTGACAAGGCGGATTCCGTCACCTTCCGGATTGACTCCGTCGCCGTCTCGGCGGACGGCAGCCGGCTGCTGGCCGTCAATTCCGGCAGCAACACCGTTCACCTTTGGGATCTGAAAACGGGAACCCCAATCCCCGCTCCGGCAGGTACACTCCCCTACCTGCTCCAGGGGCAGGCCAACGAACGGTTTGCCGCCGCGGCATTCGCCACCCGCGAGGCGATGCCCTCCAACGATTCTCCCTACATCGTGACCGTGGGCGGCACCGCGGCGCAGTTGTGGACGGCGGCGGGCAAACGGATGCTGACCAACTTCAAGCCACACCTGACTGTGGCGGCCGCGAACTTCTCCCCGGACGGAAGTTTGGTGGTGACCGCCGGCTGGGACCAGTCGGCACGCCTTTGGGACGTTCGTACGGGGAAGGATCTCTGCAAACTGTCTCACGAATCCGATGATCCGAAAAAGCCGGTGCGGGTCAATTGGGCGACATTCGCGCCCAATGCCGAACAGGCTCCCACCACATGGCGCGTGCTCACCGCCTGCGATGACAACTCCGTTCGGGTCTGGGAGATCAAAAAGGCGGACGACGGCCATCAGCCCACGGAACTCTGGCGAAAAACACTGCATGCCGCTTCCGTTCAACAGGCTGTCTATTCAGCCGATGGCAAATGGATTCTCACGGCCTCGCGGGACAAGACTTCCCGGATTCTGCTGGCCGACAGCGGTGCCGAGTTGTGCGTCCTGAATGCCGTCCGGGCGGACAACACCCGGCCCGCGCATAACCAGGGCATTCTCAGCGCCGCCTTCTCGGCCGACGGCCGGCGGGTCGTGACCGGTGGCGACGACAACTTTGCCTTTGTCTGGAGTATCGATGTCGATCCACAGCAGAAACTGACGGCGAAGGTGACACACCAACTGCTGGGCCACACGGCCGCCGTCAACTCCGTCGCCCTCGCAGCGGGACGGATCCTGACCGGCAGCGCCGACGGCAGTGCCAAGCTGTGGGATGTCCGCTCGGACGTGCCCGCCGATGGGCAGCAGCCGGCGAAAGCTGCCGATGGGCAGCAGCCGGCGAAAGCCGGCGTGGCCGCCGAGGAGACGATTGCCCAGGGCAAGGAGATCATGACGCTGCAGGGGCACGACGAAGGTGTGACCTCTGTGCAGTTTTCCTCGCCTAACGGACGCGAAATTCTGACTGGCAGTCGCGATGGCCGGGCCATCATCTGGCGGGCCGAAGCCTGGGATGACAAGAAGGCGCCAGGCAACAACCCCATTGCGGCGGGTCGGTGATCATGGAAATGGGCAATCTGGATGCCGCAGGCAGCCTGCTGGCAGCACTGGCCGGACATGAGGTCCGGCCATATGCCACACGGAATTTTGGGCGTGACAAAAACCCAAACGCACGTTCGGTGATCGTCCCCGAAAAACAGTCACGGCGGATCCTTGCGAAGTTCCGTGAACAGCTTCCCAAAGGGTTCGTGGCCTTTCTCGGCTGCACCAGTTCTCTGGAACCGGGGACCGCCGAGGGCGACGAACTTGTGGTGGCGGCAGGGACAACACAGTTCGACATCCTGCGGCATGCCGGCACCGATGGCGTGAATTTCGGCCTCACCGCGGAGGATCTGATCAAAACGCTGGAAGACTTTGACCACCGGTACGGCATCGATATTTATCATGCCGAAACGGATTCGGTTGAATTCAAGTTGACGCGGCTGCCCGATCCCCTGAGCGAGTTCTGCGAGGAACTCGCCGACTTCTGTCCCGATCTTCTCGCAGAGGATTCCCTGAAGGATCTGGAGCGGTCCATCGCCAAATCCTCCCGCGTTTCGCTGTGGTGGGATTGAGCCCGTCATGGGCGTTGGCCTCAGCCTCTCGTTCACCCCCTGCCGCAGGTGCGACTGGAGCGGTTCGGACGCCAAAAAGCGACGCTGCCCGCTTGATTCGACGACCGCAAATAATGTGGACACGCATATCCACATTTCAGCCGCATCGTTATACTTCAAGGTGTCCCATGCATTTTGAGGTTCAATCTCGCACGGTGTGATTGCTGATGAGTCACGCATCCCTCTCAACCGCGTTCCCACGAGGATTTGGTCCTTTCGCCATGGTTGTGGCGGCGGTGTTCCTCGCTTGTTTCCTGCAGCCTGGGTCCGCTGCCGCAGACGATGAATACGACAAACCGCCGATCAGCTACTCGCAGACGGATGCAGTAAACACAGTGTCCCGTTTGGTTGACGGGTTGAAGTCTGGCACGAGTCACCTGCGGTTCAATCCGGATTTCGGTTATCTGCCCTCCCTGCTGGACGCCCTGCAGGTCCCTGTTTCCTCGCAGATGCTCGTGTTTTCCAAGACCAGCCTGCAGCGCCACCGGATTTCCCCGCAGACGCCGCGGGCGCTGTACTTCAGTGACAATGTGTATGTGGGCTACTGTCAGAACGGCGAGGTGCTGGAGATTTCGGCGGCAGATCCGCAATTGGGGGCCGTGTTCTATACCCTCTCACAGCAGGAAGCCGCCGCGCCGCAAATCGTGCGGCAATCCGACAACTGCATGATCTGCCATGCCTCGTCGCAGTTGAAGCAGGTGCCGGGGCACCTTGTCCGATCCGTCTTTGTCGATCGTGCCGGGCTGCCGGTGTTGTCGGCCGGGTCGCACCGGATCACGCAGTCCAGTCCGCTCGAAGATCGGTGGGGCGGATGGTATGTCACGGGGACACACGGTGCCCAGAAGCATCTGGGAAACCTTGTCCTTCCCGGCGGTCAGCAGCAGATCGTGCCCCGCGACGTGGACAACTCTGCCGGAATGAATCTGGCGGTGCTGGGTGACCGGTTCGACGCGTCGGCTTACCTGACGGGGCACAGTGACATTGTGGCGCTGATGGTTCTGGAGCATCAGGCCGAAGGGCACAATCTGATTGCCCGCGCCGGCTATGTGACGCGCCAGGCACTGCATTACCAGGAGGCGCTCAACCGCGAACTGGGAGAACCGGCCGGCCATGTCTGGGACAGCACCCGCACGCGGATCAAGAATGCCGGCGACGCGCTGGTGGAATACCTGCTTTTCAGTGGCGAAGCGCCGCTGACGGACCGGATCGAAGGCACATCGGGCTTTGCCGCCGACTTTGCCAAGCACGGCCCGCGCGACAGCCACGGTCGGTCGCTGCGCGACTTTGACCTGGAGCGGCGGATGTTCAAGCACCCATGCAGCTATCTGGTAGACTCCCCCTGTTTCCAGGCGTTGCCAGTCGAGGTTTTGAACCATGTGCTGGGTCGCCTGCGCGAGGTGCTGAGCGGGAAAGACCAATCGAAGCCGTTCGCGCACCTGACATCGGCAGACCGCCATGCGGTGTTGGAGATCCTGCGGGAGACCCATCCCGCCTGGAGCCTGTGACGCGCCAAAAGACTCCCAGACGGTCATTTTTATACAACCATTACATTGCGGACACAGTCTCTGGTGGCCGGTTCGCCGCCTGCGTGCATTGATTGAACTGAAGTCGGCCCTTGCTATACTGGAAATCGAAGGTCTGACAGGAGGGGAGTGCCAGGTGGGCAGGGTGTGGCGTGGACACACTTTCGCGCACGTCAAGCCCATTGGTCCCGTGGGTTGGCTGCCATCTGGTGCGAACAGTTGCCAAGTGTCGTCCCGTTCCAGGATTCGCCGTTGCGGCGGATGGTGGCTCGGACTCGTGATTTTTGACTGCCTCAATCCGAGGTCGCGACTGCTTTCATCCGCCGATCCGGGGCGGTTTGGGGGAAGGGTCGGCTTCAGGCCGGGTTGCACGGCGTTGTCCCTGCCGGGTGTAAGAGCGGAATGCCAATGAGCACTGATGTTGCGAAGGAGAAGCCGGTGGAGACCGCTGCCAAGGGGCTCAAGGGGGTGGTCGCCGCCGATAGTTCCATCTGTGACATCGATGGCGACCTCGGCAAGCTGATCTACCGTGGCTACAACATCCACGAACTCGCCCAGAAATCGACGTTTGAGGAAACCTGCTATCTGCTGCTGAAGGGCGACCTGCCCAACGCGTCCCAGCTCAAGGACTTCTCCGAAGTTCTCGCCCGGCACCGCGACCTCTCCCCGGAAGTTCTGGCGTTCCTCAAGACCCTGCCCCGCGATGTGCTGCCGATGGCCGCGCTGCGCTCCGCCATCTCGCTGGCCGGCATTTACGACAAAAAGGCTGAAGACAGCTCGCCTGCGGCCAATTTCGAGAAGTCGATTGGTCTGATTGGTCAGATGGCCACCGTCGTGGCCGCCCTGCATCGGCTGCGGCAGGGGAAGGAGCCACTGGTTTCGAAACGGGAACTGAGCCACTCGGCCAACTTCATGTATCTGCTGAACGGCAAGGTGCCGACGACCGACGAAGCGAAGGCGATGGATCTGATTTTGATCCTGCACGCGGAACACGGCCTGAATGCCAGCACCTTCGCCGCCCGGGTCATCGGAGCCACGCTCTCGGACTTGTACTCGGTCATCTGCGGGGCGATCGGGGCCCTCAAGGGGCCGCTGCACGGCGGGGCCAACACCGAAGTCATCCACACCCTGATGGAGATCGGTTCCGTCGACAAAGTCGAGGAGTACGTCGCTGGCGTGAAGGCCCGCAAGGGAAAATTCATGGGTTTCGGCCACGCGGTCTACAAGGTCGAAGACCCGCGGGCGCAGCACCTGAAGGAACTTTCCCGCCGCCTCGGCATCGAGCAGGGTGAACCTCGCTGGTACGACATTTCCGAGCGGCTGGAGCAGATCGTCAAGGAGGCGATCCAGAAGAACTGCAACGTCGACTTCTACTCGGCCAGCCTGCAGCACTACATGGGAATTCCCGGCGAGCTGTTCACCTGCATCTTCGCCGCCAGCCGCATCGCCGGCTGGTGTGCCCATGTGCTGGAGCAATGGCAGGACAACAAAATCATCCGCCCGTCGTCCAACTACACGGGCAGCCCAGATCGTTCGTATGCGCCGCTGACCAGCCGGTAGCGTTGAATTTCGCTGCTGCCGGCGGCATGCCGGCAGCGACCAACCGCAGTCAAACAACGACCTTGTAATGGGGAGCGGCATTGCGCACCTGCATTCTGTTTGTGGTCTTGTGGCTGCAGCCTTTCAGTTGGAATTTCCGCGTCGCCATCGCGGCGGAACCCGCCCCCGTGGCGCGGTGGAATTTCGGTGCGGAGGAAACGACTCCCCTCAAAGCTCATGGCGGCGTCCACCGCGACATCCCCGGACCGCGGCCACCCACGTATCCCGACTTTGAACCAACCAACACGGCCATCCGGCTCGACGGTGCCGGGGCGCATCTGTCGTATGAGGATCCAGGTGCCGCCAGTCCGTTTAACTTCACCAATGGCGATCCGTTGACGTTGGAGGCATGGGTTCAGGTCGACGAGCTGCGGACGGGTGAAAACGTCTACGTGATTGGCAAAGGACGCACAGGTGCCGCCGGCTATCCGGCGGACAACCAGAACTGGGCGCTGCGGGTGCGTGAGACGCACGGCAAAGCCGGGGTCAGCTTTCTGTTTGCCACCCCCATCTCCAGTGGGAAGACCGCAGCGGATGAACACTGGCACCGCTGGACGACCAAGGAGGGATTCAACGCGGGCAAGGGCTGGCACCATGTCGCCGTGACCTACCGCTTTGGCGACCCCGCCAGTGTCCGGGGCTGGATCGACGGCCAGCCACAACCTGGTGTCTGGGATATGGGCGGACCGACCGAGGCTGCTCCCATCGTCGACAATGATGCGATCTGGATTGGTTCGTCGCGTGGCGGAGCGGCAGCCAACAGCTTTCGCGGCAGCCTGGATGCGGTCGCGATCCATCGGCACATTCTTGATGACGCAACGCTCAAAACGCGCTATCGCCGAGAGGGGGCCGAGCCGGCCGAGAAGCCCGCGACCGAAGTCATGCCGGTGCTGGAACACCTCCCGAGCGGCCAGGTGCTCGTTGTGTTGCATGAAGGCCTGCCGGTCCACACACGCTGGCTGAATGAAGGCGAATCTTTGCCGGTTGAGACGCTGCGGGTGCCTGCCGCAGGCTTTCTCCTGGACCGGCTGCCGCAGCGCTACGATTCCTGGGGAATCCGCGCCGACTGGGCGGCTCCCGTCCTGATGCGGGTGGCGGCTGACGTGCCGATGGCCCCCGGAAAGCAGAGGTTGGTGATGCGTGTCCGCGGGCTGAGCCGCCTGTGGATCCACGGTCAGGTGGTGGCCCGCGCCGAACCGATGCCCGCCTCCCCAAATGGCGAAGAGCCGATGCTGCCGGTCGCCACGCCGCCCCTGCCCGGCCTGCGAAGCGCCGAACACCACCAGCAGGAGGTGTTTGCCGATATCGACATCGATCCCTCGTGGCTCAGCCCCGCGGGGACGTGCCGGGTCGTGCTGGAGACGATCGTCGGAGGCAAGGCCCTGCGGGCCGATCCCGGCGAAACCTGCGTGGGTCAACTCCGTCCCGACGGCACAACCTATGACGTGCTTCGCGCAGCCAGCTCGGGATCGACAAGCGCGATGCCGGCAGTGGCCCTGACAGACCACGACATCGTTGCCGCACTGGCCCGGCAGGAAGCGGAGTGGCAGCTTCAGGATGATTCTGTGCGGCGCAGAGCCGCCGTTAGCCAGGACACCTTCTGGAGCGGGCGACATGGCCTGGCCCGCAGTTGGGCCGAACAGCATCCCGCCCCTTCGGTCCCGCTCCCACGCCTGCATCCGGTCGATGCCTTTCTCCAGGCCAAGATCATCCACGCGCTGATGGAGTCGTCCAAGACTCCGGCGGAAGTCGCACGCGAGTTTCACGCCAAAGTTCTCCCGCTCCTGCGGGACGAGTGTTTTCGCTGTCATGGTGAAAAATCGAAGGCGGGGCTGCTGCTGAATTCCCGTGCCGGAGCGCTCAAAGGGGGCGATTCCGAACTGCCTGCGGTCATTCCCGGCAATCCTGCCGAAAGCGAACTCATCCGCAGAATCCGCGCGACGAGTGCCGACGAGCGGATGCCGCCGGGCACCAAGCCGCTGACTGCCGAACAGGTGGCGGTGCTTGAAACATGGGTTACTAATGGGGCGGTGTGGCCCGCTCCCCAGGTGGCTGTCGCTGACCTCGCTGCGCCTCCGGTTGTCGACGATGCCAGCTTCCTCCGCCGCGTTTTCCTCGACACCGTGGGCGTCCCCCCCACCAAACTGGAACTACAAGCTTTTTTGGACGAGACCTCCACCGAAAAACGCCCGCAGGTCATTGACCGGCTCCTGGCTGATGAACGCTGGGCCGATCACCAGGTCAGCTATTGGCAGGATGTGCTGGCGGAAAACCCGACCCTGCTGAATGCCAGCCTCAACACGACGGGGCCCTTTCGCTGGTTTATGTATGAGACGCTGCGGGACAACAAAGCGTTCGATCGATTTGTAACCGAATTGATCCTGCTGCGCGGCAGCAAGCACGAGGGCGGCAGCGCGGGGTTTGGCATCGCCGCCGACAATGATGCCCCCTTTGCCGCCAAGGGGCAGATCATCGCCAGTGCCTTCCTCGGCATCGAACTGCAGTGTGCGCGATGCCACGATTCGCCCTATCACTCAACCAAACAGGCCGACCTCTATGCCTTGGCGGCAATGCTGGAACGGAAGCCGCTGACGGTGCCGAAGTCCAGCCGCGTCCCCAAGGCGTTCTTTGAACAGAAGGCGCGCGAGTCGCTGATTCGCGTGACGCTCAACCCCGAGCAACAGGTTGCTCCAACATGGCCGTTCGCGGAATTGACTGGCAGCCTCGACGACGGCACTCTGGCAACAATGTTGCAGGAGTCCGACGACACGCGCGAGCGGCTCGCGGCTCTCGTCACCTCGCCGCACAACGAGCGGTTCGCGCAGGTGCTGGTCAACCGGATCTGGCGGCGGCTGATGGGAGCCGGATTGGTTGAGCCACCGCAGGATTGGGAGGGCCATGTGGCCAGTCACCCGGAACTGCTCCGGTGGCTGGCGCACGAGTTCTTGACACACGATTATGACTTGAAGCACCTGACCCGGCTGATCCTGACATCGCAAACCTACCAACGGGCGGCCATCGGCAGGAACCGGGAGACGGAACCTGCCCTCCGGTTTTTCGTGGCTCCCGATCGCCGCCGCCTGACCGCCGAGCAGGTCGTGGACTCACTGTTTGCGGCGACCGGCCGGACGATGGATGTCGAAGAGATCACGTTCGACCCGGATGCCCGCCGGCCGGCCAGCAACCGGCTGACGCTGGGTGTGCCACGGCGGGCCTGGATGTTTGCCAGCCTGGCCAATGAGCGCGACCGGCCGAGCCTGAGCCTGCCCCGGGCCCGCGCTGTGGCTGACTTGCTGGAAGCCTTCGGCTGGAGTGGTTCACGGCAAAATCCACGGACGGATCGCGAGTCGGCGGCCCATGTCCTGCAACCCGGCGTGCTCGCCAACAGCGTGGCTTCCGTCTCGCTGACCCGCATTGTGCAAGGGAGCGGCCTGGCGGATCTCGCCGTCTCATCCCGATCCCCCGACGAACTGGTTGACAGCCTGTTCGCGCGGTTTCTCAGCCGTAGCCCAACGGATGGCGAGCGTGGACCGCTCGCCCAGGCCTTGGCGGTTGGATTCTCCGACCGACTTGTTCCTACGGCAGAGATTTCTCCGGCGGCTCCACTGGAGGTTCTGCCGCGCGTGACATGGTCCAACCACCTGCGTCCGGAATCGTCGACCATCGCCTTGGAACTGGAACGCCGTGCCCGCCTCGGCCCGCCGGCAGACCCACGACTGCGGACCGAATGGCGGGAAGTGCTGGAGGATGTCGTCTGGAGCCTCGTCAATCTGCGTGAGTTTGTGTGGATGCCGTGAGGCCCGTGTTTGCGGCGATCGCCTTGCCAACCAAGTTGGAACAGGACGTAAGGAATTCCATGGATCGCCGTCACTTTCTTTCGCAGGCTACAGTCCTCTCGGCAGCCAGCCTGATGCGCGGCGAGGCCGGGCGTGCGGCTGAAGAACCGGCCGGAGGAATGGCTGAGCCACGGTTGGGGAAGGCCGAGCATGTGATTTCGATCTGGCTCGGCGGCGGGATGGGGGCGCTGGATACGTTCGATCCGAAGCGGAAGGGCGACCCGGCCAAGAAAGTGGCCGGCTCGTACTACGACAGCATTGCCACGGCCGTGCCCGATGTCCGCGTCTGCGAACATCTCTCCGGCGTGGCTCCGCTCATGGACCGCGTCACTGTCCTGCGGACCATCCATCACGACGTGATCGACGAGCATGCGGCCGCCGTCAATCGCATGCACACGGGCCGGCCGGTCAGCGGCACCGTCGTCTACCCCTCGGTGGGCTCGGTCATCGCCCACGAACTAGGCGCGGCGGGCGCTGGTGCCCCGCCCTATGTGGTGATCGGTTACCCAAACGTGACGCGCGGACCGGGGTTTCTTGGGGCGCGCGATGGTTACCTCTACTTGACGGACACCAGCCAGGGGCCGGCGGGGCTGTCCCGCCCGGATGGCGTTTCTCCCGCACGCCAGGCCCGCCGCGAGGCGTTTTTGACGGGCCTGCGGCAGTCGCAGCCAGAGACCACCGATGCCCGGCTGTTGGACTATGAAGACGCAATTTCGCAGAGCCTCCGGCTGAGCGGTCCCGAGTTCAACCGCAGCTTCAAACTGGGCGAAGAGTCGGCCGACCTGCGGAACCATTACGGCGGCGAATTCGGGCAGCGCTGCCTGCTGGCCCGCCGGCTGGTGGAGCGCGGAGTGCGGTTCATTGAAGTCGCGCACAACCTCAATTTCCTGAATGGTTCGGGATGGGACGTTCACAACGAGGGGATCTTGAAGCAGCATGCGCTGATCCAGGAACTGGACACAGCCCTGGCGGCGTTGCTGACCGATCTGGAGTCGCGCCGGCTGCTGGACAAAACGCTGGTCGTGGTTTCAACCGAGTTTGGCCGCCCTCCAGAATTTGACAGCGGCGGCGGACGCGGACATCAGGGAACAGCCTTCAGTTGCGTGCTGGCCGGCGGCGGCCTGAAGCACTGTGGAGCCCACGGAGAAACCGACGAAATGGGTAAGAAGATCGTCTCCCACCCGGTCAGTGTCCCCGACCTCTTCGCCACCATCTATGCCGCCCTGGGGGTTGCCCCGGCAAAACTCCTCTATGATGGCGACCGCCCGGTCCCGATCACCGATCTGGGACAACCGGTGGCAAGGCTATTTGCATAAGAAGCACACGTCGTCGGCACCAGGCCTCATAGGGCGTGACTCGTAGGCGTCGCGGTGGTGGAACCGTCGACACCAATGCCGGATTCACATTCGCAGGCCCCATGATGGCAGCAAACGCGCATGCCGCACGTCTCTTGCGGCGTGACACAAAGTTCATGCCACCAACTCTGGGATGGGCCGTACATTGTCCTCGACCAGGTATTGCGGGCGGCCGTTGAGGTCGGTGATCGTCGTCTGCGCGGCATCGATCCCGAGATGATGGAACAGCGTCGCGTAGACATCGCCGAACGTGACGGGCCGGGTGACGGCTTCCCCGGCGATGCGGTCGGTGGCTCCGATCACCTGCCCGTGCCGCATGCTTCCCCCCGCCATCAGCGCGCAGTTCACCTGCGGCCAGTGGTCGCGCCCCACGATGGAGCTGATTTTTGGCGTCCGCCCAAACTCCCCCCAGATGACGACGGCGCAGTCCTCCGCGAGCCCCCGCAAATGCAGGTCCTCCACCAGGGCGCTGACGCACTGGTCGAAGATCGGAAAATCCTCGGCTTCGCGCAGAAAGATCGAATTATTGGCCCGCCCCTCGGCATTGATGCCGCCATGCCAGTCCCACTTGCTGTAGTTCAGGGTGACGACGCGGACCCCGGCTTCAATCAGGCGGCGGGCCAGCAGCAGGCTTTGCGGCACGCGCGGGGCGCCGTTGGCGTCCATCATGATTTTCGGGTTGCCGGTCCCGTAACGCGCCACGGTCCGCGGGTCTTCCCGGGAGAGATCCAAGGCTTCGGCCAGCTTCGAGGACGTGAGCAGCCCCATCGCCTGCTCGGTGAAAGCGTCCAGGCCCGTCATCATCGAAGATTGGTCGATGTCCCTGCGGATGACGTCGAAGCCCCTGAGGAGCGACTTGCGGTCGGCCAGCCGTTCCAACGTGACGCCGTTGAGGATCATGTCGTCCCGCGTCTCGCCCAACGGCCGAAACGGGGAATGGGCGGCACCCAGAAATCCTGGACCGGGTTCGTTATAGGGGCCGTGGGTGCAGGTGTAGCACAGGCTGACATAGGGCGGCGATTCTGGACGGGCCGGTCCATGCACTTTTGAAACCATGGTCCCGAACTGTGGCCAGCCGCCCGACGGCTTCGGCTTCTTCGGATCATGGCCGTTGAAGACCTGAATCGCACTGTGGTCATGCTGGCTGCCGACCAGCGAACGGATCACCGTCAGCTTGTCCGCCAGCCCGGCAAGACGGGGAAAAGCCTCGCAGATTTCAAATCCGGGGACATTGGTCGGAATCGGCCGCCACGGCCCGGCGATTTCCTTTGGCGCCTCCGGCTTGAGATCGAACATGTCCTGATGCGGCGGCCCGCCGACCAGGTAAATCATGATGACCGACTTCGGCGACTTCCGGCCCGAGAGGGATTCCGCCCGCAGGATGTCCGGAAGCGCCCACCCGCCGGCTGTTCCCAACGCGGCGAGGGTGCCGATCCTGAGGACATCCCGGCGTGAAATGCCGTCGCAAAAAGCATCCCTGCGAGGCAGATGTCCCGCAATTGTCAGCATGTTCGAGCTCCAAGGGATGCATGAAATTGTGCGTTCGCCGTGGCTGCTACCCGTTATATCAACACACGTGCATGGATGCCATTCTAGTTTGCCACTGTATGCCTGGTCGCGCGGGAGCGGGAGCGGACATGGAAAGACGTTTGTTCACGGCCCTTGCGGTGGATCACCGTTCACCGCGGCTCAGCAGGTGCTGGAGCCCTGCCGCAACGTCCTCAGACAGCCCAAAGCGTCTTCGTGGTTCAAACCGCCAATCGAAAATCACTTTGTCGCCACCCCGGCGGATTTTCCAATCGCGTACAGGTGCGTTTCGCCGCGGAGGAAGAGCTGGCCGTGGGAGATGGCGGGGGATGAGAAGATCTGTTCGCCCAGCTTGTTCCTGGACACGACCTCCAGTTCATTGCCCGGCTTGACGACCTGCATCACGCCGTCGTCCGCCAGGAAGTAGACCAGGCCTCCGGCGGTGACCAGGGATGAACTGAAGTGCGAGCCGAGGCGTTCCTGCCACAGGCGTTTGCCGGTGGCTGGGTCGAAGCAGTTGCCGGTGCCCCGGTCATCGGCCACAAACAGGTACCCCCCGGCCAGGACGGGTGACGGGACGTAGCATTTGGCACTCTCCGATTCCCAGGCGATGTGCGTCTTGGTCACGTTGCCCGTGCCATCGGGTCGGATCGCCATCACATGGTAGGTGGGGAAACCGGCGGCCATGAAGAAGTATTTGCCATCGTAAACCATGGAGGCGACGAACTGTTCCGTCGGTCCGTCGATCGTCCACAGCGGCTTGCCGGTCAACGGGTCGAGGCTCACGATGCAGCGGTTCCCGGAAAACACCATCTGCCTCCGTCCGCCGATCTCGCGCACCAGCGGCGTCACATAGCTCCGTGTTTTGTTTTCCCGTGGCTGCTTCCATACCGTGGCTCCGGTCAGCTTGTTGAGAGCCACGATGTACGAGTTGCCGTCATGGTCGCCGTTGACGATCAGCAGGTCATCGACGATGACCGGCGGACTGCAGTAGCCGTGGACGCTGACGAATTCGCCAGGCCGGACGATCCATTTCTGTTCGCCCTGAAGGTCGTACGCGGCGACCACCATCTTGCCAATGTTCACCGGCCGCGGCGTGCCGACGTTCGTGGCCGGCACCACCGCGCCGTCGGTCTCCAGAAAGGTGACATACACCAGCTTGCCGTCCGTTGCCGGAGTGCTGGAGGCATAGCTGTTCAATCCGTGCTTGGTCTCAAACGGCGAGGTCACGACGGTCTTTTGCCAGCGCGTGCTGCCATTGGTCCGGTCGAGACACAACAGCACCCGCTCTTTGGTTTCGGCAATACAGGTGGCGATGAAGATCGAGTCATCCCACACCGCTGGCGAGGCATGGCCGTTGCCGGGAATCGCCACCTTCCAAGCGATGTTCTCCCCCTTCGCGCCATCCCAAACCGTGGGCACGCCAGTTTCGCTGCTCGTCCCATCACCCCGCGGGCCGCGCCAGCCAGGCCAGTTCTCGGCTTGAACTGGCCCTGTGGAAACGAGGCCCGCCGTGGAGAGGCTCAACACGACCAGCAGCAGAAGTCTTGTGCAATGCATTGTCAGCTCAATCAGTCGTACGGGCCAAGAATCAACGGATGTTGATGATTCTAAGTCTTTTGTTCAGGGAGTCCACCATTCGCCACCTTCGCGCCAGGGCTGGCCAGTTTTCGAAAAATCAGCCGGAAACCGTTAGTGCGTCAGTCTGGCAAATGTGCGGGCGTCATTGGACCATGGGCGAACCGTAACGACTCCTCGCCCTCATTTGCCAACCGAAATCCGATTCCACATGCCGCTCTCCGCTCCCCAGACCGACCCCACCGCGATAGTTGAACTGTTTCGTGGGAATTATGCCACGGAATTGTTGACAGCCGCGGTGTCCCATTTCGATCTGTTCCGGCATCTGGGCGACGGCCCGCTGACACGCGGCGCGCTCAAGTCCGCGCTCCATCTTGAGGAGCGGCCGTTCGTGGTGCTGACGGCCGCGCTGCTTGCGGCAGGGCTGTTGCAGGCCACGGAAGGGCGCCTTTCGTTGACCCCGTCCGCGCAGGAACATCTTGTTCCTGGTGGTGCATTCTACATTGGCGACTATGTCGGCCTGCAGGCGAGTTCGCCCGGTGTTCTGGAACTGGTCGCGCGGCTGCGGAGCAACAGGCCGGCGGGGAGCGATCAGGAAGGCGCGGCGTTCATCTTCCGCGAAGGGCTCGAATCGGCGATGGAGCGGGAAGCCACGGCGCGGCATCTGACGCTGGCCCTTTCCGGCCGGGCGAAGAATGTCGCCTCGTCGCTGGCCGAAGTCGCGCCGCTGGGAAACACACGTCGGCTGCTGGATGTGGGTGGCGGGACGGGGCTGTATGCCATCGCCTGCCTGGAACGCTTTCCTCAACTGACGGCAGTCGTTTGGGACAGGCCCGAGGTGTTGAAGGTCGCGGCTGAGTTCCGGGCTGCCGCAGGCATGGAACAGCGGCTCGAACTGGTCCCTGGCGACATGTTCGCCGATCCCAGCCCCGCCGCCGATGCGATCCTGTTCTCGAACGTCCTGCACGACTGGGATGTTCCGGAATGTCAGAAGCTCATCACGCGGTGCGCCGGCGAACTGCCAAAAGGCGGGCAACTCCTGATTCATGATGTGTTCCTGAACGACGCCTTGGACGGCCCATTGCCGGTCGCCCTCTACTCGGCGGCCCTGTTCAACCTGACCGAGGGCCGCGCCTACAGCGCCGCTGAATATCGCACGTGGCTGACAGCGGCAGGGCTTCAGCCATCCGAGGTGCGGCCCACTCTGATCCATTGTGGACTGTTGCCTGCGGTCAAGTCTTGAGAGTCACGCAGGACGGGGGTAAGTCTCTTGTGGGCCAGGCGACACACGAGATTTCCACAGATCGCCGTGGCTCAGCTTCCGCATCGTCACCCAGCAGATCCGCCCTTCACTGCTCCTCAGCGGTCCGACACCGGCATGGCGACGGTTGTGCCACCGGCCATGGAAGGGCGGTTCAGCATGTGCCGCATGGCGAGGGCGGCCGAGTGGCGGGGGTCGGCCTCCAGCGTCAGGTCGGCCGCTTCGCGCGCGCCGTCAAAATCCTGCGCCTGGTAACGGGCATAGGCGAGCTGGTACCAGTCGACCGGGGTCATTTCGCGGCGGGCCGAGGCGGTCGCCAGCGTTTGGGCGGCATCGGTCCAGCGATGCTCCTGGGCATAGGCCAGACCCAGCAGCCATTCCGCATCCGCCTTTTGTGGGACATTCAGTTCCGGCCGCTCCAGAACCGAACGCAACAGGGGATCGGCCTGGCGGGCGCGGTTGTTCCGCAGGTGGATTGCCGCCACACGAAGCTCGGGCTCGGCACGGTCCGGGTTGACCTGCAGGACGCGGTAGTAAATCGCCAGCGCCGCGTCATCGTCCTGCGCGTGTTCGTAGAGCTGCCCGCGCAGCAGCAGTGCGTCAATGTTGCCCGGGTCGAGCTTCAGGGCCTTGTCAATCAGCGTGGTGGCAGCGGAGAGGTCGCGCCGCAGATATTGGGCCTGGGCCAGGCGGATCATTGGCCGCGGGTCGTCTGGGTTCTGCGTGATGATCCGCTTGAGATGATCACACGCGGCCTCGGGACTTCCCTGGTCAATCAGCAGGTCACACAGTTCCAGCCGCGTTTCGCAGTCACCGGGGTTCGTCTTGACGGCTGCCGTCATCAGGTGCTGCGCCTGGGCCAGGTCGCCCCGGTCTTCGGCCTGCCGCGCCTCCTGCGCCAGCCGCTGGGCCGCATCCGTCTTGGCGAACCAGTTGTTCCGGTTGGCACATCCCCCACACTGCGTTGCTCCCAACGCGCAGACGATCTGCACACACGCGCTAAAACGCGCGCGCCGAAGAGATTCGCCGATACGTGGGAGGAGTTTCACGGGTTGTTAGGAGGGAATTTCAAATTTCGGATTTAACATTTCACAGTAAAATGCTTTTCAGGAACGTTGCAGTTGCGAGGTGGGTTGCATCCCGTGCGGCAGAGTATCGGTCAGTTCGAAATCCGTGCCAGTGATTTCCCGCCGGTACCGTCGCCATCTACAACTCGAAGTATCGCCGCCGTCGTTTCCATGCCTTCGTGACCTTCGTTTCCTTCTGTTCTAAGCAAACTCAAACACCGCCCGTATCCCACCATCGTTGCATTGCGTCTCAGGCGGACCGTCTTTCTGACTCGACGCGTGCCATGGGAAATTTGGAACAGAAGCAATCAAAGGTAACGAAGAGGTCGCTTGTGGAGGCGTGATCGTTCGAAAGCCTAAGCTCTCACGCCGCTTTCTTCTTATAGGGATGCTCGTCTTTTACATAGTCAATCAACCGGCCGTGGTGTTCAATCAGAATAGTCTCGTGGCGGATTCCCTGACGCTCGATTTCCAGGGCGATGTCATGAGCCCGCCATTGGGTCGCGATGAGGATCACGTCGACAGGCGAGGTGTGCAGGACATCGCGGAAGCGGATCTCCTGGCCAGTGCCGGGGACATAGGTGCCGGCCTTGTCGGCATCGGAATCGACCACCAGCGGGAACCGCCCGGCATCGACACCGTATTGATTCATGAACGCCGAGGCTTTGCCTGTCCCGCCCCAGATGGCCACTTTGCGGCCCGAGGCATGCAGCTTTGCCAGATCCTCGCGGACCGTGGCTCGGCACAGCTCCGCCCGGTCGCGGAAGGCCAGGGCTTCGGCGGCGAGGGCCACCTGTTCGCTTTGCCGCCGGAACCTAGCCAAGCCGAACACGACTTCACCGTTGTAGCCACGCTCGATCAGTTGCACATCGGTCGCACACCGCAGCAGCAGGCGGCGCAGCGAAGTCGAGGTGAAGTGTGAGTTGTGTTCGTAAAAGAAGTCGACAGTCCGTCCCGCGGAGAACACCTGGTCGACGCAGGGCACTTCAATCAGCAGTTGCGTGTCGACATTCTCCCAGCTCGCGGCGAACGCCAAAGCCTGCACGAAACCCAGCGGGTTCATCAGGTGTTCCAGCACATGCCGGCTGACAATCAAGTCCGGCCGCAATTCCGCCAGATGTTTGTCGGGCAGGAACAGCTCACGCCGGCCGATGATCAGCCCGCCGCCGTCATCGATCGCGCCGCTGGGGTCGAAGCCAATGTACCGTCCCGCCGGCCGGGCCTTCGCCAGCCCGCGCAGCAGGTGTCCATCACCGCAGCCGACTTCAACCACGGTGGGAGCCGGCCCAAGGTGTTCCAGAATCAAATCGCGGACGTGGCTCAAGTGCTCGGTCCAGACCAACCCACGGTTGAACATCAGGTTCGGCTTTTCCGAGTACGGCACGTCGGCATAGTCAAAGTCCGAGTTGTAGATGTGCCCGCAGTCGACACAGCGGCGGAAGGTATGCGGCAGCCGTGCCATCGCCTGGGCTTCCTCGACGCTGCGAGGCCAGGCCAGTGTCGTTAGTGGCTGAAGACCGCCGTCGTAGAACGGAACAGCCACATGATGCCCGCATGCCGGGCAAGGACAGGTCTTGAGGATCTCCGAGAGTGACCGGCCAGTCGGTTGCTCTTCGCTGATCGAGAGGACGATGGTTTCGGATCCAGCGGAAATTCGCGGGGTCCATGGCCGGCCTTTCCGCGCCGCGGCGATGGCATCGACGAAGAACGCTTCCAGTTCACGGAGCGTTCCCGCATCGTCGAACAGGGCGGGGCTCTGACGTTGAATCCGTTCGCGGACCATCGCCCGGTAGGCGGGGTCGGTCCCCAGCCGCAGGGCGAGCTGAACGTATTCGGTGGCGTTCTGAGCCACGCCGTCGTGAATTCCCATCTGCTGGTAGCAGGCAAGGGTGCAGCGCCCGCGCATGAAGGCCCCGGGCAGCGTGACGATGGGCAGCCCCGCCGAGAGCGCTTCATAGGTTGTGTTGCCCCCGCCAAAATGCAGCGGATCGAGCATCACATCGCACACCGCCAACAGGTTCAGAAAATCCCCGTGGTCCAAACCCGGTACGAACCGCACACGGTCCGACACGTCCGGCAGTGAGCGCTCAAAGCGCCGCTGGAGTGACGCGGTCCAATCCGGATAAGCCCCCTCCATCAAGATCAATTGACCCAGTGGATCCTGCGTCAGAATCTGGCGGAGCAGCGTGTCGAAATCGGGGTGCAACTTGAACAGACTCTGCGGACAGATGTAGAGGTGAGCTTGCTCATCCAGTCCAAGTTCCGTGCGGCTTTTAAGTACGGCGGGCAGTTGCGGACGGCGGTAACAGGTCGGCAGTCCGGCAAGCTGTACCAGACGTTCGCTGTAGTGCGATTCGGCACCCTCGGGTTCAACCAGCGTGCTGGAAATGAAGTAGTCGACCGTCGGAATCCCCGTGGAGACCGGATGCCCCCAGGTGACGCATTGCACCGGTGCGAACCGCGTGAAGGCCAGCGAGAAGCTGAGCGGATCCATCCCCAGATCGCAGAAGAACAGGATGTCCAAACCGGCGGCAGCCACCCGGTTGCGGGCGGCACCGAGCTGTTCCGGCAGGATCACATATTCGTCGGCGCTATCGCGAATCGACCGGGCCATGTCGTCTGCCGGACCGTTGCCAATCGCCAGCACGACGACCTCAAACTGGTCGCGCGACAATCCGGCGATCGTTCCCTGCATCAGCCGGCCGATGGTGTGGGCCTTCAAATGCTTTGAGAGAAAACCAATCCGCAGACGCGTCGCCTTTGAGCTTCCCGTGGCTGCCGAACGGCTGCAATCGACGGTCGGGTACAGCCGGGCAAACTGCTGCTGCAGTTCTCGGTCGTCCAGGCCCTGGTAGGCCAGGTAGAAGTTGTTGGGCAGGATTTCCCGCGCGGGGTCGAGCGTGACACCCTCGCGAACCAAACTGTCGACGGACTCTTGGAATTGCCGCCGCGCAGACAGCAGTTCTTCGGTGGATTGATAAATTGTCGGCAGTAGCGTCGCCAAGTGGATTTTCAACAGGTTTGTCGGCCGGGCCACGAGCGCTCGTTCGAAGCACTCGCGGGCCTCTTCAACGTGCCCCTGCGACTTGAGCACCCGGCCCAGGTTCAGGCTGGCATCGGCGTGAGTGGGCGTAATGGCAAGCGCCCGGCGGAAGCGTTGTTCCCCCTGGTCCCAACGATTCTCCAGTGTCGACAGAGTTCCGAGGTTGTTCCAGGCGTCGGCATAGTTCGGGTCGTGGCGCACCGCCTGTTCATAGCTGGCCTCAGCCAGTTCGGTGGCTCCCAGCGTCTGGAGGATGCTGCCGAGGTTGTAGTGCGCCGCCGCAAAGTTCGGTCGACAATCAATGGCCTGCTGGTAGCAGTCACGGGCATCGTCCAGTTTGCCCTCCGCCTGCAGCAGTGTTCCCAAGTTGTTGTGCGCCGAGGCGAGATCCGGCTGGATCAAGAGCGCTTGACGATATCCGGCAAGGGCGGCCACGGTCTGGTTCAGCGATCTCAACACGTTGGCCCGATTGTAATGCGCCTCGGCCAGTTCCGGATTCGCCTCCAAGGCCTGGTCAAAGCACTTCAGCGCCTCGTTGGTGTGACCCTGCATGTCGCGGACGGTGCCCAGATTGTTCAGCCCCAACGCACTACCGGGGGCCAAAGTCATCCCGTGTTCAATGATCTCGGCCGCCGCTTCCAGGTCTCCCAGTCCGCGCAGCACATGGCCCATGTCGAAGTGCGATTCGGCACAGTGTGGATGCAGCGTCAGCACCGTCTGCAGGGTGCCCCGCGCGGCGGGCCAGCGATTCGCCTCGGCCTGGGCGCGGGCCAGGTCTCGCAGGGCAGCCACAACCAGCTTTGTCGTGGCGGTGTCGTTGTTATCCAGACAGGCGGTCACGCGGGAGAACGTGGAGGTCGCTTCGTCCACCCGCCCCATTGTCAAGAACAGCGATCCCAGGTGCAGCCACGCTGGAAGAAACGCCGGATTGATCGACACCGCCCGTTGGTGGCACTCGACAGCCCGCGCGAAGTCTTCCCGCGAGCGGTAGATGAGACCCAGATGGTCATGGGCTTCGACGTACTGCGGATTCACGGCCAGCGCCGCGTTGTAGCAGGCGACCGCTTCTTCGTCGCGGCCCTGCATCTGCCGAACGGTTCCGAGGTTGAAGTGGGATGTCGCAAAACCCGGCCGGGCAGCGAGGGCTTGTTCGTAGCAGTCGGCGGCGTCGCGGAGACGGTTGCGGGCCTTCAGCAGATTCCCCAGGTTGTTGAGCGCTTCGACATGCTGTGGCTGGAGTTTCAACGCATCGCGGTACGCCTGTTCCGCCTCGTCGGTCCGGTTCAACCGACCAAGCGCGATCCCCAGATTGAAGCAGGCATCGGCATGCCGGGGGTTGATTTTGAGGGCGTGGCGATAACTGCGAACCGCTTCGTCCAACTGGCCCAGAGACTCAAACGCCGCGCCCAAATTCGTGTGGTACACGGAATTTCGCCCGTTGACGGCGATGGCCTGACCGATGTGAGCCACCGCGCTTTCGCGCTGGCCGCGCTGCAGGTCACAGACGCCCAGAAGATGCAGGGCATCGGCATGCCGCGGGTCGAAGCGGAGGATTTTCTGGTAGAGCTGGGCCGCCTGCTCAAGTTCTCCCGCCTGATGCAGTTGCAGGCCCTTCGAGAGGGAGTCTGAGTTTCCCGACGGTGTGTTTCCCGACGCCGAGTTTCCGGACGCAACCGGTTTCTGGGACATGGCAATCGCAACTCGGGGCTGGCGGGGTGGGGC
>JAKFUF010000067.1 GCA_021732845.1 Planctomycetaceae bacterium | reverse complement strand
GGTCTGGAGCGCCTGCGATCGGAAAAACTTCCAGTGTTGACTGAACTGAAGAGAATATTGAGGATCCATGCCCGCGGCCTCCGTGCCTTTAGGGTTGTGTGAGAACTTCCCCAATGTGCGCGAGAGGACGCGTTTTGCCTATGTCATTTCCCCCTGAGTACTTCCTTTCGATTAAGTGCCATTCGACTTCAGTCGACTGAAGTCGACGCTACGGTTTGGACCTCCACCGTGGCTCAGGTACGATGGCCCCATTCCGGCCTTTCACTTCAACAAACGGGCTCCCGCCAGCGGCCATCGGGTGCGGCCCTACGTCCACTGGCACACAACCTCGAATGCGTGCCATCGGTGCAACCCACCATTCAACTCCAAACCACTCGTATCCGCATGCGGCCGTTTGAATCTTCATACGGCTGAAGTTCTCGGATTGGCCGGCCTTGAGCTTGCGCGGCAAGTTGACTCGACAGATCGCCGTTAACGATCATAGATGCAACCGCATCCATCTTTGAAACCGAATCCACGCACTCCTCCCCGGTTAACAATGGGGAAGGAATATACGCAATGTGTTCAAGCGGTTCCAAGCTACCCCAACGATGTCGAGCGGCCACCAAATTCGCATCATACGGCCGTCGCGCGTTCCGCAAGAACTCGATTTCCAAAAAATCACCGAAGTCATCTGCGATTAGTTCCGCGTTCATCGTGATACCCTCAAGAAAGAATACTCTTGGGGCGGATGACTTCCGCAAATCAGCCCTGCGGTACGCATATTGATCTCCCCATGCAGTTTCACCAAAGAACCAAAACTCATCTAGCGGTTTGTTCCATGCGAAACTCCATAAATCGGAAGAGTTCCACTTGACCATGTCAATTGTTGCAGCTGTGGAGCAACCAAACAGACGAAAATATCCACCGAAGATGCTGATGCCATTTGCAACCTTGAGAAACTCAAGATGAGTGGCAGGCAACTTTACGTGATGGGTCAGACTCTTTATGACGTCAATGTCTGCACCGGGGGCAGCACTGGTGCCTTCGACTTTTCCAACTTGCGCAAAAAACTCCTCGTTTGTCACGGCAGCTCCCCATCAACAGTATAGTGGTCAATGCGCTGACCAATACGACTTCCCAGCGGGCCACCAGCAGATTGGTTTGTTGTACCGGGCATATCGAGCCATCCCGCTGGAGGATTTGCTTCGCCGGTCACTGCGGTATCGGGTACATGGCCTGCTTGCCCGCTATAAGGCTGCCCGCCTCTGGCAGCACGAAGTCGTTCAGCACGTGCAGCTGCGGCGGGTCTGGCACTGGCGACATTGACGATAAAGTCGTGTGCCACTGGCTCTGCCAGTGTGAACACCAGAAGACTCTCCTCGCAGGGGTTTCGTTTGCTCGAAAACACTGGCTAAGCCAGTGGCACACACGTTTGCCGCCAGTGCCACACCCGCCGTCAATCATCTTGCCAAATAGGCAGACAAAGTTCTATCCCATCGCAAACAAGCTCACTTCTATGAACGACCAATGCGATTGGCAGTTTGGCAGCATCTTCCAACAAAGTCTGTTCCATGTCCCAACGAACAGCGAATGTCGCCACTTCGACAAAACCAACAATCGTTTCTCCCGAACGGAGGCATATCTGTGCCCCAGGGCGAAGCGATTTGAAGTTTTCAACGGCGAATCTGTCCTGGCTAATCCCTGGCAGCAGGAGCAAGCCATCTTTGTGAGGCAAAACGCCGCAGACCGAGTACAGCTTTACATACCGCGTGTTGGATGTCGCCGCTTGCATTATTTCGTCCATATCCTCTGACCCTCCGAACAAAAACCAGTCACGACATCCATCAACTCAAGTACGACATCCTCTTTATGGTCATCAGGGCAATCTGGTCGCAAGTTGTCGAGGAACAATAACATGTCATGGGACGAGATGCCGGCGTCCCGCAAATCCCGCATCTCGGCGATGAGCCTCGGCAAAGGATCGCCGCCGAAAATGCGGCTGGCAAAACTGGTCAACTTGTTCTCGTTGATGCTCATAATTTTTTCCAATACTCCGCCAAAGCCGCCAGTGCTTGTTGGAATTTATCGATACTTGTAGCAGATCCCGGCTCCAAGAGCCCGTGTTTTGGCGCGTCCTGACGAAAAGTTACTCCGCCGTCGAGATCATTTAGATCGAGTTCCCAGACAGGATCTTTTCCAGTCCCACCGAGCGACGGGGGACGGCGATGAGACGGCAAATTTTCTGGCGTGTCAGGAGCAACCGACATTCCACCTGTGTTGGGTTTGACTTGGCCCCCGTTGACTGGTAAGTCCTGACCAGGCCGAACTCCCAGTTGTCTGGCAGTGGGTCCTGTTTGAGGGAGTCCATCTGGCCCTTCTGTCATGCCTCTGTAGATCTTTCGGCCAGGACCGTTGCTTGGAGCCGCAGAGCCGGTTCCAGGAATCCCGTGGCGCAGCCCGGCGGCAACATATTCTTCCGCGGCTTCAGGCGCGACCTGGGCCACACCGACGGCGACGGCCTGACCAACGTCTCCAGTCTGGCTGTAAGCCTCCGCCGCTTCGAGTGTCCCCTCCGCGATTTCCTGAGTCAACTGCGGACGCATTCCCGCAAAGCTGGCCGCCGGGATGAGGAGGCGGACGTAGACGCCCTGGGCGGCCCAGGTGCAAGTGCTTCCGGCCCAGGCCCAGCCCGCAACACCTTGGGCGATAACCCAGTTGGTCCCGGCGGTCAGCCCAGTGGCGGCCCCGATGGCGGCAACTGTCGGCAAACAGGCGGCTGGCCCCCAGATGGCGATGCCCACGCCCGAAGCTGTCCCGGCCACAATCGCCACGGTCCAAGCGACGGGCTTTCCCCACGCCAGGACGGAATCCAGCGCGTCAACGGCCGGAGGATTGTCCCACGGCGCGAAATAATCCCAGTACGAGGGCGATCCAGATGACCGGCGACCGGTCGGCTATGGGGCCACCCATTGATTGATGTGTAGCCTGAGAATTCTCGCAGTCCGCGAAGTCGCCGCAGGTGGGAACTCACTGCGCATGCCCGCTTTGCGCCATTTGTCTATTCTGTCACCCACAATGTAAATCAATGGGTGGCCCCTTTTCAAGAGTCGAAAACCGTGATGTACGTCAATCAACTTCCCGTCGCTTCGTGATACCATTTTGTTGCAACCGCTCGACCGCTACACTTGCGGCTACCCGGGCCAACTGTGGAGCCGTTTTCAACGTGCGTGAGTAATGATCGTGTCGTCTCTTAACGCGGTCGACTTCTTTGACACCGACGGCACACCCATCGACGGTCTGGTTTCGATCCGACGTCCAACGGGAGCCTCAACGGCAGATGAACAGGCGGTGATTCGTCAAGCTGAGGCGATGGGGATCGTCGATTTCGTTTTCTTTCGCAGATTCCCTGCGACAGAAGGACGATGCACGCGATCGTCCCAGATTCTCGCGTATGTCATCAACAATTCGAATGAACAGCACAGTAAGGAAGACCTGGCGGATTTGCACCACAAATTGTGGCTGCAGGGACAGGCACCCCTGATCTATATCGCATGGCCAGCGAGCGTGGACATCCTGAGTTGCGCGAGGCAGCCGGACTTCTGGGACGAGCAAACGGCCACGATCAGATACGCTGAAGCGGAGTCGATCAATGTTTCCCCGTTAAGCCTTGCCGCGGAAATTTCTGACGCACTGGGGAAGCGCCGGCGGCTCTCGGCCAATCGGCTGGCAAATGGGACGTTCTGGGAAGATGCTGCGAATCAGAAACTTGCAAAAGACGAGGCAGCCGCCCATTGCCAATTGATCCAAGCGATCGTGGAGGCGGATGCGGAGATCAAGGGGGCGGAAAATCCTGTCCGTCGACGGCTGCTCGTCCTCATGGTCCTCATCACGTACCTCGAAGACAGGGGCGTGTTTCCCTTAGGCCATTTTGGCCGGTACCGAGCGGGAGTGAGATCGTTTCGCGAACTCCTTCAGACCGGCACGGTCGATGATGTGACGTGTCTGCTGCGACACTTTGAAAAGAAGTTCAACGGAGATGTGTTCACACTTCCAAATGACGACGAAGTGTTAACCTCAGCGGACATGGCGTGTTTCTCAATGCTCGTGGAAGGCAAAACGCTCGGTAGGCAGAAGCATTTCTGGCAGCTATTCAATTTCCGGCACATTCCCGTTGAAGTGATCAGCCGCCTCTACCAGCGTTTTGTGGAGGGACACGGGGCTGTCTACACCCCTCCTATGTTGGTGTCGCTGCTTTTGGACCAAGTCCTGCCTTACGATCGCATGACGGGAAACGAGCAAGTCCTCGATCCCACCTGCGGGTCGGGCATCTTCCTGGTGGGCGCGTTCAAGCGACTTGTCATCCACTGGCGGAGCCAAAACCTCTGGCAACGGCCACCGGTCGATGTCTTGAAGTTGATCCTCGCCCGCTCCATTCACGGCGTAGAGATGGAGGCTGCCGCAGTCGATCTCACCGCCTTTAGCCTCGCCCTGGCACTTTGTGATTTTCTTGATCCTCCAGTGATTTGGAGCGATCTGAAATTTGACCAGTTGCGGGGGAGAAATCTGCGGGAGGGAGATTTTTTTGCTCCTGCGACGGTGTCGAACTCCGCAGATCACAATTGGCCGACGAAGTTCGACATCATCGTCGGGAATCCGCCTTTTGAATCCAAGCTGACTCCAGCGGCACAAATCGCTGCAAAAGCGCGTCCCAAAGATCAGCCAACAATTCCCGATTCGAACGCGGCGTACCTTTTTCTTGAACATGGCATTAAGGCACTCAGGGACCCGGGCGCAATTTGCCTGATTCAGCCACATGGTCTCCTTTACAACAGTAACACAGCGGATTTTCGCCGTCAGCTCATGAAGATTGCTCGCCTTGACGCAGTATTGGATTTCGTATCAATGCGGGGTCTTTTTGACGGAGCAGACCCCAAGACAATTGCCTGGCATGCAACTCAAGGAAGTGCTGACAAGTCGGAGATCGACCATTTGACATTTCGCCGGACCTATTCCGCGTCAGAGCGAATTGGATTTGAGATCGACCACTACGACTGGCACAAAGTTTCAAGGGCAGATGCAAAGGAGAACCTTTTCACTTGGCGCATCGGCCTATTGGGCGGCGGCCGATTACGCGAGATTTCCAGCCGACTCCAAAGAATGTCAACTCTAGCTCAGTGGATTGAAGCAAAGGGTGACGACTGGGATTACGGAGAAGGATTCATTGCTGGCAAGACCGGAAAGAGGCTCCCAGCTCCTTTTCTCACGGGCTTGCCACTCATCCCGACAAAGGCATTTTCGAGTCGTGGACTCGATCGCACGAAACTAGGAAAGAATGCAGTCGAAGAGACTCTGTTTAAGTCTCCATACACAGAGTCAAGATATTGTCCACCGCTGATATTGATAAAGGCGCATGCGAGACTACCTTCCGAGTTTTGGAACGACGGGCCAATTGCATACCGAGATAAGATCATTGGGATTCACGCCCCTCCCGAGCAGGTAGCAGAGCTAAAATCACTCCATGACCTGCTTGTGAGAAACCAAAGTGTGTTTCAGTTTACTTGTATTCTGAATGGCACACAGCAATTGACGGGGAAGGCAACCGTCCCGCTTAAGCAGGATATCGACCGCATTCCGATGCCCTCGGATCCTTCGGACCTCGATCTCGCGTTCTGGGAGGACGCCCTGAAAGATGATGTGTTGAATTACATGGCGGATTTCGTTCGGCTAGGGCAGGGCTCTGCTCTACTGAAGAAGGCGGCAAATGAGGCCGATGTCGATGAGTACTCATCGCTATATGTCCGGATGCTTGGAAGTGTTTATCGCAACCTCAAGGCAGGAGAACCGACTCGCCTTAATGGACTGATTGCGCAGCCATTTCATTTTGGCGACAAGCCCGAAGTCGAGTGGCTTGAGAAAGGAGACGGTGAGGCGCTTGAGCGGTTGATTTACGCTCAAGGTCATGAAGCGTTGCGCATTGTCCGCGTGGTGCGCTACTATGAGAACAATGTAATACTGTTCGTAAAGCCAGATCGACTGAGGTACTGGATCAAGTCGACTGCCATCCGCGACGCGGATGACACACTTGTCGATTTGCAAAAGCAAGGATGGTGAGCCATGTCGACCTCACCCGTCCCGCACCCTACCTCTTCTCGGAGTGGCCGCATTTCTTCGGGACCAGCGCGGGACGACGGTCTCCTGAATCGAACTCTGGGATTTATGCGAGAGCAACTTCCCGTCTGGCGCGACGATCCGCAGCGACCGAAGAAGGTCGCTGAGAAGGGGCTGAATTCGTCGTTGTGTGATTTTCTAGATGTGCAAGCCCGGACGCTTCTGCCGATGGCTCGCTTCAAGCATGAGGCTCCACAGAGTGCAACACGCACCGTTGACCTGGCGGTTCACGGAACCGCCGAAATGACGCTGGTGCATGCCCAGACCTATTCCATCTACGAACCATTTCTTGTCATCGAAGCCAAACGACTTCCCGCACCGCGTGGAACAGGCAGGGAACGAGAATACGTCTCTGGATTTGACCCAAAAAACAAGAGTCCCACCGGGGGAATCCAACGCTTCAAAGTTGGAGTCCACGGCGGCCAACTTGAGACCGCTGCGATCATTGGCTACGTCGAGCAGCATACCTTGTCACATTGGCACCAGACGATCAACAGTTGGATCACTGATCTGATGTCCAACTCCAGCAAAGATGAATGTATTTGGGGCAGCGAAGATACCCTTCACGAGTTGAGTACGGACAAAGATGCTCAGTTCGGATCAACTCATTCCAACCACGCCCGTTCTGCGAATTCGATCAGCCCGCAAATACGCATCGAACACTTGTGGATCTTGATGAATCCAGTCGCCTCTTTAGGCGCTAGCCAGCAGTGAAGCGGAACAAATTCCGAAAGCGGCGGGTATGGCATATAGTGACACCCCGCTGCTCTGCGCACTGTGCATTCCCTGAAGCTGCTGTCACCAACTTGGATCCATAGAACTGGGTCCGCTCCTCACCGAGGGCTGAATGACGACCGGCGATCAAGAGATGCGGGAGGGCAGTCCGCTGCGGAAGGCTCGGCTGCCGGGGAATTCGGCTGCGGCCGGGGAAGCCTCGACGATCATCGGCAGTGCGGGCTCGACCCCGCACGGGCTGTCTCCGGAGGCGGCGGACTATCTCGACAGCCGATACGAGGTCATGGAACAGATTGGCAGCGGCGGGTTCGGCACCGTGTATCGCGGACGGCATCGCCAGCTCGCAATGGACATCGCCATCAAGATCCTGAAGGCCGGTGCCTCTTCCGACCGGTTCCTGCGTGAGGCCCGGCTCCTGGCACAAATCAAGTCCCCCCATGTCGTCCGCGTGCATGACTTCGAACTGATCGCCGGCGACACCCCGGTCATCGTCATGGAATGGGTGGACGGGATCGACCTGCGGCAAATGCTCCGCGACTTCGGCGGACGGATCGGCGAGCAATATGTGCTGCCCTGGATGGCCCAGGTCTGCCGGGGAATGATGGCGGCCGCGGCCGAAGGGATCATTCACCGCGACCTGAAGCCGTCGAACATCCTGATCGACCGCCGGAACCAGGCGCGCGTGGCTGACTTCGGGCTCGCCCGCAGCCCCGACAACTCCGATGAGGCGTCACTCATGAACGACGTTCTGGGGACGCCGCTTTACATGGCTCCCGAGCAGGCCGAGGATCCGCATGCGGTCGATTCGCGGGCCGACATCTACAGTTTTGGGGCGACGTTCTACCACGCGCTGACCGGCGAACCGCCCTTCACGGGAAAGAATGCGTTCACGGTCCTGTTCAAGCACAAGACCGAACCGCTCATCGCGCCCAAGGCCAGGTTCGGCCCGCTCGGGGAACGGACCTGCGAGATCCTGGAACGCTGCCTGGCGAAGTCACCTTCCGACCGGTTCCAGTCGTTTGCCGCGCTCCTTCGGCAACTGGAGGCTTCCGCCAGTTCGTTGTCCCCGTGGAACGACACGGATGACGAGGATCTGGCGGACTACCTGCGGCGGTACCAGGCGCGATCAACTGCCTATTTTCAGGAACCGCGCCCCGCCGGCCTGGACGATGTCTACGAGTTTCCCCACGGTCAAAAGCTGCGCATCCTTACCGGCGATCTGGTCGAACAAAACGTCGAGGCCCTTGTCAGTTCCGACGATGAAGAACTGTCGATGGGCGGGGGAGTCTCCGGTGCGATCCTCGCGGCAGCCGGCCGTGAGGTCGGCTACGCCGCGCGAGCCTTCGCACCGGTGCGTCCCGGACGCGCGGTTGTCACCACAGCGGGGGCACTGTCCGCGCGGTTCATCTTTCATGCCGTGACCATCGGCTGCCGCCGGATACAGCTCCCCAGCCCTGACGTGCTCGCGGAGCTGCTCACCAGTTGCTTCTATCACGCCGACACGCTGAGCGTGACGTCCATGGCCATTCCGCTCCTGGGCACCGGCAACGGAGGATTTCCCCAGGACATCTGTCTGGCCACGCTCGTGCGCTGCATCGCCCGGACGTTCCTGCGGAGCATGACGACCGTGCGCGAGGTCAGGATTGTCCTGCGCCCACGGATGTCAGAGGGAGCTGCCAGGGACTCCGCGACAGACCACCTCACGCACCACAGTTCGCTGACTGAAGGACGAATGGCCGCCTCTGCCCTGCGCGAGTTGCTGCCCAGAGTCCTTCCCAAGATTAATGGCTATGAAGTGTTCGCGGTTTGCGACCACTCGTTGAACATCCGGGGCGACTTCTATGATGCCTTTCCGCTCCGGGATGGAAAGGTGTGCCTCGCCATAGGCGATGCGAGCGGCACGGCCCTGACCCCCCTGGTGAATGCCGCCCGCGTTGCCGCCCTGCTCCGCGAGGGGATCTCGGCCGGAGAGCCATTGGTTGAGGTCGTGACTCGAATTAACCAGGAACTCACCACTGCATCGAGTCATAGTTTTGTCACCTTCCTAGCGATGTTGCTCGATCCTGCCACTCACACACTCTCCATCGTCAACGCCGGCCACCTGGCACCCGTGTTGCGCGGGGCTGATGGAACCGTGTCGCACAAGTCTTCCGACGACGATGTGGGACTACCGCTGGGAGTGAAAAACTACGCGTACAAACGTTACGAGATCAATCTGGAAGTGGGAGAAACACTGGTTTTGTTGAACGAGGGCGTGTCCGAGGGCATGAATGCACAATGTGAGCTTTACGGCATGGAGCGCCTGCGGAAATTCATCAGTTGCTCACCCGCCCCGGCCGCTGCTCTCGGTCGGGTGTTGTGTGAGGATGCGAAACAATTCAGCCGCGACCGGCCGGGGCGGGAATGCATCACACTGCTCGTCCTCAGCCGGGATGGCAGCGCCTGAGGTAGCCACTCAAGGTGTTCAGATAACGGCGGCGCCGGGCAAAATCGTCATTCCTGCGGCACGTCGCGCAGCACCAGTGGGGGGACGGTCCAGGGCATGTTGAGGAACGGGTTTTGCCTTCCGTTGGTGGCTTGGCGGACTTCGGAGTAGACCACCGAGTAAATGTGGTGCGTGTAGAGGACGTGTTCGTACGGGTCGTAGGGGACGCCCTTTCCGAGCTGCAGGGCCTTGAGCAGCGCGGCGGTGAAGTAGCCGTTCTCCTCCGTGGCTGAGGCGACCTCGTGCGCCATCGCCGCGGCCAGCACGGTCACGCCGGCGGTGTCGTCCGTGAGGCTGCGGGCGAGGTCGTCGGTGGCCGGGCGGAAGGCCTTCACGCCGCGCGCGGAGTGGCACGCATCCATCAGCAGCAGCACCGGGCATTCCATGTCGGCGAAGGCCTGCCGCAGGTCCGCCCCGGACAGGGATTTTCCCTTGAGGCTGGCGCTGGGGTCCGCCTCGTGGGTCATCAGGTAGAACTCCTCCTGCTGGTTGATGCCATGTCCGGCGAACAGGAAGACGACAAGATCGCCCGGCTTGGCGGCCTTGCGGATCTCGCCGATCGCCTTCAAGACTGCGGACCGCGTCGCCTGGCGGTCTTTCAGCACGACACCTTTCGCCGCGCCGAAGCGGTTCTGTGGCCCGACGCAGTTCTGTTCCAGCGCGGCGAAGACATCGGTGGCGTCCTTGGCCGCCGAGCCGAGGTTCAGCGCGGAAAGTTGGTACTCGTTGATCCCCACGCACAGCCGGTGCAGCACCGGCTGCTGTCCCGTTGCCTTCGGGCCGGTGACGATCAGCGGGGGCGACACGGCGGAACTGTCCTCGTTGCGGGCCAGCAGCTTGAACTCGTGGCTTCCAGCGGGGACATCGACTTCCCATGTGGCCTCGGCGTTCTGCCCGGCTGCCAGCGACTTTTGAGCCACGCCGCTGGCGAGCGGCCGGCCGTCGAGCAGGAGCCGCATCGACACCACCGGCTTGCCGCTCGGGCTGGTTGAAGCCACGGCCCGCACCTGCACGCGTCCAGCGGTCTGCCCCAGTTTCTGCAGTTCGCACCTGGGCGGCAGAATCTCCTCGACAGCGCGGGTTTCGGTCTTGAGCGATTCAAGCGCCAGGCTGAGCGACCCTTTTTCGAGGGCCAGCCGGATGATGTCCGGGCGGCGGAACTGTTTGGCGAACTTCTCCGCCGGGTGGAACAGGGGCAGCTCGCTGGAGCCCCGGCTCTCGGCCCAGCCAATCATTTTTTCGCCGCCGGGGCTGGCAGCGTAATACCCCTCCGGCATCCAGCAGACCCACTCGCCGTTCGCCCGGACGAGGTTCAGGAACGGAAAGCGCGATCCATCGGTGCGGTAGAGGCTGAGGCGATGCGTGCCGGTGCTGACCAGCAGGTACCGTCCGTCCGGCGAGGAGGCCATGTCCTGGTGCTGGGTGGCGGCGGGAAGCAGCTCGCAGACCAGCTTCCCCGTGGCGTCGCGGAGGTAGGCGAAGGAGCCGGTGTTGTTCAACAGGTCATGGACACTGTGGGCCACGAGGGGAGGGTTTGCCCCATTGGCGATCAGGGTCATCGCCCTTGACCGTTTCAGGTCGCAGGCGTCCCGCCCGCCCTGCTGCAGACGAACATCGAGGTAGTTGGACTTCGTGTCCGACCAGGTCAGCTTCCATTCTCCGAGGCTGAAGGTTCGAAACTGAAAATTCGCGGGAACGACCGCGGCCACTGGTTCCAGCCTGTCCAGGTCGAACGCATGTTCCAGGTCTTCCGGCTTGGAATTCCAGGGCCGCAGCGCGGGCTTGTCCGACCAGGCGATCATGGAGGACTTCGCCTCCCTTGACCAGCCGACGATCGTGGGCACGGGTGTGCGTGAGCCACAGCGGGCGACAACCTCCCCCTTCTCCAGACTGTAAATGGCGACTTCCAGTCCCCGCTGGGTCACGGTGGCCGCCAGCGTTCCGCCCGGCGAGGCGGCACCGAACGGGCGGCAGGTGCCGCCGTCCTGCCCCTCGAAGAAGCTCCGGTTTGTTTTTCCAGTCTGGGGGTCGAGGATCACTCCGAAGCTGCCGGGGCCGTCGCCCTTCATGGGGTTGGCGCCGCCGGCGGCGATGAACAGCCGGCTGGCGTCGAGGTACCGCAGCGTCGCGGCCCGCGCACTGCGGCCGAACCCTGCCGTCGACAGCTCGCCGTAGTCCCAGTGCCGGAGCAGCTTGGTGTCCGGAGTTCGCAGCTCCAGGCTGTACTCCTGGTTCCGTCGCCACGACCAGGCGAAGTGGGATTCGTCGGGAGCCCACTCCAGGGCGTCATTCGCGCCGCCATGCTCGAACGCGCCGAGCTGTTTCCAGTTCGCCGAGGCCTTGCCCGTCACATCGAAGGCGGCGATCAGACCGCTGCTTTCGGCGACGACCAGTTTGTTGCCGGTGCCGGACAGCGCCAACTGGTGGGGCTCCTTTGCAAACTTGCCCTTCACCACGAGGGTGGATTCGGCGGCGGGCTTGGCGTCGGCGGCCTTCTGCACGAGCTGCAGGACATCGTCGAGAATGCAGACCGAGTTGTCGGCGCCGCCGAGACCGACCGCGAGCCGGTCGCCGCTCCCGGAAAACCCCAGGCAGGTCACGGGCGACTTCGGGTCGGCGGGCAGGAGGACTTTGCGCACGTGCCGGCGCGTCAGGTCGACAAGCAGCAGCCGCGTGGGGACGCCCTGGTCCCCGAACAGCAGTTTCGGCCCGCCGCCGATGGCCACCAGCGCCCCGTCGGCCGAGACCGCCGCATGCTCCCAGCGGTTGCTGTCGAACCCGTTGTCGCGGCCGAAGGCGGGCAGGCGCAGAATGTCGAGCCGTTCGCCGGTGGCGGTGCTCCAGACCTGGACCGTGTAGTCCCACCCGACCGTGATGAGCCGGGACTGGTCCTTGTTGAAGCCGAGCGCGGAGACCGGTCGGGTGTGGGAACCAGGATCGAAGGCGAGGACGACGCGGGATTCATCCTCCTTCTCTCCAGCGGCAGCCGCGGCGGCGGCGGCCGCAGCCTCCTCTTTTTTCTTCTTCACCTTGCCCTTCGCCTTCCCCTGCGCGAGCAGCGGGGTGGTCAGGCACAGCACAAGGACAATGGCGGTCCAGCGCGTCATGATGGGAAGCCTCGGGGATTCACCAGTGGGAAGCGCCCGGCCGGCTGTTGCCAGCCGGGCGTGGTCGGCCGCATGCTCTGTTCAGTTTGTGGTCACCGTGTATCCAACGGGCGGGCCGCCACTGTTGATCACGCGAATAGTGACGTTTTTCTGGCCTCCATGACCCGGGTGCCAATTGTAGAAGCCCCACGTCCCCTGGCTGTGCCACAGGGTTTTGCCTCCGCTGCCGATGACTTCGAACTTCGTCCTGCCGGTGCCCCGCATGGTGACGCTGGCGGGCGAGTTGGGCTCGAAGGCAATTTGAATGTTGTGCGTCTTGCCGGTCTTGATGATGCGGTTGATGACCCGCGGCCCGCCGATCGCCCCGCGGGACTCGCCGGAGTGCGCCTGCTTGATGAGCGCCTCGAGCGCGGCACCGTCCTTCACGGGGAGCGCGCGGGCCTCGTCAAACAGCGCCTCGGCCTCTTCGGCGAAGGATGGGGCCTGGCCCTCCTCGGCGACGGCCTTGCCGTCGGAGTCCTCGACTTTGGCATCGGACGGCTTCACTTTTCCGCCGGTCGCCTTGTGCGCCCTGAGGTAGATCGCGCCGGCGGCGACGAGGGCCTCCGGTGACTTGAGATCCTTCAGCCCCGTGACGCCGGCGAGTTCACCCCGGCCGAACGCGGCCAGTTGAGTCGCCGTTGCCAGCTCCTCCACCAGCTCGGCGCACTGTTCGGCGTCCGTGGGGACCGCCTTCTTATCCTCGGCGACTCCGACCAGACTCGACGACACCAGCACGACCGCCGTGGCGGCGGCCAGCCAACATTTGAACATGCCTGCTTTCATGGGACGCACCTCTTTCCAGAAGAATTTCATCATTCATGCCGGCGGAACGCCCGCCGGTCAACTTTCATCAATCAGGCTTACGGATACGGCAGTTGCCAGAGGCGGACCGTTCCATCCGCGCCGCCGGAAACGGCCTGCCGGCCATCCCCCACGCAGGCGAGCGCGGTGACCGCGCCACGGTGGCCGCGGAACTCGTGGACCACCTGCTGGGATTTGACCGACCAGACCCCCACAATGCCAGCACCATCGCCAAAGATGAGCAGGTCGCCAGCGGGGGAGACGGCCAGCGCCGCCACCGGCTGCGGACGGGTTACCAGCACCCGTGGCTTGTCCGACGCCAAGGTCCACGCCCTGACCATCCCGTCGTCTCCGGCTGCCGCATATCCATCGGAAAGGAACGCCACCGCGCGAAGGGTGCCTTCACAGGCCACATGCGAACGCCGTGGTGTGCGGGTCCGCATGTCCCACAGGGCCACCGCGCCAGACTCGCCGGCGGACAGCAGTTGCCGTCCATCGGGGGAGAAGGCCACCGCATGCACGGTCCCGGCGTCGGATCCCGGCAGCGCGGAGGATTCGCGGGTCGCGATCTCCCAAACGAAGATGCCCTCGGCGCCGGCAGACACCAGATGCCGGCCGTCGGGCGAACAGGCCACGCCCAGAACCAGCCGCCCGTGTCCCTCAAAGGGTGGCTCAATTTCCGCAAGCGTCCGCGCGTCCCAGACTCGGATCGCCAGTTCGTGCGGAGGCTGCTTGTTTCCGCCTCCGGTGGCGACCTGCCTGCCGTCCGGGGAAACGGCCACACAACGGGCTTCGTGGTGCAGCGCGGTGAAGCGGTGCCCGTCGGCTGCCGCGCCATCCCACACAACCAGGCTTCGGTCGAGTCCGGTTGACCAGACTGCCAGTGACTTCGCTGCTGTTGCCGGGCTTTCCTGGCGCACCGCGACGCCAGTCACGGCCCGCGAATGCGCGCGGTGCCGCGCCACTTCGCCCACGAGCACGACCGGGACCAGCCGGGGGCGGTCCTCTTCGACAACGAACGCCCGCGGCAGCAGCTCCCGGCCTGGCTTGTCTTCGACAAGGTGCAGGGAGTACTCCCCCGGCGGCAGGGACACGACGGTCTCCCCCAACAGGGACACCGGGGTTTCCACGCCATCGCGCCGCAGCTTGACCGCGAGTGGCTCAGGGCCTCCCAGCAGCGTGACCGGCACCGGCCGGGCTGCCCGTGGACCCATGAACATCGCCCAGGCCCCGACGCCCCCGCCGCTGAGCAGCGCCGCGCCCGACATCGCCAGGAGCCACCGCCGGCGAACCACGAGCCGGCGCCGTTCGGCCCGGCGGCGATCGAATTCGCCGAGAACCTCCAGGACTTCCGTGACACTCGCGGGACGGTCCGCGGGCTCACGGGAGACCATCCGGTCGATGAGGCCGCCGAGTTCCTCGGGAAGACCGGGGTTGACCGTGGAGGCCGCGGCTGGCGGCGGGGACAGCACGGTCCACAGCGCCCGCATCTGGGTTTCGCCCGTGAACGCCGCCTGCCCCGTGGCCATGCAGTACAGCACGCAGCCGAGGCTGAAAATGTCCGTCCGCTGGTCGAGGGGCCTCCCCGTGGCCTGCTCCGGCGCCAGGTAGCCCGGCGTACCGGAAACTCCCGCGAAGCCCTGGCTCCCGTCCCCGTGCGCAATGGCCAGGCCGAAGTCGAGAATTTTGACCCGTCCATTCAGGGCCTCCAGCCACAGGTTTCCGGGTTTGATATCGCAGTGGATCAAACCCGCCGCATGCGCGGCGGCCAGTCCGCGGCAGGTGTCGCCCGCAATCTGCAGAAACTCGTCCAGGGGCAGCGGTCCTTCGTTCCCCAGCAGACGATGGTGCAGAGAACACCCCTGCAGCAGCGGCATGACAATGCAGGGCTGGCCGTTCTGCATTTCGACCGAGTAAATCGGCACGATGTTGTCGTGCTGGACGGCGGCGGCCGCCTGGGCCTCGCGGACCATCTGCTCGGCCATCCCTTTTTCCGCAATCCACTCGGCCTGCAGCACCTTGATGGCGATCGGCCGGTTCAACAGCGGATCAAACGCATCCAGGACCGCCCCCATGCCGCCGCGACCGAGTTCTCCCCGGACGATATACCTGCCGATGCGTGCCGCCGCTTCGCCTCCTGTCGCGGGGGCGCTGCCGGCCGGATACGGCGGGCTGGCATACGGCGCGGTGTCATCGGTCACGGAGCCGGTCATCCTGACTGTCTCATCCGGCGGCTGGCCAATCCGTTTGAACTGCGGGACCAGCAGCCGGACCAGCTCCGACGAGGCGTCGAGCGCGGCGCCAAAAGGGTCGCTGGCCTGCTGCTGACGGAGGGCCTGGACCAACTCATCCTTGGCCGCCAGCCGCGTCATCTGCTGCTGGCATTCCCCGCAGGCCTGCAGATGGTCCTCGATCTCCAGCGACCGGCCCTCGTCCGTCAGACCGAGCAGAAACAGCTCCAGCTCCAACGGCAACAGGCAGTTCAACGAAGGCACGGCGGGGTCTCCCTTGCGTTGCGGCGAAACCGTTTCGCCGAGACACCAAACAGTACACGCGGCCGCCCCAAAACCTGTCGCGCTTTCTGGGGATTCTCAAAAACTTCCGACTGGCTCGGCTTTTTGGGAGCCACGATGCGAATTCTGACTGTGCCGTGCCAACCTTGCGCACTGTAACGGAGACCAAGGTCAGTCCAAAAAGCCGCGGAGTTCGTGGCGCAGGTGCCGCAGGACGCGGGATTTGGCCAGATAGACCGCGTTCTCGCTGATCCCCAGCTCCGTCGCGACCTCCGCCGCGGGGCGGTCGCTCACCACGAACTCCCAGCAGGCCTTCCAGGTGTTCGGTTCGAACTGCTCCTGCATCAGGGCGAGCGCCCGGCGGACGAGCTGCGCGCGGTACTCCGCCTCGTCCAGTTCCAGGCGCGGGTCTGTCTCGGGGACGAGGTCGGGATCGAGCCACACGCTGCCGGCGGGGCGCGAACGGCGTCCGCGCTGCTGGTTGCGCCAGGCATTCAGCAGCACGGTCTTGAGCCACGCGCGAAAACTCCGCGCCGGGTCGTACCGGAACTCGGGCAGTGTCTGGTACAGCGTCAGAAAGACCGTCTGCGTGAGATCGGCCGCGTCGGCATCCGGCAACCCAATGCGGCGGCACCACCCCAGCAGCAGTGGCGTGTACAGGTCGACGAACCGCCCCCAGGCGACGTCATTCGTCCCGCCGGCCAGCCGTTCAATCAGAGTCAGCGAAGTGGTGTTCACGAAGCAGCTCCGTCGACGCCTGGAATGCCCGACAACGTTTTATCCAGCGGGCCTGCGATGGCCAATGGTCGCAGGAGTTACGACAGCCGGGCGTGGATCGCGTCCCACACGGCGAGCCGGGATTCGAGGGCCTGACGGGCGGCCTGTTCGGCTTCGAGCCACAGGCCGCGGTCGTTCTGGCAGAGGGCTCCAAGCAGTTGCCGGGCCAGCGGGCCGTGGCTCTCGCCGTCGAGTTCGATGTGCCGGTTCATGTAGTAGACCAGGCGGTCCACCGCAGCCCCCTGCCCTGCCAGGTGCGGGATGATCCGCTGAAACATCTCCGGGATGATGTCTTCGCGGCCGAAGAAAAACGCCGCGGCAACAGCGGGCGGCGAGCCGTGCAGCGCCAAGTCGAGGTTTTGGCTGACAAAGCTGGCGATCGCGGGCGGAGCCAATTCCCGGCTTGCGGCGAGGGGATCGACCCCGGATTTGAGCCGCGCCAGAAAGCTTTCGATCGGTTTCAGGTCGGCACCAATGTCGCGCATCGCGGCACAGTACAGTTCAAAGTGGCTCGCATAACCGCCGCGGCCATCTTCGTCGCATTCCTCGCCCAGCACGATTTCATTGACGAACCGCGCGAGTTCCGGTCGCGGTGCGGGAAACCAGGGTACGGTCACGCACGTCACGCACTGCTGGAGCCGCTTGAGCAGTGACATGAAGTCCCAGACGGCGAAGACATGATGCTCCATGAAGACCCGGACATGCTCCAGCGTGTCCACCGCGGCGTAGACGGGATGAGCCAAGAGCGCGGCCCGCAGATCCTCGACATCAATGTGAAACGGTTCGGGAGAGGGAGCGTCCGCTGCGGCGTCTGGGGAGAAAACTGACACAATATCCGTCGGCAGAAGTAGGGAAGCCCGCGGCATGCGGCGGGGCTCCCGCAGTGTAGTGCCTCGACGAGGTTTTTCCCAAGAACCGGGCGAGGGGAGCCACGGTTCACGGTGGAATCGGACTTTTGGCTGTGGTACGTTGATCGCGCCCGCAATCCTCTCTCAAAGCGCGGTGTTCACCCTCTTCAGATCTCTCGCTCCTGGCACTGGAAACCATCATGATTTGTGGGATGGAAATCGGCATGTTCATCGCTGGGGTGATGGCACTGATCAAGGGAAGGATGACCATCTCGAAAACTCGTGCCGTCGAGGGCGTTCCTGCCCGACTGTTGGGTTTGATCGCCATGACACCGCTACCGATTGTACTCCTCGTTGGGGTGGTTATCGGCGTTATTCAGGGCGACAATGCCCAAGCGTTACTTGCCAACAACAATCTCGCGATGATCCTCACTGAGGCGGGCATCGTCATCGGCATTGCCGTGCTGGTCTTCGGCGTCGGGTTCGCACTCAGCACCGATGTCTCGGACACCCCCAAGAAGAAAAAGAAAACTCGTCGGGTCGTCGACACGGATTATGGAGAGGATGTGGGCTCGGAAGAGGAAGAACGACCCCGTCGGCGGCGCAGAGTCCAATCCGACGATGAGGAGTTTTAAGTTCCTGCCGATGGTGTCACTCTGGCCAAAACACAACAGCCTTGGGACGACCATCCCAAGGCTGCGCGATTTAGATTTGCGGTTCGAAGTCACTGGCTACCAGCCACAGCCGCCGCGGTAACCGCTGTAATAGCCACCGTATCCGCCGCCGTAGCCACCACCCCAGCCTCCGCCGTTGCCGTAGCCACTGTACCCGCTGTAGCCACCGTACAACGGCCGGTAATAGCCGCCGTTGTACCCTCCGCCGTAACCCCCTCCGTAGTAGCCGGGGCTGCCGCCGAGATAGATCCCGATTCCCGAGCCTCCGTAGTAACCGCCGCGGTAGCCACTGGAGTAGCCGCCGCCGTACCCGCCATGGTACCCCCCGTAGCCTCCGTACCCACCATGCCAGTGGTTGGCTTTCGCCGTCCCACCGATCAAACTCAGACCACCCACCATCGCCACCAGAAGCAAAAATCGACGCATGGCCTCTATCCCTCTCTCGTTGGTGTGAATCATCGTTGCAAACGCGACGACGAGACTAATCGGCAGCAGACACCGTGCCAACGAGGGTTACAGCTTCGAGAGCTGCCTAACGTGAATTGTCATTGACATTTGCGGTGACGGCACGGTTTCAAGTCGCGTGACGAGGCTGGCGGACTGTAGCACCTTTGACAAAATCAATTCGATTTGATGGCGCTGGGGGCCAGCTTTTCGCCGTGACGGGTGGCTCGTTCCTGAAGTTTCGGCAAGCCTGAATGTTGCCGCAAACTGCTTGTTTTACCGAGTGTTCGACGAATTGGTCCGCAGCGACTTGCCGCGCTTGACCGCGACAGCCGTCACTTTGTCACTCTCGTCCAGTGTCACTTTGACCGAATCGCCCTTCCTCAGATCCTTGAGTTCCGCGTCCTTCTCGTCGATCGTGACCTTCGCCGAGGCCGCGACGGTGAAGGTCATTTCCTTCTTCCCGGCTTGGTCCGTCATCACGATCTGGCGCAGATCGTCCTTGGCGTCCGCCTTGACCGAGACGATCGTCCCCTCCTGGGTGCCTTCCGCCAGTGCGCTGCCTGCGGTGGCGAGCAACACGGTCAAACTCAGCCCAAACATGGCCATCAGCGCGGGTTTTGAAGACATGGTGACTCCCTTGGTTTCAGAGAAACATGCGGCCCGTCTTTCCTTGGTTTAGCAGTTCTCGTTCCATCACCCGCGGTCGATGTGCCCATGGGTGCGAACCGCCGTGGCGAGCGGTATCATCCTTCGAACCCGAGATTGACAACCACGAACCACCATGAGGCCCCCCATGCTCCGCTTCTCTTCCTTCAAGGCTCTGGTTCTCGTCACGGTGCTGCTCGGAGGCTCAGTCTGCGGGTTTGCCGCCGACAACGAACTCACCGAGGCCGAGAAGAAAGACGGCTGGCAACTGCTGTTCAACGGGAAGGACCACACCGGCTGGAAGTGCAACACGGGCAAGGAGATTGCCACTCCCGTCGAAGACGGTTCCCTGCTGCCGTGGAACTCCGGGGGCTACATCATTGTCTACGAGAAGCCGTTCGGCGACTTTGAACTCAAGTGCGATGTGAAAATGACGCCGCCCGCCTGCAATTCGGGGATCTTTTTCCGCGTGGGCGATGTCAAAAACCCGGTCTATACCGGTTTCGAGGTGGCCATCGACCAGGCTGGCGACGGATATCACGATTTCGGCGCGGTGTACGACCTGCAGAAGCCGAAGAAGAAAGCACCACTGAAGCCTGAGTGGAATACTGTCACACTGCGCTGTGAAGGACCAAACATCACGGTCAGCGTCAACGGAGACGTGGTGACGGAAATGGACGCCGACCAGTTCGACAAGGTCAGCAAGCGTCCCGACGGCACGCAGCACAAGTTTGGCGTGGCTGCGAAAGAACTGCCGCGCACCGGCCATCTCGGCTTCCAAGACCATGGCAAAAAGGTCTGGTACAAGAATATCAAGCTGCGGGAACTGAAGGCCAAGTAACCCCTGCCCTGCGGTTTGATGCCCCTGACCGGCCCGGGTCGGTCCAATTCAATCAGAAAAAAACCGAAAAATCCGCCATGCAACCCGCTGTTCGTCTGCGTGAGAAACTGGCCCGCAAGGAACTGATCACCGGTATCCTGATCACCGAGCATGTCTGGCCGGACCTGGTGGAGATTTCCCAGCGGGCGGGTCTCGACTATGTCATCGTCGATCTGGAGCATGGTCCGCACTCACCGGATGTCGTGGCTGAGGCGTGTGCCACGGGCCGACGGCTGGATTTCCCGGTCTTTATCCGCCCCCTCGCCAACGACTACTCCACCATTCGGCATTGCGCGGACCTCGGACCCTGTGGCTTTCTGCTGGCCTCGGTCGAGACCGCCGCGGAACTGGATGTCGTGCGGGATGCCCTGTACCTTCCGCCACGCGGACGCCGCCGCCCGGGTGGGATGTCCAACCGCTGGGTCAGTGACTTCACGCAGCCGACTTGGCAGGCCACCGTCGAAGAGAACTTCATCGTACTGCCGCAGGTGGAGACGCGGACGGGGTTCATGAATGCCCAGGCGATTGCGAGCCACGGGTTGACGACGGCGCTGGCTGTCGGCCCCTACGATCTGTCCGCGGAACTGGGGGTGTGCGGCCTCATGGACGCGCCAGTGCTGCGCGAACATCTGTTCGAGCTGCGGAAGATCGCGGACGCGGCGGGCAAGATGATGTGGATGATCGGCGGCAATGCCGAAAAGCTGACCCGCGATGGATGGCGGTTCTTGTGCATCGGCGAGCCGTGCAACGTGCTGGAAGTCACGCTTCGCGACCGCGTGGCCACGGCACGGCGGGTGATTGGCGAGATGGATGGGAAGCCGTCATCGGATGTGCGGTACGCTTAGGGGCCGATCTAAGTTAAGGATCGCAGCAACAATAACTGTGGCATTTGTCTCCATGTCCAGCAGCGAACGCCATCAAGGACAACGAATGAAGTTGGTGGTGAAGTCGACAGGCCTGGCAAAACGGTGCGGGAATCGTACGGTCATAAATTAACCACGAATTCTCACGAATCTTACGAATTTCACGAATGATCAACCGGCATGGCTTCGCGGGTGACGGAATCCTGCTCGTTGTTATTCGTGAAAATTCGTGGTTCCCCCTTCTCGTTGCCTAAGACCGGCCTTCGGTTAGCACCTTGAAGCGTGCTTTATTCCTTGTCCGGTCCTAAGGACCGCGGCAAGAATAACTGTCGACTTTTGACAAGCCGTACAGCCAATGAGCCGGAGGGCCTTAGCCCCCGGTTGGAGGATGATCGGAAGACGCCCACGCCACGAACCGGACTGATGAATCTGCCCTCAATCGGCGTCCATCCCAAGCAACTTCACCATGTTATTGTTGCCGCGATCCTAAGTGGAATCTCAGATTTGACGTGTCGAACAAAAGCTCATTTCAAATCTCAAATTTCAAATTTCACAGTCTGTTCAACAACATCGAACCATCGGCGATGCATCCGCCGTGAAGAACGTAACTCCCGCCCGGAAGGCTTGATGTCACAAAAGGAAAGTTCATTGTTAAAATTTAATTAGGAAATAAGTGTGACATTGGAAATTACGTCGAAGGCGTGAAGCTCCCCTTGTGCGTGAGCGGGTTAGAGAGCGAGAGTCGCTCGTGGATGGGCTCAAGCCCGTGCTACGGGTGAAGGGGCGCGCGAAAACAGCCCGCGGTACGGCCATGCATTGCTGCATGAATCGCACCGGGGCCGTCATCGCCCTCAGTGAGCGGCTGTTACAGATTCGGCGTTGAACCGGCTTCGAAGGCCCCGTGGGACCGCAGGATGGCGCGGGCTTCGTCCACGCGGCCATCGGGATCCACCGTGACGACGGTCCGTCCGCTGTTGATTTCGTTCTCGTAGAAGCGGGCTTCGTGCTCGGGAACCCCCATCCCGATCAGCGCACCGGCGAGGCCGGCGACAGCCGCCCCGCCCAGCGCGTTGGAGAGCACCGCACCCATTGTTCCGGCGAAGATCGCCGGCCCGATGCCGGGGATCAGGTTCGAGATGATGCCGAGACCGATGAGGCCGCCGATACCGGCACCGGCTACGGCACCCATCGCGGCACCCTCTTCGACGTTCGACTCGGAACGGTCCCAGTCTTTGGGGCGATTGGCGATATCCTCATCGACGTTGGCGGGGAGCCGTGAAGCCTGCTCATCGCGGGTGACGACGCCAATCTGGCTGGGGGTGAAACCAGCGACGCGCAGTTCGTCGATCGCCTCGTCCGCATCCAGCCGGCTTTGAAAGACACCGACAACTGTCAAATGTGTTGCTGCAGCCATGATTCACAACCTTCCTGATCTGTGGAACTGGTCTGTTGGAGCGGCTTGAACAAGACGGTTCCGCTCATGAATTGTCTAAAGATACTGTCATGCAATTGGCAGGCCACTCGATTTGAAATGCCGAATTGCGGCCAAGAATCGTCGCCAAGATCCGGAATTGGTACATAAACATCCATCCCCTGGTTGGTTACGACTCTGAAGAACGGTCACGGACCAATCCATCCTCCGCCCTCTGACAATCAATTGTGATCATTACGGTCGCTCAGCCAGCATGCTGAGCGGAAAGGTTTCCGCAGCCGTATGGTGCGGCGCGGCAGTGTGGGCACCTACGATAAACCACAAAAGCACAGATCTCACCAACGGGAGGGGTGGATTCCACCGACTCTCGTTCGCCGGATCTGTGCCTTGATGAGGGCCTTCGTGCTGACGGTGAAAGATTATCTTATCCGACTGGAAGCTGAATCGTTTTGGCTCCAGCCTCGGCAATGATGCGTTCCGCGAGCGCCAAGTCCTGGTCGGCTCCTACGCCATGCTCCTCGACAGCGACCAGGATCTGACCGTGACGCACGGCCTGGTCGTAGTAGTTGGATAGTTCCTTCTCATCCCAGCGGGTTGACATCGCGCCCACGAAGCCCCCCATGGAGGTGCCTCCAGCGACTCCCACCGCACCGGCGAGGACCAGGGGCACCACGCCACCACTGGCAGCACCAAGCGCGATGGCGGCCAGCCCTCCGGCGATGGCCCCGATCGACGCACCCGCCACGACACCTTCACCGGCGTGCGTTCCCGCCTTCTCTTGGTGTTCAAACTCACGGAAGTATTTTTCACGGGTATCGTCAGAACAAATCACGGTGATCTGTTCTTGCTTGAACCCGGCGGTCAACAGTTTCTCGACGGCGCGATCCGCGCCGGGCAGGTCGGCAAAGACTCCAGCTCGCACTGCTCGTTCAGGACTGGAACTCATGTTATTCACTCCGCAATAAAGATCCCGATCCGGCATGCAGGCTGGAAAGCCAGTCTGCAACCGGCTAAGCGGAGGATCAGCACGAACAGTGCCAGCCGCGGAATTTCGCGAAAACTGAAGAGAAACGCGATGACGAAGGGGCTGGGATTGCGAACCACGAATTGAGCCGTTGGGCTAGATGTTCTCGCCCGACAATGTGTTGCGTGGCTCGAACTCCAGAAAATAACCACGAATCTTCACGAATAATACGAATTTCACGAATCGTCGACCCGCTTGGCATCGCGGGTGATGAACCCATTTGGCTGTGATTCGTGTCATTCGTATTATTCGTGAAAATTCGTGGTTCCCCTTCTCGTTATCTAGAATCGACCTTCGAGCTGCAGCCCGGTGCCCCTTACGTGCGCGGCGTGAGGCTCAGCGGCTTCGTTTCGTCTTGGCGACGGTCGGTGCCTGCTCGAACTTTGGCGCTTCGTCGGTTCCGGGCATCGGCAGGCGCGAAGAGGCCGGGAGCGTGAACCGCTTCTCCACCGCCACCCGCACCTCGGCGCGGCTCTCCGCGGCGGTCAAAGCCACGTTCTCTTCGATGGCCGCGACCTCGACGGAAAGGTCCGGATCCTTGATCGCCTCCAGGAACCACCGCGAGTACGCCCCTTCGCGCAGATGAAAGTTCCACGTGTCATCGTCCACGCCATCACCCAGTTCCAGGAAGTTCATCAGGTTCTGGGCCCGCAGCTTGAGTTTGCTTTCCGGACCCCGGAAGTAGAAACTTCTGTCCGGCGGAAGCACACCTTCGGCATACTTGCGGACATGCCGCTTGCGCTCGCTTTGGCTCAATTCCGGCCGCACCGGCCGTGGCTCACCCTGCCCCCGCTTCCAGACGAGCACCTCCTCGTCCGCCTTATCCGTGACTTCCGCCGGGGCATGTTCGCCCAGCACGCGGCAGAGTTCTCCCAACGTCTCGTGCGGCTCCGTCCCCACGGCAATGGCCGTGTCCACCAAGGACAAGACGGCCGGAGAGACTTCTTCAGGATGCACGGTAATCAGCACCAGGCCCCCCATCGCCTGAGGCAGAGCCTGTGTGGCGGGCTGCCATGACGCTGGCAGCAAATGATGGGCTTCGTCGATGATCAGCCAGTGCGGCCGGCCGACGGCAGCCCGCAGTTCCAGCAACCGGGGCAGTAGCGACAGAAAGAAGTTGGGCCGGTCGGCGATCCGCAGTCCCACCATGTTGACGATGACACTTTCGCCCGGCTTACGGAGCACCTGCAGGACCTCCTCGACCGCGGGGCCGCGCTCCCGGTTGCCCAGCATCACCGCGCCTTCAGACCCTTCGTAGTCACCTTCAGGATCGATGATGCAGAACTGATACTTCTGTTCCATAATCCGTTCGAGGAGCGCCGTGGCGACTGTCGATTTGCCACTACCCGATGGTCCCGCGATCAGCACGCTGGAGCCGTAGGCGGCGATTCGTTCCAGAGACTTGTCGCGCCTTGGCCCGACCAGCAGGTCCCTGCGCATCAGGGCGGGCTGACGCTCCCGCAAGTCCTGCTGAATCATCTCATCGATCAGCAGCACCACGCCATCGCCGTGGTCGGCTGCCAACACCAAATCGGCCGTCTGCTTCAGCGAGGGGATGGCGTTGGACACGGCCGCCGAACACTCACACATGGTCAGGAAGGCGTGGTCATTCTCCGCGTCCCCCACGCCGACCACGTTGTGCGCTGATAGACCCATTCGTTCCAGTGCGGCCGCCAAGCCCGTGGCTTTGTTGATATTGCCGGGCAGCACCATCACCGCCCCCTTGTTGAAAATCACCTGGAGTTCCAATCCGAGGTCCCGAATGACTTCGAGCACCGTGTTTTCGTGGGGCTCCCATGTGGCAACGATGACTCCGCCGACCGAGACCGGCCCGACGCCGCGTTCCCGCAGCACTTCGGCAAACCTGGCCGGCGGTGGCTCGGCCAGCAGGAAGGTCTCGCGCGTCGCGGGCTTGTAGAGCAGCGCGCCGTTCTCAGCCACGATCCATTCGAAGAGGTCGAAGTGGTCGAAGGTCTGTTGCAGGTCCGGCAACTCGCGGCCGGTCACCATGATCAGTTTTCGACCTGATGCCAAAAACCGTTCCAGCCCGGCCAAAGTCGTTTTAGAGACCTTGCCGTCATGGGCCAGAGTCCCGTCGTAATCGCATGCCAATGCCAGATACCGCATCGTGTGCCCCAGTTCTCGCCCAACTCAGCGGATGATCGCCTACGCTTTGACTTCAACGAGCTTGACCGCCTGCGCACCCTCTTCAGGGCGAACCTGCTTGCCCATCTGCTGCACCCAGGCCTGGGTGACTTCCGCACCGAACAGGACGAGGAGCGACGAGTAGTACACCCAGGTGAGCGTCACGACGACAGAGGCCGCCGAGTCCGCCCAATTGGCGGTCACCGAGGTGGCCGTGATGTACCAGGCAAAGATGGTCTTCCCCGCGACAAATAACACGGCGGTAAAGATTGATCCGACCCACACGTCGTTCCAGCCCAGTTTGGCATCCGGCAGCACCTTGAACATGCCGGCAAATAACAGGCTGGCCACCACCAAAGATGCAAGCTGAGTTGCCAGGCCGCCGAAGACGGCCCCGAGGTTCCCTAGTGGCGTCCCCTGCATGACCTTCAGCAGTTCTTCGATGATGGTTGTCAGCAGCAGTGACACCAGCAGCAGGAATCCCACGACAAGAATCATGCCAATCGACAGCAGCCGCTTCATGAGGAACGCCGTGATCCCGCCCTGCTTGGGGTCCGGAGCCACTTCCCAAACCTTGTCGAGAGAGAACTGCAACTGACCAAACACGCCGCCGGCCGAGAACAGCAGGATCCCCAAGCCGACAAGTTTGGCCGCCAAGGTTGTTGAACCCAATTCAAAGGGCGATGAATCCGCTTCGCTCTTCGCGCCGGAGTTCACATCGGCGAGCCCGATGCCCACCTGGGTCTCCATCACTTCGTTCACCTGGTCGACCGAATAGCCGGCAGCCGTGGCGAAATTCAGGACGACGATCACCAGGGGCGGAAAGGAGAAGATCGTATAGAAGGCAATCGCCGCCCCGCTGGAAAGACAATCGTCGTTCAGAAACTCCGTGATGGCGGTGCGGAGAATCTGAACGACCGCGTCGAGTTTGCTGCGCATCCAGAAGTCCCCATGGCGATGCACTCAAGACATCAGAACAGTTTCCGTGGACTCGACCGGCGTCTCCCGCGAGTCAAACCGCTGCAGGATGACGCACGCTTCTTCGTACCGGTTGCCAGCTTGGACGGTGACGACGGTCCTGCCAGCCTGCAAGTGTTGTTCGTAACTGCGGGCTTCCTCCTCCGGGATGCCCATGCCCAGCAGCGCTCCCGTCAGCCCGAGGGCCGCCGCTCCCGTCGCCGCGCTCGCCAGAATGGAGACCAGCGCGCCGCCAGCGATCGCCGGACCGATGGCCGGCAGGAGTCCGGCGACCACGGCCCAACCCCACAGCGCACCCAGCCCGACACCTGCCGTCGCGCCAGCCACGGCGCCGTCGCCCAGATGATCGGGGGCCTCGTCGACGCTGTCCGCAGTGACTGTTCCCTCGGCATCGCGTGTCACCAGACCGATCTGGCTGTCGGTGAAACCAGCCTGCCGCAGCTCAAACAGCACGCGCCGGACCTGGTCACGGTCGTCATAAACACCTACGGCCACTGTACGAAACGCAGACATGATGACTCCCTGGTTTGTATGCCCCAGATTGACCACTCCCACGGGCCGCGAGACGACGCGGCCGGATCTTGAAGACAGACGTGGCTGCCGGCTTTGGACCAGCCAGAAGTCGCCAGCCACGCGGTGTTTCACAGCAGTGCCTACTCAGCCTTCTTCGTGGCACTGGCGTGCCCCTTGTCGAGGCCGTGCATCAATTTTTTCGCGGCCTCGAGATGCATCTGGGCCGTCTCGCGGCCCTGCTCCAGTACCGGCTTCAGATCATCGGAAGTGTGGCGGGCCAGCACCTTCAAGCTGTCGATCATGTGCATATGGGCGGCAATTTGCAGGCCGACATAGCAGGCGTCAAACTCAAAGCCAGACTTGGCTTCCAGGTCCTTGCGCATGGTGGCCAGACACTCGTCCGCGATCTCCTGCTTGATCATCAGCATCTTTTCCGCCGGCAGGCCGGCCACGGACGGTTTTGCCTCTTCGTCAGCAATCGGCTTGCGGGCGACCACCGTCACCGGTTTGCCTTTGTCGGGCTCGGCAGCAGTTTTTGCATCCGATTTCAGCCGCGATGCCAGCTCTTTCCCACCAAACTTCTCCAGCGCGGCGATGAATTTCTGATGGTCTTTCTGCATCATTTTGGCGAACGCCTGCACGTCTTTGTTTTCTGATTTCTGCTCGGCGAGCTGCGCTGCCAGGACCTCATTCTGGTTGTCGAGGATCAGGCACGCGGCGGTGTGCGAATCCATCTGCGAGCGCTGGGGCTTCGCGGCCTTTTCGGCAGCCTCTGGCGATTTTGCCGGCCGGTCTTCAGCCACGAGGGCGATTGACCCACAACTCACGGCTGCCAGAACGACGAATGCCCAGCGGTGTTTGGACAGGTACGACATGAATTCTCTCCTTAGGATCCAGTTGCGACTTTTGCCCCACTGCAGAAGGACAGCGGCGACGAGTGGTGAGGTGGAAGGGATTGCACACCGCATGCCAGAGAGCGGCGGCAGTTCCGGGGAGCGATGGCGGGCCGCTAATCGCTGGCCACAAATGGCTTACCGCCAGCGGTCGACCGCACAGCCGGTTGCTTGGCGTGCAGTCATGACGGACGCTCAAGCTGCATGCAGGCAGTTCATGCGGCAGGGTGTCGCAAAGTCGGACCGCGTGCAAGAAGCGTGCATTCAGGAGGCAAAACTCCGCAATGTCAAATTGGACAATATTCGGAATTCAGGGAATTACGGTGAACCGCCGATGATTGGGAGTAGCCCGAGACATCTTCGCGCGGCGTGCCTGCCGGGTCGCGCCGGGGCTTCCACATCCCGGTCAATTGCCTGAACGGATTGGTTATGGACGACGAACTTCTGCGCGAGTTCCTTTCCGAGAGCTGGGAGAATCTCTCGCGACTGGACACCGAGATCGTCGAACTGGAGCGGAAGCCGAACGATCAGCCGCTGCTGGCCAGCATTTTCCGCACCATCCACACCATCAAGGGTTCGTGTGGATTCGTCGGACTGACTGCCCTCGGCGCTGTCGCGCACTCCGCGGAAAGCGCCCTGGGGCAGATGCGTGAGGGAAGGCTGCAGGTCACGCCGGCGGCCATCAGCATCATCCTCGAAGCGGTGGATGCCATCAAACTGTTGCTCCGCGGTGTCGAGGAGACTCAGAAGGAGCCCGTCGTCAACAATACCCGCCTGATCCACAAGCTGAATCTGCTGGCGGATCTGGGCGAACCGATCCCCGCTGCCCCGCCAGCTATTCCGGTTCAGGCTCAGGTCAGCCCCGCGCCCGCGCCGGAAGTCGTCGCCACCCCTGTCCCAGCCCCCGAGTCACAGCCGGTTGCGGAGGCAGCACCGGCTCCAGAAGCGGCAGAACCCGAAGCACGGGCGGAGTTGCCCGAAGGCTCGACGAAAAGCGTCGTGGACCTGTCGATCCGCGTGAACGTCGACGTGGTCGACCGCTTGATGAACCTGGTCGGCGAATTGGTGCTGACCCGCAACCAGTTGCTGCAGATGGTTCGCGGCGAGGATGAATCGAAATACGCCGCGCCGATCACCCACCTGAACCGGGTCACCACCGACCTGCAGGAAGGGGTGATGAAGACCCGCATGCAGCCGATCGGCAACGCCTGGAGCAAGCTGCCGCGGCTGGTCCGTGACCTGGGACAGACGACCGGAAAGCAAATCGACCTGGAAATGGTCGGCGCGGAGACGGAACTCGACCGCACGGTCCTGGACGCGATCAAAGATCCGCTCACGCACATGGTGCGAAACTCGGCGGATCATGGCATCGAGTCGGCCACCATGCGGCGGGCAGCCGGCAAACCAGAAATCGGCAAGGTCCGCCTGAACGCCTACCACGAGGGCGGCCATGTCATCATATGCATCGAGGACGACGGCGGGGGACTGCCAGTCGAAAAAATTCGGCAGAAGGCGGTCAAGAACGGCCTGGTGGCCGAACGTGACGCCGCGCGGCTCTCGGACAAGGATGTGCTGCAGTTCATCTTCCTGCCCGGGTTCTCGACGGCGGAGAAGGTCACCTCCGTCTCCGGCCGGGGCGTGGGGATGGATGTCGTCAAGACGCAGATTGAGCGGATTGGCGGCGTTGTCGACCTGTTCAGCAAGCCCGGTCAGGGAACCACGGTCCGCATCAAGATCCCGTTAACACTGGCGATCATTTCCGCCCTCGTCGTGGAGAGCGGCGGCCTGACCTTCGCCATCCCGCAACTGGGAGTGGTCGAACTCGTGCGGCTTGCCGCCGATGACAAGACGCGCATCGAACGGATCCATCAGCAGGAGGTGTTCCGGCTGCGAAAGCGGCTGCTGCCCCTGGTGCATCTCGATCAGGTCCTGGGGCTTCAGAAGATCACCCGGACCGACCGGCTGGAAGATGTCAACATCGTTGTCGTGCAGGTGGGTGACGAGCAGTTCGGGCTGATTGTCGCGGAGGTGTTTGACACGGAAGAGATCGTGGTCAAGCCCGTTGGGACGCTCCTCAAGCATGTGAACATCTACCAGGGGACGACGATCCTGGGTGATGGCAAGGTGATCATGATCCTGGATGTGGCGGGCATCGCCCAACGGTGCGGCGGCCTCAATTCGTCCAATTCCGAACGGGAGAACCAGCGGGCCGAACACGACGCTGACAAGGCTGCGACCACCAGCCTGCTCATGTTCGACGCTGGCGGCAACGATGGTCAGCCGACACTGATGGCGGTGCCGCTCTCGCTCGTCGCCCGCCTGGAGGAGATCCCCCGGTCGCAGATCGAACGCAGCGGCGACAAGCTGGTGGTGCAGTACCGGGGCAACCTGCTGCCGCTCTTGCCCATTGCCGGCGTCCGCGACAGCAATCCACCCGATCCGCAGCCGGTGATTGTCTTCGCGGAAGGCAACCGCTCGATGGGTCTCTTGGTCCATCAGATTCAGGACATTATTGAAGAGACGCTGATCATCCGCATTCAGTCGCAGCGCCAGGGGGTGCTGGGGACCGCGATCATCGGCGAGCGGGCGACGGAGATCATCGACACCAACCACTATGTGACCACGGCCTTCCCGGAATGGTTCAACGACTCGCGATCCTATCAGCAGCCCCGTGTGCTCGTGGTGGATGATTCCATCTTCTTCCGCCAACTGCTGACCACCGCTCTGGAGAGCGAAGGCTACAAGGTGCGGGCCGCCGACGGGGCGCAGGCGGCACTGAGCCTCCTGGAGCATGATGAGAAGTTTGACCTGATCGTCTCCGATCTGGAAATGCCCGGGATGGACGGGTTCCAGTTCGCTCGGCTGGTCCGGCAGCGTGCGGGTGCAACGCCGATGCTGGCACTCTCTTCGCTGTCGTCGGGAAATGTCGAGGCGAAGACGAAACAGGCGGGCTTCAACCGCTACATGCCCAAGTTCAACGCGCGGCTGTTTCTGACGGCTGTGGAGGAACTGACGGCGCGGGATGAACTGGAACAGTCCGCGTGATCTCGATGCGGAAGCCTTCCGCCTCACGTCAGGTGAAGTTGGTTCAGATTTCAGATTTCAAAGTCATCCTGTTGTTCGACATCAACCGCGTCAGCCAGTCACCACAAGTCGCCGAGCAATTGAAAGCAGCCAACGTGAGCATGACCAGCACGGCAGAACGGGCGGTATCCGAGTCGAGCGTGGCCACACACCTCGATTATGCCAACCAGTATGTTTCATTCATGACGGATGGACAGTTGCTGGGCATTCCGGTCACGAGCGTTCAGGAGGTTCTCAACCCGCAGACGATCACGCCGGTCCCGCTCGCCGCCGAGGAAATCTCCGGCCTGCTGAACCTGCGGGGACAGATTGTGACGGCGGTCAATCTGCGGCGGCGGCTGGGGCTTCCGGAACTGGAGGCAGACCGGGAGGCGATGAATGTCGTCGTCCGTCACCAGGGGGAGTCGTACAGCCTTTTGGTGGACGAAGTCCAGGATGTGATCAACGTCGCCGGCACACAGTTGCTGGCCCCGCCCACCACACTCGACGCCCATTGGAAGAGTGTCACAACCGGAGTCTTTCGGCTGGAGCATTCGCTGTTCGTGATCCTCAGTGTCGGAGCGCTGCTCACCCTCAAGCAGGACGCGTGACCCGCGGCGCGGCACCACGGTTTGCCAGTCGCCATTGTCAGGCAGGGTTCAGGCCCAACGCCAGTTTTTCGTTCCGATGTGTTCCACCCGTGGCTCACATCCTCCAAGGTTGCCATGCCGATTCAGGCCGACATTCTTCGCCGCACTTTCGAGGCGCTCGCTCCGCGGGCGGACCTCGTGGCCCGGCGCTTCTACGAAACCCTGTTTGAGCAGCATCCCGCCCTGCGGGAGCTGTTCCAGGGCGTCGATTTCACGGAACAGCGCCAGAAACTGGTCCGGTCATTGACGATCGTCGTCCGCTCCCTGGAGAAGCCCGCGCAACTGTCCACGTTCCTGATGCAGCTCGGCCAGCAGCATGTCGGCTATGGTGCTCAGACCGGCCACTACCCGGTCGTGGCCGCCACGCTGCTCGGGGCGATGGAAGAGGTCGCGGGTCCACGGATCTGGACGCCTGATGTCGCTGGGGCGTGGCACGATGCCCTGGAGACCGTCTGCAGCCTGATGCTGGCGGGAGCAGAAGCTCAGGCCCCCGCCCGCTCGACGGCACTGGCCGCCTCCGTGACCGCCGTTCAACTTGCCTCCAACCGCCCCGCCCCGTCCATCCCC
>JAKFUF010000085.1 GCA_021732845.1 Planctomycetaceae bacterium | reverse complement strand
AAGCCACGCAATCGGAACCCTTCGTGAAGCCGATGGACATCACAGGCAAGGTGATGAAGGGCTGGGCCAGAATTGAACCCGCTGGAATCGCCACCGATGAAGACTTGCAAGTCTGGATCAAGCGGGCGGTCGGTTTTTCACGGACTTTGCCTGCCAAGTAGGAGGGGTTTGACAGGCAGCACTGGTCGAACCCCATGACCGCCGCCGCTACGTCGAGGGATTGGCGACGGTTATCAGGCCAAACGGTCGCTTGTTCTTTCTTTGTTTCAGCGACGAAGAGCCTGGAACGAAAGGCCACGGCGAGTGTCTCGCAGCGAAATCGAGGTTGCAATTGCTGAAGGTTCGGCGGTCGAGTCCATTGAGCCGTCACGATCCGAAGTCCGACCCGATCCGAATATCATCTCGTTCGGTGACGGCGGGCCGAAGGGAGGGTAGCTGACGATCTCGATACCGTCCGGGTCCACCCGAATGATGACGGACTATCGGCGACTCGCTACTGGCATTCGCTGGGTTCCACTGGCATTGGTGCCTGACATAACGAATTCAGCAGCCGAAATCTCCTCATCCACCTCACTACGGCTCCCTGGAGTTTCAAGAATGATCGGGATCGATTTTCCGAACAAATGAGCAACCTGTCGAAAAGCCCGAATACTTTCAAAATTCAGACGTTCGTGCTGGCTCTGTGAGTTGACGTAGCTTATGTGGACTTGACGAAGCCGGCTTTGAAAACGCCTTAGGATCGCTTCAGCCTCCTGCATGCCACGGCGCACGTCGTCGTGGGCAATGCTGCCGGTCGAGAATCCGACGGTCATCTCAGAATAATCCAGTTGAACGAAGGATCGATTGCACCTTTCGGCATCTGGTTCTCCCATTCCGACGCCAAAAATGACCAACATCCTTGCGAACTACCGATCAATCTCCCCCATCACGATATCCAGCGACCCCACGATGGCCGGGATGTCGGCGATGAGGCAGCCGGCGGAGAGGGGGCCGGTGACGGAGAGGTTGCAGAAGCAGGAGCTTTTGGCGCGGGCGCGGAGCGGTTCGGCACTGTCGTTGCCAACCAGATAAAAGCCCATCTGGCCGCGCGGGGCTTCGGTTTCGAGATAGACTTCAGCGCGTGGCAGCTTGGTCTGCATCTTGAACGGCACCCGGTAGGCACCGGTGGAGGTCGGGTACTTGGCGAGTGCCTGGCGGACGAGCCGGATCGCCTGCGAGACTTCCATCATGCGGACGTAGAACCGACACCAGTTGTCGCCGCCGACGACTTCCGGCGGTGCCCCTTTGAAGGGAGCCACGGGGATTTCGAAGTCATACCCCTTGTACATCCGGGTATAGATCTTGTCCCCATCGCGGCGCAGGTCGTGGTCGACGCCCGAGCCACGGAGGACGGGGCCGGTGCAGCCGTAGTCGATCGCCATCTCGCGGGACAGAACGCCGAGGCCCGCCGTGCGCTTGATGAAGATCGCGTTCTGAGTCAGTAGTGAGTGGTATTCAGGAATCCGCTTCTCAAGCCAGTCGAGGAACATCGTACAGGCGTCGATCCACGACAGCGTGGTCCGCGGGCTCTTGCCGACGAGTTGAGCCAGACCGGGCGGAATGGTGATCTGGGTGGGCAGATCGTGGGTTGAGCCACCGATAGTGATGTAGCTGTAGGTGAGCCGCGCGCCGCAGACTTCTTCGAATAGGTCGAGAATGATCTCGCGCTCGCGGAAGGCGTACAGGAATGGGCTGAAGCTGCCCAGATCCAGACCGTAGGCCCCCATCCCCACCAGGTGGCTGGCGATACGGCCGAGTTCGCAAATGATGACCCGCAGGCACATCGCCTTGTCGGGCACTTCCATTCCGACAAGCTTTTCGACGGTGAGCGCCAGGCCGAGATTCATGTTCATCGCGGCCAGATAGTCCATCCGGTCGGTGTACGGAATCCACTGCGGCGTCGAGAGATTCTCACCAATCTTCTCGGCACAGCGGTGCAGGTAACCGATGTGCGGAGTGACTTCATGGACGACTTCGCCGTCGGTCCGCAGCAAGAGCCGGAGCACGCCGTGCGTGCTGGGGTGCTGCGGTCCCATATTGACCAGCATCTCGTCGGTGCGGACGTCGAATTCGACAATCCGCGGATCTTCGAGTTGCGTGCTCATGAACGTCGTCCGAATTTAAATGGAGATTTGTCAGCGAAGGGATTTCAAATCTCAGATCTCAAATTTCACAGTGGCTGATTGCTGAAGACCAACCGTTCGCGAGGATTTGAACTCTGAAATTCTGCTGTCGCGGCCTAATGGTTGCGGATTCCGTGGTATTCGGCCGGGAACTCGTAATCTTTGCGGAGCGGGTAGCCGACCCAGTCCTCGGAGGTCAGGATGCGGCGCAGGTTCGGGTGATTTGTGAAGCGGATGCCCATCATGTCGTAGGCTTCCCGTTCGTGCCAGTCGGCGATGGCCCAGACGCTGCTGACACTGGCCAGGTCGGGAATCTCACCGGTCTGGTCGTTTTTCCAGCGTGGCAGCTTGACCTTGATCACGATCCAGTGCTTGTGCGTATAGCTGTAAAGGTGGTAAACCACCTCCAAGTGTGGTTCATGCCCGAACTTTTTCTGCTTCGCGGCATCCGGCTCGCAGTAATCGACCGCACTGAGGTCGTTCAAGGCGTCCAGCCGCAGGTTCGGGTCCGATTTGAGATACCGGGCAACTTCCAAAATGGAGTCGGCGGCAATCTCGATCGAAGGATCGAGGGCGTCCAGTTTGGCTTCAATGACCGCAGCGCCAAATTGAGCGGCAAGCTGAGAATGAATTTCGGCAGGGGTCATCTGAAAGTCCTGAGCGGGCGATCTGGACAACAATTGTCCTGTTTCACACCACGGTTGAATTCGCTTGAGTCGAAGCCGACAGCCCGCTGGATCACCAAGGGCCGCCGCAGGCAAGACGGCATAATCGCCTAGTGTGCTGAAGCCACCAGTTCGCCCGCGTGATCCGGATTGAGCGTGGCTCCCTGGAGGGCGCTCCGCTTGACCTTGGTGTCAGACATGGCGCGAACCCAATCGAGGTCGCCACGCTTCCAAACGTAGGCGAAGCCCACCAGCAGCACCCCGAAGAACACCAGCAGATCGATCAACCCCATTTCCATCAGTTTTTGAGCGGTCTCGACGGTTACGATCTGGGCTTCAGCGACAGTCTCCTGAGCTTGGCCGAGCAGGCGGGCACTCAGCATATGGCGCTGGTCGGCGGTCAGCCCCTGGGGGCCATCCGCGACTGCGAGCTGTGTGGCTCCGCCGTAGATGGTCGCCCACGGGAAGAAGAAGGCGACTTCGACATCGAAGATGATGAACAGCAGCGCGACCACGTAAAACCGCAGATCGAACTGAATGTAGCTGGAGCCGATGGTCGGCTCGCCGCATTCGTAGGCTGAGAGCTTTTCCTTGGTGGGATTGCCGGGCCGCAGGAACAGCCCCAGAATCAACGGCCCCAGCAGGAACCCGATTCCGATGATCGTGAAAATCAGGAAGTGACCAACCAGATCAACCATGCTTCAGAACACCTTTCCCGACCGCTGGTAAGTTTAGTTCGCTGGCGTGCCCCGAAATCATGCACGGCTGTCAAGCGCCGTTCACTTCTTCGTCGGTTCCCGTCGCCGAACCCGCGAGCAGCGATTGCCGCCCGGCGAATCCAGCGTCGACTTCGTGCCAGTGCGAAACTTCGTCTTCTCCCAGATGCCAGCAGAGAAACACATCCCGGCCATCCATCTTGCTCCAGAAATCCAGCAGGCCCTTCTCGAAGTCCTTGAATTCCACGCCCAAGGCGTTCAACTCATCCAAGAACCCCTGCAGGACGCGCACGTCCTTTTCGAACTCCTGTTCAATATGGGCGACTTCTTCGGAATACACCGAATCTCGCCCCTTCTTGTCACGCTTGCGAATCGCCTCCAGGCGGTCGCGACGATCACTGACCTCGCGATACTGCCGGACGATGTCGGCCACGACAGCCTTGACGAACGGCAGCGTCTGGTTGGCTTCCTCGATCGTGTAGTACTTCCGCGTCCCGGCCATGACACTGCCTGTCGCCTGCCTTCCGAATGGCGCATCCGGAAGTTGGTGAATATCCCCTGCCACCGCGAATGATTCGCCTGTGAAGAATCGCCTACCTGAAGCATGCCCGATTCACCAATCGCGGGCAACCATCTTCAGGATTTTTCGATGGCCTTTCCGTCGTCTCCAAGAAAAGCCCACCTCAAACCGTCTCTGAAGGCTCACCAAACGGACTGGGCTCACCCTTGATCCACACCGGTTCGTACAGCACTTTGCTTTCCGCCACGGCAGTTGGGTTCAAGGTCGTCTGCCCCCAGGCCACTTCCAGCGGAACCTTCGCGTAATCAACAATGCATCCGTCTCGGCTGTAGCAGCTCAGGTCGTGGTTCGAGCCCATAAAAATGCAATCGACCGGACAGGGCTCGACACACAACGCACAAAACATGCATTTTGTGTAATCGATGGTGAAGCCATCAATCCGAAACCCCTTGCCGACCGTAGCCTTGGTTTTGTCGATATAGATGCAGTCCACCGGACAGGCGACGGCGCACTTGTCGCAGCCGATGCAGGTGGTCAGGTCATACCGGTGGAAGCCACGGTAGCGGGCTTTGACTGGCACGGGAACTTCGGGGTATTCGAAGACCTCGGTGAACGTCCGCCGCCGATAGGTGTCAACCATCAACTTGATGGTGATCCACATCCCCTGAGCCACCGTCGAAACGGCGACGTAAATATTGCGGAACCACTCCAGCATAACTGCCCTTCCAGAACGATTGGGGCATGCGCCTGCCAAACTCAGACTGTCCGCCGCGAACGGAAAAACCAGCGCGAAGCCGATCTCGCCGGACAGTCATCCGCCCGATTATAGAGTTGGCTTATCGCCCCGCAAGGGACTGCCGCGCCTTCGATCTCAGCCCGCGCAAGATCTCTCTAAAGTGGAATCAAAGTGTCATCCTGAATCTCACTGGTGGGAAATTCCGGGAGGTGGCGCAGGAATTTTGGAAGCGGACTGGCGGAATAAAACCAAAGTTGCCAACATGCGGACGCTATGAATACCGCCCTGCCCATCTTTTTGTTCGCGGCCATCGCGACAGGCATGTCGCTGGCCATTCTCATTACCGCTCAGCTCGTCGGCCCGAAAAAGCGGACTGCAGTGAAGCTGATGCCGTATGAGTCGGGGATGGATCCGATCCATTCCGCGCGGCATCGTTTCAATATCTCTTTCTACCTCATCGCCATCGAATTCCTGGTGTTTGACGTGGAGCTGCTCGTTCTCTATCCCTGGGCCGTGGCTGCGCACGATGCGCAAGGCGCGGGCGGGTTCGGCGAAGGCCATGCAGTGTTTTGGGCCGTGATGGGGTTCATCGCCGTGCTGACCGTCGGCTTCGCCTACACATGGCGAAAGGGGCTGTTCAAATGGGCGTAGAAGTTCCCGACAACGTGGTGGTGACCAAGCTCGATCAGATGGCGAGCTGGTGCCGCAAAAACAGCCTGTGGCCGATGCCGTTCGCCACTGCCTGTTGTGGCATCGAGTTGATGGCGACCGGTGCCAGCAAGCATGACATCGCCCGCTTTGGCGCGGAAGTGTTTCGCTTCTCGCCACGGCAGTGCGACCTGATGATTGTGGCTGGCCGGGTGGTGATGAAGATGCTGCCGGTGCTGCAGCGGATCTGGCAGCAAATGCCCGAGCCGAAGTGGTGCATCTCAATGGGGGCTTGTGCCTCGACGGGCGGCGTGTTTGACACCTACTGTGTTGTTCAGGGGATTGACCGGTTCATTCCGGTTGACATGTATGTCCCGGGTTGCCCGCCGCGACCGGAACAGTTGATTCAGGCGGTGATCGACCTGCAGGCCAAAATTCAGGCTGAGGGCACATTGATGGGGCGCGAATTCAAAACCGCTGCCCGCCAGCAGGAGAAGCGGGCCCTCTTGGAGATTCTCCCTGGGCACGAGCTGCCGCGCCCAATGCCGCGGGTGTGAGTTCTTGCCGAAAGCGGTGGGCGTGTGGTCAGCGCGTTGAGTGGTTGATGGCAGGCAAGGGATTGAACAGGCTCGGGGTTAAACGTGGCTGACACTGCGACACTGGACAAACTGAAAGCTCGCTTCGGCGAGGCGGACTGGAAGGCGGGTGACCGCCTGCCATCCGCCAGTCCGGGCGAGTCGCGGATTGTGGTGCCGCAATCGCAACTGGCCAAATATCTGAAGTTTCTCAAGACGGATTGTGGCTTCGATCTTCTCGTCGATGTGACCTGCGTCGATTACCTGCACTTCCGCAATGCGAAGGACCGGTTTGGCCTGGTCTATTGCTTGGCCAATACCACCACGAGCGAGCGGTTGATCGTTCGGTGCTACCTGAATGAGCCCGATCTGACAGTCGAGTCGGCGGTTCCCCTGTGGGAAGGGGCGAACTGGCTGGAGCGCGAAGTCTACGACATGTTCGGGATCGTGTTCGGCGGACATCCTGATCTGCGGCGGATCCTGCTTCCGGACGAGTTCGCCGATCATCCACTCCGAAAAGATTATCCGCTGCGCGGTCGCGGCGAGCGGCACAACTTCCACCGTCTCACCCGTGAAGAAGGCTAATGGCGACAGCACTCGAGGCATCCCGGCCGGACACACCGTCCTCTGAGGAGTTGGATTACCGCTGGACGCTGAATTTTGGTCCGCAACACCCGGCCACGCACACCACGCTGCGCCTTGTGCTGCAGATCGAAGGCGAGCGCGTCGTGGAAGCCACGCCGGATATCGGCTACCTGCACAGTGGCTTCGAGAAGATTGGCGAGCACCTGAATTTCAACCAGTACGTGACTGTCACGGACCGGATGAACTACATTTCGCCGCTCGCCAACAACGTCGCGTGGCACAACGCGGTCGAGAAGCTGCTGGGGATCGAAGTTCCCAAGCGTTGCCAGTACATCCGCGTGATCCTGGTCGAACTGGCCCGCATCAGCGACCACCTGCTGTGCAACGGTGCCTGTGCCCTGGACACCGGAGCGTTCACGGCGTTCCTGTACGCGTTCAATGAGCGCGAAAAGCTGATGCACCTGTTTGAGACGCTGTGCGGAGCGCGGTTCACGACCAGCTACACCCGCACCGGCGGCTTGATGTACGACCTGACGCCGGCGTTTATCAGCGAGCTTCGTGGGTGGCTCAAAACCTTTCCTGCCGTGTTTGCCGACGTGCTGCGGCTCCTCAATCGGAACCGGATCTTTGTCGAGCGTACCAAGGGCATCGGTGTCCTCACAAAGGCCGAGGCGATCAGTCGCAGTGCCACCGGACCGATCGCGCGGGCCAGCGGTGTCACCCGCGACCTGCGCAAAGATCAGCCCTACATGTCCTACCAGGACTTCGATTTCAACGTCATCTGCTCGAAGGAGGGCGATTGCTTCCATCGCTACCTGGTGCGGATGGATGAAATCACGGAGAGCCTGAAGATCATTCACCAGGCGTTGGAGAACCTGCCGGCCGGCCCGGTGAATGTCGACGCCGACGAGCGGACCATTCTGCCGGATAAGTCCAAGGTCTACAACACGATTGAAGGGTTGATCTCCCACTTCGAAGTTGTGATGACGAACCGTGGCTTCCAGACACCGTTGGCGGAATGCTACTCGGCCATTGAATCCCCCAATGGCGAACTGGGTTTCTACCTCGTGGGTGATGGCAGCGAAATCGCCTATCGCGCCCGCTGCCGGCCGCCGAGCTACATCCACTTCGCCATGTTCCCGCACCTGATCCGCGGGCATCTGGTGAGCGACATCGTGGCCGTGCTGGGCAGCCTGAATGTGATCGCGGCAGAGCTGGACCGATAAGATTTTTGATTTTCGAAGAAGGATTTTCGATTGGGTGAGGCCGCGAACGGTTCTCGGGCAGGTGTGAGTGATTGCTCGTCGTCGTGGGGTGTTCATTCGGTGCGGAAGCAAAGTGATCTCAAGTTATGGCCACAGCAGCGGCAACCTCCAAAACGCCAGTCTTGACGCCGGAAATCCGCAAGGAGATCGAGGCGTATCTGCCGCGCTACCCGACCAAGCAGGCGGTGACGCTTCCCGCGCTGCATATCGTGAATGATCATTTGCGGTGCGTGCCGATGGGGGCGATCCCCGAGATCGCCGAAATTCTGGAGCTTTCGCCAGCACAGGTCTACGATACGCTCACGTTCTACGGCTTCTTCAAGCACACCCCCTGCGGCAAGGTGCGGGCCTGGGTTTGCCGGTCGATCAGTTGCGCGCTGCGGGGCGGAGAGGAAGTGTTGTCGGCGATGAGTGACAAACTGGGCGTACGTCCCGGCGAGACCACGGAGGACGGTCGGGTCACGCTGGAGTTCGGCGAGTGCCTCGGTGTATGCGATTTCGCCCCGGCCATGCTCGCAGGCGATGAAGTGTACAAGAACATGTCGGTCGATCAGGTGTCGCATGTGGTCAGCCAGTTGCAATCGCAGGCCGACCGTGCTGCGGACTGAGGCGACAAATTGAGCTGGCTTCGCTCGCCAGAGTTGAAGGAGTAGTGGAGACGGCCGCGTCTGGCGAACGGGCAGTGCAGTCGAAACGCAGTGCAGTCGAAACAGAGTTCAACCCAACGGTTTTATCGTGCCTGACTTCGAACCCGTCCTGCTGGCCAACGTCAACAAGCCCGACAGCCACACGCTGAGTGTGTATGAGGCGGGCGGCGGATACAGCGCGCTGCGCAAGGTTTTGAAGGGGATGTCGCCGACGGAGGTCATCGACCAGGTCAAGGCAGCGGGTCTGCGCGGGCGCGGTGGTGCCGGGTTCCCGACAGGGGTGAAATGGGGCTTCCTGCCGCCCAATCATCCCGGTCCGATCTATATGTGCATCAACGCCGACGAGAGTGAGCCGGCGACGTTCAACAACCGCATTCTCATGGAGCAGGACCCGCATCAGGTGCTCGAAGGCACGATGATCGCCTGTTACGCCACGAAGGCGACAACGGCCTACATCTATGTCCGCTACGAATACCCCACCGCCTACAAGCGGCTGCAGATGGCGATCGACGAGTGTTACGCCAAGAACATGCTCGGCAACAAGATTCTGGGCAGTGACTTCAACCTGAACATCTACCTGCATCGCGGTGCCGCCGCATACATCTGCGGGGAAGAGACGGGGTTGATCGAGAGCCTGGAAGGCAAGCGGGCTTGGCCGCGGATCAAGCCACCGTTTCCTGCCGTCGAAGGGGCGTTCCGCAAGCCGACCGTGGTCAACAACCCCGAAACCGTCGCCAACGTGCCGCACATCATCAACCGTGGTGTGGACTGGTACAAGTCGATCGGCGTGCCCTCCACGGGGCCGCGCGATCCGGGGAGTTACGGCCCGAAACTGTATTGCGTCAGCGGACATGTGAACAAGCCCGGCTGTTACGAAGCCCCGATGGGGATCACCTGCCGCGAACTGATCGAGAACCAGGGTGGCGGGGTGTGGAAGGGCCGCAAGGTGAAGATGGCGGTTCCCGGTGGAATCAGCATGGGGCTGCTGACTGAGAAAGAGTTGGACATCAAGCTGGACTTTGCCGGCCCCGGGACCGTCGGTTGTCTCGGTTTGGGAACTGCGGCCGTCACGGTCATGGACGAAACGGTGTCCATCGTGGATTATCTGCACAACTGCTGCCGGTTCTTCGCCCACGAGTCGTGCGGACAATGCACGCCGTGCCGCGAAGGAACCAGCTGGTCCGAACGGATCATGCACCGCATCAAGGCCGGCAAGGGGCGGTTCAAGGATCTGGACATTCTGTTGAACATCTCCGAGTCGATCGGCATCATGCCGGGCACCACAATCTGTGGCTTGGCGGACGGTGCCGCCTGGCCGATGAAGAACGCAGTCAAGAAGTTTCGGGGTGAATTTGAAGACTACATCCGCCGCACCAACCCGGCGGGCTTTATGGAAGAACACGCGGTGGAGGCGCTGGAACTGGTGGGAATTGCGGGGCACTGATGGCCAGCACTCCTTATCAAGGCTTCGTCGCTCAATAGATCAACCCACTTAAGTTTCGCGGCGAACAAAACGGCCTCTACGGGGCATCGGAGAATACCGGATGGCGACCATCATTGTTGATGGCCTTGAAGTGCAGATTGGCGACGACGAGCGGCTGAACCTGATTCAGGTGGCTGACCGCGTCCACAAGCCGATTCCGTTCTATTGCTGGCATCCGGGTTTGACCGTTGTCGCCAGTTGCCGCATGTGCCTGGTCGAAGTCGGCACCAAGAACAAAGAGACCGGCAAGATCGATATGTTGCCGCGGCTCGTGCCCGCCTGTCAGACCCCCGCCAAAGACGGCACCGTCGTCGTCACCGACAGCCCCAAGGTCCGCGCCAACCAGAACTTTGTCCAGGAAGGCCTGCTGCTCGACCACCCAGTCGACTGTCCCATCTGCGACCAGGCGGGTGAGTGCTGGCTGCAGGACTATTACTTCAACTACGGCCACAAGGAACGGCGGGCGGACGTCAAGCCGTTCACCAGCCAACGGCGGGACTTGGGGCCGCACGTTTCGCTGTTTGCCGACCGTTGCGTGATGTGCAGCCGCTGCGTCCGCTTCACGCGGGAAGTCTCCGGCGGCGGCGAGCTGATGGTCATCGACCGCGGCCATCATGCCGAAATCGATGTCTTCGAAGGCTTCCCAATCGAAGACAAGATGTCGGGCAATGTGAACGACCTGTGCCCGGTGGGTGCTCTCTGTTCAACGGACTTCTTGTACCAGCAGCGCGTCTGGTTCATGCAGCCTCATGATTCGGTCTGCACCCAGTGCAGCACCGGCTGCAGCGTCCAGTTGCAGACGAGCCACAACGAGCTGTACCGGATTCAGCCCCGGTACAACCCCAACGCCAATGACTGGTGGATGTGCGACATCGGGCGGTACGAAAACAGTCATGTCCGCGCTCCCGAGCGGATCAACGGGATCAAACGGCGGCAGAAAGACCGCTGGGAAGATCTGAACTGGTCGGACGGTCTCAAGGCGGTTCGCGACGCGCTGCAGGATGCCGTCAACCGGCATGGCGGGGCGAAACTGGCGGTCGTCTTCTCCCCGTTCCTGACGGTGGAAGAAGCCTATCTGCTGGCCTTGTTCGCCAAGCACCTGTCGCGGCATGTCGTGCTGACCGTTGGGAAGATTCCCGTCTATCCGGCTGGCGACGAGGTCTTTAAGTCGGGCTTCACCATTCGCGCCGAGCGGGCACCGAACCGCCGTGGCGTCGAAGAAGTCCTGAAGCATGTCGAAGGCAAAGACTCGGACTGGCCGATGCTGCTGAAGAAGATCGATGCCGGCGAGATCACCGATGTGTATGTGACCGCGAACTATCCAGGAAGCTGGATCGACGACGCGGAAGCCACGGTGTTTGAAAAAGTTCACACGCTGATCGTGCAGGACATGCTGCCGTCGAAGCTGGCCCGGCGGGCGGATCTGATCGTCCCCGGCGTCTCCTCCGCGGAGAAAGGTGGCAGTTACGTCAACCATGCGGGGCTGATCCAGTCAACCGAATGGGCGCTGCGGCCAATCGAAGGGGCGCACACCGACGGGCAGACGTTCTGCGACTTGTCAGGCCGCAAGGGGTTGTATAGCCCGGCGGATGTGCTCGCGGAAATCGCCGCGGTGATTCCGTTCTTCGCCCGCGCGGGAGACGGCGTGCCGGAAGCGGGATTGAACCTCGTGACGGGCACGGAGAAGAAGCCGGCGACCACGGCCTTGGGAACGGTCACGCATCCATTGCCGACGTTCCGCTCCGTGGCATCGCCAATGCTCGAAGTCATTGATGTGGCAGGTGGGTGACAATGGACTTTTTAACTCCCTATTTACCTCCTCAAGAGTGGCTCGAACCGCTGCTCAAGATCGCGGTGGTCGTCGGCGTCCTGCAGGGAGCCGTGGCTTACCTCGTCTTGGCCGAGCGCCGTGTCGCCGCGTTCATTCAAGACCGTCTCGGCCCCAACCGCGTCGGTCCCTTCGGGCTGCTGCAGCCACTGGCCGACGGGTTGAAGTTCATCCTGAAGGAAGAAATCATCCCGGCGGGTGCCGACAAGCTGGTGTTCCTGATCGCGCCCATCTCGATCATGGCGACGGCCCTGGTGACCTTCGCCACGGTTCCCTTCGGTTACTACATGCCGTTTCCCGGCGTGAAGCAGCCAATTGAGCTGACGATCTCACCGGGCCTGGACATCGGCCTGCTGTTCGTGTTCGCGGTCAGCAGCCTCGGCGTGTACGGGGTGATCCTCGGCGGCTGGGCGTCCAACAACAAATACAGCTTCCTGGGCGGACTGCGGTCCAGTGCCCAATTGGTGAGCTACGAAATTCCGCTGGGTCTGTCGGTGGTGGGGGTCGTGCTGCTGACCGGCTCGCTCAAGATGGAAACGGTGATGACCGCCCAGGCCAACTCAGGCTGGTGGTTCTTCCTGCTGCAGCCCATGGGGTTCATTGTCTTCCTGATCAGTGGCTTCGCGGAAAGTGCCCGGCTGCCATTCGATTTGCCGGAAGCCGAGCAGGAACTGGTTGGTGGCTACCACACCGAATACACCGGCATGAAGTTCGGCATGTTCGCCCTCTCCGAATACATCCACATGATCACGGTCGCTTTCCTGGCAGTGATCCTGTTCTTCGGCGGCTGGCACCTGTGGTTCATCGCCCCGGCAGCGAAACCGGAGACGGTGACGATGTTTGGCGGGGTGATTTATGTCCTGGTGCTGTCGTTCAAAGTGCTGCTGATGGTGTTTTTCTTCATGTGGACGCGCTGGAGCTGGCCGCGGTTCCGCTACGACCAGTTGATGAGCATCGGCTGGAAGGTCATGATCCCCTTCGGTTTGGTGAACCTGGTCGTCAGTGCGGCCTGCCAGGAATTCCTGGGTCCACAGCAGTTCTTCCTGAAGGCGCTGATCGCCTGGGGGACGCTGGCGGCGACGGTGTTCGCGGTGACGGTCCTCAAGCCACTGGAAGCTCCCAAGGTTCAACTTCCCGCCAGGACTTGATCGGGCGGTATAGAAACAAAGCGATGAGACAAGCAAAGCAGCGACAACCTGCGTCAAGAACGATGAAATCTGTGTCACCATGAAAACCGACGACAAGTCCATCAAGTGGGTCGAGGAGCCTCAACTGGGGTTCGCCGGCCGCATGTACCTGACGCCCTTCGTGGACGGCTTGACGACAACGATCAAGCACTTGTTCAAGGTGGTGCAGGGCGACGACTTCACAACGCAGTTTCCCGAACAGCGACCGACATTCGGCAACGCCCTGATCTACCGCGGTGTGCATCGGCTGAACAAGGACGAACACAACCGCGTCAAATGCGTGGCTTGTTTCCTGTGCGCCACGGCCTGCCCGGCCCACTGCATCGACATCGTCGGGACGGAGGCCCCGTGGGAAGACCGCGAAAAATATCCGCAGAGCTTTGTCATTGATGAACTGCGGTGCATCTTCTGCGGAATGTGCGAAGAGGCCTGCCCGGTCGATGCGATCGAGCTGACCAGTTTGTTCGACCTGACGGGCGCGAGCCGCGAAGAGATGATCTTCGACAAGGAAAAGCTGCTGTCGGTGTACGACATGACCAAAGATCAGGAACCGATGAAGTCCGCGGGACATCCGGCTCCAGCTCGGCCCGTGAAAGGACACTGACCGATGCCTGTGTTGTCGATGAATCTGATTGCGCAAGCCATGTTTGCGCAGACCACGTCCAACCCAATGTGGAAGGGCCTCGTCGAAGGCACCAGCGTTGGCGGCATGGTGGTGCGCGCACTGGCGATTTTGGCGGCTGGCGGCCTGGGGCTGTTCTTGATGCTGCCGCGCCGCAGTCGCACCGAAGGTGGGGCTGAAGGCGGCCGGTTCGTCGGTGCGATCCTGGCGACCATCTCGCTGGTTCTGCTGGTGACCGCCCCGGTTTCTGCAGCGATCACCGCGGGTCACCCGGCTTCATTGTTCTGGCCCTTGGGCAATGTCCCCGCCGATGTGATCTTCTTCACCTGCGCCGGCATCAGCCTTGTTTCCGCCCTGATGATGATCACCAGCCGCAACCCGGTGTATTCGGCGTTGTGGTTCGCGATGGTGCTGCTGGCGAATTCTGGGTTGTACTTCCAACAGGGAGCCGAGTTCCTCGCTGCGTCGACCATCATCATTTACGCTGGCGCGATCATCGTGACGTTCCTGTTCGTGGTGATGCTGGCCCAGCCGATGGGTGCCGCCGCCTACGATCGGACCAGCCGCGAACCCCTGTTTTCGTGCATCGCGGGTGTGCTGATGGCCTCCGCGCTGCTGGGAACGATTCATTTTTCGGCAAAGACAGAGCACGCAACCCCCGGCAGCCGAAGCGTGACTTCACTGCCTCCGGTGAACGCCTTGCAGACAGTGGGGACACCAGCAGAGCAGGCGTCCAGATGGGCGATCGGCAACGGTCCGCATGTGGCGAGTCTGGGCCGGACACTGTATCTGGATCATTACACAAGTGTTGAAGCGGTCGGCGTGCTGCTGTTGGCGGCGGTCGTCGGGGCGATGCTGATCACGAGCCACAAGGTCGAGAAGCCCGCGTAGGGGAAATTGACACAAACAAGACGTTCGCAGAGCAATTCAGTTTTCGCAAAACACGACAAGGGGCATCATGCCGGGAAGCGAAGCGGCGCTGAACAATGGCTTGATCCTGGGGGGACTCTTGTTCTCGCTGGGACTGGTCGGGTTTCTGGCGCGGCGCAATCTGATTGTGATGTTTCTGTGCGCCGAGCTGATGCTGCAGGGGGTCTCATTGACCCTCGTGGCTTTCAGCCGGTTCCACAACAACTGGGCCGGGCAGGTGTTCTCGATCTTCAGCCTGGCGATCGCAGCCTCCGAGGCGGCGATCGCTCTCGCGCTGGTGGTGGTGCTGTTCCGCCGCGGCAACTCGCTCGACGTGTCGCTGTGGCAGGATTTGCGCGAACCCGACCAGCCGCCCCCTGATGAAGACGAGCCGCCGGCGGAAGAGCCGCCGCCGGAAACGAAGTGGCCGGTGTTGACGGTGGCGGGACGGCTGCCGGGTCACGGCAAAACCACCGAGGGCGAAGGCAAGATGCGCGGCGCGATGGGTGAACCACGGCCGGTGGGCGTGGGACGGGAGGGGGATCGATGAGTCTCGAAACTTTGTTGATCCTGATTCCGCTGTTCCCGCTCTTGGCCTGTCTGATCGTGGCGGTGCTGGGCGCGAAGGTGCTGCACGAGCGCAGCCACTGGCCGGTGGCCATCGCCTGTGGACTGTCGTTTGTCTGCTCGCTGGCCCTGATGCTCAACCTCAATTCGGCTCCGGGGCACACCAAAGCCGAGCTGCTTTACACCTGGATGGACATCCCGCAGTTTGCGGATCCCGGCGCGATGGGCGGCGGCGTGGGCGATGCCATTCAGCCGGTGCTGATTCAGATCAAGCTGCGGGCAGATTCGCTCACGGCCCTGATGCTGAGCATGGTGACCTTCATCAGCACGCTGGTGGTGATCTACGCCTCCGGCTACATGCATGGCGAGCGTGGCTACTGGCGGTTCTTCAGCGTCGTGGCGCTGTTTGTGTTTTCGATGATCAACCTGGTGTTGGCCTCCAACTTCGTTCAGTTGTTCATGTTCTGGGAGGCGGTCGGTCTGTGCAGTTATCTGCTGATCGGCTTCTGGTACGAGAAGCCGGAAGCGGCCGCCGCCGGGATGAAGGCGTTCATCGTCAACCGCATCGGTGACTTCGGCTTTGCCCTGGGCATCTTCCTGATCTGGGTGACGTTCAAGTCGGTCGATTTTGACGTGGTCCTGGTGCCGAGCGCCATTGCTGGCAAAGATCCGACGGTGCTGGCGATGATCTGCTTCGGCCTGTTCACCGGCGCGGTGGGCAAAAGCGCCCAGTTCCCGCTGCAGGTGTGGCTGCCGGACGCGATGGAAGGGCCGACGCCCGTCTCCGCGCTGATTCACGCCGCCACGATGGTGACGGCCGGGGTCTACATGGTCACGCGCTGCACCCTGCTGTTCATGGAAGTCCCGGATGTCCAGACGGTGGTGGCTTGTGTGGGCGGGCTCACCGCACTGCTGGCCGCACTGATCGCCCTGACGCAGACCGATCTGAAGCGCGTCCTGGCCTACTCGACCGTCAGCCAGCTCGGATACATGGTGCTGGCCCTGGGGGCGCAGTCGATTCTGGGCGTCACTGGCGGGATGTTCCACCTGGTGACCCACGCGTTCTTCAAGGCACTGTTGTTCCTCGCCGCTGGCAGCGTGATGCACGCCATGGGCGGGATCATCGACATGCGGAAATTCGGCGGTCTGCGGCACGTGATGCCGCAGACGCACATGACATTCCTGTGCGGTGCCCTGGCGCTGGCCGGGTTGTTCCCACTGTCGGGCTTCTGGAGCAAGGATACCGTCCTGTCGGCGGTGCATGCCGCGGCCTATGGCTCGGAGAAGGTGGAACATCACGCGGAAGGTGCCGGCCATCCGCCGGAGCACAAAACCGAGGTACACAAGACCGGTACGGAGACCGCGAAGGCGGCGGAGAATCACGAGGCTCCTAAGCTCTCCCTTACCGCTATTGAACGCCGCGAGTATCCGGTCTTCGGCCTCAAGCAGCGGACGATCTTCAAGTTCCTCTACTGGTCGGGTGTGTTCACCGCCTTCCTGACGGCGTTCTATACGTCGCGGGCGTATTTCCTGACCTTCTGGGGCGAAGAGAAGATCCCCCACGAAGCCGGTCATCACGCCCACGAGTCACCACCTGTCATGACGATTCCATTGTGGATTCTGGCTGGCGGAGCGGTGATGGTCGGGATGCTGTTGGGGCACCCCACGGGGCTGTTCAACGAATACCTGGGGCTCACCATCCAGGGGGCCGCTGCGCATGAGCCGATGAATTGGACCGTGGCGATCACCAGTACGATTCTGGCACTGGCCGGGATCGGCCTGGGGTTCGTGATGTACGGCCAGCCCTCCAGCCTGCCGGCTCTGTTTGGCAAGCTGTTTGGTCCGCTGACCACCGCCAGCCAGAAGAAGTTGTATCTGGATGAAACCTTCTCTTCGCTGTTGGTCATGCCGCTGAAGGCGCTGGCGCAGGTCAGCCGCTTCCTCGACTGGATCCTGATTGATACGCTGCTCGTCAACGGCATTGGCAGCCTGCCCGGCCTGTTGCTGGGCAAGCCAGCCCGTCCGATGCAGAACGGTCTGGTGCAGTTCTATGCCCTGTCCATGATGCTGGCCCTGGCAGTGCTATTGTGGGCGCTGCTCTTGCGACAGGCGTAATTCGCGCGACTTACCCGCGTTTCTCCGGCGAGGTGCCGACAACGCAAAACAAGGTTTTACGGAATGCCGCAGGTTCCTCATCTACTGCTGATCATGGTCGCCCTCCCTTTCCTGGGGTCGATCCTGGCAGCCTCCGTTTCCGGGCTGGGGCGCAACCAGGTGCGCACCATCGCCCTGGTCAATGTGCTGCTGTCGTTCCTGCTGTCCGTGATCATGGCGTGGCACTACGACCCGTTCGACAAAACCGAGACTGCCAAGGCGAAAGCCGCGGCGGCCACCGCGGAATCTTCGGCGAAGGTCAAAGCCCCGGTTCGGCCAGTGTTCAAGTCTGGTGCCGCATTGCTCCAGATGGAAACGAATCTGCCGTGGCTCGGGGCCAAGGGCGGACCAGACATCCGGTTTCACGTCGGTGTCGACGGCATCAGCCTGTGGCTCATCTGCCTCACCAACCTGCTGATGATCCCTGCCGTCCTTGTCAGTTGGAACGCCATCTCCGATCGCCCCGCGGCCTTCTATTCCCTACTGCTGTTGCTGCAGGCCGGAATGGTGGGGGTGTTTTCGGCGCAAGACCTGATTCTGTTCTACCTGTTCTTCGAATTCACGCTGATCCCGCTGTTCTTCCTGATCGGCCTGTGGGGCGGTCACGACCGCCGCTGGGCCGCACAGAAATTCTTCGTCTACACCTTTGCCGGCAGTGCCCTCACGTTCCTGGGCCTGCTGTTCATTGTTCTGTCGTATTCGTGGATGTCCGGCCAGCCGAAGCTGGTGTTCTCGATCCCCGAATTGACCACCAAGCTGCCGGCAGTGATCGCGCAGACTGCCGACAACCAAGCCTACTGGGGCCGGGTCAGTCCATGGATTTTCCTGGCGCTGTTCGCCGGCTTCGCCATCAAGGTGCCGCTGTTTCCATTCCACACGTGGCTGCCGCTGGCCCACGTCGAAGCCCCCACGGCGGGCAGCGTGCTGCTGGCAGGCGTGCTGCTTAAGATCGGCTCGTACGGCTTCCTGCGGTTCGCGCTGCCGCTGGTGCCCGAAGCCTGCTGGGGTCACTTCCACATCATCGGCTGGCTGTCGACGATCGGGATCATTTACGGGGCATTGCTTGCCCTGGCGCAGGACGACATCAAGAAGCTCGTGGCTTACTCCTCGGTGAGCCACATGGGGCTGTGCCTGATGGGTCTGTTCTCACTGAACATCGTGGGGATGACCGGCGGCATGCTGCAGATGATCAACCATGGCCTGTCGACCGGGGCGCTGTTCACCATCGTCGGCATGCTGTACGAACGGTATCACACCCGCGACATTGAGGCGTTTGGCGGATTGACCCGCAAGCTGCCGATCATGGCGTTCTTCCTCGTCGTGACCACGTTCTCCAGCATCGGCCTGCCAGGCCTGAATGGGTTCCCCGGCGAAATCACCTCATTGATGGGCATGTTCCGCGAGAATTTCCTGTTTGGTGCACTGGGGCTGACCGGCATCATTCTCGGAGCGTGGTACATGCTGTCGCTGGTGGCCCGCACTTTCTTCGGCCGCCTCCGCGAACCGGTGATCGACGCCCACGGGCACCATGCCCAGGGACCGCATGCCCCCGAAGCCCATCCGATTCATGACCTCGGCTTCCGCGAAATCGCCGCGCTGACGCCGCTGGTGGTGATGATGGTGGCCATCGGCCTGTTCCCGCAGTTCTTCATTGACCGCTTCGACCCCTCGCTCCGCCAGATTGCCCAGACGCTGGCCGAACGCCGCAATAGAACCGTCAAGAACACCGCAGCCGCCCAGGCGGTGACCCCCGTGGTCGCTGCCGCTCAGACTGAGCGATAGGCACGTTCCCAGAGATGTGACCAAACAATTTCAAATTTCAGATGTCAAATTTCACAGTCTGTACAGCAGCTTCGAACTGATGCAACTCACTGCAAGTCGGGGATCCCACTGCATCTGACGACGCAGAAAAAATCGTACTGTGAAATTTGAAATCTGAAATTTGAAATTCTACTGACACAGATTCGGCTTGTCGGATCTGTCAGACAGAAGATGACCAAGAGCAAATTCCACCTTCAGATTGATCCATCGTGGCCGAGACTTTTCTGATCCTGCTTCCCCAGGTGGCGCTGGCATGCCTGGCGTGCGTGCTGCTCATCGGCGGAACCTTCAAGGTGCCCGCCCAGACCTGGTCATGGGCCGCGTTGGGAAGTCTGGCCATTGCCGCGGTGTGCATGTTCGGCCGTCCGGCTTACAGCCCGGCCCCAGCCCTCACTTCGCCCGTCACGCACGATCTGCTGGCGACCGGCTTCCAGTGGTGCATTCTGGTGGCGGCGGCGCTGTTCGTGCTGGCTTCCATGAACTACGCCGCCGAGTCAGATTCCGCCGCCGAGTTTTATGCCCTGCTGCTGATCGCCGTGGCTGGGACCATGCTGGTGTCCGTGGCCAATGACCTGGTGCTGCTGCTGTTGGCACTGGAACTGATCAGCGTCCCGACTTATGTGCTGTTGTACCTGGGCCGGCGCGACTATGCCTCGCAGGAAGCGGCGACGAAGTATTTCCTGCTCAGCGTGATGTCCGCCGCGATCCTGCTGTATGGGTTCGCGTTCCTCTATGGGCTGACTGGCACCACCAATTTGAAATACGCCCACTTGGTTCTCGCCGAGAGCTACCCCACCGGCGGGGGCTCGGTGTTTGGCATCCTGGCCCTCGTTCTGATTTTTGCCGGCCTGGGCTTCAAGCTGGCCGCCGTCCCGTTCCACTTCTATGCCCCCGACGTTTATCAGGGAACTTCGGCGTTCAACGCCGGACTGTTGTCGGTCGTGCCCAAGGCCGCCGGACTGATCGCGTTGATCCGTGTCCTGAATGAAACCATGACCGGCTTTGAGGAAGCCGGTGAGCGGACCGCCCTCATCCTCGCGATCATCACCATGACGGGTGGGAACTGCCTGGCCCTGCTGCAGACCAACGTGCGGCGAATGCTGGCCTATTCCGGTATCGCCCACGCGGGCTACATGCTGATCGGCATTGCCGTCGGCTTCTGGGACCAGACTCGGCCTGAGCTGAGCCTCAACAATCAAAGCAGCCTGCCGGGTGGCGTGCATGCCAGCCTGCTGTATCTCTTGTTCTACAGCGTCGCCAGTGTCGGCATGTTCTCCGTGCTGATCTACCTCGCCCGGAAAGGCAAGCAGATCGAACATCGGGAAGAGTTGACTGGACTCATCCGGACACAGCCGGTCATGGCCGTGGCTGCGGCGATCTTTCTGTTCAGCATGGCCGGCATCCCTCCGCTGGCCGGATTCTGGGGCAAGTTCGCCCTGTTCAACACCGCCCTCAGCGTGCATGGCCGAGGCGATGGTTTCACCTTGATGACGCATGCCGGCTTCACCACGCTGGCGATCATCGCCGTGCTGAACGCCGCCGTGGCGATCGTGTACTACCTCCGTCTCGTGCTCATCATGTTCCTGAATGAGCCGATTTCCCATCCGAAACCGGAAGGCGGCTACGGTGCCTTCTCTGCCGCCGTGATCTCCTCGGTGCTCATCGTCGCGATTGGCCTCGCTCCCGGCCCTGTCTTCGACTTCCTCCGTGGTCCGGCACCGGCCGTGCCCACGGCACAGGCCAGTGCCACCAGCCAGCCTTCCTGAAACGGCGGCCGGCTTCCGTAGTGTGGGTTTCAACCCACCTCGGTTGATGTTGATCGCCTAGCCGGGTGGACTTCAGTCGACACTTCCATCGTGGTGTCGACTTGAGTCGACATGCGGTCCAGGATCCAATCTGAGCCACGCTGCAGTCAGGGACGCTGGGGAATGCGGGTTGAAGCCCACGCCACGAGGTCCGGCCACGCATCTGCTATAGTTAGCTTTGGCAAATGTGATTCCCTGGTTCGACCGTCGATTCCCTCCCGTGTCGAAGCTCCCGCGAATTCGTGTTCCCTCCATGCTGTGGCTCGTTGGTTCAGCCGTCGTGCTGGTGCTGGCGGGGCTGAGTCTCGCGGTCTGGGTGCCATACGTGCAGACGCAGCGGCTGGTGCGGGAGGTAGAGGCGATGGGTGGCGAAGTGACCGTCACCACCTGTCTGCCGGAATGGCTGAGCGACTGGGAAATGACTTCGGACCTGGTGGAGTGGACATGGTTGTTCGACACACGGGTGACGGAATTGTCCCTCATCTCCTGCAAGGTCGATGAGGCGTGGCTGCTGCGGATCAAGAAACTGCGGTCGCTCCAAGGTTTGGACCTTGGCCATACAAACGTGGACGATGCGGCTTTGCGGCATCTGGCCGAACTGAGGGCGTTGAGAAACCTGGGACTCGACTACACCCGCATCAGCGATGAAGGGTTGAAGCACCTCTCGGACTTGCCGGAACTCGACGTGTTGGATGTGAGCCACACGCAGGTGACCGGCACGGGACTGGCAGCCATGGGAGCTTCCTCAAGATTGACGTATGTGGACGCCAATGGGTCGCCCTTCACTGATGCCGGGGTGGCCGAACTGCATCGCTTTCCGCTGCTGGCAGTCGTTGACCTGACGGAAACGGCGATCACGGATGCGGGGGTCACGCGGCTTTCGAGCTCTCCCGAGCTGGCGAGTCTGTACCTGTCAAAAAACCGCCTGACAGACGGTTGCCTGCCGGCGCTGTTGAGTCTCACCAAGATGGATCAACTGTCGCTGGCCGACATCCCGCTGACCGATGCCGGCGTGGCTCACCTTGCTGGAGCCAAAGCCCTGACCTTGCTCCGGCTGGCCGGCACACGGGTGACTGGGCCGGGGTTGAAAGGCATCGTGCCGCTTGGATACCTGGACCTGTCCCGCACGCCCCTTGACGATGCCGGGCTGCGATACTTGCCAGCGTGCGGCGAATTGGGGTTGGACAAGACCCGTATTTCCGATGAGGGGCTCAGATTTTTGGCCACAGCCGAAAAATGTCCCGGCGGTCCGTCCGCGACAGCGATCTCGCTGCAATCGACCAGCGTGACCGGCCGCGGGCTGAAATACCTGGCGGTGATCGAGAAATTGGAACAGCTCTCTCTTCACGGAACCGCGTGCACAGCCGCAGAAATCGCCGCCTGGATAAAGCTCCGAGAGGATCTGGAGCTGTCCGCCGAAATCGAAGCCACGAAACAGCCGGAATCGTTGGCGGAGTATGATGAAGACATGTAATCCTCATGGACCTGATTGATTCCGCGGAGCTGCCAGAGTTTTTGGCGTTTTATGACGAGGATGAGTGAGTCATGAGTTCTGTTCATAGGCTTTCCAGAGGGCTTTCCATCATTGGCAGCCCGATTCTTTCAGCGCTGCTGTTAGCCATGACCGGCTGCACTGACCCCGTTATCAAAGAAACGCCCGTCGCACAGACTGTGAGCAAGCCCGCTCCCGTCGCCGCCGAGGAGCCAGCCGCTGTCGCTGAGCCACCGCCCGGACCTGCGCCGGAGGGGATGGTGTGGGTTCCTGGCGGCGCGTTCGTCATGGGCAACGCCGAAGGCAATCCCGATGAGCAGGCCGAACACGCCGTCGCGCTTGACGGATTTTGGATGGACCGCACGGAAGTAACCAATGCCCAGTTTCAGAAGTTCGTGGAAGCCACGCAGTATGTGACCGAAGCGGAGAAGCCGCCCAAGATCGTCGTACCACCAGATTCGCCGCTGGCCAACGCCACGATTCAGCCGGAACTCAACCATCCCGGATCCATCTGCTTCCGGCCTCCGCCGCGCGACGGCCTGGATGCCGCAAAAGGTGCGTACAACTGGTGGGCGTACATCCCTGGTGCGAACTGGAAACATCCCGACGGACCGGAATCGTCCATCGAGAAAAAGCAGGACCATCCCGTCGTCCATGTCTCGTGGAACGACGCTGTGGCTTACTGCCAGTGGGCGGGCAAGCGGCTGCCCACGGAAGCGGAGTGGGAGTTCGCCGCGCGCGGCGGCCAGCCCCGGCAGACATTCCCCTGGGGCAACGAACGCAACCCCGGCGGCAAGTGGCTCAACAACATCTGGCAGGGCGAGTTCCCCTTCACCAACGACGAGGCCGACGGCTTCCGCACGACGGCCCCCGTGGGCACGTTCCCGCCCAACGCCTACGGCCTGGTCGATCTCTCCGGCAACGTCTGGGAATGGTGCAGTGACAACTACCGGCCCGACTACTATCTGCACAGCCCCGACCGGAACCCGCAGGGACCCGACTCCAGCGAAGACCCCGACGAACCCGGCATCCCCAAACGCATCCAGCGCGGTGGCTCATTCCTGTGCAGCGACACCTACTGCACCGCCTACCGCTGCTCGGCCCGCGGCAAAGGCGAACCCACCTCGGGCGTCTATCACTGTGGGTTTCGCTGTGTGAAAACTGCTGAACCGGTGCACACGCCGTGATCGACCATCCCTCTATTTTTCCCCGATATACAGTGTGGCAATGCCAAACGTCAGCGGATGCCATTTGACGGATCTGAGTCCGCAGTCGCGCATCAGGTCAGCCAGTTTCTGGCCATAGGGAAAGTCAGCCACGGAGCTGGGCAGGTAGTTGTAGGCCTCCTGGCGGTTCCGGGCGAGCAACTGGCCGATGCGGGGGAGGATGTTGCGGAAGTACCACAGGTACAAGCCCCGCATGACGGCGTTGCCGGGGAGGGAGAATTCCAGCACCACGACCCGGCCGCCCGGCTGGCAGACGCGGATCATCTCCTTCAATCCGCGGCAGGTGTCGGTGACGTTGCGCAGTCCGAAGGCGACGGACACAATCTGGAACAGATTGTCGGCAAACGGCAGGGCCTGGGTGTCGGCCTGCATGAACACAAATGGCTGCTGCTCGTTGCGTCGCTGCTCATTGGCAGGATTGCGAAGCCGCTCGGTCTTCTTGTCGGCGATGACCAGCATTTCCTGGGTGAAGTCGGTGCCGATGACCGGGACCTGGCCTTTGCCGCGGTTCCAATAGGCCATCGCCAGGTCGCCGGTGCCGGTGCAGACGTCGAGAATGGGGGCTGAGCCACGCGGTGCGGCGGCCCGCACGGTGCGCCACCGCCAGTAGTAGTCGGTCCCGCCGGAGAGCAGGTGATTCAGGAAATCGTATCGCCCGGAGATCTCCCCAAACATCTTGCGGATGCGGGCTTCGGACTTGTCGAGCGGAGTGTCCACGTGGTGTGCTGCCAATCGTCGAAAAAGCCACTTTGCAGTCTGGATTTGGATGCTGGCGGTTAAGTCTCAGAACCGCAAGGGAAGCGGGAGATTAACCTGACGGCGTACGGTCTACCGCCGCCGCCCGGTGTGCGTAAGCGCGTGAAGGCACGGCATTGCTTAGAGAGCCGTCCGAGTATGAGCGGGTTTATGGGGCGTTCTGGGAAACTGTCATCCCGCACCAGGGGAAAGCTGCGATCCATCAATCCGCAGAGCGGTACGTGCGGGCGATTGGGAAATGTTTGCGGCTCATCCTGATGACTTCGACTTGGCCTTGGCTGCTGGTTTCTTTTTCGCCGCCTTCTCCGCGTCCTGTTTCACCCGCAGCTTCACGATCTGTTCAATCAGGTCGTAGGGGATTGGCTCGTCCAGCGGGAACTGCAGGTTTCCCTTGGAACCGGCATAGCGGGCGATGGCCTTTTCAAGCTGCTTGTCGCCAGAGATCGGCGGGTAGAGGCCGATGTGTCCTTTCCAGGCGGCAAAGTAGACCAGAATCCCGTGCTGCCGGAAGGCGGGCATCTGGTAGCTGATGACCTCATTGGCGTCAGGAGCAGCCTTGCGGATGCACTCGCGCACCTTCTGCAGCACGCCTTGGACATCAATCGGGAACTGCAGAAGATACGTCTCGAAGTCGCTCTGGGTGCCCTTCTTGCCAGCAAAACACAGGCCCTGCGAGGTCAACGCGTCCCGCAACTTGGCGAGCGCGTTGGGACCGATGCCGTGCAGGCTGCGCACGTCCGCTTCAGGCACGCTGGCCAGTTGCTCCAAATGGTCGTAGCCCGCGCCGGCCAAGGCCCGCAAAGCCGGTTGGGCCAGTCCCGGGGGAAACGGTGATTTGCTGGAGCTGGGTTTCTTTTTCATGTCCCCTCTCTGTGGGTCGCCTGACTTCAGCACCGCCCCCTCGCTGCTCACGGCTTCAACAAGTCCAGTTGCTCCAGCAGCGCCTTGACCGAGGGACGGTCGGTGAGGGAACTGCTGACGTAGGCAAAATGCAGCTTGCCGGTTTTGTCGAAGATGTATGTCGACGGTTTGGACAAATCTTTGCGGATCCCCAGGGCGTCCACCGCCTCGAGGTTCACATCCAGCAGGACGGGAAACGGCACGGCACCGGCGGCCTCCGCACCGGGATCGAGTTTCAGGGCACGTTTGGTGAAGTCGGCCAGCCGCGGTTCATCGGCCGGCTGGGCGATGGGATAGACCAGGACGACTTCCGCCCCGCGCTTGGTGAATTCCTTGTAGTTGGCGATCAGCCGCGCCGTCTGCGTGGCACAATAGGGGCAGATCGAGCCGTTGTAGCCACGGGTGATGACGAGGACCAGGGGCTTGTCGCCGAACAGCGACTTGAGCGGCACCGTCTTTCCCGACTGGTCCGTGAACTGCAGGTCGGCGGTCTTGTCGCCGGGCGTGTCGTTCGTCGACAGGTGATCCTTGAAGACGATGCCGGATGTGTCAAACTCGTTGTAGGAGGGGCCGCAGCCTCCCAAAATCAGCAGACACAGCACGGCCAGGGCCAGGCAACGCCGGAGTGGCTCAAATTGGGATGTCACGGGATGGTTCCAGGGTCTGAAGCGCGGAGGGACATGCAGGGAAAAGTATATCATCAGAGACACATGAGGACCTTGGCGACAATCAGGATGAGTTTCACGAATCGCGTCGGAAATCGCAGAAATCATTGACTGTCATTTGCCTGAAAGGCTTCAACATGTCAGCCCAGGGCAAGCGGAGCGTCGCCGTGGGTAAGACGGAATGGGGGAGCCGCGCCCTCGTTGTTACACACAAGTCGACAGGGGCATTGGCCACGCGGCAAATGGTAGGGTTTGATTCTATGTCGATGTGGCGGGAGGGCGAAGCTCCTGCTGAGCCGCGGTCAACAGTGCGTGCCCGCTCCTCGCCGCCTTTCCCTCACGAACGGGGTCAGATGCGCCGTAAAGACCGTGTGTTTTCTTGCTCGCGGCTCGGCAGGAGCCTCGCCCTCCCGCCACGTCGATCACCAAACGGAAAGCCCATTGTTGCCCCCCAGTTGTGTGTATCAACCAGGACGAACGTCACCTCGATCGTTTTTGGAGGGTGTGCGGCCGACAAATTCCCGAATTGTTTGAGGTTCGGGGCACACGCATTTGCTATCGTGAAGATTCGGCAGGTTCGTTGCTCGAACCGCCAGATCCCCCGAAAATTGTTCAAGGCAACTCTGGTGAAGCGTCGCCCCCTCGCGTGTCTGGAAAGGTTTGCAGCGCCGCTCCTGCTGTTGGCAATGCAGGTCGGTTGCCACTCGGAATCGACCCTGCCGCCAACCGCGGCTGCCAGGGTCACCAGTCGCGGGGTTTCCGGCAATGCTCAGGCCGATCGGCCGGACACCGGTATTTCCAACATCTTCAACGACCTGGACATCAAAAGTGTTCGTCCGCAAATGGAACACCGAACATTGTTCAGCGAAGTCGCGTCCGCCTCGGGCATCGATTTCATCTGCCAGACGGGCTCCACCGGAAAGTCGCTGATGGTGGAATCCACCATGGGCGGTGGGGGGTGGCTGGACTACGACCGCGACGGTCTGTGCGATCTGTATCTGGGCCAGGGCGGCGATCCTTCGTTGCCGCCATCCCCCAGCCAACCGGCCGACTGCCTGTACCGCAACATGGGGGAGGCGGGCTTTGTGGAAGTGGCACAGTCCGCCGGAATCGACGAGCGGTCCTGCACGAACGGTGTTTCGACCGCGGACTTTGACAATGATGGCTTCGACGACTTGTTGATCTGCAATGTCGGGCACAACGTTCTGTTTCACAACCGGGGTGATGGCACCTTCGAACCGGTGGAAACGGCCACCATTGCCGCAGAATCCCGCTGGAGTTCGACGGCGGCTTGGGGCGACATCGACCGCGATGGCGATCTCGATTTATATGTCTGCCGCTACTGCCTGTACGACCCGCTGCACCCCAAGATCTGCCATCACAAGTCGGGAAAGATCGGCACCTGCCACCCGAAGGAGGTCGAACCCTGTCCGGATGAGTTCTATGTGAACCAGGGTGACGGCACATTTGTGGCCTGTGCCCAGGAACGCGGGCTGTTCGGGCCGGGAAACCGTGCCCTGGGCGTGGTGATTGCCGACTTCGACAACGACGACTGGCCCGACATCTACGTCGCCAACGACACGACTGACAACTTTTTGTTCATCAACCAGCGCGATGGCAATTTTCTGGAACAGGCGAAGCTGCTGGGCTGTGCGGTCAACATCAACGGCAGCCCCCAGGCGAGCATGGGCGTGGCTCTGGGCGATTACGACCGCAACGGCTTCCTCGACCTGTACCTGACCCACTTCTCCAAGGAATGGAACACGCTGTATCAGAACCTGGGTCCCAAGGGTTTTCATGACGTGACCGCCCAGGCGCGGCTGTCCACCCCCACCATGGACAAGCTGGGCTTTGGGGTGGTGATGGAGGATTTTGATCTCGACGGTTTTCAGGAGTTGCTGGTCGCCAACGGCCATATCGACGACCGTCGCGAAGAGGGGGTCGAATTTCAGATGCAGACACAGCTCTTCGCCTACAACGGAGCAACGTGGGATGAGTGTGGCTCAACCGCCGGTCCCTTCTTTCAGCGGAAACTGGTGGGGCGGGGTTTGGCCACGAGTGACTACGACGGCGACGGCGATTTGGATGCCGTGCTGATCCCGCAGAATTCTCCCGTCGCCATCCTTCGCAACGATTCCCCGCGCGGACGGTGGCTCAAACTCTCGTTCATCGGCCACACCAGCAACCGCCACGGGATTGGCACCCGCGTCACCCTCCGCTCGACCTCAGGCACCTGGATGCGGGAACTGGCCGGTGGCACAAGCTACGCCGCCGCCCATGAACCGGTGCTCATTTTCGGCATGGGCGAAAACGCCGGCCCGTATGAAGCCGAAATCCGCTGGCCCGACGGAAAGCGGCAGGTGATCAAGGATCTGACGCCGGACCAGGCGCTGGTGATTCATGAGCCGGGTGAACCGATGAACCAGTTCAACTGAGACATCGGGAGGCAGGCGATCAACGGCAGCGGGCGTGCATGCACTGCCCGATGACCTATCCTCTACTCGTCCTCGGGTGGAGGAAATGACCCCGACCGAAAGGGAACATCCAGCGGATCGAAAACGGCCACCTGAATGTCGGGCCGGCGTTTGCTCAGGGAGGCCAAGTTTTCGGCAGAGAATACTGGTTTGGGAACCGTTGGATCTAGGCTTGGCTTGTCGACCGTCAATTCACGCAGCGATTTCATGGCGACGAGGTGCTCCAGGCTGGCGGCGGTCAGCGGGGGTGTCTTTCGGGAGCGCGACAGGTCCAAAGACCGAATACCAGTGTGCCGGCTGACAAGTTCCACGTCCGCGTCGGTCAGTTGCGCACCGGACAATTGCAGATGTTCAAGATGGGGAAATTGTCCAAGTAGAGTTTGCAACACGTCGGTTGGCACATGGACGTTTTGAAACCCCAGCCGTCGGAGGTGCTGCAGCCTGGTCAGCGCCCCAGGCAGTGCGGCCGTCACATGGCGTTCCTGCGATGCCAGCCAGGGGGCGGATAAAAAGAGGCCTTCCAGCCGATGCATTCTGGCGATTTGTTTCAATGCCGCGGGATTGATCTCACCCTTCTTGAGACCCGCCCGCAAAGTCACCAAGTCCAGGGGCAGTTCCGGCCATGCCGCATCGTCACAGCGCTCGAAGGACAGCGACGACAAGCCACGCAGGCGACAACAATGCCGGGCATCCTCCGCAGAAAGTGTCGCCAGTGCAGTGACTTGGTCTGCCATTCCGAACAGATCGGCGTACCATTCCTGCTCCGAAAGGGTCACGAATGGCGGCGGTTGCATGAAGACAAAGTTGCCTCGCGCCTTGAGTGCCGATGCTGCAGCCCATTGGCGCTGGAGAGTGACCACAGGGATGGTGATGGCAGCGACAACCACAATCACCACTGCGGGAAATAGCATTCGGCGGTAAGACATGTTCAGCCTCCTCCCTGAAGGATTTTGAACGGAACCAGAACTGTCGGCGATTCTCACCGTGTCTGTGGGCGAAGGCAAGGCAACTGCCTGCGAGAGTGCGAGAGTGTGTCGATAGTTGTCGTCCACCAAGCGGCTGCAGTTGTCTGTGGAAGGCTCGGTTAACCCTGTACGGCCATTGCGGTTCTTGCTGTGAACAACCCGCCTCGCTAAATTCGACCAATGCCCGCGATACGCCACATATTGGAGATGATCCGCTTCAGCCACACGCTGTTTGCGCTGCCGTTTGCCTTGCTGGCGGCGTTTCTGGCGTGGCGGCTCAACGCCCAGGAAGGGCGGCCATTCCGCTGGATCGAGCTGGTGGGCATCGTCCTGTGCATGGTGTTTGCCCGGTCTTTGGCGATGGCGTTCAACCGGTTGGTGGACCGCCGGATTGACGCCGACAACCCCCGGACGGCAAAGCGCCATATTCCGGCGGGCTTGCTGTCCGTCCCAGCGGTGGTGACCTTCTGCCTCGTTTGTGCCGCAGGGTTCATCGCTTCGACGCTGATCTTTCTCCCCAATCGCCTGCCGATCTTGTTGTCGGTGCCGGTGCTGCTCTTCCTGTGTGGCTACTCGTACGCCAAGCGGTTTACCGCGCTGTGCCACTACTGGCTGGCGGCGGCGCTGATGTTCTCGCCGGTTGCAGCGTGGATCGCCCTTCGCGGCGAGGTTGCCTGGCCACCGGTGCTGTTGGGAGCGGCGGTGTTCTTCTGGGTCGGCGGATTCGACATCCTCTATGCCTGCCAGGATTTTGAGTTCGACCGCGACCGGGGGCTGCACAGCATTCCCGCCCGCTTCGGCATTCCTCTGTCGCTGCGGTGGGCGGCCTGCAGCCACGCGTTGATGGTGCTGTGCCTCCTGGGGCTGTGGCAGCAGGCGCACCTCGGATGGGTGTTTCTGACCGGCATTGCGGTTGTCGCCGCCCTCCTGATCTACGAACATCGACTGGTCCGGCCCGATGACCTGTCACGGGTCAACCTGGCATTCTTCCATGTCAACGCGATCATCAGCCTCGGGCTGCTGGTCGTGGGCGTGGTGGACAGCTTTGTGCCCCGGGTCGCAGGGTAGTCAGAGAGAAACGCCAAAAGAATTTCAAATCTCAAAATTCACAGTCTGTGGCCTGACTTCGAACTGTGTACGAAAGCCGATCTTGGATAACGAGAAAGGGAACCACGAATCAGACGAATCTTCACGAATGACAACGAAATGGATTCCATCATCCGCGATACCACACCGGTTGATGATTCGTGGGATTCGTAAGATTCGTGGTTAATTTCTGACCTGGGATCATCGCATCGTTTTGCCGAACCAGTCGACATGACCAACAGATTGATTCGTTGTCCCAGGTAATGCTCGCTGTGGAACAAATCACCTCGTTTTGAATCGAGCAGGCCTGATGAAAGCCTTTTACTGTGAAATTTTAAATCTGAAATTTGAAATCATTTAAACACAACTGTCGCAGCAGCTCCATCAAGCACACAGCTTCAATCCAAGACAAAATCATGCTTTCCACCCAGTCCCGTCTCGCCGACATTTCCGCCCAGGTCGAAGCGGGGCAGCGTGTCAGTTACGACGACGGTGTGTTCCTGGCCGAGCAGGCCGATCCGCTGGTTCTCGGGCGGCTGGCGAACATTGTCCGCGAGCGGAAGAACGGCAATCTGGCGTTCTACAACACGAACATCCACCTGAACCCGACGAACGTCTGCGTCTACCGCTGCGTCTTCTGCGCTTTTCGGTCCGACCTCAAGGCCGAGCGGGGCTACACGTTTACCGACGACCAGATTCGCGCCCGCGTGGGTGAGGCGAAGGCAGCAGGAGCCACGGAAATCCATGTCGTCGGCGGGCTGCATCATCAAAAGCCGTTCGACTGGTACGTGAACATCGTCCGCGTGATCCACGAGGCGTACCCGGAACTGCACATCAAGGCTTGGACGGCAGTCGAGATCAACTGGTTCAGCTACCTCACGAAGAAGCCCACCAAATGGGTGCTGGAGCAACTCATTGAAGCCGGCCTGGGCAGCATGCCCGGCGGCGGGGCCGAGATCTTCCATCCCGACATTCGCGACAAGATCTGCGAACATAAGGCCGACGGCACCGGCTGGCTCGACATCCACCGCGAGGCCCACAAGCTTGGCCTGCGGACCAACGCCACGATGCTGTACGGCCACATCGAAGAGCCGTGGCACAGAGTCGACCACCTCTGCCGGTTGCGGGAACTGCAGGACGAAACGCATGGCTTTCAAACCTTCATTCCGCTGGCCTTCCATCCGGAAAACACCGGTCTCGACCACATACAAAAGCCCAGCGGCCTGACCGACCTGTCGGTGATCGCCCTGTCGCGGATCATGCTCGACAACTTCGATCACATCAAAGCCTACTGGATCATGCTGGGTGAGAAGACCGCGCAGGTGGCCCTCGGGTTTGGGGCCGACGATCTCGACGGCACCGTCATCCATGAGCTGATCTACCATGATGCCGGCGCCAAAACCCCAGAGGGGATGACGGTCCCGCAGTTGCATCATCTGATTACCGAAGCCGGCCGCGTCCCGGTGGAGCGCGACACGCTCTATCGGCGGGTCCACCGCGAAGGCGCGACCTGGCGCAGCGGTGAACCGATCCGGGCTTGATTGAGTCTCCCCGTTTTACCCCGGCACGAAAGAAACGCACGACTGAATCAACTTGGGAACCATCAAGCTTCGTCGAGGAGCGTGTGACTCGTGGTTCGACTTTTCGTGTGAGGACGACTCCGACGACAGGTTGCTATCGTGGCATCGGTTTGACCCGCCTTGAGCCGACGCGGCCATCAACTGCCGAAAAAATCTGGTTGTGGACGCAAGTCCAAGCCACGGGGGCTGACAGGGGGCAAGACCGCTGATCGAAGGTTGCTCCATCGCCCGCAGACAGGCGGCGCTTCCCTGGAACCGCCCGATTCCCGATCCACCGGCGGGCAGGCGCAGCCGATGTTCGAACTGGCCACCACAGAGAGGGGGCGCGAGACAGGCTGCTTCCGTAGTGTCGGCTTGAGCCGACACGGCCATGACGAGCCGGCAACTTGGTTGTGGACTGAAGTCGAATGGCACTTAATCGAAAGGAAGTACTCAGGGGGAAATGACATAGGCAAAACGCGTCCTCTCGCGCACATTGGGGAAGTTCTCACACAACCCTAAAGGCACGGAGGCCGCGGGCATGGATCCTCAATATTCTCTTCAGTTCAGTCAACACTGGAAGTTTTTCCGATCGCAGGCGCTCCAGACC